>NZ_AUKQ01000051.1:0-1338 GCF_000424825.1 Streptomyces sp. CNH287 | reverse complement strand
CATGCGCCTGAACCGTTCCGGGTTCGGTGGAGACTCGATTCCGTGAAAGGATTGAGTCATGGCACGCCCTTCCTCCTATCCCTCTGAGCTGCGCAAACGAGCGGTCCGTATGGTCGCCGAGGTCCGTGGTGACTATCCGAACGAGTCGGCCGCCTTGAGGGCGGTCGCCCAGAAGCTCGGGATCGGTTCGGCCGAGACCCTGCGGAACTGGGTGAAGCGGGACGAGGTCGACTCCGGGCAACGGCCGGGGACGACCACGGAGGAGTCCGCGCAGATCAAGGCGATGAAGAAGGAGATCGCCGAGCTGAAGCGGGCGAACGACATCTTGAAGGCTGCGGCGAGTTTCTTCGCGGCCGAGCTCGACCGGCCACACACACGCTCGTAGCGTTCATCGACGAGCACCGGGCCCGCTTCGGCGGTGTCGAGCCGATCTGCCGCGTGCTCACCGAGCACGACTGCAAGATCGCCCCTTCCACCTACTACGCCCACCACAAACGCCTCCAGGCCCCGGCGGCCCGCACCGTCCGTGATGCGGAGCTGAAGCCGCTCATCCAGCAGATCTTCGAGGTCAACTACCGTGTCTACGGGGCCAGGAAGGTCTGGCGTGAGCTGCACCGCCAGGGTCACCTCGTGGCCCGGTGCACCGTCGAACGCCTGATGCGCGAGTTGGGTGTCGCCGGTGCCGTCCGGGGGAAGAAGATCATCACCACGATCCCGGACGGCAGCGTCGAGCGGGCGCCGGACCTGCTGGACCGCAACTTCGTCGCGCCGGCCCCCAACCGCTGCTGGGTCGCCGACTTCACTCACGTCAGCACCTGGTCGGGAGTGGTCTACGTCGCCTTCGTCGTGGACACCTTCTCCCGCCGGATCGTCGGCTGGTCCGCCGCCCTGTCGAAGGAGACACGGCTCGTCCTGGACGCGCTGGACATGGCCCTGTGGCAACGTGACCGCGACGAACAGCCGCATCAGCGGGGCGAGTTGATACATCACTCCGATGCCGGTTCGCAATACACGAGTTTCCGACTCGCCGAGCACCTGGACGCCGCCGGCATCGCGGCCTCGATCGGCTCCGTCGGCGACGCCTACGACAACGCCCTCATGGAGTCCACGATCGGCCTGTTCAAGACCGAGCTGATCAAACCCGGGCGACCCTGGAGGACGCTCTCCCAGGTTGAGCTGGCCACCGCGGAATGGGTCGACTGGTACTGCCACCGCCGACTCCACGGTGAAATAGGGCACATCCCACCCGCCGAGTACGAGACCAACTACTACTTCATGGCCACGAAACCCCAGGTCACAACCACAAACTGAAGTCTCTACCGAACCCGGAACGGTTCA
>NZ_AUKQ01000050.1:0-1375 GCF_000424825.1 Streptomyces sp. CNH287 | reverse complement strand
CCGCCCCGCCGACCGCCCCGCCGGCCGGGGCCGGCTGCCAGTCCAGCCCCGGCGCCTGGTTGAGGATCTCGCGCTCAAGATGCTGCAGCGCCGGACGCGGATCGATGCCCAACTCCTCGGCGAGCCGCTTGTGGTTGGTGCGCAGCACACCCAGCGCGTCCGCCTGCCGCCCGGCCCGGTACAGCGCCAGACTCAGCAGCTCGCAGCTGTACTCGCGCAGCGGATGCGCCTGGATGAGCGCCTCCAGCTCGGCCACCGCCACCACATGCGCGCCCACCGCCAAAAGCGCCGCGCAGCGCGCCTCGACCACCGATAACTGCAACTCCTCCAGCCGCGCCACCTCCGGCATCACGCACGTGGCGTGGGCCACCTCCGCGTAGACCTGGCCGCGCCACAGCGCCAGCCCCGACTCGAACTCGCCCAGCGCCAGCCGCGGATCACCCCGGTCCCACGCCTGCCACCCCGCCGTGGCGCGCTCACCGAAGCGGTGGACGTCCACGTCGACAACGCCGCGCTCCAGCAGATAGCCTCGAGGACAGGTGCGCAGCACCCGCGCCGGCGTCCGAGGAGCCCGATCCGGCTCCAGCACCCGCCGCAGATTCGCCACATACGCCTGCAGCGAGGTCATCGCCGACGGCGGCGGATGCCCCGCCCACAGCGCTTCCAGCATCACATCCACCGTCACCGGCTGACCCACCCGGCTCACCAGCAGCGCGAGCAGCGCCCGCTGCTTGGGCGCGCCCAGATCCACCTGCGCGCCGGCGACCACCGCCTCGACCGGGCCCAGCGCGCGGAACTCCACCAGCGCCGGGGGAGCAGCCTGCGGCGGCGCAGGCGCCGTACCCCCGCGCAGCGGGCGGGAGCTGGCCGGCCCGCGAGGTGAGGTGCCCGCGGCTACCGCGTGCGTCATATGCCGCGTATTCCGGCGCGGGCGGCGTCCGACAACCCGGCCGCCTCACCCCGTAACGGCCTCCGCAGCCGCCCGCCGCACGGGCCGGCACCTGCGCCGAGCGCGACGACGCCCTGCGCGGTGAGCCCCGCGTGATCCGGCCCGCCCGCAGCGCGGGCATGGTTCGCAGGCCGCATGATGGTGCCCCTTCCCCCGTGGATACCAAGTCTGCGCGCGCGTGCCGGGAAAACTACCGGCTCATCGGAGGTGGTGGCAACGAAACCGGGCCCCGTCCCTGCGGGGCGGACCCCCCTTCGTGGCGTTATGCCGCGAGTATGCGGGTAGCTGACCGGAGGCGGTCGGGCACCGCCGCCCGGCCCGCCGCGGCAAGGCCCGACCCACCCTTCAGCGCCCGTTCCAGACGGCCCGTCAGCCCCCCGGCCCGCCGCCCTCGCCCCGCCCGCCGCCAAGCCGCCGCCAAGGCGC
>NZ_AUKQ01000048.1:0-1630 GCF_000424825.1 Streptomyces sp. CNH287 | reverse complement strand
CCCCCGCCTCACAGCAGCCGCCCCGCCGGGCCGTCCTCACCAACTGCCGCTGCTGTGCCGAAGGCGTCGACATCCCCGCCATCGACTCCCTGCTGTTCGCCCACCCCAAGACCAGCACCATCGACATCGTCCAGTCCATCGGACGTGCCCTGCGCCAGACTCCCGGCGACAACAAGATCTCCACCATCGTCATCCCCATCTACATGGCCCCCGGCGAAACCCTCGAAGAGGCCGTCAAGAAGAGCGCCTTCCACCTGATCTACCGGGTCCTCATCGACCTCGACGTCTACGACGAGCACACCTTCCACCTCGTCGACCACTTCCGGTACCCGAGCGACGCCACCGCCCCCCAGCTCGCCCCGCCCCCGGAACACGCCGACGAGATCATCCCCGTTCTCGACCTGAACGACGTCATGGCCCCCAACCGCGTATGGGAGGCTGCCTTCGAGGTCGCCGCAGACTTCCACACCCAACACGGCCACCTCGATGTCCCCAGCCTCTACCTCCACGACGGCTTCTTCCACCTCGGCTGGTGGGTCGGCGTGCAGCGCTCCATGCGCAAGAACGGCCTGCTCATGCCCGAACGCATCACCGCACTGGACACCCTCGGCATGATCTGGGAGCACCCTCCGCACAGCATCGAGCGCAAGCTCCTCATCGCCCGCGACTACGTCACCCGCCACGGACACCTCGCCCCCCTGTGGGCCGAGCAACACCAAGGCCTGTACCTGGGCCGCTGGGTCGCCGAGCGCCGAAGGGAAGCCAACACCCGCCGTCTGCCCCACTGCTACCAACGGGCCCTGAACGAGATCTACCCCTGGTGGAACGCCAAAGGCACAGCTGTATGGAAGCGCACCTACGCCCGCGCCCGCGCTGCCGCGCGCGACAACACACTGATCTTTCCCAGCCCGCACCAACTCACCGCTGCCGCCCCTCCACTCACCCAATGGCTGGCCCAGCAGATCGACAAACTCGACAAGCTCGAGCCCTACCAGCACCACCTCCTGGGCGACCTCCCCATCGAGCACCCCCTGGCCCTCCTGCTGCGCCGACCCCGCGGCGCCTCCCAGTGGGCCTTCGCCCGAGGACTCCGGGCCGCTTACGCCTACCGCCGCCGCCACCATCACCTGGACGTTCCCCACAGCTACACCTGCGAGGACGGCCCCGCCTTCGCCCTGGGGAGGTGGATCGCCGAGAAACGACGCGCTCCGCAAACCCTCTCCCGAGAACAACTGGACGCCCTGGAAGCCCTCGACATGCGCTGGACCGCACGCCACCGGCACAGCACCCCCTGAACCGCCGCACGCGCCAACAGACCGCGGGCGCACGCTCCCGGCTCCACCCCCGCACAAACAGCCGTACCGGATCCTCCCAGCGGTGTCTGCCGCATCCGTCCGACACCCCGGAATCCGAGTCCCCGGCTGGCAACACCAGACGCACAGCTCGCAAGCAGGAAAACCGAACGTCCTCGATCAGGAGCACTCCGGCATCATGACGACACCGCCCCACTCACCCAGCCGGCCGCCCGCCTTCAACATGCGCCTGAACCGTTCCGGGTTCGGTGGAGACTCGATTCCGTGAAAGGATTGAGTCATGGCACGCCCTTCCTCCTATCCCTCTGAGCTGCGCA
>NZ_AUKQ01000047.1:0-1846 GCF_000424825.1 Streptomyces sp. CNH287 | reverse complement strand
GGGGGTTGGTTGTTGGGGGTGGGGGGTTTTGGGGAGGGTGGGGGGTGTTGTTGTCGGGGTTTGTGTTGGGGTTTGGGGTGTTGGTTGTGGTGGTTTCGGGTTCGGGTGTGGGTTCTGTGTCGGGTGTGGGTTCTGTGTCGGGTGTGGATGTGGGTGTGTTGGTGGTGGGGGGTGGTCCGTCGGGGTTGATGTTGGCGGGGGAGTTGGGTTTGGCGGGGGTTTCGGTGGGTGTGGTGGAGCGGTTGCGGGTGGCGGTGGGGGAGTCGCGGGCGTTGGGTTTTTCAGCGCGGACGGTGGAGGAGTTCGGGATGCGGGGGTTGTTGGGGCGGTTGGGGGGTGTGGGGGTGATTCCTGTGGGTCATTTTGGTGGGGTGTCGTTGGATTATCGGGTGGTGGAGGGTGGTTCGTTCGGGGCGCGGGGGGTGCCTCAGTCGGTGACGGAGGGGATGTTGGCGGGGTGGGTGGGGGAGTTGGGTGTGTCGGTGGAGCGGGGTGTGGAGGTGGTGGGTGTGGTGGATGAGGGGGAGGGGGGTGTGGTGGTGAGTTTGCGGGATGTGGATGGTGGTGGTGAGCGGGTGGTGCGGGCGGGTTATGTGGTGGGGTGTGATGGGGCGCGTTCGGTGGTGCGTGGGTGTGCGGGGATCGGTTTTCCGGGTTCTGATCCGGTGGTGGAGTTGCGGTTTGCGGATGTGGCGGGTGTGCGGTTGGAGCCGCGTTTCAGTGGTGAGCGGGTTCCGGGTGGGATGGTGATGGTTCTGCCGTTGGGGCCGGATCGGAGCCGGGTTATCTATTTTGATGCTGCGGAGCCGTTGCGCAGGAGTGCGGATCCGATTTCTTTTGATGAGGTGGCGGAGGCTTTCGGGCGTTTGTCGGGGGTGGATATCAGTGGGGCGACGCCGTTGTGGGTGTCGTCGACGACGGATGTGTCGCGTCAGGCGGAGGTGTATCGGCGGGGGCGGGTGTTTGTTGCGGGGGATGCGGCGCATGTGCATTTGCCGATCGGTGCGCAGGGTATGAGTGCGGGTGTGCAGGACGCGGTGAATCTGGGGTGGAAGCTGGGTCTGGTGGTGTCGGGGCAGGCGCCGGAGAGTCTGCTGGATACGTATCACAGTGAGCGGCATCCGGTGGGGGCGCGGATTTTGGCGAACACGCTGGCGCAGCGGTCGCTTTATCTGGGTGGTGAGGACATCGCTCCGCTGCGTGAGGTGTTCACGGAGCTGACGCGGTTCCCTGAGGTGCAGCGGCATCTGGTGGGGATGGTGACGGGTCTGGACATCCGGCATGAGGTCGGTGGCGGGGATCATCCGCTGCTGGGGCGGCGGCTGCCGGACGGGGAGCTGGTGGTGGCGGGGAGCAAGACCAGCCGTTTCGAGTTGCTGCGTGCGGGGCGGGGGGTGCTGCTGCTCGGGGGTGAGGGTGCCGCGCTGGCGGCTGAGGCGGCCGGGTGGGCGGGCCGGGTGGAGTGCGTGGTCGCCGACCCCGGCGACACCCCCGCCCCCGACGCCGGGGCTGCTCCCGCTGCCGGCGCCGGTGCTGCTGCCGGGGCTGCTCCTGACGCCGCTCCCGCTGCCGGCGCCGGTGCTGCTGCCGGGGCTGCTCCTGACGCCGCTCCCGCTGCCGGCGCCGGTGCTGCTGCCGGGGCTGCTCCTGTTCCTGGCGTTGTTGCTGGGGTTGGTGGGGGGGTTTTGCCGCCGGGGGTGTTGGTGCGTCCGGATGGTTATGTGGCGTGGGTGTCGTCGCCGCGGGGGTCGGGGGAGGGTTTGGCTCAGGCGTTGGAGCGCTGGTTCGGTCCGGCTGTCTGAAGGCGCCTTCCTCCTGGGGGGTTCCCGAAGGGTGGTTCTCCGGT
>NZ_AUKQ01000046.1:0-2085 GCF_000424825.1 Streptomyces sp. CNH287 | reverse complement strand
CTCACCAGGTGTGGCCCCCCTTCTCCCGAAGTTACGGGGGCATTTTGCCGAGTTCCTTAACCATAGTTCACCCGAACGCCTCGGTATTCTCTACCAGACCACCTGAGTCGGTTTAGGGTACGGGCCGCCATGAAACATCGCTAGAGGCTTTTCTCGACAGCACAGGATCATCCACTTCACCACAATCGGCTCGGCATCAGGTCTCACCCTGTATGTTGCACGGATTTACCTGCACAACGGGCTACACCCTTACCCCGGGACAACCACCGCCCGGGCTGGACTACCTTCCTGCGTCACCCCATCACTCACCTACTACAGGTCCGGTTCATCGGCTCCACCACTCCCCTCAACTCCGAAGAGATCAGGGCGGTATCACGGACTTAGCATCGCCTGATTCAATGTTTGGCGCTCCACAGCGGGTACCGGAATATCAACCGGTTATCCATCGACTACGCCTGTCGGCCTCGCCTTAGGTCCCGACTTACCCTGGGCAGATCAGCTTGACCCAGGAACCCTTAGTCAATCGGCGCGCACGTTTCCCACGTGCGTATCGCTACTCATGCCTGCATTCTCACTCGCGAACCGTCCACAACTCGCTTACACGGCTGCTTCACCCGGCACACGACGCTCCCCTACCCATCACAGCCCCCGTTGGGGGTACATGCTGCAATGACACGACTTCGGCGGTGTGCTTGAGCCCCGCTACATTGTCGGCGCGGAATCACTTGACCAGTGAGCTATTACGCACTCTTTCAAGGATGGCTGCTTCTAAGCCAACCTCCTGGTTGTCTCTGCGACTCCACATCCTTTCCCACTTAGCACACGCTTAGGGGCCTTAGTCGATGCTCTGGGCTGTTTCCCTCTCGACCATGGAGCTTATCCCCCACAGTCTCACTGCCGCGCTCTCACTTACCGGCATTCGGAGTTTGGCTAAGGTCAGTAACCCGGTAGGGCCCATCGCCTATCCAGTGCTCTACCTCCGGCAAGAAACACACGACGCTGCACCTAAATGCATTTCGGGGAGAACCAGCTATCACGGAGTTTGATTGGCCTTTCACCCCTAACCACAGGTCATCCCCCAGGTTTTCAACCCTGGTGGGTTCGGGCCTCCACGAAGTCTTACCTCCGCTTCACCCTGCCCATGGCTAGATCACTCCGCTTCGGGTCTTGAACACGCTACTCAAACGCCCTCTTCGGACTCGCTTTCGCTACGGCTCCCCCACACGGGTTAACCTCGCAACATGCCGCAAACTCGCAGGCTCATTCTTCAAAAGGCACGCAGTCACGACCGCACATGCAAGCATGTACGGCGACGCTCCCACGGCTTGTAGGCACACGGTTTCAGGTACTCTTTCACTCCCCTCCCGGGGTACTTTTCACCATTCCCTCACGGTACTATCCGCTATCGGTCACCAGGGAATATTTAGGCTTAACGGGTGGTCCCGCCAGATTCACACAGGATTTCTCGGGCCCCATGCTACTTGGGTGGCCATCAGATGAGTTGCACATGTTTCAGCTACGGGGGTCTTACCCTCTACGCCGGGCCTTTCGCATGCCCTTCGCCTACACACACAATTTATGACTCACCGACCGTCCGGCAGAACGATCAAAGACAACTCCCACAACCCCGTACATGCAACCCCTGCCGGGTATCACACACATACGGTTTAGCCTCATCCGGTTTCGCTCGCCACTACTCCCGGAATCACTGTTGTTTTCTCTTCCTGCGGGTACTGAGATGTTTCACTTCCCCGCGTTCCCTCCACACACCCTATACATTCAGGTGCAGGTGACAGCCCATGACGACTGCCGGGTTTCCCCATTCGGACACCCCCGGATCAAAGCTCGGTTGACAACTCCCCGGGGCCTATCGCGGCCTCCCACGTCCTTCATCGGTTCCTGGTACCAAGGCATCCACCGTGCGCCCTTAAAAACTTGGCCACAGATGCTCGCGTCCACTGTGCAGTTCTCAAACAACAACCAGCCACCCACCACCCCCAGCCGAAGCTGAAGTTCACCGGGACCGGCACCAAGAACACAGACTCACGCCCGTACCCTCAGACACCCAACAGCGCGCCCAGCCAC
>NZ_AUKQ01000045.1:0-2285 GCF_000424825.1 Streptomyces sp. CNH287 | reverse complement strand
ACCCGCTCATGGATCTCACCGACCCCCAGCAGATCCACGGCTACACCTACGCCAACAACAACCCCCACACCTACAGCGACCCCACCGGCGAAATGCTCGCTTGCGGGGGTCAGTTCGCCGAGGGGTGCGGAACAGGCGTACAGACCCGCGGAGACGGCAGCCTTTCCTGGAAAGGCAAACCCACAGGCGGCTCCCGCTTCAAGAAAACGGTCAACCACTCCCCCTCACCCGGGGGATACCAGAAATACAGGACCAGGTACTCGGGTATCACCAAGTACGGAACCGGCATCGTCACACGGGTCAAAGCCCGGCACGAGAAGCAGGAGTGCGTTCCCGGCTACAATGCCGTGTGCGGGATGTGGCAGGAACACACCCCCCGCCCCAAAGGTGACCTTTCCCCCTGGGACATCGCCAAAGCATTTCTCCCCGACCCCGCAGAATGGAAACGCTGCTTCGGCGAACGCAACCTAGCTTCCTGCGGCTGGGCCGCCACCGACATCCCCGTTTTCAAAGCCGGAAAACTCTTCAAAATAGGCAAGAAAGCCAAGGGCTGCGACAGCTTCACCCCCGGCACCCAGGTCCTCCTGGCTGACGGTACCCGCAAGAACATCGAGGACATCGAACTCGGCGACAAGGTTCTGGCCACGGACCCCGAGACCGGCAAGACAACAACCCGCACAGTCGTCGCGACCATCGTCACCAAGGACGACAAACACTTCACCGACCTCACCATCACCACCCCGGACGGCGACACCGCCTCCCTCATCTCCACCACCACCCACCCCTTCTGGTCCCCCTCCGAAAACAAATGGATCAACGCCGGCGACCTCACCGCAGGCATGACCCTCCACACCCCCAACGGCAACACCGCCACCCTCACCACCACCCGCCACCACACCAAACACCAGACCACCCACAACCTCACCATCAACAACACCCACACGTACTATGTGCTGGCGGGCGACACCCCGGTACTCGCACACAACAGCAACTGCCCCAAGGGGAAACTGTCTGACGGTTTGCCTCAAGGGATGAGCAAGAAGATTGCTGAGGCGTACGATGCGGTCAGGTTGGGGGAAATCAGATCGCATAATACGTACAGTGGTCGGGAGCATTCATGGTGGGCAGGCGCCAAGGAGTATCGAGTTCCGGGGCGCCCGGAGACTGACCGGATCCTGGTCGTGGAGAAGAATGGCGTCGAGGTCTACGGATGGACATCGACTCACTATAGGAAAATTCAGAAGTTCAGCGCGCCACACTTCCCTGATTCCGGCTGGTAAATAGCCTGGTTCGAGTGATACGCCGTAGCGGCATCTTGCTGATGCCGCTACGGCGTATCACAAACTGTCGTAATCTAGAGGCGATTGGTCGACCCTTCATGAAGTTTGAGAGTTTCCCACTGTATCGGCTCATCGATGATGAATCTCAGGACCTGATTGTTTTGGCGGAAGATGTCCGCGGGTTCTTTGGTGAGCAAGAGGTGCACCCTCCGGAAGCTACCTTCATTCGCGTTCACCAGATTGCGCATGCTAGGCGGAAGGTCGAGGATGCGAATCTCGAGGTCGTGAACTCTCAGGGGGTGAAGATTGGCGACTACTGCATCGGGCGGGTTGTCCGAACCGGCCGCCATGGCTTGGTGGAGAATTCTCCCTCGAATGCGACTTATCAGTTCCTTGGTAGCGTATGTGAATACTCTGCGGCGGGAGAAGTGTGGCGGCATTGGGCATCAAGGGTCGAGGGCGCGATGGATGAGTGGCTTCAGTGGCCGTCGCGCTACCATGAAACTTGGCTTCATGTTGTCCAGAATTCATGGTTCGCTTCTGGCAAGAAAGCCGCGAGCTACGGACTGGATGAAGTTGTTTATCTCGATGGGGTGAATATCTTCACGACGTCGAGTTTCTACTGCGCCTTGGGAGAGGCGGTAAATGGCCCCAGGGGCTATTTTGGGTCGAACCTCGACGCTGTCGCAGATTGCCTATCTCCTGAGGGAACGGCTCCTCTGTCCAGTATTGTGTGGCGTAACTATCAGGCCTCACGTGATCATCTAGGGGACGGCTTTATGGAGTCGATCCATTCAGTCATGCGCGAGTTTCATGTGGAGGTCATTGCCCGGCAATGACAGGCTTCTGGCGGCTTTCTCACCAGCAGAAAGTGCGGTTGCAAATTTGATGCCCCGTCAGGTGTGGCGGATTCTTAGGGTCCTCGCAACACCTGACGGTCTACGTGGTCGTCAGTAGATCACGCAGGCGCTCGGCTGGGGTTTTCCAGCCGAGCGTTTTGCGTGG
>NZ_AUKQ01000044.1:0-2728 GCF_000424825.1 Streptomyces sp. CNH287 | reverse complement strand
TTGGCGGCGCGGGCGCATCGTGCGGGTGTGGTGATCTCGGCGCGTGATGTGTTCGTGCACAAGACGATCGCCAAGCTGGCGCTGGTTGCCCGCCAGGTCCCCCGCGGCCGGACCGGAGACACCCCACCCCCCACCCCGCCGGACGCGGGCGGCACCCGGAGCCTCGTCGCGCTCCGGGCCGACGAACTCGATGAGCTGGAAGCCCAGTGGGAGGCCAC
Source organism: Streptomyces sp. CNH287 (assembly GCF_000424825.1). Taxonomy (NCBI): domain Bacteria; kingdom Bacillati; phylum Actinomycetota; class Actinomycetes; order Kitasatosporales; family Streptomycetaceae; genus Streptomyces; species Streptomyces sp. CNH287. The sequence goes on along the minus strand of NZ_AUKQ01000044.1, from coordinate 2,510 downwards.
GCAGTGAAGCAGACATCCCTCGAGGCGGCCCTGCCGCTCACCCCGCTCCAGCAGGGCATGCTCTTCCACGCCCTCTACGACGGTGCCGACGGCGGCGAAGCCGTCGACTTCTACCACATGCAGACCCCGCTGGAGCTGAGCGGCACCCTCGACCGCGACCTCCTGCGGACCTCCTGCGAGGCCCTGGTGGCGCGGCACGCCGCCCTGCGCGCCGCGTTCCTGCGCCGCCGCTCCGGTGAGGCGCTCCAGGCGGTGGCCCGTACCGTCACCCTCCCCTGGGAGGAGGCCGACCTCTCGGGCTTCGCCCCCGAGGAGCGGAGCCTGCGGCTGTCCCGGCTGCTGACCGAGGACCGTGCGCGGCGGCTGGACATGGCCCGGCCGCCGCTGCTGCGGATCACCCTGGTCCGGCTGGCCGAGGACGCGCACGTGCTGGTCCTCACCCACCACCACATCCTGCTGGACGGCTGGTCCCTGCCGCTGCTGCTGAGCGACCTGTTCCGGATCTACCGGGACGGGGGTACCGACGCGGGGCTGGAGCCGGTGGTCCCGTTCGCGGACTACCTGGCGTGGCTGGAGGCCCAGGACCGCGGGGCCGCCGAGGAGGCGTGGCGCGGCGCGCTGTCCGGCCTGGAGGGGCCGACGCTGGTCGCCGGCGGCGCCGGCACCGGTGCCTCCGACCACGGGCAGCGCCGCGTGGTGAGCGAACTCTCCGCCGCCACCACCGCGCGGATCACCGCCGCGGCCCGCGCCCGGGAGGTGACCGCCAACACCGTGGTGCAGGCCGCGTGGGGGCTGCTGCTGTCCGAGCTGACGGGGCAGCGCGACGTGGTCTTCGGCAGCACCGTCGCCGGGCGCCCGCCCGAACTCCCCGACAGCGACCGCATGGTGGGCCTGCTGATCAACACCGTGCCCACCCGGGTGCGGATCGACCCCGCCGAGTCGGTGGGCGCGCTGCTGAGCCGCGTCCAGCGGGAGCAGACCGACCTCATGGGGTACCAGTACCTCGGTCTGGCCGACATCCACCGGGCCGTGGGCCACGGCGAACTCTTCGACTCCACCGTCGCCTTCGAGAACTTCCCCGTCGACGAGGCGGTCAGCGGCGCGTCCGTGGCCGGACTCACCATCCGGGTGCTGCGCGACGCGGCCGAGGACACCCCCGAGGGCACCCACTACCCGTTGAGCCTGGCCGTCTACCCCGGCGACGGGCTCCGCCTCGAACTCAACTACCGCGACGACGTCTACACCGCCGAGGCGGCGTCCGCCCTGCTGGAGCGGCTGCACGGCCTGCTGGCGGAGATCGCCGAGCGCCCGCACGCCCCCGCCGGACAGCTGCCGTCGGTCACCCCGCGAGCGCGCGCGGAGCTGCTGCGGGTGGCCAGCGGCCGGATCGCCGACCACCCCGGGCACACCCTGCCCGAGCTGTTCGAGGCGCAGGCGCGCGCGACGCCGGAGGCGACCGCCCTCGTCGGCGGCGCCACCCGGCTCACCTTCCGGCAGCTGAACGCCGACGCCAACCGCCTCGCCCGGCTGCTGGTGGCGCACGGCGCCGCCCCGGACCGGATGATCGGCGTGGCGCTACCGCGCACCACCGACGCGGTCACCGCGATCCTGGCCGTCCTCAAGTCGGGCGCCGGCTACCTGCCCGTCGACGGCGACCACCCGGCGGAGCGCGTCGCCGCGATCTGCGCCGAGGCCGACCCGGTGCTGATCCTGGCCACCGCCGCGACGAGCGGGCCGCTGCCCGAGGACGTACCGACGCTGCTGCTGGAGGAGCTGGCACGGCTGGCACCGCCGTCGGACGGTACGGACGCCACCGACCTCACCGACGCGGACCGGCGCGGCCCGCTGGTGCCCGCGCGGCTGGCGTACGCCGTCTACACCTCCGGCTCCACCGGCCGTCCCAAGGGCGTCGCGGTCGAGCACCGCAACCTGGCGAACATGTTCCACAGCCATCGGGCGAACTTCTTCACGCCCGAGCGGGAGCGCGCGGGCGGCCGTCCGCTGCGCGCCGCGCTCACCAACTCCCTGGGCTTCGACGCCTCCTGGAGCCAGCTGCTGTGGATGGTCGGCGGCAACGAGCTGCACATCGTGGACGACGAGACGCGCAAGGACGCGATGGGGATGGTGGAGTACGCCCGCCGGTCCGCGGTGGACGTGCTCGACACCACCCCGTCGGTGGCGCGCCAGCTGCTGGCGGCCGGGGTCTTCGAGGCGGAGGCGGCGGCGGGGGAGCACCGCGTCTCGGTCCTGGCGCTGGGCGGCGAGGACGTCGGCGACGACCTGTGGAACGCGCTGCGCGAGGTCGAGGGGCTGTCGGTGTACAACCTCTACGGCCCGGCCGAGTGCACCGTGGACGCGATGTTCCACCGCCTCACCGGCGAGGGGCGGCCCGCCATCGGCGTCCCCTCGGACAACCTGCGGGTGTATGTGCTGGATGGGTTTTTGCGTCCGGTGCCGGTGGGTGTGGTGGGGGAGTTGTATGTGGCGGGTGTGGGTGTGACGCGGGGGTA
>NZ_AUKQ01000043.1:0-2723 GCF_000424825.1 Streptomyces sp. CNH287 | reverse complement strand
CCGCGATCCGAGCCTGACGGAATCCGCTCTGCGGATTCCTCAACTCAGCAGTTAGGTAGGAGTGTTAGGCGCGTGACGGACTGTACGCCGGGTTCTGTTCCGGCACCGCGCCATCGCAATGCACCTGCCCTGCTTCAGCGAAGCTATGGAAGCAAAAAACTATGGGAAATCTGAAACTTGGCTGGGAGCCTGTCCGATCATGACGCGTTCACCAGTTGTCGCCATCTCTCCCGAGCGCTGGACGAACAGACCGCAGGAGCCGACTGTCTGTTGGAAGGAATGGCAGCGGGTCCGTATGCCGGCGTGGCTCAGTACAGCGAACGGGACTTGATCGTCGGTCAAGTCGAGGCTGGTGAAGAGGTTCGCGCTGGCCGTCCCTGAGTGGGGTCCAGGTAGTGAGCTAGTGGTGCAGCGGGTCGTATGTCCGGTCTCGATGTGATGGTGCAACAGGTGGCGTCCGTGCAGGAGCTGGCGCACTGAACTGTCACGGCATTTCGGTGCGAATGCGCTCGCGCTGCGTGGCAGCCCAGCTGTAGGACGGATTCAGGGCGAGGGCACAGTCGAGGTCTGCCAGGGCCTGCGCCCGTCTGCCGAGTGCCTCGTTCGCCATTGACCGTCTGCCGAGCGCCCAGGCATATCCGGGATCCAGTCCAAGGGCACGGTCGTACTCGGCGATCGCCTCTTCGTGCCGCCCTTCCTGCCGCAGACACTCTCCTCTCTCGCCTACGATCCACGCGTTCTGCGGTGACAACGCCATTGCCCGGTCCAGATCTGCCCACGCCCCGGCGGTGTCGCCCAGCGAACGGCGTACACGGCCCCGACGCACCAGGGACCAGATGTGGTCGGGCTTGATGTCCAAGGCGTGCTCAAGGTCGGCTAGCGCCGCCGCAGAGCGCCCCTGGCTGTGTGCCGCCTGCGCCCGGCTGGCCAGCGCCCACACGTGACCGGGTTCGATGCTTAATACCCGGTCGAAGTCGGCGATCGCCTCATCGTGACGGTCCGCCATCCTGTAGGTCTCCCCCCGGTGCCAGTAGGTACGCACACCGTGTATTCGCCGCTCGACAGCCCGGTCGTGGTCCTCCAGCGCCTTCTCGTACTGACCGAGTGCGCGGTGAATCAAAGCTCGGCCGGTGTAGGGGCGGGGCTTGTCGGGTGCCAGGGCAATCGACTGGTTGAAGTCGGCCAACGCCGCGTCATACATCCCCGCACGACTGTGGCATTCGCCCCGGACCATCAAGGCATTGGCGCGTGCCGGTTCGTCAAGTTCCGTTCGGGAAAGAAGCCGCCCAAGCAGCTTCTCGACGCCACGCTGCTCGTCCCGCACCGCGGCAAGACAATCCCCTCCCCAGTCCCGCAACGTGTCGTCCCCGGATGCCTCGCCCGCTTCGGTGATCGCCTGGGCCCAGCGGCGTGCCGCCTCCCCTCCGTTGCTGCACGCCCAGGGGCCGTCTCCGAGTGCTTGTGCGAGCGCGGTTCTCGGCTCTGCGCACAGCAGGTGGTATGTCTCCTCCAGGCGTTCCGCCCACCAGGGGTCGTGCTCCACTTGCGCCCAACGCGCCATCCCGGCTCCGGCCGCTTCTCGGCGTCGCCCGAATGACTCCGCCAGATGGCTGTGGGCTGCGCGCCATCGATCAGGCGACGTGGTGCGCTGGAGCCGCAGCATCGGGTCGCGTACAACGTCGTGGTAGCGGACGATGCCGCCGCTCCCCGTTACGAAGGGCAGGGTGCGCAGCCAGCCGTACAGGGCTGTCGCGTCGCCGCGCGACGCGACAGCGGTGAGCGCCGCCTTGAAAATGTCCTCGTCCAGTTGCCGCGGCAGTGCTCCGTCGAGGGCGGCCGCGCGGCGGACCGGGTCCCGCTCCCACTTCAAGAAGCGTTCGACGGCGGTGGAGCTGGGGTCGTCGCTGCTCCCCTGACGTACGGCGTTCTCGGCGAGGGTCGATACGAGGACAGGTAGCCGCCCGGAGAGCCTGAGCACGTTCCGTACCACCTCCTCGTCCACCACTCCCTTGGCAGCGAGGAGCTGCCTGGCTTCGGAGTCGGTGAAGGATGTGAGTGGGAATTCGGTCACCAGGTCGGCACAGTCCGCCCAGCGGTTGGGGTCGAGCGGCCCTTGACCGGAGAGCGTGAGCACGCTGTGTGCGGGCAGCGAGCCGTACCGGCCGCTGGCGATCATGTCGTGCAGCCAGGTGTCGAGGAAGGGGCCGGTGCGTTCGTAGGTGTCGAAGAAGAGCGCGATCCACGGTGCATCGGCGGCGACCCGGTCCAGTTCGGCGATCAGGACCGGTGTAAGAACCTGGAGCGGGTCGAGGAGCAGCTGCACGTCCTCGGCCTTGCCGAAGCGGGAGCCGAGGGCGACCCGGACATGATCAGTGCCACGGGCAAGTTGAGCCGGGTCGACGGCGCCAGCGAGCGCGCCGACCGCTGGCAGCATGCCCAGACCCACCAGCCCCGCCTGGGCCACGGCCAGTACCCCTGCCGTCGGGCCCTGCTCGGGCTGCGCGAGAGACGCGGCCGACTCCGCCTCGTACCGCCGCCGACGGTAGCTCTCAAGCAGGCGGTCGAGGGCCTTGAGTGGCCGCCCTTGCCGGGCGAATTGGCCGCTGAGCGTCTCCAGCGCTTCCGGGACACTGAGCCTTTTCCATCTTGATCAGGTGGCGAGTTCGAGGGCGACGACGGCACGGACGGCGGCTGTGATCCGGGTGGTGCTGCAGCGGAGTTTC
>NZ_AUKQ01000042.1:0-3452 GCF_000424825.1 Streptomyces sp. CNH287 | reverse complement strand
GGACGTATGCGAGGGGGTTGGGGGCTGGGGACAGGCCGAGGGGGTCGGGGGTGGTGTAGCGGGCCGTGGTGGGGTCGTAGTGGCGGTGGAAGTTGTAGTGGAGGCCGGTTTCCGGGTCGTGGTACTGGCCCGGGAAGCGGAGCGGGGTGTACGGGTGGCGTCGGTGTTCCAGGTGGTGGTGCCCCACAGGGTCGTGCGGGCATGCCAGGCGGCGTCCGCCAACTCATCCCTCTGTCAGTCCTCGATGACAGGCCGTACGGAGAAAGGAACGGGTCGAGGCGGACATGGATCTGCCCTCTGGGCATGACGTGGAGACGGAAGGTCCTCTGACCTGGGAGGCTGTCCATGTCGGCCGACCGCTCACAAAGCAGACTCCGTGCTCAAACTATTCGGTTCCCCGCAAGGGGCCAAACCGGGACGGCGTATGATGATCTCCTTCATCCTCAGACCAGGCACACTTTCCTGCCTGAACAAACCCTTCTCCATTATTGATCACATAGAGGTCACCATGCGGTTGAAGTGCCGCACTGATCGTTTCAGACAGGTCACGAGCTTCGACAAGAGTCGCCTTTTGGATATGCAAATTGGAAAATGAAGGCTTCAGCAGCATAAGAGCAGTGCCCCGAAACACGACATCGATTCTGGTGCCATAATCACTAGGGTGAAAGCTACGTAGAAGCAGAGTCGCATGGCTAACGGAGTATTGCCAGACTTGAAACTTCCTGGACCATCGAACGATTTCCTGCAAGGTCTAACCTCCACTATTCAACCACTGAGGTTTTCTCAGCGAAATGATCTTCGCGAAGCGGGCGCATCCGGTGTGTTCGGGGTGCAACGGGCAACGGGGCCCCGGCGGCGGGCAGACGTAAAGCCCCTGGTAGGACGGGTCTCTCTCACAAGATCGTCCGCTGAACCAGAGGCTTCACGTTGGTCACCTATGTTGCCACGCTCGACGTACCGCGCCATGTGGTGGAGCACCTTGCCCGCCTGCTGACTGCCCACCGGCGCCGGATCGGCACACCAAGAGGCTCCCGGGTGCTCGGCCCGTTCCGCCAGGCCGTTCCGGTGCTGCGCCGGTTCCGCGAGCGGGGCTGCGTGCACTGCCTGGCCCACGACGCCGGCGTCTCCCAGGCGACCGGCTACCGCTACCTGCACGAGGGCATCGACGTCCTCGCCGACCAAGCCCCCGACCTGCACAAAGTCCTGGACCGTTGCCACCTTCAGGAACTGACGCATGTGATCCTGGACGGCACGCTGATCGAGTCCGACCGCGTCGCCGGTGTGCGCGAGAACGGCAACGACCTGTGGTTCAGCCAGAAACACAAGGCGTTCGGCGGCAACATCCAGTTCCTGTCCGCCCCCGACGGCACACCTCTGTGGGTCTCCGATGTCGAACCCGGCTCCACCCCCGACATCACCGCCGCCCGAGCCCACGCTCTGCCCGCGCTCTACAAGGCGGCAGCCGATGGTCTCCCCACCCTCGCCGACAAGGGCTACATCGGAGCAGGCATCGGGATCCGCATCCCCGTCCGCCGCCCCAAGGGCAAGCCTGAACAGACACTTCACGTCGACACCCGCACGCTCAACACCCTGCTGCGGCACACGCGCGCCCTCGGCGAGCGCACCGCCGCCGAACTCAAGCAGCGATGGCGCACCCTGCAGCACATCACGCTCAGCCCCAGGCGCATCGGCGACATCGCCCGCGCCGCCCTCGTCCTCAACGGAATCTGGAAGTGATCACCGCTGAGAAAACCTCACTGACCAAGACGACTCTGGACTCGATCCAGCACCGCTTCCGAGCCTGAAGGACCAAGCTCCGCCTGTGGATACATGCGCAGAATCAATTCACGCCACATTTAAGGCTCCTTGTGTGGGCTTCATGGAAGGCTCCCTCGCGGCCGGCAATGCCACCGTCTTCCACGAGGTGCCGTCTACACCTGGATCTACGCCCTGCCCAAGGGCGAGCTGGCGAAGCTCGGCGTGATGCTGCCCTCCGGCCGCACCCGTCGCGGCCAGAAACGTCCCTGACCTGGGACCAGGGGCATCGAAATGGGACAGCACGCCGCTCTCACCCTGGCCACCGGCCTGGACGTCTACTTCGCCGACCCGCACAGCCCCTGGCAGCGGCCCACCAACGAGAACACCAACGGCATCATCCGCCGCTACCTCCCCAAGGGCAGCGAGATCACCGACCATCGCCGAAGAGATCAACAACCAGCCCCGCCGCTGCCTCGACTGCCTCACACCACAAAAAGCCTTCCAAGACGCCCTGACCGAAGGCGTTGCTTCAACGAATTGACACCGCACTCCTGGTACCTGCATGCAGCTACGCACCGGCTTTCTGCATCCGATGGAATGCCGTCGATCTTCTGTGATCGAAAAGCTCGACGAAGGGAACCCGAATGTCCTCGGAGGGGCTATGGCAGACGAGGAAGCAAGCTCAACCAATCGACCACCTCTGGGTCTCTGAATTCTTCCCCCAAATATGCATCCACATCCTCGAGTGGCCTTAGTAGATTCTTGATACGTCGCAGTCTTAGAATCTCGTGCACATCAGAATTTTGCCACCCTGTGGCCGCTTCCAGCACCTCTTGACGTGTCGCACCGATGGACAAGATGGTCGACTCATACAGGTCACGAAGATTCCGTGGACCACTCTCGGAAACTTGACCAAACGTACAGATCAAATAGGATCTGATCCTCGCTTCCCCAGCAGCAGATACCTGCCTTCCCCCGGGTTGCTCTTTCCTGGCGATCGCGAACATAGCTACTTGCGCCCACTTGATTCGAATCTTTTCATCGAGATCAGAATTCTGCATCCTACCCACGGAATATTCACGCACCTCCTCCCAGCCCTGAGCCCACTCTCTGCTTCCGCCAGGAGCGGTGACCAAACCAGCCAACACCTCGGTTCTGGTATCGACTGACCCTCCGGACTGCAAATCTGCAATCCGTGGATTACGCTTACTCGGGGAAGGGGATTCCTGCGCGTTCAAATGCATCCTTTCCTCGCTGAAGACTTTCAATCGACGGCTTATAGTGGCCACTATTATTGTCAAGACTCAAACCAAAATACCCCCCCTTCTGTCCTGCTATGTCAGCCTCCCCTGCAGCCAATACCGGCCTTCCACCTGTAATGACAGGGTGCTTCAACTCGACACCATTGACGTGTTTTGGAATAACAGCAAGATCTCCATCTACGTCTATTGCCCACTTGATAGTCCCCGAATTTACAGCTTCATCAAACCCTGCGTCACCAACTTTGAGGGGCCTGACTCCAAGGCGTTCTGCATCTGCCAGCTCGCGCGGCAGATCTTCCGGCATCTGATTCTCGTATTTTGGAGCAAGTCCGAGTGGGTCGGTCCAGGTGTGGGGGTTGGGGACGTATGCGAGGGGGTTGGGGGCTGGGGACAGGCCGAGGGGGTCGGGGGTGGTGTAGCGGGCCGTGGTGG
>NZ_AUKQ01000041.1:0-4917 GCF_000424825.1 Streptomyces sp. CNH287 | reverse complement strand
GGTGATCTTGGTCGTGAACCCGTCTACCAGGAGCTTTCTTCATGCCCGTCGCCGGGGCTGCCGGTCCAACCACCCGTCAGGTTGGAAACGGCTCACTGTTCACGGATTCGTCGACCGTGGCGGTGAGCGCCTGACGCTCCCGTGCGAGGTGGACGAGTTCGCGTACCAGGGAGGACTTGCCGACGCCTGCGTTGCCATGGACGTGGAAGATAAACCGGTGCTCCGGGTCTTCCGGGCTCGTGTCGAAGTTCGCGCGGAAGGCGGCGAGTTCATGGCGCCGTCCTACAAATCCGGCTCGGCGTCGGGTGTTGATGAGCTCCTGCATCGAGGGACGTGCACTCCCAGCCATGGGTGTCAGTCTGGCAGCAGGGGTGGCAACTCCGGCAGATGTTGTTTCGCAGGCACCGGCGGTCGTTACCCGCTCTTTCACCAAGTGAAGATCCGGAATCCCAGTGGTGGTGGGTGTACACCAGGCGGCGGGCGGCGGGCAGCCCCGCTCACGGCCCATGCGGCCGAGGACCGCGGCAGTACGGGCCTGGTTCTGGGGGGGCGACACACTGGCCCGTCCGCGCCGCGAGGCTGCAGGTCCCGCACACGGCCGCCGGGTGGCTCACCACCGACGACTCCGTGATGCGCCCGTGTTCACACGCAGTGGGTTGCTATGAAGCAGCCACAGGCGTTATCTGAGGTGAAAAATGGGCGTCAGGCATGTGAGGCAAGTGCCCTGTTCAGGGACGTGCCTGACAGATATCCGAGGATCGTCAGGCATGTTGGCCATGTCTGTTAGGCGCTGGCTTCGGGTGGGCCGAACCGAGTCGAGCGGGCGTTTCACTTCGTTTCGATCGAAACACCTTCCCGGCCCGGTGAGCCCAACAGCCGCCGCGAAATGATCTTGGCTGGTGAGGGCTTCCGCAGCGTGACGTAGAGCCGTCGTACGCACGGGTCTCCTTAGGCGACCCGGCGGTAGCGGTCGCCGTGATGGCGGTCGAACACCCAGTGGTGTGCTTCGGGGGGTTCGCCGCAGTCTTCGCAGATGCCGGGGCGCAGGGCCACCTCAAAGTAGTTGTGAGCGAAGCCGCCGGGGCCGTCGTAATCGCTTTGCGCGGCGGTCTGGCACTCCCGGCCGGGCCGGCAGCGGCCGCAGCAGTCGTGACGGAAGATGGTCGGATCTACCTTCTTCGCACACCCCATGTGACTGCACACGAAGTAGCCGCCTGCATGGTTGGTCCACCGGCGGGTGATGAGCAGGTCGGTGTCCTCCTCCGCTTCCTCATCCGACACGGAGGGCACAGTCGCGCGGGGGTTGGAAAGGACGATGAGGATGACTCCCGCCACTGCAACGGCCACGCCTCCGATCACAACGCCTGCTTGGCGCACATGCCCGAGGCTGTTCCATCTGCCCGCGATGCGCTGACGCAGGGTCCGTTGGCCGTCGCTGCCGTCCGGCTGCGGGTCGGAGGGCCGAGGATCACCACTCTGGGATGTCGAATCGTCCGGCGCAGCCATCTGACGGGCCGTCCTCTCTGCTCTGAGAATCGGAAGTTTAGAGGTGTGCCAGGGGCAGCGGCATGCCATCGACAGGCTGGGTATGGATCGCATCGACGCGGGTGGCGGATAGTCCGCCGAAGAACTGGCTGACATCGTGCTCGCGGCAGCCGACGCGCAGACCGCGGTGGGACGGTCATCCACCGGTCGGTGACCACTCGTGGCGGCTCACCTACGGCCACCGACGTCAAGCGCCCCACAAGCTCATATTGAAACGATCAGTTACTCGGTGCGTCGGCAGTCCAGTCCGCTTGGAGGATCTCTGCCATCAAGTGGTCTTGTTCTTCGGTAAGTTGTTCGGCCTTTTGTTTGGTGCGTGTCTTGCAGAGCCACGGTCCGATCATGATGCGTTCTCCGTCGACCTCGACCCATTCGCGGGCGCTGGGTGGGCGGTTCCAGCGCTCGATGAAGAGCCGGAGGATCTGCGCGGTCTGCTCGAAGGAGCGGCGGGGCCGCTTCGCTGCGGTTGGGCTTGCCTGGCTTGCAGGAGACAGGGGGGTGGCGGTCGGGGTCAGCTGCAGGCGGGCGAGGAGGTCGCGTTGTCCGGGGGCGAGCTGGTTCCAGGTGGAGAACTGGCGGTGCAGCCAACTTCCTATCTTCACCTCGTCGATCATCGTGTCGCGGCGCAGTGTGGTGGGGCTGTGGCCGGCTTCGATGTGGCGTCGTAGGAGGTGGTATTTGCGGTGCCAGTCGGGGCCGTGCGGGAGGGTCCAGTGGGGGTCGAGAGCGGCGAGCTGGGCGTGGCGGTCGGGGTGGAGGCGGTTGTTGCGGGCGAGGGCTCTTTGGCTGATGAGGAATTGGCCGCCGGGTTGGTGGAGGGGGATGGCGAGGTGGCCGTGCTCGGTGTGGAAGGCGGTGATGGTGGTGAGGTGGCCCTGCCAGGTGGCTTCGTGGTCGTCCCAGATCATGTCGAGCGCGTCGAGTTCGGCGGTCCAGTCTTCGGTGAGGATGCCTTGTCTGTAGGCGGTGCGCTGGCCGTCGATGAAGGTGCCGAGTCGGTAGCCGTAGGCGTCTTCGTAGTTGGTGGGGACGCGTAGGTGCTGGTGTTCGGCGTGGAAGCGGGTCGCGGCTGCGAGGCCGGCCCGGCGTGGGGCGGAGAGGGTTGCGTTGTCGGCGGGCCAGGCGATCAGGTCCATTGCCTGGGCGATGGCGTCGGGGTCGAGGGTGAAGTCGAAGCGGTAGCGGCGGGCGAGGAGCGTGCGGGTGTTTTGTTCCAGGCGGCGTTTGACGGTGGTGCGCGGGGCGCGTGCGGCGATGGTCTGGTCGTGGTGGCGCAGGGCTGCCGTGACGAGCCAGAGGGCTTCGTAGGGGGTGCCGAGGAGGTCGGTGGGATCGGCGCCGTGGGGGATGTAGGCGGGGATGACGAGGCTGGCGGTCTTTGTGGTCTGGGTGGGGGGTTTGCGTAGGGCGCGGCCGAGGGCTTGGACGATGCGGCGGACGCTGGCGGTGCGGTCGGCGAAGACGACGGCGTCGACGGCGGGGAGGTCGACGCCCTCCCCCAGTACTTGGGAGTTGGTCAGTACGGCGCGGCCGGCGGTGGCGAAGTCGGTCAGGATGTCGTGGCGCTGGCCGGGGTTGTGGGTGCCGTTGATCGACTGGACGACTAGGTCGTTGGTCCAGGCGGGGCGTTGGTCTTCGGTGAGGGTGCGCAGGGTGTGGGGGAACTGGCGGGCGAAGTCGGTGGCGTCGGCGACCTGTTGGAAGTACACGATGACGTGGTGGAGGTCGTGTTCGGTCATCGCTTTGAGGATCGCCAGGTGCAGGGCGGTGGTGCGGCGTGCGGTCGGGCCGAAGCCGGAGTAGGTGCCGGGGGTGGTGAGGACGGTGCGCAGGTGGGTGTCGGTGATGGTGGGGACGACCAGTTGGTAGTCGGCGAGGACTCCGTCTTCGATGGCGTCGGCGTGGCTGTAGGTGTGGAGGCGGGGGCCGAAGGTTTTGATGTCCGCCATGGAGGCGACGAGGGCTGGGGTGTCCCAGGCGGGGGCGGTGGCTGCGGTGCGCTTGGGCTGGGGGCGGGTGGTGGGTGCTTCGGTCAGGCGTGGTGGCTCCCATTTGTAGGGGGTAGCGGTCAGGTAGAGCCGGCGGTCGGCTCGGATGCGGGTGTGGTCGTGCAGGACGGTCCAGTCCTTGTCCCAGCTCCCTGCGGTGCGGTGTGCCTCATCGACGATCAGGAGGTCGAAGGTGGGTGCGGGAGCGCGAGTGTGCTGGGTCTGTTCGATTCTCGGGAGGGAGTCGAGGGTGACGAGGACGGTGGCGTGCTCGTGCCGGGCCAGCCAGGTCGCCAGGAACTCCGGGTTGTTGGTGCTGTGGACGCCTGCTCCGGCCAGGACCGGGTGCTTGGCCGCAGCTAGGGACGAGACGGCCATCATCGGCTCTGGGCGTCCGTCGTTGCGGGCTGTGCGGGCCCACTGCGAGATGAGGTCCAGGCTCGGCACGGCGATCAGCAGGTGTCGGGTGTCAAGGGCTTCGGCGGTCCGCAGCGCGGTGAGCGTTTTTCCTGTGCCGCAGGCCGACACCATGTGCCCGCGGCTGTGTGCGCGCGCGAGGTGACGTGCCGCGCTGTCGACGGCCCGCTGCTGGTCCGGGCGTAGTGGGAGCCGGGCGGGGCGGGTGCGGGAGGCGGTGACGGCGGCGATCTCGGCGATGGGCTCCTCGGAGGGCATGAAACAAGATCCTCAGTGCGCGATGGAGCGGTGGCCGGCGAGGTCCATCGTGTCGGGTGTCCTTCGCTGAGTGGTGTTGCGGGGGCTAACGGGCGGGACCGGTTGGGCGTGGGTCGTGTCGTGCAACGTTAGGGAATGTTGTGGGGCTGGTCTGAGAGGCTAGGCGAACAGGGCTTCCACCAGGACTGCTTGGAGCCTTCTTTCTTCCAGGGCGGTCGTGATTTCGGCTGCGGAGGGGTCCCCGGTGAGGCCGGTGCACAGGACCGCGCAGGGCGGCTCGTTCTGGGTCATCTTCCACATCGCGGCGGACAGAACGGTATGGGGGACGCGGAAAGTCTGCGTCTCTTCAAGAGTGGGGCCCTCGTAGTAGATGCCCCTGAAGGTGCGGTCCTGGGCGGCGAAGACTGCCTTCCACTTCTGGTGGGCCTCGGGGATGGTCTCTCCCTGCCAGGTCGGCCAGATAAAGCGGCTTCGATCGAAGTCGGTCTCGGCCAGGTGGGTGGCGGGGCTCACCACGATCACGATCACGTCGGTGCCCAGAGTGATTTCGTTGATGAGTTCGGTCAGGCGGTTGACCTGTACCTGTGAGGTGGGAAGCGTGACATGCGTGAGGCTGAACCGTTCCGGGTTCGGTAGAGACTTCAGTTTGTGGTTGTGACCTGGGGTTTCGTGGCCATGAAGTAGTAGTTGGTCTCGTACTCGGCGGGTG
>NZ_AUKQ01000040.1:0-5415 GCF_000424825.1 Streptomyces sp. CNH287 | reverse complement strand
GTGGTGGAGATGGAGCGTGGCTTCCTCTTCATCATGTCGATCTCGGACGGTTCCTCACTGGCCGTCCTCGCCCACCCGGAGGCCGACATCGGCCTGGTTGGGTACGAGATGGCCCTTCTTGTCGACCGCGCGGGGACGGTCCTCACCCCGGACCTCCGTGCGGAGCTGCAGGGAAGCCTGCTCAACTAGTTCCCGAACACGAGACAGACCGTGCGCATTGCGGCTCCGCGCCATTAAGGTGCGGGGACGCGGTGCCCGCTCGGGAGCCGAGGCAGTAACTGGCAAGTGTGGCCCGCTAGTCCGTGAGCCGGAGGAGGAATCGTGACAACGCCCCCAGGCGGTCCGTCGTACGGCAATGGCCGTGACCAGCAGCTTCCGGGGTCTCCCCTGAAGCGCTTCAATTTCCCCTCCGCGCCCAGCGAGCACGTGCGGGCACAGCAGCCCCAGCCGTCGCGCGAGCCGGAGGGGCAGCCGCCACAGCCTCCGCACCAGCACCGCGCGCCCCAGCACCAGCAGCACCAGCAGCAGACGCCGCGCGCGCCCTCCCGTACCCAGCCGGCGCAGCCGCCCCGTCCCCGGCCGCCCGAGACCGGCGATGCGGGAGGCGGCCGGGTCGAGCCGCAGCAGCTGGTGCGCCCGTACGCCATGACGGGCGGCCGTACGCGCCCCCGCTACCAGCTCGCCATCGAGGCGCTGGTCCACACCACGGCGGAGTTCGCCCAGCTCCAGGGCCAGCTGCCCGAGCACCAGCGGATCTGCCGCCTCTGCTACGAGATCAAATCGGTCGCCGAGATCTCGGCGCTGCTCTCCATTCCCCTCGGCGTCGCCCGGATTCTCGTCGCCGACCTGGCCGAGGCCGGGCTCGTCGCCATCCACCAGCCTGGTGGCGACGAATCGACCGCCGATGGCCAGCCAGATGTGACACTGCTCGAAAGGGTGCTCAGTGGACTTCGCAAGCTCTAGCGGCGGTGCGGCTGCCCGCTCCACGACCTCGGCCAAGATTGTGGTGGCTGGTGGGTTCGGTGTGGGGAAGACGACCTTCGTGGGTGCGGTCTCGGAGATCAATCCGCTGCGTACGGAGGCGGTGATGACGTCGGCGTCTGCGGGGATCGATGATCTGACGCATACGGCGGACAAGACGACGACGACTGTGGCGATGGATTTTGGTCGGATCACGTTGGATCAGGATCTGATTCTGTATTTGTTCGGTACGCCGGGTCAGGATCGTTTCTGGTTCATGTGGGATGACTTGGTGCGTGGTGCGATCGGTGCGGTGGTGCTGGTGGACACGCGTCGGTTGGCGGACTGTTTTCCGGCGGTGGATTATTTCGAGAATTCGGGTCTGCCGTTCGTGATCGCGTTGAACGGGTTTGACGGGCATCAGCCGTATACGCCGGAGGAGGTGCGGGAGGCGTTGCAGATCGGTCCGGACGCGCCGATCATCACGACCGATGCCCGGCACCGCGCCGACGCAAAGAGCGGATTGATCACTCTCGTCGAGCACGCGCTCCTCGCCCGCCTCAAGTAACACGGACGAACACGTAGCCACCCCGCGGACCGAGTTCCTCACCGCGGGTGTGTTCTTCGTCATGCCCTCATACGGTTTCCCTAACGGTTCGGCAGGCGATTCGGCCTGCCGAACCACTGCCGGCGAGCGGAACACTTCACTCTGCGCATGACTCTATCCATCTTTGTCGCCTGTTAGTGGCTATGTCCCTTTTTGCCTCGCGACTGTGGTCACGAAATCACAGTGACGTCAAGTGTTTGGTGCCGGACGCCTTGGCGTGCTGAAATTCGTTGAACTCATCAGTAGCCACGGCTTGAGCGAAGTCGGCGGGCCGGACGCCGAGAGGTAGAAGTCGAGTGAGGCGCACCAAGAGGGGCCCTGACCAGCAACCCGAGGGTGAGTCGCGGGGCAATTTCACCCCGCCGCCCCGCACCGTGACGGGTCAGCCCGACATCTCCGCGCCGCCGGGCACCGGCGGCAGCCGGTTCGCGGTGCGGAACTGGCGGGTGCCCACCCGTCTGAACGCCATCCTCCTCATTCCGGTGCTCGTCGCGCTCGTCTTTGGGGGCGTCCGCGTCCAGGACTCCATCGAGACCTGGAACGAGGCGGAGGATGCCCGGCACATCGCCGAACTGGTCGAGGCCGCGGCGGACTACAGCCATGCCCTGACCAACGAACGGGACCGCACGGCCGAGCCGCTGCTGAGCGGTGATCCGGACAGCGCGGCGATCAACACCGTCCGCGACGCCACCGACCGGGCCAAGCGCGCCTTCGACGAGCGCGCCGAGGCACTGCCCGACAAGCCCGCTCTCAAGAGGCGCCTCGCCGCCTTGCGGGAGGCCGAGCCGGGGCTCCCCGCGCTGCGCCAGGCGGCGTACACGGACCGGCTCGACGGAGTCGAGACGGAGGAGGGGTACGTCAAGGTCCAGCACCCCCTGATGGAGTTCGCCAACGACCTGGGCCTGGGCACCGGCAACGTCACCGCGTACGGCCGTGCCGTCTACGCGATCTCCCTGGCCAAGTCTGCAGAATCGCTTCAGCGCTCCATCGGCATGCACCTGCTCGTCAAGCCCGGCCCGTCCGAGAAGAGCCGGAAGAAGCAGCTCACGGCCCTCGACTCGTACCACTACATGGAGAACATCGCTCTCGAGGAGTACGTGTCCGGCAGCCGGCCCGAGGACGTCGAGCTGCTCAAGAGCCAGCTCGCCTCGGTCAAGGCCGAGGGCGCGCGGAAGTCCGCCGCGGCGAAGGCGGATGCCGAGGCGGCCGGGCGCGCCTACTCCGCGCCGCCGGGCCTGGAGAAGATGGTCACCGCCATCGCGAGCGGTTCGCGCGCGAGCACGCTCAAGGACGACGGGATCACCCCCGAGAGCTACTTCAGCGCCTCGACCGCCAAGTTCGACGCCTACCGCACCATCGAGAAGAAGCTCGCGGGCGACGCGGTGCGGGAGGCCGAGCAGATCTCCGCGGACGCCAAGCGCGACGCCTTCATCAACGGCGGCACCGTCCTGGCCGCGCTGCTGCTGGCCTTCGTCGTCGCGGGCCTGATGGCCCGCTCCATGAGCCGCAGCATGCGGGCCCTGCGCAACGCGGCGTTCGAGGTGGCCGAGCAGCGCCTGCCGATGCTGGTCGACCAGCTCTCGCGTACCGAGCCCGGACGCGTCGACACCCGGGTGCGGCCGATCCCCCTGGACAGCCGGGACGAGATCGGAGAGGTCGCCCGCGCCTTCGACCAGGTGCACCGGGAGGCCGTCCGGCTCGCGGCGGAGCAGGCCCTGCTGCGGGGCAACGTCAACGCGATCTTCACCAACCTCTCCAGCCGGAACCAGGGGCTCATCGAGCGGCAGCTCGACCTGATCACGGACCTGGAGAACAACGAAGCCGAGCCGGAGCAGTTGGAGAGCCTCTTCCGGCTGGACCATCTCGCCACCCGCATGCGCAGGAACGGCGAGAACCTGCTGGTCCTCGCGGGGGAGGAGCCGGGCCGCCGGTGGAACCAGCCCGTGCCGCTGGTCGACATCCTGCGCGCCGCCTCCTCGGAGGTCGAGCACTACGCGCGCATCTCGCTCTCCGGGGTCCCGGACAGCGAGATCCACGGCGCCGCGGTGACCGACCTCGTGCACCTGCTCGCCGAGCTGCTGGAGAACGCGACCTCCTTCTCCTCCCCGCAGACCAAGGTCGAGGTCACCGCGACCCGGCTGCCGGACGGGCGGGTGATGATCGAGATCCATGACAAGGGCATCGGCCTGACGGCCGAGGACTTCGCCGACATCAACCACAAGCTCGCCAACCCGCCCACGGTGGACGCCGCGATCTCGCAGCGCATGGGCCTCTTCGTGGTCGGCCGCCTCGCCAACCGGCACAGCATCCGCGTCCAGCTGCGGCCCTCGGGAGAGGCGGCGGGCACCACCTCGCTGGTCATGCTCCCGGAGGCGATCACGCGCGGCGGCGGCGGCGACACGGGGCAGGACGACTTCACCGTCTCCCGGATCGTGGAGGAGCAGCCCGGTGAGGCCGTGCAGCCCCACGAGGCGCCGTCGGTCTTCGACAGCAGTCTGCCTTCCGCGGCGGAGCTGGGCTTCGACGACTCCCGCTACCGTCCCGGCGACTCCGGCCAGGCCCTGTCGGCGTTCGACTCCGTCAACCGCTCGCTGCAGCGGAAGGAGCGGCAGGCGGCGGTCGAGGCGCGGCAGCAGGAGCCCGGCCGGCAGCTCGCGCCGCCCGGACAGGACCACGGCCGGCCGGGAGAGCAGGGGCTGCCGCCCCAGCCGGGGCAGGGGGCCGTACCCGCCCAGCCGGGCCCGGAGGAATTCGGCCAAGGTTCGCCGGTGTACGGCCAGATCGGGCCGGACCAGCAGCCTTACGGCCAAGACGTCCACGGCGGCACCGGGCACCCGCCGGCCGGATACCCCCAGGCCGGACATCCGGGTGACGCGTACGGTGCGTCCGGTTACGACCGCTCCGGTTACGGCCAGGCCGGGTATGACCACGACGGTTACCTCCCGGATGGATTTGGTCAGACCAGTAACGCTCAGTCTGGTAACGATCATGCGGCGCATGAGCGCCCCGATCAGCCCTCCGCCGCAGCCCCGGGTTACGTTCCGCTGCAGCCCTCCTACGGACAGCAGCAGCCGTCCCACCCACAAGCGGAATCCGTTGACGAGAGTTCCGGCGATACCGGGAACCGCGTAGGCTTCGAACGACCAGGCCCCTCTCCGAGCAGCATCGGCCCCACGACCGGCGCAGGACTGCCGCGCCGCGACCTGGGCCGACCGCACTGGGAGGAAGGTCCGGAAGCGCAGCAACCACCTCAAACGGAATCTCCGGATCAGGCGTCGCAGCAGTCCACGCCAGCACTGCCGGACACCTCGGAGAGCGCTCAGTCCGCGTGGGCCTCGGCGAACGACGAGCGCCGGGACCGAGCAGGCAGACTGCGTGCACCGGAGGCAGGCGGAGTCACCGACTCCGGCCTCCCCCGGCGGGTGCCCAGAGCCAACCTGGTCGAGGGCACGGCGGAGCAGAGCCCTCAGGGCGGTCCGCAGATCTCCCGGTCCCCGGAGGATGTGCGCGGCAGACTGAGTAACCTGCATCGCGGTGTCCGGCGGGGACGAACCGCCGGAGACACCACCCAGAACGACCGACAGGGCTTCGGCCCCGGCAGCACCTACGATCAGGAGCGTTAGTGTGAGCCCGATGAGCCAGGCGGCGCAGAACC
This sequence comes from Streptomyces sp. CNH287, assembly GCF_000424825.1. NCBI lineage: Bacteria > Bacillati > Actinomycetota > Actinomycetes > Kitasatosporales > Streptomycetaceae > Streptomyces > Streptomyces sp. CNH287. The sequence continues at coordinate 193 of NZ_AUKQ01000040.1, read as the reverse complement.
TGAACTGGTTGATCACCAACTTCGTGGACAACACCCCCGGTGTCTCCCACACAGTGGTGGTCTCCGCCGACGGACTGCTCCTTGCGTTGTCCGAGGGCTTCCCGCGTGACCGTGCCGATCAGCTGGCGGCGGTGGCGTCGGGGTTGACCTCGCTGACGGCGGGGGCGTCCCGGATTTTCGAGGGCGGTGCGGT
>NZ_AUKQ01000039.1:0-5476 GCF_000424825.1 Streptomyces sp. CNH287 | reverse complement strand
GCTCCCGCTGCCGGCGCCGGTGCTGCTGCCGGGGCTGCTCCTGTTCCTGGCGTTGTTGCTGGGGTTGGTGGGGGGGTTTTGCCGCCGGGGGTGTTGGTGCGTCCGGATGGTTATGTGGCGTGGGTGTCGTCGCCGCGGGGGTCGGGGGAGGGTTTGGCTCAGGCGTTGGAGCGCTGGTTCGGTCCGGCTGTCTGAAGGCGCCTTCCTCCTGGGGGGTTCCCGAAGGGTGGTTCTCCGGTGTCGGCGGCTCGCGGGGCGGGGTGGCTGCTGGGCGGGCTCTCGGAGGGCTTTTCGCGGACAGTCTCTGGGGTGGGTCTTCGTGGCCGTTCTTGGGTGGTGGCTGGCGCCGGGGGGGTGTTCCGGGCTGTTCTCCTGGGGGGTTTCTTCTCTGTTCTTCGGGGGGTTGTCGGGGGGTTGTTTTCTTCGTGGGGGTGGGGGTCTTCTTCGGGGGGGTGTGAGGGGGCCGGGGGTGTTGCGGGTTCTTCTCTTCGGGGTGGGGGTGTGTGCCGGGGGCTGGGGGTGGGGGTTCCTCATCGGGTTTCCCCGGGGGGTTTCCCGGGGGTTTCCTAGGGTGTTGTCCTCTGGGGGTTGCCCCGGGGGGTGTTGTGGAGGGGGTGTGGGGTAGGTTTTTCCGTCTCTTTGTGTGGGGGCGGGTGGTTCCGGGTGCGGGTGTGTGGTGTTCGGGGCTTTGGGTCGGTGTGGTTTCGGGTTGGTTGATGGTGGAGGTGGAGTATGCCGAGTATTGCTGCTGAGGATCGTCATCTGGTCGTGTTGAATCTGTTCGCGACGGATGCGGCGGAGAAGCAGGAGCGGTTGCTGGGTGCGATGCGGGAGATTGTGGATTCCGCGGCGTATCCGGGGTGGATTTCGAGCAATATGCACAGTGGGCAGGATCGGCTGGGTACGGCGAATCTGATCCAGTGGCGGAGTGGGGAGGATCTGGAGGCGCGGTATGCGGGTGAGGAGTTCAAGCACCGGACGATGCCGTTGTTCCAGGAGATGACGACTTCGATCCGGCTGTTGCAGACGGAGGTGGTCTTCGCGCGGCGGCGGGGTGTTCCGGGTGGGGCGGTGGTGATCACGCCGGGTGGGGGTGATTACACGGTGATCGAGATTTTCCGGGTGGCTCCGGAGGGCCGGGATGAGCTGGTGGAGGCGCTGGGGGGTGCGGGGGAGTGGCTGGAGGAGGTGCCGGGGTTCCGTGCGCAGCTGGTGCTGAAGGGGCTGGCGGCGCGGGGTTTGGAGGGGGGGTTCGCGGTGTCGTATTCGCAGTGGGACTCGAAGGGGTCGTATGACGCTTTCCGGGGTCTGGCGGAGGTGGAGTGGTCGGCGGCGCGGCAGAAGAGCGAGTCGCGGGTGTCTTCGCTGGTGACCGGTAGTGACTGGAATTCGTATCTGCCGGTGCATTCGCGGTCGGCGGGCCAGTAGCGGTCCTGTTCCTCTGTCCTGGTTTTGTTTTCCTGGCTCCTTGGGTTCTGCGGCCGTGTCCTGGTGCGGGGCTGGGGGTTGGGGTCTGGTCCGCCCGCTGCCGGCAGCGGGCGGGCCGGGTGTTTGTGTGTGCGGGGGCGCTGTTCGGCGGGGGCCGGGGGGTGGCGTGTTGTCACGCTGGTGGTCACGGGCCTGCGCGTGACGCTGAACGGGCGGCTGTGTGCGGGGTGTTCCGGGGGGTGTCCGTCCCGCTCCTGGGGGTTCCGTGCCGCCCGGGGGGCCTGGGGTTGTGGGGCTGTGGTGTCGTGTGCTGGTCGTGTGCCGCCGGCACGGATTCCAGGTCCCGCCCCTGGGGGGTGGGTGGTCGGGCGCGTCTTGTCCTGGCGCCTCGTTCACCGCTGCTTTGCGGGTGATGACGACGGGTGCGGTCCGGCCTGTTCGGTGAGTGTGGTCGGCTGGGTGATGGCCCGGGGTCATGGTCCGCGGTCTCGTACGGGGTGTGCCGGCTGGGCGGTCACCACGGTGGGCGCTTACGTGTGGCACACCATGGGGCTGTTCACTTGCAGGTTCCTCTGCGTTCTGGGTGGCTTGGTTGCCGGTCGCTTTCTTGCTGGTCCTCTTTCGTGGCGGCTACCGGGTCGGTGTCGGTGGACAGGCTCTTCGTGCAGAGCGGTGGTGAGGGTTTCCTCTGCCTTTTGGTGAACCGTGTTGTGGTGTTTTGTGGTGGAAGCCTGGTGACGAGTTACTTCGACGCGAACCCCAACGTCGACGCAGCCACCATCCACACCCTCGCCAGCTGCGAGTGGATCAGGAAGAGCCAGCCTCTCTGCCTGATCGGTGACTCCGGCGCCGGCAAGTCCCACATGCTCATCGCCTTGGGCACCGAGGCCGCCATGAAGGGCTACCGCGTCCGCTACACGCTCGCCACGAAGCCGGTGAACGAGCTGGTCGAAGCGGCCGACGAGAAGCAGCTGAACAAGACCATCGCCCGCTACGGCCGCGTCGATCTCCTCTTCCAGGTTCTGACGGAACGCGAGGAGAAGAACAGCGTCGCCATCGCCTCGAACGAGTCCTTCGGCGGCTGGACCAAGACCTTCACCGACCCCCGCCTCTGCGCGGCCATCGTGGACCGCCTCACCTTCAATGGAACCATCATCGAGACCGGCACCGACTCCTACCGTCTCGCCAGCACCCGCGCTGAGTTCGGTGGTTGTCGATCTTGACGTGCCGGACGAGCGTGAAGTCAGATGCGGTGTCGAGTTCGTCATCAGAAGCGGTACCGCTGCAAAGGGGGTTTTGGTGTGTTCATAGAGAAAGAGGATGTTTTCGATCCTGAGGAGATGTGCGGCCTCTACGACTCGGTCGGCTGGGAGGGCTACACCAAAGATGTCGACAAGCTCTGCCGCGGCCTGCTGAACTCGCACCTCGTCATCACGGCACGCGACGGTTCAGGAACGCTTCTCGGACTGGCCCGGACCATCTCTGACGACGAGCACATCTGTTACGTCCAGGACGTCGTGGTCAACCCCAAGTATCACAGGCGGGGCATCGGCCGGGCCTTGATCGAGGACCTCATGCCGCGCTACTCGCACTGCCGCTTCTTCCTCCTGTCCACGGACCACGAGGCGTCACCGGAGGGCAAGCGCAACCACGCGTTCTACCGGAGTCTGGGCTTCCTGTCCTACGAGGAAAAGGAGATGGCGGGCTTCGGACTGCCCAGGAACCGCCCAGATCTGCGTGACATGGCGCCATCAACCAATCCATACGTGGCCTGAACCGTCCCCGGCCTCCCTTCCGGTCGACCTCTGCCACTACTCCCACCTTCGAGGGCCAGCCGCCCTGACGGGCGCCTGGCCGTCCCGCATGCCCAGGAACGACAGCGCCGTCATTTGTCATCGACATCCGCGAGCTGGGTGATCACCAACCGCCTCCAGAACCGGTCGACAAACGCTGTTCCTAGAGATCAACGAAGCCACCCGTACTGATGCCCGACCAGCAGATCTCACAACACGGTGAGCGTTTCCAACTTGCCTGCCGGGTGGTGGGGTTGAACGGCCTGGAGGACGCCATGCCGCTGTTGTGACCTCGGCTGGGTGGGAGGGGTTCGGCAAGGGCCTGTTCGGTTCCGATTCCAGGCTGTGTGAACTGTCCGCGGAACTTTGGGCCGTGCGCGGGGCGGGGATGTCGGCGGCTGGCTTGCTGTGCCGCGGCCGAGGGGGCCGGAGGGTCGAGGGGAGCGTCACTGCGGCGGGGGCCGGGGCGGCCGGCTGATCGTCCCCGGGTCTGGGTGTCTGGCCGGCGGCCGTGTTTGGCCAGCGAAGGCTGCCATCCGGGGCGGGCTTGAGGAGTTGCGGGAGGCCCGCTCTCTTTCCCGTCTTCCGGCCTCGATGCCGAGAAGCCGGTGTCAAGGGCCGGGGCCTGCATGCTGGTCGGGGTCGGTGACGGCAGCACCTTCCCGGCCGCGGAGCCGCCTACGCCGGATGTGCCCTCGCGATGTGGAACTCAAGGTTCCTCGATCGCGGCGAGCGGCTCTCCGGGATGAGGATGCAAGCAGCTCGAACGGGCCTTCCTCCCTTCGTGTCCGCCGCCCCCGGGCGGCGCGTATCGCGGGTCTGCGGCGGTAAGGGGACCGCCCCGGGGCGGACACCGCGCCCCAGGTCCTGCTTTGCGGCGCCGGGGGCCGGGCCGGGGGTTCTCTTCGCGGTGCAATCTTCCACGGGCCCCGGCTCCCGGCACGGCCGGGTCAGGATCGGATCTGATCCGGTCTCTCGATCCGGCGGCCGGGGCTTGTTGGCCGTAGTCGGTTGCGGACAGCAGGGGATGTGCCTTGCCGGGCGCTCCGGTGGTGCGAGGGGCCGGCGCCCGAGGAGAAGGGATCGCCGAGGAATCCGGCCGGGGTGCGAGGTCCGGGGTTTCTCCAGCCGCTGCGGCGCCGGTGCCTCGCCTCCCGGTGGGTTTGATCGTCACCTGGCCATCCGTGCAGACCCCCGCGGCTCCGGCCCGCCCCCGGGTCGCACGATGCTGCCGGCCTTCGGCTTTGCCCGAACACACAGGGGCGCCCCCGCAGGGGGCGGACCCGCGGCTGTGCGGTGATGCGACCCCGCAGCCCCGCAGCAGTGCGGTCCTGCAGGCCCCGGCCCCCGGGTGTCTGCCCCCCCAACGCGCTGTCCTCCAGCCCCAGTCCCGCAGTCCCGCAGTCCCGCGGTTCCGTGGTTTCGCGGGTGTGCGGACTTCGCTCCGGCCGCCTTCTGGCACTGCGGCCTGCGCTGGTGTGGCCCTGCGGTGTTCGGTCGTGCGCGCCCGCGGGCCGCTCCGTCCCGCGAACTCGCCAGCCCTCCAGCCCTCCAGCCCTCCAGTCCGGCAGTCCGGCAGTCCGCTGTCCCGGCAGTCCTCGGTTCCCAGTCCTGCAGTCCGGCAGTCCTGCAGTGTTGCGGGGTGGGCAGGTGCTGCGCTGCGCTGTGTGCTTGGGCAGGGGTTTGTCTGGTCCTGCTGTTTGGTGGTGCGGCTCGTGGTGGTGCGGGTCTGGGCTTGTCGGCCTTCCGCGCCGCGGGTGCCCCCGTCCCTCGGTTCCGCGCTTGTGCGGTCTTCGCGGTCGTGTCTTCCCGGGTCCTCCCGGCCTTCTGGCTGGTGGCTGGTGGTTTGTGGTGGTGCGGTCCGGCAGGCCGCGGCCCCTGCGGCAGTGCGGTCTCGCGGGTTCTCGGCCTTGGGTGTTCGGCAGCCGTGCCGGCCCGGCCCCCGGTTCCGCGGCAGTGCGGTCTTGCGGGTTCCTGGCTCTTTGGCCCTGCCGCTTTGCGGTCCTGCGGTTCGCGGTCTGCGGTTCGCGGTGTGGTGAGGGTGCTCCGCCTGCCGGTGTTCTGGGCCTGTGTCCCTCCGGCCTTGCAGGCGGTGCGGTCCCGCGGGTTTGTGCCCGCTGGTCTGCGGTCGCTGGCTTTGCGGTCCTGCGGTTCGCGGTGGTGCCCCCGGGCCCCTCCACTCCTCAACCCCTCCACTCTTCCCGCCCCTCCTCCTGTCTCTCTGGCCTCCGGCCCCTCGAGCCTCCGGCCCCTCG
>NZ_AUKQ01000038.1:0-7146 GCF_000424825.1 Streptomyces sp. CNH287 | reverse complement strand
CCCCGCACCTCCCCCTCCAACACCGCCAACTCAGGCCCTGCCGGAGCGGTCAACGAGGCCAACGCCCGATCCACGGCAGCACGCACCGAAGCGGCGGCCGGGGCAGGTACAGGTGTGGTGGGCAGCATCGGGCGGCACCCCCGGAGAGTGAGCGAACAGGTACTCACAGACCGTATGAGCAGCCCAGCTCAGCCAGGGTCAGGAATCCTGCCCCTACGTCAGCATGCCTACCTTCACTGCCAGTTCAGCGGCGCGGCGCCGTCGTCCCGTAGCTTTCGCCTCCGCCTCCTCGAGGATGATGCGGCGGGCGTAGCCGTTGTAGCGGATCGTGTCCGGTGCCGACGCGTACGCCCCCTCCAGCGTCGCGAGTGCCCTCTCCGGCTGGCCGCCGAGCTGGAAGCCGCGAGCCTCCTCGATGCGGTGCCGTGCCCTGCGGGGCCGGGAGGGAATGGACCGTGCGTCTGCCTGCGCCGCTTGCCGCGCGGCCTCGCCACCCGCATGCAGCTCCACCGCGACGGTCAGCGCGTGTGCGCCCATGATGGCCCGCGAGAACGAGGTCACCGGGTCGTAGTAATCCGCCGGCAGCGTCCGCGCCGTCTTTTCCGCCTTGTCCCACCAGCCCCACGCGGAACCCGTGTCCCCGCGCCGCGCCGCTGTGTATCCGGCGGCCATCTGCAACGCCCCCGCGATGGAGCGGACTTCATCGCCCGCGTCAGCCAGCAGGGGCTTCAGATAGCTGAGCGTCTCGTGCGTCACGCTGTCCGCACCGTCGTAATGTCCGGCATCGCGATGCGCCTCCGCGGCCAGCCACGCCGCCATGCCGAGGGTGCGCGGAGCCTCGGACTCCTGGGCAGCCACCATGGCGCGTTCGGCGACACGCCACAGAAGCGCGCTGTCGGGCTGGTAGGCCAGGAAGAACTGCGCGAGGGAGTAGATCTCGGCCAAAACCGCCTGCGCAGTCCGCCGCTGCGCCGCCGTGTCCGTCTGGCGCACGGCGAGTTGCCCGTCCAGGATCAGCCCCGGCAGCAGCGCGCCGAGGACATCGCGATGGCGGGCAGCGCAATGGCGTGCTGTCCACGCCTGGGCGAGCTGCGCCCGCAGGTGCGCGGCGTCCGGTGCCTCCCGGTCGCGGTCCGTGAGGGGAAAAGTGTCGACGGCCGCCCGCACGGCAGGCAGCCTGGCGTGCCCCGGACCGGCGAACAGGTGGACAGGAACCGACGGGTTCCCCGCGAGTTCGGACAGGTCCCGTACGCGCAGCGCTTCGGCGATGCGCAGCATCATGGGGAGCGGCGGGACGTGCAAGGTGCCCCGCTCCACCTGCTTGACCCAGCTGGGAGACATGCCGAGCAGGCCTGCGAGCACGGGGCGGGTCATGCCACGCCGGGTGCGGAGGATCTGCATGCGCTGCCCGAATGCCAGCGCGGCGATTTCCGTGCTCTCAGGCATGCTGCCCCCTGGTTCCGTGGTCGCGCTCACAAACGGTACGCCCGTGGGGCGGTTGGGGACACCGATCAACCTCCGCCTCACCCGGCGGGGGCTTCGCCCCCTCTCTCCCCGCGTCGCGCCACCTCCGCCACCGGCACCCGGCGGCGCCTGCGTGCCGACTTCGGCCTCGCCCTGCGTCGCATCGAGCAGATCGGCAGCCCACGGGGCAGGTCCGCGGGCTCACATCTCAGCGGGCTGCGTCGTCGGTAGGGCGTGTGGGCTCCGGCGCAGCGGGTGCTGCCCCTCGCGGCAGCAGCCGCCCGCGTCGCGCCGTGCCCGAGTTGCCCAGAGGAGTGGAGACTTCGATGCACGACACCTCTTCCGCGGGTGCGCCCCCGCACGGCGGGGCAGGCATGGCCGGCGCTGTGGTGGAGGGCCGCGGCGCGCTCGCGCTGCTGCGGATCGCGGCGGCCCTGGCCTGCCTGGAGACCCTGGTGCAGGGCCTGCTGGCCGGGCTGCTCCTGGGCGGCGACATCGACTCGATCGACCCGCACGGCCTCAACGCCTACGCGTTCCAGGTGCTGGCGCTCGTGCAGGTGGTGGCAGCGGTCCTGCTGTGGCGCCGCAACCGTCGGCTGAAGTGGCCGCTGTCGGCGAGCATCGTGATCCTGGCGGCCACCTTGGTCCAGATCTTCCTGGGCCTTGAGGCGTCGATCGCCGCCCACGTCACCTTGGGGGTGGCACTGTGCGGGATGGAGATGGCGCTGGTCCTGCGGGCGTTCATGCTCCGCACGGCCACTGCGTTGCGCCCGGCCGGGTGACGGGCCGGGGCCCCTCCTCGTGCGCCCGCCGCAGCGGTCACCGCCGTCCGTGCAGGAAGCGGTCAGGCCAGGGCCCGCCCGTGCCGACCAGGCTCCAGCGCGGTTCGAGGGCGCCGGGCCACGGCCGGAGCGCGCCCCGACGCGGGCGCGACGGCCGCCCAGGAGGCTGCCATTCCGGCCGGGCCGCCGGTGCGGCTGCCCTGTTTCGCCAACTGCGCCCAGGGCGTCGCCGCCTGCCGGGACGGGCAGGAAGCGTGGACCGGAGGGGAGGCGGTCTCCCGCCTGCTGCCCGGCCGCGCCCGGCACCCGGCCGGACCCCGGGTGACCACGCATCAGGCGCTGCTCGCCGCCCGCTTGGCACACGACCGCGTGCCCGCTCCGCGCGAGGGCCCTGGCCTGGGCGCGGCCGACGCCCACGGAGCGGGTCCGGCGGCTGGGCGGCGCAAACCCCTGCGCCGAGGTCGGCCGGAGTCCACGCGGTCGGCTCCACTCGTCGTCTCTGCGCGCGGATCGCGTGGTGATGGGGCCGCCTGGCACGGGTGCCAGGGGGACGGCTGCGGCTTCACCGGCATGCGGCCGCCCCGCGCGCGAGCGGCGCTGCCGCCGTCAACCGCCGTGCGTGCAGGAGGAGTTCACCGACCGTGGACGCGGGGAGGCAGGGGGAGGTCCCCTCGTCACCGGCACCCCCACCGAAGTGACCTGGGTCACTCGCAGGGGTTCGGCCCTGTGCGGCCGTGTGCGGCGGCATGAGCCGCCCCGGGGGGTCGGGGAAGGCGCTGGAGGGCGATCTTCGCGAGTTCCTCGATGCCGAACTGCGAACTGCGGACGGCGGTGCGGCGCCCCGCAGCGGGTCGCCTTCCCGCGGTTTACCCGTTCGCGGATCGTCGCCTCAAACACCCCACGGCCGGCGCGGCCACAATTGGCGGCTACGAGCCGGTGGCTGGGCGCCTGGTCATGCGCCGACCTCCTTTTGCTGCCGCTCCATGCGTTTCCGCAGACCGGGCCGCTCGTGCATTTCCCAGGGATTCCCCGGGCGGCAGGCCACGCGTTTCCCTCCTGAACTGCCGCTGCTTCGCAAGGAGGCGCTGATCGTCTCCGTGCCGTCGTCCACGACGCATTTCCCGGCAGGCGTGCGCAGGCCGCCGGCGTCGGGATCGAGGGTCCGGCGCAACTCGCCGACCAGGCCCGCGGCCCCGTCGGCGAAGCCGGCCGCCGCGCACCGGGCCGCCCGCCATGCCAGATGCTGCGCGAGAAACCGGGCCAAGTCGGGCACGGTGCCCGGCGGGGGAGTGGCCCCTGCTCGTTCACGACCTATTCGGGACCACGATCCGAGGACGAGCCGACATGCTGACGGGTGTCGATCACCGAGGTGTGGAGAGGGCCCCGGCAGCGGCTCGCCGAAACCTTCGCCGGATTCGCTCTCCTGGGCACCCGCGCCACCAGGTGCAGGCATTCCTGGTGGAGACCGGGCTGCACCCGCAGAGGGTGTTGCACCCGCCGCACGTACAGACCGCACAGCAAGGGACCGGCGGCGGCGCTGACTTCGCGCAAGTGTTTTCCCAGGCAGGGGTGAAACGTCGCCGGAGCTCCTTCACGAGGCCGCTCGCCCCCGACAACCGCTGTCCCCGGGACGGATATCGGTGCCGGTCCGGGGAAACTCACCCGATATTCCTCCGCGTGTGCGGCCAAGGGCCTGCGGGGGCATTCCGCATTCCGCTGCGTGCTCCGGTCCGCCAAGCGCTGCGGGCCCCGCGCACAACACCCTTACCCGGCCCGCGACTCGCGTCCCGATAAAGCCGCGTTCGGGAACTGCTTGCGGAGGGCGGCGCCTCGGGTGGAACGTACGGGGAGGCGTCGGGGGCGCCGGCTGCGGGACTCTCCGGTTCCGCTTCTCGAGCCGCCCACCAGCCGGAACCGACCCCTGGTCGAGAGCGCGCCACGAGGGTGGCCGCGGAAGGAGGGACTGTGGACGGCAGGCGCAGGCGCAGCAGGCGTCCCACCTTCGCCGCGGTACCCCACCGGCCCCCGGCCCGGCCCGCCCGGCCCCCGGACCAAGCCCACGGCACTCGCCGCCCCCCGCACCCGCCGCGTGCCCACCGCATAAGGAGACATGCCCCATGAAGGGCTCCACCGCCTACGCATCGATACAAAAACGCGGCCTGCACCTCGGCCTCCTGCCGCACATGGCCGCCGCCGTGAACCCGTCGACGCCCATCACACTCGACCACGACCTGGACGTCTTCCCCCAGGCGGGACGGCGCCTGACGGTGGCCCGGTACGCCGAGCACGTCGACGACCTGGCGGCCCGCCTGCGGGCGGCCGGCATCCGGCCCGGCGAACACGTGGTGATCTACAAGAAGGCCAACGCCGACCACTGGATGCTCGCCGCCGCCGTCTCCCGCATCGGCGGCATCGTGGTCAACCTCTCCCCGGCCCTGGACGCCGCGACCGTGGGCGCGTTACTGGAGCGGCTGGAGCGGCCGACCCTGCTCACCGACGGCGCCACCTTGGACACCCTGACCGAACTGCCGCTCCCGCGGCTGACCCGCCGGATGCTCACCTCGGCCGGAGACCGGCCCGCGGCCGGCTCGCTGGCCGACCTCGCCGGCGCCCCCCGCGTGACCCCGGTGGTCCGGCCCCTCGACGAAGCCGCCGTGATCACCCACACCTCCGGCACCACCGGCACCCCCAAACTCGTGGTGCACACCCCCCGCACCCAGGGCATCCGCCTCCTGCCGCAGTGGCGGCTGCTGTCCCTGATGCGCAAGCGGGAGACCGTCGCCATCCACGTGCCGTTCGTGCACTCGCGGATGGTCGCGGCCATGTCCCTGGCGCTGCTGCGCCAGTACCCGGTGCTGCTCCTGCGCGAGGCGGACCCCGCCGCCGTCGCCGAGCAGTTCCTCCTCCACCGCCCCGCCCTCATCGAGGCGCTGCCCAACTCGCTCATGGAATGGGAGGCCCTGGCCCAGGACCCGCGGCGCCCGTTCGCCTCGGTGAAGGTCTTCAGCAGCACCTTCGACGCCATCCACCCCGGCACGATGAGCACCCTGCTCAACGCCTCCCAGCGGCCCGGAGCCCTCTTCTTCCAGATCTACGGGCAAAGCGAGGTCGGCCCCGCCGTCGGCCGCGCCTACCTGCGCCGCTCCGCCCACCGCACCAACGGGCGCTGCGTGGGCTGGGCCATGCCCAAAGGCGCCGCGCGCGTACGCGTGGTCAGCCGCGACGGCCGCACCCCCTCGCAGAAGAACCCCGGCTTCATCGAGGTCGCCTGGCCCGGCCTGGCCAAGACCTACCTCGGCGAACAGGAGCGCTACGACGCCAACCGCAACGGCGCCTGGTGGCGCACCGGAGACGTGGGCTACCGCACCCGGCTGGGCTGCCTGCACATGCTCGACCGGGAAGTCGACATGATCCCCGGCATGCGCAGCACCCTGGAGATCGAGGACGTCGTCCTGGGCAAACTGGAGGAGCTGACCGAACTGGTCGTCGTCCAGGGCCCCGGCGGCCGGCCGGTCCCGGTGGTGTGCACCCACCAGGACGAACCGCTGGACCTGGAGCGCTGGCGCACCGCTGTCACCGGCTTCCCGCAACTGGCCGACCCCCATCAGATACCCCACGCCCAACTCCCGCGCACCGCCACCCTCAAGGTCCAGCGCCTCGAGCTGGCCCGCCGCATCCAGCAGCAGCCGCACGAGCGCCCCTGAACCCCCTCACCCCGCCCCGCCCCGCACGGCGGCGGAGCCAACCTCCTGGAAAGGGACGACGCCTTGACGCCGGAAGCCACACTCGCACGATTCCGCGAGTACATGGTGGGACCCTCGCGGTTCATGAGCCTGCTGTCCTGCTTCGAACTGGGCATCATCGACACGATCCGGGACACCCCGGGCCTGACCGCGGCCGAGGTGGGCGACGCCGTCGGCGTCAAACCCGACGCGGTCGAACAGCTGCTCCTGCTGCTGGTCAAGGAGGGCTTCGTCGCCCACGACCAGACCTCGGGCGGCTACCGCCTGGACGCACTCGCACAGGTGGCCCAGAGCGACCTCACCCGCGCCCTGCGCTACATGAACCTGATCAAGGTCACCGCGCTGCGGCAGCTGTTCTACCTCACCCCCAGCGCCCGCACCGGCACCGTCGTCGGCCTCAAGGAGCTCTACGGCGCCGAGGGCACCCTCTACGACGCGGTCGCCGACCACCAGGACCTCAACGACTCCTGGCTGACGCTGATGAACACCGTCACCGCCAACATCGACCCCTGGTTCTTCGGCAACATCGACATCCCCGCCGGCGCCCGGGTCCTGGACCTGGCCGGCAACACCGGCCTCGGAGCGATCCACACCTACCGGCACAAGGCCACCCCGGGCCTGACGGTGACCACCTTCGACCTGCCCGGCAAGGAGACCGAGGCGCTGGCCAACTTCCGCGCCGAGGGCCTGGAGGAGCACCTCTCCTTCATCGGCGGCGACGTCTTCGACCAGATCCCCACCGGATACGACACCGTACTCATCAAGCACTTCCTGGACATGTTCGACAAGGACGACGTGCTGCGCATCCTCGCCGGCGTCCACAAGTCACTCGAACCCGGCGGAGCGGTCCACATCCTCGTGCCGGTCTACCCCGAGGACATCAAGGACACCGGCAACTACAACGTCGACTTCTTCCCGGCCTTCTTCATCGGCTGCACCATGGGGCAGGGAGGCCCGCAGAAACTCTCGGTCTACCAAAGCTGGCTGGAGCAGAGCGGCTTCCAGGTGACGGCCGCGATCACCAAGAACGCCGACGAGATCCCCCCGGACGTCATCCCCGTCCAGGCCCTCATCTCCGCGACGAAGACCACCTGACCCGCACGCCCCCTCACCGGGGCGGCCGGCCGGAGGCCCGGCCCCGGCTGAAGGCGCCCGCG
>NZ_AUKQ01000037.1:0-7787 GCF_000424825.1 Streptomyces sp. CNH287 | reverse complement strand
CTCATACCGGGCCGTATTCGGACGATCCGACAACGCGGCAGGGGACCGTAGCTGGCGTCGTGCGCCCGCCGGGGATTACGGGACGGCCCTTAGGTGGATTTTCCTCCACCTCAACACCGACAGGGATATCCAGATCGAATTCCCTTGTCACACCCTCGGCCACACTCCGAAAATTCCGAACCAGTTCCTCCATATTTGGTTTGGCGCATCCCGTCCGGATGTAGAACTCGGACCGCGTGAGAAGGTTCAGGGCTTCGGCCATGACGTCGGCCATCCGCAACAACTCGTCGCCGTCGACCGTCATCACGATCTGCCCACTATGTTCACTGGCGCGCATTCCGTATGCCTAATCCTTTCGCTTGTTGAAGTCTTCGAGGGATTCCCTGAACGCTGTCATGGAGTATTCCCCCTCTGAATTATGGTGACGCCGCGCTCACCGTCGTACCAACCGACTCCACCGTTACGCAATGAAGACCCGTCAGGTCGACCGGCAAACCCGTTGAGATAGTCGGCCAGTTCATCATCCGACATGTCGAATCGGTGATTATTGGGCTTACCTTCCTTCAATTCCTTCTCAGCTTCTTCGCGAACATGAAGCACGCCCTGGTATGCGGCATCGCTGCATCCGTCCATTCCGCCAGAGTTATGAACGAGTACCGGTGTCTGACCTGCGAGTACATAGTACGTGTGGGTGTTGTTGATGGTGAGGTTGTGGGTGGTCTGGTGTTTGGTGTGGTGGTGGGTGGTGGTGAGGGTGGCGGTGTCGCCGTTGGGGGTGTGGAGGGTCATGCCTGCGGTGAGGTCGCCGGCGTTGACCCATTTGTTCTCGGAGGGGGACCAGAAGGGGTGGGTGCTGCTTCGCGGTGGTCGCCGAGTGCCGGCAGCGGGGTCTGGTCCACTTCCGCGCCGTGATCCGGCTCGATGGCCCGGACGGCACCGGTCAGACCCTGCTGCCCCGGCTTCATCCGCACCCGCCTTGGCCAGGAAGCCGCCGCTTGATGACCACTGCACGCGACACCCGCCGCCGCGTCCGTGCCTGCGGCGCCACCGGCAAGGACGTCCGTACCTGGCTCAACCAGCTCCGAACCACCTGCCAATGCTGCGTCCGCGGGCTCGACGCCGCCCGTGTCGAACCCTTCTGCTGCGCTGCCGGGAAGTGCTGCTCCAAGCGGCTCTCACCTCTGCCCCTGAGCTACGTGCACTCTGTGCTCAAGTCCGCGCTGGAGCACGCCGTGCGCGAGGAGGAAATCCTGCGCAATGTCGCCCGCAACGTCCGCACCGGCACACCACGGCCCCACCGCTTCGAACCCCACACCGCCTACGAAGCACGCCAGTTTCTGACCGCCGCCAGCGGTCACCGGTTGCAGCCGCTGTTCGAACTCGCTCTGCATACCGGGCTCCGCAAGGGCGAACTCCTCGGCCTGCGCTGGGAAGGGCTTGGCCTGGCCGGCGGAGCCGCCAGCATCCGACGCACCCTCCAGCGCACCAACTCCGGTGACCTGACCGCCCTCCCGACCAAGACCAAGAGCTCGGAGCGGCGCATCGCCCTGCCGACGCCGTGCCAGCGCTCCCTCGAGCAGCACCGCGACCGACAGCGCAAGGAACGCGAGACGGCGGGGACGGGCTGGAAGGACAGCGGCTACGTCTTCACCCGCCTCGACGGCGCCACGATCGACGGGTCCACCCTCACCCGGCACTTCAACATCCTGCTCCGCCAGGCCAGACTCCGCCGCATCCGGTTCCACGACCTCCGCCACTCGACCGCCACCCTCCTCCTGGAGCAAGGAGTGGAACTCGTCGTGATCAAGGAGCTGTTGGGCCACGCCCATATCGGCGTCACCGCCACCGTCTACGCCCACATCCGCCTCCGCCTCCAGCGCGACGCCATCGACCGCTGAATGGCCCTCAGCTGGACCAACGAGGCCACCGACGATCCGTCCGCCTCGGCAGTTGTCCTCTGAAGTTGCCGCAAGACGGCACAGGAGCCCCACCGAGCGCAACTCGGTGGGGCTCCTGTTTTCAGCTCCTCCGGAAGGCGAGAAATCCGATCAGCCCGATCGGATGAGGTCGGCAAGTTCGATTAGGTACCCGTTAAACCTCAAGTCGCCATGAGCGGAAAAAAGCACCTCGAGGGCGGACTGGAAGGCCCTGCGTGGAGCCTCCTTCAAGTCGCGCAGAGATACTTCCGAAATAACATCGGAAAAGCTATAGGAGAGTTCCACTGCGTCTCCCGCCCTCATAGCTGAAATTGAATCCTGAGTCTGCGAAGACTCCACAATTGATTCACCGGATGATGCGACTTCGCGGCACAGCTGAACAAACATCAGAACAAAGTCCACGACGGGGAGGCCAGGCGTCCTCAATGGAACTTCGTTGCGCTCATCACCGATCACTACGTCGGAGGTGAAGTAGTGAAAAGTTAGGTCGTCGGCCGTTAGCGTGCGAGCTGAGACCCCCGACAAGCCATCAGAATCCCAGGATGGATCATCAATGCGGGGCAGGAATGCAAACGAGATCATTTTATCCCCTGGTACATAAACTTCGGCATCGCGGTGACGAAGTTCCCCGCATCATCAACGACGATTCTCATGCCGTTCTGACCCATCGCACCGACTTCCACATCGCCAAAATCGTGGTCGATGTAGTATCCTCCGCGGGGGTCCGACTTGGCCCTAGGAACCTGCGTCCCGTTCTTGATCGCCTCATCCACCATCCCCCGGAACCGGGTCTTGTCGACTCCGTCAGCAAATACATTCTCCATCTTTCCGGCCTTATGGTAGGCCCCTCCAGGCGAATGCTGATCCCAAGCGTGGTCAACCTGCCGGGTTCCTACAATGCAGTTTGAATTGTGTACGAGGATCGGTGTCTTGCCTGCGAGTACATAGTACGTGTGCTACGCGACCCCTCTCTATCTGCGTATTTGCAGATCAGCGGCGGTTTCGGGTTCCGCTGTTGTCCGTGGTTGTGCGGGGAAATCCGTGGGTGTTGCCGTCGCTACTGCCGTCAGCGGCTCGGGCCGCACGGGTCGCGTTGCCGCTGGCGTGCTGTCGGCGCGGGGGACTTTACTGCCACGCGCCGGGCTCGGCACGGACGAGGGCGCGGACGGTCTGTTCGTACAGTTCGTGGCCGCTCTGGGCGCAGTGTCCGGCGATCCAGCGGGTCAGCTCGTCTGAGGTGTGCAGCGTGCCGGACGTGGCACCGCAGTTGCGCTCTTCGCCGGTGACGCAGATCGCCTCGATGCTCGGCAGCGCCAGGGGGTCGGGGACGGTGGTCACGTGGTACTCGCGGAAGCGGTGGCGCCCCCGAGAGGCAATGCGCACTGGTGCGCCGGCGTTCGGGGAGTCAGGCATCTTCGGTCGCCTCTTCGTGATCCGGGATGCACTGGCCACGTGAGTCCGCGACCCTGAGCGCGTCCGTCAGGGCTTCGGTCAACCGGCGGGCCAGCCAGCGGTATTCGGTCGCCGACAGGGTTTTCGCGCCGGGTGCCGTGGCCGCGCGGGCGTAGTCCAACAGTTCCTGGCCCATGCTGAGCTGTGCCGTCTCGATGCTGTCGGCGAGGGTGGAGAGGTAGCCCCGGCCGTCGCTGCTCAGGTAGCAGGGCTTCCCCTCCGGGCTGGTCCACGGCAGTAAGCGGGGACCTCCCCCGCCCGACGCGGCGTCGTACAACTCTCTGCGACGTATGCGGTCGGCATCGCTCCTGGGCTGGCTCACTGGGCACCCCCGGCCTGGGTCACTGACGGTGGACGCACTGACCGTAGGCACTGACCGATCGTCACCCCAGACGGCAGCCGTGGCAGTTCGCGACTCCATGTTCACGAACTGCCACGCTGCGTGGCAGCTACCCGACAACGCCCAGGTAGTCGGCCATTTCGCGCATCTCCGTCGTGAGGGTGCGCTTGCGCTTGCCCAGGATCTCCTGCATGGTCTCGGCGGCCCCGTTCTGGTGCCTCAGCCACTGCCGGGCGGCTTCCCTGGCACGGGTCAACTCGTCCATGGCGGCCGACAAGTCGCCGGTCCGTGTGTGGGCACGCGCCACATCGAGGGTGAAGCGGTTCCCGTCGTTGGTGCTGGGCCTGCCCAAGCGCTTCCACGCCTTGGGCGACAACTCCTCCTGCTCGCCAGCCTTGCGCACCACCGCGCGGGAGTCACCGACGACCATGTCGTCTTCGAGTGCCTTGACCGCGACGGTGACCGGCCCGAAGACGGACCAGTGCCGGGAGACGTTGCGATGCGCTGTCCCGACCGCGGTTGCCGCAACCCGGGCGGCCTGACGGTACTCCTTCGCTTCGTCGGGACGGTTGTTCCTCGCGGCTGCGGCGGCGGCCTCCATCGCCAGGCCGCCCCACACCGCGTAGCGGTCCGGCTCGGCCCCGGTGATCTTCGGCTCCACCGCGTCCATGCTCCGGGCGGCGACCTGTTCCGCCTCGTCCAATCGGCCCTGGCGCACCAGCAGCCAGCACATGCAGCCGACACCGGAGCCCGCCGCAAGCATGTCTCCGGCCAGACGGGCGTCCATGATGGCGCCGCGCACAGCGGCGTACGCGATGTCGTACTGCCGCACCTGGGTAAGGTAGGTGCCAGCCAGACGCAGGGCCTCGGCGCGGGCCAGCAGAGCCTGCCGGTGCTCGTCCCCGCTGTCGTAGTAGGCGACGGCCTGTGCGGCATCACGCAGCAGGCCCGGCAGTTGAGCCGCGACGCTCTTGTAGCTGTCGGAGAAGTACAACACCCGTGCGTCTTGCAGCGTCCGCCGGAAGGTACGCAGGTTCGGCTCCTCGCCCACGGCTTCGGCGTCCTGGTCCACGACTCCGACGGCCGGGGTGAGGGCGGCACGGAGCTGAATCAGATTGACACGGTTCGGCTCCTCGGTCCGCCCGACGGACTCCGGGGCATCGGACGCCATCAGGGCGGCGGTGGTCACCCCAAGCGCGCGGGCGAGCGCATGCAAGGTCTCCATGCGGAGAGTGCCGCCCTGCTCGGCCTTGCGTACCGTGCCCGGCGATACGCCTGCGGCGTGGGCCAGTTCCTCCTGGCTCATCCCCGCGCGGCGCCGGTACTTGCGGACGTTGTCGGCCAGCTCCGTAATCATCAACTCGCCACCTCCCACTCCACGGTACGCCCGGCCGGCACATCAGCCGGGGGCGATCCGGTAGACACCCGCCCAGAGGGGTGCCCCACCATGTGGCGGGCCGGGCTCCGGCAGGATCGCGGCCTGAGTGGGAGGGGTCCCTCGTCGGTCGGGCAGCTTCGCCGTGCCAGGGTTCCCCGGGGGCCGCCAAGGCTCACATCGTGACGCTTGCGCTCGGCCTTGGCGGCCCCCCGGGGGTTCCTGGTACGCCTCCGGTGACCGGGCAGCGAGGGAACCCTCCAGCGACCCACGACCCCACACCACGACGAAGTCGGACCGCCTTGAACCAGTAATGAAACTCTGAACAGCTCTCCGGGAGCCGTCCCCCGTCGCCGCACCGAGGCGTAGTAGGGGGTCGGCGTCATCCCGCTCCCCCTCCCGCTCCTGGCGCAGGACAAGCTCGTCGTCACCAAGGGTATCCTCGACCACACCCGCATTGGGTGCTACCGCCACCGTGTACGCCCACGTCCGACTCCGCCTCCAGCGCCAGGCCATCGACACGCACTCGGCGGGGTCGCCAACCTCCCCGACGGCCCATCCACCACAGCCGTCGTCCGCTGACATTGCCGGTCAGCGTTGTCGTCAAACCGTTGAAGAGCCCCACCGAAACACAACTTGGTGGGGCTCTTCAGGCCGATCGACTCACCTCAATGGAGATCGCTGCCAGCGCCGCCTAGTCGGTCGTCCACAGCCGCACGAACTTCGCTCCAGGGGTCGTGCCGAAGGGATTCCAATGTCTCCCTCGACGTATTCCTGTGCTGCGCGACCCTCATTCTGATCGATTCGTCCACATCGTGAGCGAGGCGCTCGAGAAGGTCCGGTGACAGTTTCCGCTTCATGGCCACCATGAAACGGACGCGAGCATCAGGGTCGTCGATCAGTATTTCCAGAACAGCCAACGGCACCGTCTTGTTCTGGACAACTGCCACCCGTTCTTCCGGATATCGAACGACGACCTCCATCCATACCTGCGCGGGCACCTCCTCAACTGCTGCCCTTCGGCATTCCTGTGGATCTGAGCTGTTGCGCAGCCGTACGAACTCGTCGGCAGTCTCGATCATCTCTTGACGCCCCGTAAATTGCTGTTCGGTATGAACTTCCCCGTATCGCCCTTCCACTTGTCCGGCATGTAGTCGCCGTATTTATCGGCATCCGAGATCCATTCGAGGCCCTTACTGGTCTCCCGATAGACCTTGAACGCCGATTCACCGTGGCCGGTCACGTCCGGAGTCCACCAGGTACCGTCCGAGGCACTCTTATAGAAGGTGGTCTTGAACGGACCTCCCTTTAGGAGTTTCGTCGAGCCTTCCTTGGTTAGCTGCCAAGGCTCTCGGCCAGCAACATCACAGTTGCTGTTGTGAACGAGTACCTGTGTCTCGCCTGCGTGTACATAGTAGGTGTGGGTGTTGTTGATGGTGAGGTCGTGGGTGGTCTGGTGTTTGGTGAAGTGGCGGGTGGCGGTGAGGGTGACGGTGTCGCCGTCGGGGGTGTGGAGGGTCATGCCTGCGGTGAGGTCGCCGGCGTTGACCCATTTGTTCTCGGAGGGGGACCAGAAGGGGTGGGTGGTGGTGGAGATGAGGGAGGCGGGGCCGTCGTCGGTGGTGATGGTGAGGTCGGTGAAGTTCTTGTCGTCCTTCGTGGTGATGGTGCCGACGACTTCACGGGTAGTTGTCTTCCCGGTTTCGGGGTCGGTAACTGTGACCCTCTCGCCGAGTTGGATATCTTCGATGTTTTGGCGAGTGCCGTCGGCAAGGAGGACCTGCGTACCGGGAGTGAAGCTGTGGCACCCCTTCCCAAACAACTTACTGAAGCGCTTACCGAGCCACTTCACGCCCTTCCCGGCTAGTTTGAGGTATTTGAGTAACGGCGCATCCAGGAGGGCGCTGCCGCAGTTCTTGTTGATTCCGAAGTTCTGCCTGCAGCCCATCCATGCATCGGTATCGGGGAGTAGGAGTTCCTTCGTCAGGTTTGCTGCACCACCACCGAAGAGGAACTTCCTGGTGTCCGGATAGAAGCTTTTGTTCAATTGGTCGAGCGGAGTGCCCCAGTTAGCCCGGTGCACGCCATTTCGTGCTCTGCTGTTGTATGCAGCGCCACCGACTGCTCTGCCGCTGTATGCAGCACCACCGACTGCTCTGCCACCGTAGCCAAGACTTCCTGAAGCGGCTCTGCCGTACCTCTTGTTGTAGCTCCTGTGGGTGGTGCCGTGGTTGGAGAGGCGGGAGCCCTTACCGTTGGATTTGGGGACGACGCCGTAGCCTTTGCCATCGTTGCCGGCGAACATTTCGCCGGTGGGGTCGCTGTAGGTGTGGGGGTTGTTGTTGGCGTAGGTGTAGCCGTGGATCTGCTGGGGGTCGGTGAGATCCATGAGCGGGTCTACGGAGATGAAGCGGCCGGTGGTGGGGTCGTATTCGCGGGCGCCGAGGTGGGTGAGGCCGGTGTCCTGGGTGTCGTCGATGCCCCCGACGAAGCCGCGGGTGCTGGGCCAGGAGGCGGGTTCCGCGCCGCGTGGGCCGCCGAAGGGCAGGGTGCGGCGCTGGGCGGTCAGCTTCAAGGTGGCCGCGTCGATGGCGAGTTGGCCGGTGCCGTGGTGATCGGCGACGGTGATGGTCCAGGTGCCGTCGTCGGCCAGGACGGCCTGGTGGCCGCCCCCAAGGGGGAT
>NZ_AUKQ01000036.1:0-8701 GCF_000424825.1 Streptomyces sp. CNH287 | reverse complement strand
GCCTCCGGCCCCTCGAGCCTCCGGCCCCTCGTGTCTTCCGGCTTCTTCGGGTCCTGGCTTCTTGGTGTCCTGGCTCTTTGGTCCTTGGTGTTCCGGTCTGGGGTGTTCCGGTCTTCCGGTCTTCTGGCTGTTGGCTCCGGGGGTTTGCGGGGGTGGGGGTTTGACGTGGGGGTGGGGGTGTCTGGCGTGGGGTTGGCGGTTTTCTGACGTGGCTGTAGTGGGTGTGTGGGATCTGACGGAAGCGGACGGAGATGTGAAGTGGGGTGTCTTGATGGGGGAGGGGGTTGTTTATGAGTCTTGGGGGAGGGCTTCGGAGGGGTGTTTTCCGCTGCCGGGTTCATGGTCGGGTCTCCGCGATTTTGTTGTGGGTGGTGTCGTCTGCGTGTGGTCTCCGGTTCCGGGTTTTCGGGCCGGGGAGGGTGTGTGCGGGTTTCTGTGTCGGCTGTTGATCGCTGAGGAGCGGGTCTGTATGTACAGCACGTTGATCGTTGCGCGGATGGAGCCTGGTGCGGACGCCGAGGTGGCGAAGTTGTTCGCTGATTTCGACGGGACGCGGATGCCGCATTTGATGGGGACGCGGCGGCGTCAGCTGTTCTCGTTTCGGGGTCTGTATTTTCATCTCCAGGATTTTGATCAGGACAATGGCGGTGAGCTGATCGAGGAGGCGAAGACTGATCCGCGTTTCGTGCGGATCAGTGAGGATCTGAAGCCGTTCATCGCTCCGTACGATCCGGCGACGTGGCGGTCTCCGGCGGATGCGATGGCGGCGCGGTTCTACTCGTGGGAGGCGTCTTCGTGAGTGGGCGTCGTGTGGTGATCACCGGGATGGAGGTGATCGCTCCGGGGGGTGTGGGGGTCAAGGACTTCTGGGCGCTGCTCAGCGAGGGGCGGACCGCGACGCGGGGGATCACCTTCTTCGATCCGGCGCCGTTTCGCTCGAAGGTGGCCGCGGAGATCGATTTCGATCCCTACGGGATGGGTCTGGGTCCGCAGGAGGTGCGGCGGATGGACCGTGCCGCGCAGCTGGCGGTGGTCGCCGCGCGCGGCGCGGTCGCCGACAGCGGGGTGCAGCCGGCGCTGGGCGATCCGGGCCTGGTGGGGGTGACGGTGGGCAGCGCGGTGGGCGCCACGATGGGGCTGGACAAGGAGTACCGGGTCGTCAGCGACGGCGGGCGGCTGGATCTGGTGGACCACCGGTATGCGGTGCCGCATCTCTACGAC
This sequence comes from Streptomyces sp. CNH287, assembly GCF_000424825.1. Taxonomy (NCBI): domain Bacteria; kingdom Bacillati; phylum Actinomycetota; class Actinomycetes; order Kitasatosporales; family Streptomycetaceae; genus Streptomyces; species Streptomyces sp. CNH287. The sequence goes on along the minus strand of NZ_AUKQ01000036.1, from coordinate 7,480 downwards.
CACCTGGTGCCCTCCTCCTTCACGGCCGAGGTGGCGTGGGCGGTGGGCGCCGAGGGCCCCTCCACGGTGGTCTCCACCGGCTGCACCTCGGGCATCGACTCGATCGGGTACGCGGCGGAGCTGGTGCGCGAGGGGTCGGCGCAGGTGATGGTCGCCGGGTCCTCGGACGCGCCGATCTCCCCGATCACGATGGCCTGCTTCGACGCGATCAAGGCGACCACGCCGCGGGTGGAGGAGCCCCACCGCGCCTCGCGGCCCTTCGACGGGACGCGCAACGGGTTCGTGCTGGGGGAGGGCACCGCGTTCGTGGTGCTGGAGGAGCTGGAGGCGGCGCGCTCGCGCGGGGCGCACATCTACGCGGAGGTCGCCGGGTACGCGACGCGCAGCAACGCCTACCACATGACGGGGCTGCGTCCGGACGGCGCGGAGATGGCGGAGGCGATCCGGGTGGCGCTCAGGGAGGCGCGGATGAACCCGCAGGAGATCGACTACGTCAACGCGCACGGCAGCGGCACCAAGCAGAACGACCGGCATGAGACGGCCGCCTTCAAGGCGTCCTTGGGGGAGCACGCCTATCGGGTGCCCGTCTCCTCGATCAAGTCGATGGTGGGGCATTCGCTGGGCGCGATCGGGTCGATCGAGGTCGCGGCCTCGGCGCTGGCGATGGAGCACCAGGTGGTGCCGCCCACCGCGAACCTGCACACCCCCGACCCGGAGTGCGACTTGGACTATGTGCCGCGGGTGGCGCGGGAGAAGAGGGTGGATGCGGTGCTGACGGTGGGCAGCGGCTTCGGCGGGTTCCAGTCGGCGATGGTGCTGGCGCGGCCGGAGCGGAGCATGCGGTGAGCGCGCGGGCGGTGGCGGTCACCGGGCTGGGCGTGGTGGCGCCCAACGGGCTGGGCGCGCAGGATTTCTGGGCGGCCACCTGCGGAGGCAAGTCGGGCATCGGGCGCCTCACGCGTTTCGACCCCTCGGGGTATCCGGCGAAGCTGGCCGGGCAGGTGCCCGGTTTCGTGGCGGCCGACCACCTGCCCAGCCGCCTGCTGCCGCAGACCGACCGGATGACGCGGCTGGCGCTGGCGGCGGCCGACTGGGCACTGCAGGACGCGGGGATCACCCCCCACCAGCTGCCCGCCTTCGACATGGGCGTGGTGACCGCCTCCTCCTCGGGCGGTTTCGAGTTCGGGCAGGACGAGCTGCGCAAACTCTGGGGCCAGGGCGCCTCGCACGTCTCCGCCTACCAGTCCTTCGCCTGGTTCTACGCGGTCAACAGCGGCCAGATCTCCATCCGCAACGGGATGAAGGGCCCCGCCGGCGTCGTGGTCAGCGACCAGGCCGGCGGGCTGGACGCGCTGGCCCAGGCGCGGCGCCTCATCCGCCGCGGCACCCCGCTGATCGTGGCCGGCGCGGTGGACGCCTCGCTGTGCCCGTGGGGCTGGGTGGCGCAGCTGACCAGCCGCCGCCTGTCCACCTGCGAGGAGCCGGAGGCGGCCTACCTGCCCTTCGACCGCCGGGCGCGCGGCTACGTGCCCGGGGAGGGCGGCGCACTGCTGATCATGGAGGAGCTGGAGGCGGCCCGCGCCCGCGGCGCCCGTGTCTACGGGCAGCTGGCCGGCTACGGGGCGACGATGGACCCGGCCCCCGGCAGCGCCCGCCCGCCCGCGCTGCGCCGCGCCGTGCAGGTGGCCCTCGCCGACGCGGGCATCGAGCCGCGGGAGGTGGACGTCGTCTTCGCCGACGGCGCCGGCAGCCCGGATCTGGACGCGGCCGAGGCAAACGCCCTCACCTCCTTGTTCGGCCCGCACGGCGTGCCGGTCACCGTCCCCAAGACGATGACCGGGCGCCTCTACTCGGGCGCCGCCCCCCTGGACGTGGCCGGCGCGCTGCTGGCGATGCGCGAGGGCGTCATCCCGCCCACCGTGCACACCCAGGCCTGCGCCTACGACCTGGACCTGGTCACCGGCCAGCCCCGCCCGGCCGCCTTGGCCACCGCGCTCGTCCTGGCCCGCGGGCACGGCGGGTTCAACGCCGCCGCCGTCCTGCGCGCGGGCGACGCCCTGCCCTGACCGCACCCGCATCAGGTGCCGCACACTGCTCCACCCAACTCTGAATACTTCACCATGAAATGACAGGAAATGGGGTTATTTGTATGGCTGTCGCGGTTTTCACCCTCGCGGATCTCAAGCGGATCGTGCTGGAGGCGGCGGGCGGGGAGGAGAGCGTCGACTGGGAGGGCGAGGCCGTCCTGGACACCGCTTTCCAGGATCTGGGGTACGAGTCGCTGGCGCTGCTGGAGACGGGGGGCCGTATCGAGCGGGAGTACCGCATCTCGCTGGATGACGACGTGCTGGGCGAGGTGCTCACCCCGCGCGGGCTGATCGAGGCCGTCAACGCGCATCTGTCCGCGGCCCGCGCCGCCTGACCGGCAAGAGACGAAAGAAAAAAGGGGAGGGATCTTCGATGGGTGACAACGAGGCGGGCGGGCAGGCGGCCGGCGCTCCGGTGGCGCTGGTGACCGGGGCGACCAGCGGGATCGGGCTGGCCACCGCGCGGCTGCTGGCCCAAGGGGGGCACCGGGTGTTTTTGGGGGCGCGCAGCCAGGAGGGGGTGGCCGCCACGGTCAAGGAGCTGCGGGGGGAGGGCTGGGAGGTGGAGGGCTGTGCGCTCGATGTGTGCGATCCCGCGGCCGTCTCCTTCTTCGTGGCCGCCGCGGTGGAGCGCTTCGCGACGGTGGACGTGCTGGTCAACAACGCGGGCCGGGCAGGCGGCGGGGTGACCGCCGACATCAGCGACGAGCTGTGGGCGCAGGTGATCGACACCAACTTGAACAGCGTCTTCCGGATGACCCGGGAGGTGCTGAACGCGGGCGGGATGCGGCACAAGGACCGCGGCCGGATCATCAACATCGCCTCGACCGCGGGGAAGCAGGGCGTGGTGCTGGGCGCCCCCTACTCCGCCTCCAAGCACGCGGTGGTCGGCTTCACCAAGGCGCTGGGCAACGAACTGGCGCCCACGGGCATCACCGTGAACGCGGTCTGCCCCGGCTACGTGGAGACTCCCATGGCCCAGCGGGTGCGGCAGGGCTACGCCGCCGCCTACGACACCACCGAGGAGGCGATCTTGGAGAAGTTCCAGGCCAAGATCCCCCTGGGCCGCTACTCCACCCCCCTGGAGGTCGCCTCGCTGGTGGGCTACCTCGTCTCGGACACCGCCGCCTCCATCACCGCGCAGGCGCTGAACGTGTGCGGCGGCCTGGGCAACTTCTAGCGCCACCCCCGGGCCCGGCCGGGCCCGGGGCGGGCCCCGCAGTCTTCGCCGGCATCTTCGCCGGCTGCTGCCGGCATCCGATGTTCCTGCCCGCACCGCCCCTCCCCATTTTTCCGCAGAGAAGAAAGTGGTCAGATGATCCGCGAGGTTGAGCACGCCACCACCGTCGCCGCGCCCGCCGCAGCCGTCTACCGGCTGCTGGCCCAGGTGGAGCACTGGCCGCGTATCTTCCCGCCCACCATCCTCGCCGAGCAGGTCGAGCGCGACGGCGACCAGGAGATGATCCGCATCTGGGCGACGGCCAACGGCGAGGCCAAGAACTGGACCTCGCGCCGCACCCTGGACCAGGCAGGGGGGCGCATCACCTTCCGCCAGGAGGTCACCGCCCCCCCGGTCGCCCAGATGGGCGGCACCTGGATCATCCAGGAGGACGGCGCCGGCTCCTGCCGGGTGCGGCTGCTGCACGACTACCGGGCCATCGGCGACGACCCGGCCTCCCTGGCGTGGATCGACGAGGCCGTCGACCGCAACAGCCGCTCGGAGCTGGCAGCGCTCAAGGAGAACCTGGAGGCCGCCCACGCGGCCGAGGAGCACACCTTCTCCTTCACCGACAGCCTCACCATCCACGCCGGCGCCGCGGCCGCCTACGCCTTCATCGACGAGGCCGGACTGTGGGCCAAGCGGCTGCCGCACGTGGCCAGCGTGCGGCTGAGCGAGGAGAGCCCGCACCTGCAGACCCTGGAGATGGACACCCGCGCCAAGGACGGCTCGGTGCACACCACCAAGTCCTACCGGGTCACCTTCCCCCACCACAAGATCGCCTACAAGCAGGTCACCCTGCCCGCCTTGATGACCCTGCACACCGGGGTGTGGACCTTCACCGAGCAGCAGGGGGTGACCACCGCCTCCTCCCAGCACACCGTCACCCTCAACACCGCCAACATCGCAAAGGTCCTGGGCCCGCAGGCCACCGCCGCCCAGGCCCGCACCTACGTGCACAACGCGCTGAGCACCAACAGCCGCGCCACCTTGGAACACGCCAAGAACCACGCCGAGAGCCAGGAGTGAAGGTGGCCCCCGCACCGCGCGAGACCCAGGTCATCGTGGCCGGCGCCGGACCGGTGGGACTGATGCTCGCCTGCGAACTGGCCCTGGCCGGCATCGAGGTGACCGTCCTGGAGGAGCGCACCGCACCCTCCACCGCCTCCCGCGCCACCACGGTGCACGCCCGCACCATGGAGATCCTCGACTCCCGCGGCCTGCTGCCCGAGCTGGCCGGGGCACCCCGCGAGATGCGCGGCCACTTCGGCGGCATCCCCATGGACCTGGCCCAGGACAGCCCCTACCAGGGCCAGTGGAAGATCCCCCAGGCACGCACCGAGGAACTCCTGGCCCAGCGCGCCCGCGACCTGGGCGCCTTCATCGCCCGCGGCCACCGCCTGGAGAGCTGCGCCCCCCGCCCCAAGGACGGCCGGCAGCGGGGGGTGGAGGCGGTGGCGGCCACCGCCACCGGAGCACACCGCATCCGCGGCGACTACCTGGTCGCCTGCGACGGGCAGGACAGCACGGTGCGCGCCCTGGCCCAGGTGCCCTTCCCCGGCCGCCCCGCCCGCCGCGAACTGCTGCGCGCCGACGTCACCGGCATCCGCATACCCGACCGGCGCTTCGAGCGGCTGCCGGGCGGGCTGGCCATCGCCGCCCACCGCGAGGGCGTCACCCGCGTCATGGCGCACGCCTTCCGCACCCCCGCCCCCCGCCGCACCCAGGAGGTCGGCTTCGAGGAGATCGCCCGGGTGTGGAAGGAGGTGACCGGCGAGGACATCAGCGGCGGCACCCCGCTGTGGGCCAACTCCTTCTCCGACGCCAACCGCCAGCTGGAGCACTACCGCAGCGGCCCCCTCCTCTTCGCCGGGGACGCCGCCCACCAGCAGATGCCCATCGGCGGCCAGGCCCTCAACCTCGGCCTCCAGGACGCCTTCAACCTGGGCTGGAAACTCGCCGCCCACCTGCACGGCCACGCCCCCCCGCACCTGCTGGACAGCTACCACCGCGAGCGGCACGCGGTGGGCGCGCGCGTCCTGGCCAACATCGAGGCCCAGGCCCTGCTGCTGCTGGGCGACCCGGCCATCGAACCCCTGCGCCGCATATGGGCCCAGCTGCTGGAACTGGAACCGGTACGCGCCCACCTGGCCGCCAAGATCAGCGGCCTGGACATCCACCACCCCCCCACCACCCCGCCCCCCACCACGCCGCCCCCGGCCGTCCATCCGCTGGTGGGCCGCCGCCTGCCCCCCCACGCGGCCCACCCCCGCCCCGGTGCCGCGCACCACCGGCTGCCCGACCTGCTGCACTCCGGCCGCGGCCTCCTGCTCGACCTGAGCCACCACGACCACGGCCCGCCCCCCGCTCCCCGCCCGCCGGCCCCCCGGGCCGCCCTGTCCCGCTACACCCAGCAGGTGGCCACCGCCGCCGCGCGTACCCGCCCCGGCTCCGCCCTGGCAGGTATCGACCGCCTCCTGGTCCGCCCCGACGGCTACATCGCCTGGGTCCAGGAGACCCCCCGCACCACCCCCGCCCCCGCCGCCCCCGCCGGGGGGCAGGGGCTGCCGGCGGCGCTGGAGCACTGGTTCGGCGCACCGCACTGACCACGGGGCCCGCCCGCCTCGTCGGCAGGTTCCGCAACACACGCTAGGGAAGGGAAGTGTGGCCATGGAGGGGAACACGCTGGAGACCGACGTCGTCATCGTCGGCGCCGGCCCCACCGGACTGATGCTCGCCGGGGAACTGCGCCTGGGCGGGGCCCGGGTGACGCTCATCGAGAAGCTGGCGGCCCCCACCGGGCAGTCCCGCGGCCTGGGCTTCACCGCCCGCGCCATGGAGGTCTTCGACCAGCGCGGACTGCTGCCGCGCTTCGGCCAGGGCGAGACCCTGGCCACCAGCGCGATGGGCCACTTCGGCGGCGTGCAGTTCGACTACACGGTGCTGGAGGACGCCCACTTCGGCGCCCGCGGCATCCCGCAGTCCAAGACCGAGGAAGTCCTCCAGGACTGGGCGCTCTCCTTGGGCGCCCAGCTCCACCGCGGCTGGGAGTTCCTCCACCTGGACGACCACAGCCACGGCGTGCGCGTCCAGGTCTCCACCCCCCAGGGCCCCCGCACCCTGGAGGCCGCCTACCTCGTCGGCTGCGACGGCGGACGCAGCACCGTGCGCCAGGCGGCCGGATTCGACTTCCCCGGCACCTCCGCCACCCGCGCGATGTTCCTGGCCGATGTGACCGGCTGCCACCTCAAGCCCCGCTTCCTGGGCGAGACCCTGCCCCACGGCATGGTCATGGCCGCCCCCCTGGGCGAGGGCGTCGACCGCATCATCGTGTGCCCCCACGGCACCCCCGCCCGCGACACCGAAGAGGAGATCAGCTTCGACGAGGTCGCCGACGCCTGGCAGCACATCACCGGCGAGGACATCCACCACGGCGCCGCCCAGTGGGTCAGCTCCTTCACCGACGCCACCCGCCAGGTCTCCCAATACCGGCGCGGACACGTCCTGCTGGCCGGCGACGCCGCCCACATCCACCTGCCCGCCGGCGGCCAGGGACTGAGCACCGGCGTGCAGGACGCCGCCAACCTCGGCTGGAAACTCGCCGCCCACCTGCGCGGCGACGCCCCCCCGGACCTGCTGGCCAGCTACCACCGCGAACGGCACGCCGCCGGCCGCCGCCTGCTGATGAACACCCGCGCCCAGGGCATGGTCTTCCTCGGCGGCGCCCCCGCCGACCCGCTGCGCCAGATGCTGACCGAACTCCTGGAGTACGACGACGTCAAACGCCACCTGGCAGGCGTCGTCAGCCACCTGGACACCCACTACGACCTGCCCGAGCACACCCACCCCCTCCAAGGCCGCCGCCTGGCCCCCCGCGCCCTGGCCGGCGCCGCCAAGGAGACCAGCACCACCCAACTGCTCCACCCCGCCCGCGGCGTCCTCCTCGACTTCGCCGACGACCCCGCCCTGCGCCAGGCCGCCGCCCTGTGGCAGGACCGCGTCAGCATCACCACCGCCGCACCCAAACCCGCCACCGGCCCCGACCCCCTGGCCGGGATCACCGCCTTGCTGGTACGCCCCGACGGCTACGTGGCCTGGGCCGGCCAGGACACCCAGGGCCTCACCACCGCCCTCACCCGCTGGTTCGGCCCCCCCGCCGCCCACAAGAGCCCCC
>NZ_AUKQ01000035.1:0-10193 GCF_000424825.1 Streptomyces sp. CNH287 | reverse complement strand
CCTTGGCCACGGTGACCTCGGTGTGGTCGCCCCAGTGGAACGTGTCCCCCTCCGAGGTGCGGGAGATGAGGCGGTTGCCTTCGGCGTCGTAGACGTACTCGGTGACCTTGTCCGCAGCGCCCTCGACCGGTTCGGTGACCTTGGCCAGGTGGCCTTCCGCGTCCCAGGTCAGCTTCTGCGCGTCACCACCCAGCGTGCGGGTGGTGGTGTTACCGGACTCGTCGTAGGCGTAGGTGTCCTGGGCCGTGCCGGTGGGTCCGGTGCGGGTGACGGAGGTGAGGGTGTGCGGCTGCGGGCTGCCCGGGGCGGGGTAGGTGTAGGTGCGCTTGGTGTCCTGGGAGAGGTTGCCGGCCGGGTCATGCTGCGTCTCGGTCAGCCGGTTACCCACCTTGTCGTACGTGTAGGAGTCTCCCCCGCAGCCTCAACCGGACACTCCGTCAGGAAGCACTGACTGTCGGTTGTTTGACGATTCGGTTCCTGAATCTGCTTAAACGTGACACAGGACACTCATTCTGGCTGTCGCGTGACGCCTTATGTCCGTTTAGCGGTATGGACCAGAGTTGAACGCCTCGCTTACGGTCAACCCGCATATCTCTTACGGGATCTTTAACTTGTGGCTGGGGTGTGGGGGTTATGGGGAGAGCTCTGCGAAGGCGAGGGTGGCGCAGAGCCTGGGTCTCATGCGCGCTGGGGGGCGCGCTCGCGGCAGGGTTGCTGCCGGATGGCGCTGCGGCGCAACCAACGACACCTCCGCCCACGCGTGCGGAGTCATCGTCCGCCGCCAAGAACAAGGCCGAGCGCACAGCGGCCTCCCGCAACGAGGAGCAGGCTCTCGCCGAGGCCGCGCGCACGGGCGAACCCGTCGAAGTGACCGCGCGACGCGGCGAAAGCAGCGAGCTGTTCGCCACTCCGGACGGCAAGCTGGAGGGCCGGGAGTACCTGCGCCCGATACGCGCGCGGGTGAACGGTGACTGGAAGCCGGTCAACACCGACTTGGCCACCTCCGGAGACGGGATGGTCGCACCGAAGGTGGCCACGGTCGGCCTGGAGTTCTCCGGGGGCGGCGACGCCCCGCTCGTTCGGCTGGAGAGCACCGGCCGGAAGCTGGAGCTGCGCTGGCCGAAGGGCCAGTTACCGACCCCGCAGCTGAACGGTGACACGGCGGTCTATCCGGAGGTACTGCCCGGCGTCGACCTGCGGTTGTCAGCACAGGTGGACGGCTTCTCACAGCTGCTGGTGGTCAAGTCGGCGGAGGCCGCGGCCAGTACGGCGCTCTCCGAACTGAGGCTGGGCCTCAGCTCCGCAGGTGTGTCCGTACGGAAGACATCGACCGGCGGACTGGAGGCGGTGGACGCGGGTGCCGAGTCGCCTGTGTTCGAGGCCTCCACCCCGCTGATGTGGGATTCCAGCGACGGCAACGGTGCTGCCAGATCCGGTGCCTCCGCGCCCGGCGGCACGAAGGGCACGGACGGTGGCGACGGTGAGCCCGCGCCCACCGAGTCCGGGAAGCTCGCCCCGGTCGGCGTGGAGGTGCCCGCCTCGGGCGACGCGCTGGTCCTGACCCCGGACGAGGGTGTCCTGCGCGGTGCGGACACCGCCTACCCGGTCTTCATCGATCCGCAGTGGCACTCCCCGCGTGCGTCCGCCTGGACGATGGCCTCGCGCTACTGGGACTCCTCCCCACAGTGGAAGTTCAACGGCGAGTCGAACGCCGGGCTCGGCTTCTGCGGCTGGGCGTACTGCAAGCCGCAGGACCTCAAGCGGCTGTTCTACCGGATTCCGACCACCCGCTTCGCGGGCAAGGACATCCTCTCCGCCGAGTTCGTCGTGCGGAACATGCACTCCGCCTCCTGCACCGACCGCGAGGTGCAGCTGTGGCGGACCAAGGACATCAGCTCCTCGACGACCTGGAACTCGCAGTCCGCCTCCGGCTTCTGGATCGACGAGCTGTCGGCCAAGTCGTTCGCGTACGGCTACGAGGGCTGCGCGGCCAAGGACGCCGAGTTCTCCGTGAAGGCGGCCGTGCAGGAGGCCGCGTCCAAGAGGTGGTCCTCGGTCACCTTCGGGATGAAGGCCGCCAGTGAGTCCGACCCGCTGACGTGGAAGCGGTTCTCCGACAAGGCGCATCTGCGGGTGAAGTACAACCGTCCGCCGCACCAGGTGCGGATGTCGCAGCTGACGATGGAGTACGGCGGGGTGTGCAAGAGCCCGGGGGACGCGGCGCGCGTGCGCACCCTGGGCAAGATCTCGGCGAACGACATCAAGGACCCGGACGGTGACCCGGTCTCCGTCCAGTTCCAGGCGAAGTGGGATTCCGGCGACGGCAAAGGGCTGATCGTGCGCTGGAATCCGGGACGTACGACGTCCAAGCGGTCCGGGTCCGACTTCAAGATCTCGCTCCCGTCGTCCGTGCCGGAGAACAAGGCGGTCCACTGGTATGTCCGGGCCTACGACGGCGCGCAGTACTCGCCCTGGTCCTGGTCCGGTTCGGCCACGGGCTGCTACTTCGTCCGCGACACCAAGGTGCCCAAGGCGCCGACGATCACCTCGGGTGAGTATCCGGCGTCCGATCCGGAGAACCCGGACGATCCCTGGTACGACGGGGTGGGCCGGTACGGGTACTTCGCGCTGGACGCGCCGGACGCCGACGTGAACCGCTACCGGTACGGAGTCAACGGCGATCCGAGCGCGAAGCGCCAGCTCACCACGTCGGGCGGCGCCGCGAAGACGGCGAAGGTGCTGCCCGGCGAGCCGGGGCTGAACTTCGTCACCGCCCAGTCGTTCGACGAGGCGGGCAACGGGTCGGAGATCCGCACCTACCAGTTCCGGGTGAAGGCCGGTCAACCCGAGCGCGCGACCTGGCAGTTCGACGAGGACGCGGGCGCCACCAATGCCGAAGGGTCCACCCCCGCGCGCAACGCCACCGTGCACGGTGGCGTCACCACCGGCGGCGAGGGCGCGATCGGCACGGCGGCCACCTTCAACGGCACGGACGGCTACGCGGCCACCGACATCCCCGTCGTCGACAACAGAGGCGGCTTCACGGTCTCGGCCTGGGTCCGGATGTCCGAGCTGACCGACCGCGCGGCGATCGTCGCGGCCCAACCGGGCAACAACGCACCGGGCTTCGAGCTGTACTACTCGGCCGGCCTCAACCGCTGGGTGTTCAACCACTACGCCTCCGACGACGTCGACGCAAAGATCGTCCGGGCGATGGCGGAGCAGCCGGGCGACGCCCACGCGGGTGAGTGGACACACCTGGTGGGCTCGTACGACGGGGTCGACAAACACCTGCGGCTGTTCGTGAACGGCAAGCTGGCGGGTCAGACCGACCACCCCACCGCATGGGAGGCCCGCCGCGGTCTGCGGATCGGCGCGGGCTCGTACGGCGATCTCACCGGGAACTTCTTCCCCGGCCAGATCGATTCCCTCCAGATCTTCGACAAGCGCATCGCCCAGTCCGAGGTCGACACCCTCTACGCCAAGGGCCGCGTCGGCGACCCGGGGCGTCCCGCGATCGCCGTCTTCGAGATGGACGAAGCGCCCGGTGCCGCGGAGTTGGCGGCGCATGGCGACGTGCTGCCCGCGAAGTTCCAGGGCGGGGTCACGGCGGGAGTCGACGGGGTGGCGGGCAAGTCGCTCCACCTCAACGGCACCGACGGCTACGCCCGCGTGGCCTCCCCGCACGTCAACTCCTCCCGCAGCTTCACCGTCTCGGCCTGGGCCAAGCTGGAGCGCAAACCGGGCGTGGCGGCGATCATCACCGCCCAGGCGGGGGAGCACCGTCCAGGCTTCGAGCTGTACTACTCGGCCGACCTCGACAGATGGACCTTCAACCAGTACGCCGCCGACGATCCGGCAGCCAGCCCCATACGTGCCACGCAACCCGCCGGGCAGAGGGCACATGCGGGCGAGTGGGCGCACCTGGTCGGTGTCCACGACACGATCGCCGACACCCTCACGCTGTACGTGAACGGCACCGAGGCGGGGTCCGTCGAACTCGGCGGTGCCTTCTACGCGGACGGCCCCCTCCAGATCGGCGCCGGCAGCTACAGCGGGGCGGCCGACCGCCACTTCCCCGGCCAGGTCGACGACCTCCGCCTTTTCGACCGGCCCATCTCCGCCGACGAGGCGCAGCAGCTCTTCCAACAGCGCCCCGTCCTGACCGGCCGCTGGCAGCTGGACGACGCGAGCGACCCGGCGAACGGGACGGGCACCACCCCGGACTCCGGGCCGCTGAACAACGACGCCACACTGCACGGCGACTCCCGCATCGACCCCTCCGCCGCGTTCATGGGCGAGGGCGGCCTGCTGCTGGACGGCATCGACGACTACACGCAGACCGGCGAGGCGCCCGTCGACACGAGCAGGAGCTTCACGGCGACGGCCTGGGTCCAGGCCGCGGCGGAGCTGAAGGAGACCAAGGTGGCGCTGAGCGCCCCGGGGGAGCAGCGGAGCGCGTTCTCAGTCGGCTTCTTCCCGCACCCCGATGTCGAGGGCGGCAAGGGGGCCTGGCAGTTGGCGGTGTTCGACCGGGACGGGGCGAATCCTGTGGTGGCCCGGGCCAACAACGCGAGCGAGTTCAACGATGAGCGGGAGTGGAATCACCTCGCCCTCGTCTACGACGGATTCGCCAAGCAGGCCCGGTTGTATGTGAACGGGTCCTTGCAGGAGGTCGCCTGCACAGACGCGGACGACGACGGTGACGCGGATGATCCGACGTGCCTGGACGCTATCCCGTCGGCGCAGAACGCACTGTCCTTCCCCGCCGGCGGGCCCCTTCAGTTCGGCCGCGGCAAGAGCAACGGAACAGCGGTCCAACACTGGCCCGGTGCGATCGACGACGTCTGGACCTTTGAAGGCGCGCTGAGCGAAGCGCAGGTACAGCGGATCGCGAATGCATGGTTCGAACTGCCCACTGAGGTCCCGAAGCCCGGGTGAACACCGGCTGGTGCGCCGTTGCGTGGCGAGGCCGGTCACGGCGCACCAGCAGATCTTGGGACCTCGCCTCACAGGTCACCTTCACCGGCTCTTGGAGATCCGCACATGTTCTGTGCTGCAGATGAGGGATGGATTCAGGAATGAACGGCAGACAACGGCCCCGTAGCGGCAGCATCCTGCGGCGTCGCATCGCACTGGGTCTATCGGCCGCCCTGGTGGGCACCCTGCTCCAGGGGACCGTCGCTTCGACCACGGCGACTGCGGACGCGAGCAAGGGGCGCCCCGACCTGCCCAAGGCGGAACGGCCCGTCAATGGGTCCGATCTGCGCAAGGTGAGGCCCCGCACGGTGGAGAAGGGGCCGCGTACGCCGCGCGAGACGCCGAAGACCGCATGGCCGGAGGCGGGCACAGTCGTCGTGAACATACCCGGGCCTGCCGCCGCACGGTCGTCCGCGCCGAAGCCGGTGAAGGCCAAGGGTCTCCCGATCGAGGTAGCCCCGCCGGGAGCCATGCGTACCGGTGGCAAGGCCGTCCGGTCGCAGTCGCAGGACGGTTCGGTCTCGGGTCCCGTCAAGGCCCGCGTTATGAGCCGCAAGGCTGCGGGGAAGGCAGGGGTGCGCGGCCTGCTGTTCACTCTGGACCCGGAGCAGGATCAGGAGAAGCGCTCTGGGAAGGCAACGCTCGGGCGTGCGGGCGTACGCGTGGACTACTCGGCGTTCTCCGGCGCGTACGGCGGCGGCTATGCCTCCCGTCTCACCCTGGTCGAGCTCCCCGCCTGCGCGTTGACCACGCCGGGCAAGAAGGGCTGTTCGGCCGTCCAGCCGGTGCGGACGGCCAACGACACCGAGCAGCAGACCCTCACCGCCGACTCCCTGAAGCTGCGCGCCGACGGGCCCACCGTGCTCGCGGCCGTCGCGGCGGAGACGGGTGGCAAGGGCGACTACAAGGCGACCAAGCTGGCCCCCTCCGCGACGTGGAAGACCAACCTCAACACGGGCGACTTCAGCTGGGCGTACGACATGCCTGCCCCGGAGGTCCCCGGCGGGCTGAAGCCCAGCGTGGGGCTCTCCTACTCCTCCGCGCAGATCGACGGCCGCACCGGCGGCAGCAACAACCAGTCCTCCTGGGTCGGGGACGGCTTCGACCTGTGGACAGGCTTCATCGAACGCAAGTACCAGCCCTGCGCCGACGACGGCATCGAGCACGCCGACGGCAACAAGCCCGCCGACCAGTGCTGGAAGTACGACAACGCCTTTCTCTCCTTCAACGGCAAGGCCGGCGAACTGGTCCCGACCGGGGCCGACGAGTGGAAACTCCAGAAGGACGACGGCACCCGCATCAAGCGCCTTGCCTCCAGCGAGCGCGCCAACGGTGACGACAGCGGCGAGTACTGGCGGCTCACCGACCCGGACGGCACCCGCTTCTACTTCGGCTACCACCGGCTGCCCGGCTGGACAGCCGGTGACGAGACGACCGACTCCACCTGGACCGCCCCCGTCTTCGGTGACGACACCGACGAGCCGTGCCACGCCGCCGCCTTCAAGGACTCCTGGTGCCAGCAGGGCTGGCGCTGGAACCTGGACTACGCCGTCGACACCCACGGCAACGCCGTCGCCTACTACTACGACCAGGAGAAGAATTCCTACGGGCGCAACCTGAACAAGGACGACGACACCCCCTACGTGCGCGGTGGCACCGTCGACCGCATCGAGTACGGCCTCAAGTCCTCGTCGATGTACGGCACCGAACCGCTGGCAAAGGTCGACTTCACCAGCTCGGAGCGCTGCCTCCCCAAGACCGGCGTCACCTGCGCACCGGACACCATCGACACCCACGCCCAGTACTGGTACGACACTCCCTATGACCTGAACTGCGAGGCGGGCAAGGCCTGCGACCAAGGGCGCTTCTCGCCGAGCTTCTGGACCCGCAAGCGCCTGACCGGCGTGACCAGTTACGTCCGGGACGGCACCGCGTACGACAAGGTCGACTCCTGGCAGCTCGGTCAACGCTGGGGCACGGCAGACGTCGACTACCAACTGCTCCTGGACTCCATCGAACACACCGGCCACACCGCGGCGACTGCGGTCACCCTGCCGAAGACCACCTTCGCCTACACCCAGCTGGAGAACCGGCTCGACAAGATCGGCGACGGCTACGCCCCCTTCATCAAGGCACGCCTCTCGACCGTCGCCGACGAGTACGGCGGCCAGGTCGACGTCAACTACTCGGCTCCAGCCTGCGCGGCCGCCGACCTGCCCACCCCGGAGACCAACACCACCCGTTGCTTCCCGCAGTACATCGGCGGATCCTCGTCCGACCCAGCGGACCGCCAGTGGTTCAACAAGTACGTCGTCACCTCCGCCACCAGCACCGACCGTACCGGCGGCGCCCCGGACCAGGTCACCCGCTATTCCTACCTGGGTGGCGCCGCCTGGCACTACGACGAGAGCGGCCTGGTCAAGGACAAAGAACGGACCTGGTCCGAATGGCGCGGCTACGGCCATGTCCGCGAGGAGACCGGCGGGCAGGGGACCGGGGGAATGAAGTCGCAGGAGGACTCGTACTTCCTGCGCGGCATGCACGGCGACCGCGAGAACAAGGACGGCGGCACCAAGTCCGTCACCGTTACCCTCGGCAGCGGCGAGGGCGACCCGATCACGGATCACCGGGCGGCCGGCGGCTTCACCTACAAGACCGCGACGTACTCCGGCCCCGGCGGGAAGATCCTGGAGAAGACGGTCGACCGCCCCTGGCATCACGAAACCGCCAGCAAGAAGCACTCCTGGGGCACGCTCAGCTCCCACTTCGCCGACACGGGCCACAGCAAGACGTGGACCTCCTTGGACAAGGGCGCGGGCGCCGACTGGCGTGTCGCCTCCGCCAGCAGCACCTACGACACCGTCGCCGGGCGTCTGGTGCAGGTCGACGACTACGGTGACAACTCCACGGGCGCCGACAACCGGTGCACCCGCACGACATTCGCCACCAACACCACCGAGAACATCCTGACCCTCCCCTACCGGGAGGAGACCGTCGCGGTCGGATGCGACGCCACCCCCGACCGTGCCAAGGACGTCCTCAGCGACACCCGCACCGCCTACGACGGCGCGGGCTACGGCGCCGCTCCCGTCAAGGGAGACGCCACCGCCACCGCCGTACTCAAGACGCACGACGGCTCGACGGCCCGCTACCTCGAAACCGGCGCCACCTTCGACGGCTACGGCCGTCCGCTCACGGCCACGGACCTCACCGCCGACGTCACGGTGACCAGCAGTGGCGCCCTCAGCCGCGACCAGCGGACCGACGGCCGCACCACGACCACCGCCTACAGCCCGGCAACCGGCTTCGCGTCCAAGGTCACCACGACCACACCACCGGCCAAGAGGGGCGACACCAGCACCGCCCAGAAGACCGTCACCGAGCTCGAACCACACCGCGACGAGCCGGTGGCCCAGGAGGACACCAACGGCAAACGGACCCATCTTGCGTATGACGCTCTCGGCCGCGCTTCGAAGGTATGGCTGCCCGACCAGGGCACCTCGGAAAAACCCAGCTACGAGTTCGTCTATGCCATCGAGGAGGGCAAGCCAGCAGCCGTCACTACGCGGACGCTGAACACGGGTGGTAGCGCTCAGATCGCCTCGTACAGTCTCTTCGACGGGTTCCTGCGGGAGCGGCAGACCCAGGCACCGGGACCGGACGGCGGGCGGCTTCTCAGCGACAGCTTCTACGACGAGCGCGGCCTGAAGACCAAGACCTTCGCCCCGTACTACGCCGAAGGCGCCCCCTCCCGCACCCTCTTCGCACCCGAAGACGCACTCAGCGTGGAGACACAGACCCGGCTGACCTACGACGGGCTGGGCCGGGAGACCGAGTCGCGCCAGATCGCCGGCAACGGCGACGGCGGCGAGATCCTGGGCATCACCAAGACGATCCACAACGGGGACCGCACCACCGTCATCCCGCCAGCGGGCGGCACCGCCACCACCACCCTCAAGGACGTCCGCGACCAGGTCACCGAGCTGCGCCAGCACCACGCCCGCACGCCCGAGGCCGCCTACGACACCACCACCTACGCCTACACTCCGCGCGATGAGCTGGGCAAGGTCACCGACCCGGCAGGCAACAAGTGGACCTACACCTACGACCAGATGGGCCGCAAGACCAGCACCACAGACCCGGACAAGGGCGCCACGACCAGCACCTACGACGACCGCGGCAACCTCACCTCCACCACCGACGCCCGCGGCACCAAGCTGGTCAACGTCTACGACGACCTCAACCGGCGCCGCGAACTACGTGAGGACACCACCACCGGCCAACTGCGCGCGAAGTGGGTCTACGACACCATCACCGGCGCCAAGGGCCACCTCGCCGAATCCACCCGCTACATCGACGGCAACGCCTACACCCACAAGGTCACCAAGTACAACCTGCTGTACGAGGCAGAGCGGGCCGCCACGGTCATCCCCGAATCCGAGGGCGCCCTCGCGGGCACCTATCAGGAAGCGACGATCCGGCACCAGAACGGCCTCGTGCGGGCGCGGGACTTCTCCACCGTCGGCAACCTCATGGGGAACGGCTGGTGGTACACCTACGAAGACCAGACCCTGCGCCCGCTGAAGGTGTCTACCAACGACACCGTGGCGAGTGCCTCGTACTCGCTGACGGGGAAACCCCTTCAGTACGAACTCGGAGCCACAGACGGGGCGAAGAAGTCCTGGGTCACCAACACCTACGACTGGGGCACCCAGCGCCTGGAGACCTCACGCGTGGACCGTGAGGAGGTAGCGGGTGTCGACCGGCATTCCACCTACCAGTACGACCAGGCGGGCAACGTCCGCTCCCTCTCCGACGTCTCCCGCGACGGCACCGACACCCAGTGCTTCGACTACGACTACCTGCGTCGCCTGACCGAAGCGTGGACAGAGGCCAACAAGATCTGTGCGGCCACGCCCGCCTCAGCCACCATCGCAGGTCCCGCCCCGTACTGGCACTCCTACACGTACGACAAGGTGGGTAACCGGCTGACCGAGACGCAGCATGACCCGTCGGGCAATCTCTCCCAGGACACCAAGCGCACCTACACCTACCCCGCCCCGGGCAGCCCGCAGCCGCACACCCTCACCTCCGTCACCCGCACCGGACCCACCGGCTCGGCCCAGGACACCTACGCCTACGACGAGTCCGGTAACACCACCACCCGCACGCTGGGTGGTGACGCGCAGAAGCTGACCTGGGACGCGGAAGGC
>NZ_AUKQ01000034.1:0-10644 GCF_000424825.1 Streptomyces sp. CNH287 | reverse complement strand
CCTGCCGGGCGGGGACAAGCTGCTCTTCTTCGAGGGCGGCATCACCTACCGCCTCCTGGTCAACGTCCCCCTGGACAGCCCCGCACCACCAGCCGAGCCGCCGCGCCAGTGGCACTGCACCCCCGACCACCATCCCGACGCGGAACCGGTCACCCACGCCATGCAGTGCACCGTGTGCGCGAAATCCTCCGCCGCCTACACGGACTTCACCGCAGCGCAGCGCTGGGCCGTGGAACACAGCGGACGCCTGCCCACCCACACCCTCTTCCGGGAGATCATCCGCCGCCCCTGGCACACCACCCCCACCACCGGGGAGGCGGGACCGTGAAGGCGCGCGACACTTTCTGGCACATCGGCGTACTCGTCATCGTGCGCGACCCCGCCGGAGCCGTGCTCATGATCGACCACGACGGATGGCAACTACCCGGCGGCAACGCACCCCCCGCAGAACCCGTCACCCGCACCGCCGCACGACAGCTGAAGGAGCAGACCGGACTCACGCCACCCCTGACGCACCTCGTCGGCCTCACGCAGAACCCGGCAGGAGCCATCCTCCTCATCCTGGACGGCGGCACCCTCACCACCGACGAAGTGGCGACGCTACGGGGCGCACCCACGCGGCACGCCTGGATGGCACCCCGCCAACTCCCCCACCAGCAACCCCACATCGCCGCCGCACTCCACGCCATCGACCACGGAAACGAACTCCCCCTGGTCCGCCAGGAAGTTGCGGGGTCGGGCTACTTCGCGTCGGCGTAGACGGTCGCCCGGGAGACCCCCAGGTGGTTGGCGACCACCTCCGCGGCCTTGCGTACGTCCATGTAGCCCTTCGCCTTGAGTTCCCGTATGAGTTCACGGCGCAGTGCGGTGGGCAGGCCGCGGGGGGTGGTGGCCCGCTCCGCCACGAACTGGTCGATGTGTGCGCGGATCGAGGTGGCGTTCACGGGGGCCAGGGTCTCGACGGGGGGTGCGGCGCCGCTGATGCGCGCGAACTGCTCCAGGACTCCGGCCAGGCTCTGGAAGACCGTGAGATCCACGTTCATGCACAAGGCGGCGATGTAGCGCCCGTCGGGGCCCTTGATGCCGATCGAGGTGCTCTTGACCCGCCGCCCGTCCGCGAACTGGTTCGGGTAGTTCGCGATGACCTGCGGGAAGTCGTAGTCGGCGGCGCGCGCGAGGCCCAGTTCCGTGGCGGGGTCTCCCACGGCTCGCCCCGAGAGGTTGTTGAAGATCGCCATGATCGCGTGGTGGGGGTCGCGCAGGTCGTGCAGTACGACCTCGCAGAACGGCCCGAAGGTGTCCCCGAGTCCGCGGGCGATCTCGTGCAGTTGCGCGAGAAGCGCATCCTCGGATTGGTCAGCGATGACAGCCATGATCGACATTTTGTCGACTTCTGTACTGCCCGTCAAATCAGGGAGGGGAGGGGGCGCCGCTCGCCCCCTCCTGCTCACAGGGCCTTTGCCGTCTGCGGCTGCGGGAGGCCGGCCGCTTCCGCCGCGTCGGCGTCGGGCTCGGGCTCGGGCTCGGCGTCGGGCTCGGGGGCGTTCCGGGCGACGACGGCGGTGGCGATGCTGTTGCCCAGGATGTTGGTGGCGGTGCGGCCCATGTCGAGGATGGGGTCGATGGCGAGCAGCAGCGCGATCCCGGCGGCCGGAACGCCGAAGGAGGGCACGACGGCGGCCATGATGACCAGCGCCCCGCGCGGGACCCCGGCCATCCCCTTGCTGCTGACCAGCAGCAGGGCGATCATGGCGATCTGCTCGCCCATGCTCATGTCGACGCCGTAGGCGTTGACCAGGAAGACCGACGCGAACGTCATGTAGAGCATGGTTCCGTCGAGGTTGAACGCGTAGCCCAGCGGGAGGATGAAGCCCGTGGTGCGCCTGTCGATGCCGTAGCGGGTCAGCGATTCGACGAGCTTGGGGAAGGCGGCCTCGGTGCTCGCCGTGGAGAACGCGATGAGCATGGGTTCGCGGACCGCGGCGACCAGAGAGAAGACGGCGCGGCCCAGGAAGAGGGCCGCCGCGGCCACCAGGAAGACCCACAGGGACGCCATCGCCCCGTAGAAGCTGGCGATGAAGGTGCCGTAGGTGGAGAAGGCGGAGAGGCCCTGCGAGGTGAAGGACGAGGCGATGGCGGAGAACACGCCCAGCGGTGCCGCCTTCATGACGTAGCCGGTGATCTTGAGCATGAGCGGGACCAGCTCGTCGATGAGCCCGGTGATCCTGGTCTGGCCTTCCCGCTGCAGGGCCAGCAGGGCCGTGCCGACGAAGACGCCGAACACGAGGATCTGGAGGGCCTGGTTCTCGGCCATGGCGGAGAAGAAGCTGTGCGGCACGATGTCGCTGACGAAGGCGTAGTAGTCGATCGACTTCGCCTCCAGGCCGCTGTCCTCGTCGCCGGTGGCCTCCAGGTTCAGCCCCCCGCCGACTCCCAGCGCACGCGCGGCGACGAAGCCGAACATGCCGCACAGGAGGGAGGCGGTCAGGAACCAGAGCATCGCGCGGGCGAAGACCGACCCGATGCCGCGCACCTTCGCCGCGCCCGTTATCCCCGCGACGATCACCGCGAAGATCAAAGGTGCGATCACCATCTTGATCGCGTTCAGGAACAGGTCGGTTATGGTGTCGAAGATCCTGGTGAGATCCGCTCTGGCGGCCTCGTCGGGCATGAGGGCATGACCGGCGAGGCCGACACCGAGTCCGAGCACGAGTGCCGCGATGATGGTGACCGTCGTCTTGTTCATCAAGGGAGGATTCCCTCCACGTCTCGCCATTGAGATCGCCTCGTTTCTTGGGCATCTTGGCCGCACCGCGCGAAGGCGGTGCGCGTTGACGGTTCGCCGGATTGCCGGGCGGACCAGCGGGCTTGGAGCCCCTCACGAGGTGGGCGGCCGGCTTGCGGGCGGCTGCCGGAGCCGTCCGCGTACGCCCGGCAGGGGGAGGGCCGGCCGTCTTGCGCGCGCAGGCACCGGATGCCGCACACTGCTCGGCCGCCCACCTCGTGGGGTGGTTCTTACTGAAGTGCGACCGCCTCGATTTCGACGGCCGCGTCGTAGTGCAGCTCTTTGACTCCGGCTACGGCGCGCGCGGGACGGTGGGCGCCGATCCACGCCGAGTAGACGTCGTCGAAGACGTCCCAGTCCTGGATGTCGGTGACGTAGACCCGGACCTGCACGAGGTGGCTCCGGGTCAGGCCCACCGCGGCGAGGCAGCCGTCGAGATTCGACAGGACCTGCTCCGCCTGGGTGCGGAAGGGCTTGTCGGTGACGGACACGCCGTCCGCGCCGACGGGGAGCTGGCCGGAGATGTAGGAGATTCCGTTGACGCTGCTCACGTGGCTGTAGTGGCCCAGCGGCGGCGTCAGGCCCGGTGCGTTGGTCAGCCGCATTCCGTTATCCGTGTTCTGCGTTGACAAGGGAGATACCTGCCTCTTCTGCGTGGACCTGTTTCGGGGCCCCCGGGACCCGAACGGTCGGTGTCGGTGTCCTGATGTGAAATCGACAAGCGGCGGCACCTGCCTGTGGTGGCACGTGGGCGCCGCTGGAACTCCCGCGGGGCCGCGGTCAGTCGATGATCTTCGCCATGCTCTCCGCCGCCTTGATGCCTGATCCCGTCAGGACCAGGACCGTCGTCTCCCCGGCGTTCAGCAGTCCCTGTTCCACCAGTCCGGGTACGGCAGCCGCGGTCGTGGCGCTGGTGGGTTCCGTGTAGAGGCCCTGGGCGACAAGCTCCCTGGTGGCGGAGATGATCTCGCTCTCGGAAACGGCCTGGAACCCGCCCTGCGACGCGGAGACGGCGGCGAGGACCTCCCGGTCGCGTACCGGGCGGGAGATCGAGGTCCCCTCGGCGAGGGTCTTGCGCCACTCCCCCTGCGCCGCCTCCGGCAGTCCCTGGGAGAACGCCTTCGCCAGCGGGCTGCACAGCTGCGGCTGAGCGGCCAGGATGCGCGGGATGCGCGCCACCTGCCCGGCGCGGAGAAGCTCGCTGAAGCCGATCCACAGTCCCAGCACGGAACTTCCCGCACCGGCGGGGACGACGACGTTGTCCGGGGCACGGAACCCCAGGTCCTCCCAGAGCTCGTAGGCCATCAGCTTGATTCCCTGGAGGAAGAAGGGGTGCCAGTTGTGGCTGGCGTAGAAGATCTGCGACGACTGCCGTACGGCCTCGCTCGCGGTGTCCTCCCGCGTTCCCGGAACGATCTCGATCTCCGCTCCCAGAACCCTGCTCTGCAGGATCTTCGCGCTGGAAGTCCCCTCCGGCACAAGGATCTTGGCCTGCATGCCCGCCGCCGCGGCGTAGGCCGCGACCGAGGACCCCCCGTTTCCGGAGCTGTCCTCGAGAATCCGCTCGATTCCCTGCTGCCGGAGCATCGAGACCATGACCGAGGTGCCGCGGTCCTTGAAGCTCCCGGTCGGATTGAGCCACTCCGCCTTGACCTGGACCTCGAGTCCGCCCGCGCGGGCGGGCAGCAGCGGGGTGCACCCCTCCCCCAGACAGACGCGGCGGGTGGCGGCGGGAAGGGGCAGGGCCGCCGCGTAGCGCCAGTGCGACCGCTGCGAGGAGTCGATCTCGACACCGCTGATCCCCTCGAGGCCGGAGACCATCAAAGGGGCGCCGTCGTCTCCGCGCCACCGCGGTTCGCCGAGGGGATACCGCGTGCCGTCGCGGCCGTAGAGGTAGGGCTCGGTCCTGTGCGCCATCACTGTTGATCCTCACTGCCCGACCGGTCGGGACATCCAGCACGAGATGTTTCGTCTAACCATAGACGTATCGTCTAGATGTGCAAGAGGTGTCAACCAGCTTTCGCGCCGGTCTTCGGCCAGGACCGGACAGAAGGAGGCACAGGCGGGGGCGACAGCTCATGACAAGGCCCCCACCGCCGGGCGGTGGGGGCCTCGCGAGGCGGCGTCAGGCCGCGTGGCGGTCGAAGGCGGAGCCCAGTTCCTGGACCAGAGCCCGCCGCGCACCTTGCGGCAGAGGTTCAAGGCGGCGGCCTGCCGCCCGGAGCCGTGGAGGGCCACCATGGCCGGGGCGGTTCCCCGGGTCAGTCCAGGAGCATCAGGTTCAGCATGCGGGGGCGCCACTGGTAGTACGACTGGAGCTTGAAGTACTCGCCCGCGGGTGAGGCGGTGACGGCGTAGACGAACCTGCGGTCCTCCTCGGGGTCGGTGTGCGGGGCGCTCTTGATGAACTGCTCGATCCTGGGTTCTATCTCCACCGGCAGCGCGGTGGGGTCGGGGGTCATCACCGCGAGGCAGAGCCGCTCGACCTTCAAAGAGTCCCAGCTGAGGGTGACGTAGATGCCGAACGCCTGCTCGCCGAGCCTGAGCATCTGCTCGCTGGGGGCCGGCAGCCCGAGTTCGTGGAGCATCGAGGTGACGTTCTCGGGGACGAAGCAGGCGGCGGGCGGCTGGCCGAAGTAGATGTTGACCGTCTTGTGCCGGTAGTCGATGCCGATCAGGCTCGCCTTGTCGTGCAGGTCGTGGCGGGTGAAGAAGTCGAGGTTGGCGGCCAGGCTGCGCGGCATGGCGGGCAGCTGGGCGAGCTGGGCCAGCTGCTGGAGGTCGTCGGGAGGGAAGAAGGACCAGGACTTCTTGAAGCCGCCCACCACCCCGAAGTCGATGCCGTGGCTGTCGACGGGGAACCTGGCCTGGAGGTCGGCCAGGAGGGAGCCCACCGGATGGTCCGTCTTGGCGGTGAGCCCGCGGGAGAGGGCCAGGGCGTAGGGGTCGACGTCCTTGGGGAGCATCGTGAAGCGGCAGTCGAGCTCTCCGGCGTGGCGTGCGCCGGTGGCCACCCTGAAGGCGATGACGGCCTGGTCGAGGGTGTCCCCGTAGGCGGTCAGCACGGGCTCCACCTTCTCCCGCGAGCAGGGCACGTCCAGCAGTCGGGCCGCTTCCTCGATGGCCGGGTAGAGGCCTGCCGGCTGCGCGGTCTGGGACATGCATCCTCCATGGATCGGTCGTGGCGTGGCGTGGTGCGGGCGGGCGGCGGCGGGGCTTCTGGTCAGCGGGCGAGGACCAAGGTGGCGGGCGAGGGGGTGGCCTGGAAGGTGATGTCCTCAAAGCCGGCCTCGGTCAGCCAGTGGCGGTAGTCGGCCCGGCGCCAGGTGCCGCCCTGCTTGCTCTTGAGGAGCATCTCGGAGGCGAAGATCAGCGCGAAGGGCGGGCCGCTGCGGTCGTCCTCGACGACGTAGTCGCACACCACCAGGGTGCCGCCGGGTTTGAGTGCGGCGCGGGCACGGGCGAAGAGCGCCGCGTTCTCCTTGGGGCTCTCCTGGTGGGCGATGTGGGAGTAGACGGCGATGTCGTGGGCGGCGGTGCCGAAGTCGGTCTCGTGGAAGTCGCCGTCGATACAGGTGAAGCGGTCGCCCGCGCCCTGCTGGGTCAGCGTCCGGCGGGCGATGGCGTTGATCGGCGCCCAGTCGAGCTGGGTGGAGCGGGCGGCCGGGTTGAGGCGCAGCCACCGCGAGGAGTAGATGCCCGAGCCGCCGCCGATGTCGAGGATGGAGATCTCGCCGGCCTCCGCCAGGCCCAGGATCTGGGCGGCGGTCTCGGCCACCGGCACCGACTGCGCGGCGATGGCGGGCACCACCTCCTCCCAGTGGGGGTTGTCGGCGACCTCCACGGCGGCATCGCTCAGCGGCCCCCCGGCGCGGACCACCTCGGGCAGGGCGGCCAGGCTGCCCATGTGGGCGAGCTTGAGTTTCGCGAAGCCGCTCAGGCAGGTGGCGTCGCCCTCGATCAGGTAGGCGGCGGCTTCGGCGGTGTTGCCGTAGCGGCCCGCCTCCAAGGTGACCAGGTCCAGGGCGAGGAGCCCGTCCAGCAGGGTCTGGGCGCCGCGCTCGGAGATCGCGGCGCGGGCGGCCAGCTCCCCGGCCGTCTGCGCGCCGGCCTGGAGGTGGGCGAAGAGCGAGTGGCTCGCCGCCGCGCCCAGGATGCCGGTGGCCCAGTAGCCGGTGGCCAGGCGCAGGACGCGCTCTTGGGTGGGTGGGCTGTCGCTCATGCCGGCCTTCCTGAGTGCTGCTGGAGGTGTGCGGGGGTGCGCAGCGCGGTGCGCAGGACCTCCGCGACGCGTTGGACCTGGTCGTCGCTGAGTTCGGCGTGCATGGGGATGGCGAGCTGGCGGGCGAAGAGGTCGGCGGAGGTGGGGCAGGTCTGCTTCGTGGCGTAGACGGGCTGGAGGTGGCAGGCCCAGGTGCCGTGGCCGCAGCCGATGCCTTGTGCGCGCAGGTGGGCGGCGACGGCGGCGCGGTCGATCCGGGGGTCGAGTTTGACCAGGTAGGACTGCCAGGCGTGGGTGCGGTCGGGTGGCACGTGGGGCAGGGTCAGCAGTTCCTCGTCGGCCAGGAGTTCGGCGTAGCGGGCGGCGACGTCGCGGCGGCGCTGGAGGAGTTCGTCGATGCGGTCCAGCTGGACGCGCAGTATCGCGGCGCTGATGTCGGAGAGTTTGTAGTTGTAGCCGATCTCGGTGAACAGGGGGATGGGCAGGCCCACGACCTTGGCCTGGTCGAAGATGCTCTCGATGCCGAAGGAGGAGTGCAGGCGCACGTGTTCGGCGAGGGCGGGGTCGGTGGTCAGCAGGGCGCCGCCCTCGCCGCTGGTGATGCCTTTGCGGCCGTGGAAGGAGAGGCAGGCCACCGGTGCCAGGGCGCCTGCGGGGCGTCCTTGGTAGGTGGCGCCGACCGCGCAGGCGGCGTCCTCGATCAAGAAGAGGCCGTGGCGGTCGGTCAGTTGCCTGAGTTCGGTGTAGTCGGCGGGCAGGCCGACGGTGTCGACGGCGATGACGCCGGCCGTGCGCGGGCCGATCAGGTCGGCCACCGCCTGGGGGTCGATGGTGCCGGTGTCGGGGCGTACGTCGGCGAAGAGGGGGATCGCGTCGAGGTAGCGCACGGCGTGGGCGGGGGCGGGGAAGGTGTAGTCGGCCACGATCACCTCGTCGCCCGGGCGGACGCCCAGTGCCAGCAGGCCCAGATGCAGTGCGCCGCCGCAGCTGCTCAGGGCGACCGCGTCCATGCCGTAGCGCTGGGCCAGCCGGCTCTCCAGGGCCTTGCCCTGGGGTCCCTGCCCGGCCGGCCAGGGCGAGGCGAACACCTGGGCCACCGCGGCCAGTTCCTCCTCGCCCAGGCTCGCGTGCACCAGCGGAACACCGTCCATGGCAGGCACCTCCCTCACGCTCCTTTTTCTTCTCTAGGGGTTTCCGGGCGGGCCGGGGTGCCGTAGCGCAGCGGCGTGATCTGGTGGACGTCGTAGTTCTCGCGCAGTTTCTGGACTGCCTGGGGGTCCACGACCCGGTCGGCCGAGAAGATGTCGCACAGCTCCTCGAAGTAGCGTTCGTGATCGGGCGAGGGATGGCTTTGGAAGAGCATGCGCGTCGGCTCTTCGGTGGGGTTCATGAACGCGTGCGGGCAGTCGACGGGTACGAACATGCAGCTGCCCGCGCCCGCTCTCACGGCACGGTCACCGGCCGGGGACTCCCAGTCCCTCCAGTTCTCCCCGGCGCGCTCGACCGGCTCGAACGCCATGACCTCGAGTTCTCCCTCGATTATGTAGAAGAACTCCTCGGAGCGGCTGTGGGTGTGTGCTCCGACGTTGAATCCCGGGGGCACCACGACCTCGAAGCACGAGGTGGAGGAGCCGTGTGCCTGGGTGACTTTGAAGGTGACTTCCTGCGCCTTCGTGACCAGTTTCCGGCCCTGACCGGGCGGGACGATCAGGCCGTCCATGTGATCTGCCTCCTCGTGGTCTGCACGGCGTCCCTTTGGGCCGGGGATTTCGTGCTCCGCTGTATTCGGTCGGTGTTTCCCGGTGTGTCCGCGCTCCAGCGGCCGACTGCCATCTCGGCGGTGATGCCGGGGCCGAATCCGGCGATCAGCCCGGTGGCGCCGGGGGTTGCGGTGTCTTCTTGGAAGAGCCTGCGCAGTGCGTCCAGGACGACGGCGCTGGCGATGTTCCCGTGCTCGGTCAAGGTGGCCCAGCTGTGCCGGAAGGCCTGGAGTTCGACGCCGAGGAATTTGCTCAGGTCCTCGAGGATGCGGGGGCCGCCGGCGTGGATGATGTAGAAGTCGAGCTTGCCCACGTCCCAGCCGTGGTCGGCGGCCAGTTGGCGCAGTACGGGGGCGAGCGGCTCCATGGTGCCGGGCACGCGGCGGTCCAGCTGGAAGTGGAAGCCGCTGGCGCGTACCGCGTAGGAGATCCACTCCTCGGTGTCGGGGATGAGGTGGGAGGCGTTGCGCTCCAGTGCCATGCCGGCACCGCCGCGGCCTCGTACGACGGCGGCGGCGACCGCGTCGCCGAAGAGTCCGTCCGACAGGAGGGAGCCGATGTCGTCGTCGCCGGGCTGGTAGCACAGCGAGCACAGCTCGCAGGAGACGATCAGGACGTTGGCGCCGGGGTATGCCCGGCAGAAGTCGTGGGCGCGGTTGATCGCTGCGCCGCCGGCGGCGCAGCCCAGCTGCGCGATGGGGATCTGGCGGGTGTCGGAGCGGAAGCCCATGGTGTTGATCAGCCACGCGGTCAGCGAGGGCATGAGGAAGCCGGTGCAGGAGACGTAGATGATCGCGTCCACCTCGCGGGCGGTGAGCTGCGCGTTCTCCAGGGCCTCCTCGACGACTTCGGGGCAGCGTTTCTTCGATTCGATCTCGTAGACGCGGTTGCGTTCTTCGAGTCCTGGATGGCGCAGGGTCTTCTCGATGGGCTGCACGAGATGCCTCTTGCGCACTCCGGTGTTCTGGATCAGGCGCAGTGCCAGGGGAAGTTGCGGCTTCCCCGCGTGTGCTCTCTCAGCAAATTCCAGGGTCTCTTCCATGGTGATGACATATTCCGGAACGCGCACCGACGGCTTGCACAGCGTTGGCATGTCTGGAATCTACCTTCTGTAGAGTCTTCCTTACTTTTCACCCATTTGAGGCGCCGGTTGCCGAAAGCGGGCCGTGCCACGCTCCGAAGGGCGCTGCCGCGCCGCCGAATTCCTCTGCGGCAACGGTGCGGCGGTGCCCTTCGCGTGTTCTACGGCGGCGATTCCACCGCGAATTGCCCGGCCGGCGTCACGCGGTGTTCACCGCGCGCGGGAGGGCCCGTGCGCGGTGGGCGTCCGGCTCGAAGGGGGACGGCGGGTCCGCCACGCGCCCAGGTACCGCCGCGGGGCGGCGGGTTCGCGCGGGGGTGGCCTCTGGTGTCATTGCACTGTCCCTTCGAGTGGGTCGTCCCCGGAGCCTGGATGCGGCCAGGGATCTGGGCGGCCGGGTCCGCGGGGGGTGTCGGGGGCCGGCGGCTGACGCGTCGTGCGGGGGGGGGCAGGCGGGGCTCGGGGCACGCTCCGCCGGCGCCGGGGCGCAGGGGCCGCCTGTGCGGTGGAGGCCGAGGGTGCGCGCCGGTGCGGGCGCGGTGTTTCGGCCAGGGGCCGCGGGGCGGCTGCCGCGCCGGGGGAAGAGGGCGGTCGCGGCCGTCGCGGCCGAGGGGGCGCGCGCCCGGTGCGCCCTTTGGGCCTGGAAGCGCTCCCGTGGGCGGGCCCCGTCTCCGTCAGCTCATGGTCAGTCGTGGCGGTGTCCCCTTTACCCCGCTGCTGCGTGCGCCTCAGCATCGGCCACCGGGCTTGGCCGGGACTGTTCAGCGCCTTGGCGGCGGCTTGGCGGCGGGCGGGG
>NZ_AUKQ01000033.1:0-12121 GCF_000424825.1 Streptomyces sp. CNH287 | reverse complement strand
CGCCCCCTGGGGCGGGAGGGCAGGAGAGGAGCGCGCCCGCACCGGGCGAGGAGGACCACCACCGGGGGGAAGAGACCGATGGAAAGCACCGCACCCGCCAGCACACCCACCACCGCGCCCGCGCCCGCCACCGTGCCCGCCGCCTGGCGCCCCTCGGGCATCCGCCAGGTGCACGCCCTGACCCTGCACGCCGGCCCCGCCCCGCTCTCCGCCTTGCTGAGCCTGCCCGCCCACCGCCCCCGCGCGGTGATCGTGGCCCTGCACGGCGGCGGCATGAACGCCCGCTACTTCCACGCCCCCGCCCACCCCCCCTCCTCCCTGCTGACCCTGGGCGCCCAACTGGGCTACGCCGTACTGGCCCTGGACCGCCCCGGCTACGGCGCCCACGCCCCCTTCGCCCCCCGAGGCCAGAGCCTCGCCCAGCAGACCCGCACCCTGGCCGACGCCCTGACCGCCTTCCTGCCCCGCCACGACCTGGGCGCGGGCATGCTGCTGCTGGCCCACTCCTTCGGCGGGAAACTCGCCCTGGCCGCCGCCGCCCACCACACCCGAAAGCGCCCCCTGGCCGCCGAGGTCCCCCTGCTGGGCCTGGACATCTCCGGCTGCGGCCTGCGCTACACCACCCCCGCCCCCGGGGCCGGCGGCCCGGCCGGCGGCAACTGGGGCCCCCCGCGCCTCTACCCCCCCGGCACCTTCACCGCAGGCGGCGCCCCGCTGGCCCCCATGCCTCCCCGCGAGGCCGCCGAACTGGGCAGCTGGCCCCACCAGTTCGCCGACCTGGCCCCCCACGTGCGCGCCCCCACCCGCTTCACCTTCGCCCAGTACGAGAAACGCTGGCGCCACACCCCCGCCGACCTGGCCCACCTCAAAGCCTCCCTGCCCGCCGCCCCCCGCGTCCTGGCCGACCTGCAGCCCGAGGCCGGCCACAACATCAGCCTCGGCTACACCGCCCGCCCCTACCACCTGCGCGCCCTCGCCTTCGCCGAGGACTGCCTCACCCGCGCCGGCCACCCGGGGTGAGGGCACCCATGCCGGCGACCCTGCGCTCCTTGGCCGTACGCAACTTCCGCCTCTTCGCCGCCGGACAGGTCGTCTCGGTCGCCGGCACCTGGATGATGGTCGTCGCCCAGGACTGGCTCGTCCTGGAGATCACCCACGACTCCGCCACCGCCTTGTCCGCCCTGACCGCCCTCCAGTTCACCCCCCTGCTGCTGCTCACCCTCCACGGCGGACGCCTGGCCGACCGCTACGACAAACGCACCCTGCTGGCCGCCGCCAACACCGCCTCCGCGCTGCTGGCCGCCACCTTGGCCGCCCTCACCCTCACCGGCACCCTCACCCTGTGGCACCTGTGGCTGGGCGCCACCGCCCTCGGCGTCATCAACGCCCTGGAAATCCCCACCCGCATGGCCTTCGTCAGCGAACTGGTCGGCCCCGCGCTCCTGCCCAACGCCTCCGCCCTCTCGGCCGCCTACTTCAACATCGCCCGCGTCGCGGGCCCCGCCGCCGCCGGCCTCCTGATCACCACCTGGGGAGCCGGCACCGTCATGCTCGCCAACGCCGCCAGCTACCTGGCCACCCTCACCGCCCTGGCCCGCATGCGCCCCGCCGAACTCCACCGCACCCCCCGCCCCGCCACCCGCCCCCGCGTCACCGACGGCCTGCGCTACGCCACCGCCCGCCCCGACCTGCGCATGCCGCTGCTCCTGCTGGCCGCCGTCGCCCTCTTCGGCCTCAACTTCCAGCTCACCCTCCCCCTGCTGGCCAAAACCGTCTTCCACGCCGACGCCACCGCCTTCGGCCTGCTCACCACCGCCTTCGCCGCCGGCTCCCTGCTGGGCGCCCTGGCCGCCACCACCCGCACCCGCCGCCCCTCAGCCACCCAGGTCACCGCCTCGGCCGCCGCCTTCGGCCTCCTGGCCGCCGCCTCGGCCGCCGCCCCCGCCTTCTGGACCGCCCTGCCCCTGCTGGCCGCCACCGGCTTCGCCGCCCTCTACTTCACCCAGGCCGCCAACCACCGCATCCAACTGGGCACCGACCCCGCCTACCGAGGCCGCGTCCTGGCCCTCTACACCCTCATCCTCCAAGGCTCCACCCCCCTGGGCGCCCTCGCCGTGGGCTACCTGGCCACCACCTGGGGCACCCGCTGGAGCCTGGGCCTGGGCGGCCTGGCCGCCCTGACCGCCGCCCTGGCCGCCACCGCCACCCGCACCCGCAACGACACCCCCCGCACCCGCCGCACCGGCGCCGGCGCGGCGGCCTGCGGCAAGGCGCCGCGCCCCCCGCCGCCCGCCCCCGCGCCCGCCCCCCACCGGGCGCCGCCGCCACCGGGGACCGAAACCGACCACCGCAGGGGGACGCACCCATGACCACCACCGAGCAGCAGCACACCGGCCAGGCACTCCAGGAACTGCACACCCGCAAGGAGGAGGCCCGCCAGGGCCCCGACCCCCGCGCCACCGAACGCCAGCACGCCAAAGGCAAACTGACCGCGCGCGAACGCCTGGACCTCCTGCTGGACAAGGACAGCTTCACCGAGGTCGAACCCCTGCGCCGGCACCGCGCCACCGGCTTCGGCCTGGAGGACAAACGCCCCTACACCGACGGCGTGGTCACCGGCTGGGGCACCGTGGAGGGCCGCACCGTCTTCGTCTACGCCCACGACTTCCGCATCTTCGGCGGCGCCCTGGGCGAGGCCCACGCCCAGAAGATCCACAAGATCATGGACATGGCGCTCGCCGCCGGAGCCCCCCTGGTCTCCCTCAACGACGGCGCCGGCGCCCGCATCCAAGAAGGCGTCTCCGCCCTGGCCGGCTACGGCGGCATCTTCAGCCGCAACACCCGCGCCTCCGGCGTCATCCCCCAGATCTCGGTCATGCTCGGCCCCTGCGCCGGCGGCGCCGCCTACAGCCCCGCCCTGACCGACTTCGTCTTCATGGTCCGCGGCACCTCGCAGATGTTCATCACCGGACCCGACGTCGTGCACACCGTCACCGGCGAGGAGATCACCCAGGACGCCCTGGGCGGCGCCGACGTGCACGCCGCCGCCTCCGGAGTCGCCCACTTCGCCTACGACGACGAACCCACCTGCCTGGCCGAGGTCCGCTACCTGCTCTCCCAACTGCCCGCCAACAACCGCCAGATGCCCCCCCGCCACACCACCGCCGACCCCGCCGACCGCCCCACCCCCGCCCTCCTCGACCTCGTCCCCGCCGACGGCTCCCGCTCCTACGACGTGCGCACCGTCATCGAGGAGATCACCGACGAAGGCGAATACCTGGAGATCCACACCGCCTGGGCCCCCAACCTGGTGTGCGCGCTGGCCCGCCTCGACGGCCACCTGGTGGGCGTCCTGGCCAACCAGCCCGCCGCCCTGGCCGGCGTCCTGGACATCGAGGCCAGCGAGAAAGGCGCCCGCTTCGTCCAGTTCTGCGACTCCTTCAGCATCCCGCTGCTCACCCTCGTGGACGTCCCCGGCTTCCTGCCCGGCACCGGCCAGGAACACCAGGGCATCATCCGCCGCGGCGCGAAACTCCTCTACGCCTACTGCAACGCCACCGTCCCCCGCATCTCCCTGGTCCTGCGCAAGGCCTACGGCGGCGCCTACATCGTCATGGACTCCCGCTCCATCGGCGCCGACCTCGCCTACGCCTGGCCCGGCAACGAGATCGCGGTCATGGGCGCCGAGGGCGCCGCCGGCGTCGTCTTCCGCCGCGAGATCGCCGCCGCCGCCGACCCCGAGGCGACGCGCGCCGCCAAGATCGAGGAATACCGCAGCCAGCTGGTCCACCCCTACCTCGCCGCCGAACGCGGCCTGGTCGACGACATCATCGACCCGGGCCAGACCCGCGCCGTGCTCTGCCGCGCCCTGGCCATGCTCGCCACCAAGGACGCCGACCTGCCGCGCCGCAAACACGGCAACCCGCCCCAGTAGCGGCCCCGCGCCGGCAGCGCACAGACCCGACCACCACCACCTCCGGCCGCACCGGCCCACACGGAAGGCAGACGCCGCCATGACCCAGACCCTCCCCGCACCCGCCCGCAGCCTCGCCCCGCCCCCCGGCCCCCCTCCCCAGCCGGCCGCCCCGCAGCCGTCCGCCGCCCCGCAGCCGTCCGCCGTCCCGGAGGCGGTCGCGGCCGCCGGCATCGCCCCCGACTCCCCGGTGTGCCGCCTGGCCCGGCTGCTGCGCGTGGAGCGGGGCCGGGCGGCCCCCGAGGAGCTGGCCGCCCTGGTCGCGCTCCTGTACGCGCACACCGCCGCGGCCGCCCGCCGGGCCGCCGCCCGCCCGGCCGCCGGGCCCACCGCCGCCTGGAGCCGCCCCGAGCGCGAACGCGCCTTCGACGGCCCGCGCACCTGGCGCGCCCGCCGCTGAGGCGCCGCCCGCACCACCCGGGGCGCGCCGGAATTGTCTTGACACCTCCTTCGGGCAAAGCTAAATTCGCCCAAAATGGGGGACGGTCATGCCCTCTTCCCGCTGATCCGCTCCGTGTTGATCCACCGGCTGATCCACCGCTGATCTGCTTCGGCCCCCCACCGGGGCGAGTTGCCGCCGGCGCGGCCCACGCATATCTGAACTCGCGTCAATAAACGCATCGGAAATTCCGGTTCACGGTCCGCCGTGATAAAGACCGGCGGGTGCCGTCCTCATGTCCCGAAGGCGGCTGCCAGTTGTCGTCCGCGCCCGGCATGATCGCCTTGTGTGCTGCGCAGGAGTGTCCCGTGTCACTGCCGCGGCAGGCCGCGCGGGCCGCGGCGCCGATCGTGCCTGGTAAAACCAGCAGGCAACCCGGGCGTTCCGCGTCAATAGGCGGACGCCGCCCCTCTTTATCTGTTCTACCTCTTTGAATTCGGTACCGGCGGTCTGTAAGTTCGTCGGTGAGATCCGGACGGGATCTCTATAAGGACTCCACCTGATGGGGGGGAGGCATGACTCGCGGGGGAGGCATGACTCAGAGTTCGCCGGAGGCACTGCTGGAGCCTCATATATCTGTCCAGCACGGTCCTGCCGGGCCGTATCCGTTCGACGAAGGCGTCTCCGAGACGGGGATGCGGGTGGCCGGGCTCTCACGGGGCCGCCGCATCCTGGTGGTGGACAGCGAGCCCGACGGCGCCCAGTCCTTAGTGTGCAGGCTGCGAAGACACGGCCACGAGGCCATCGGCGTGGAGCGGGGCAGCGCGGCCCTGCAGGCCTATGAGGACGTCGACTTGGTCCTGCTCGATCTCGAGCTTCCCGACCTGGACGGGCTGGAGGTGTGCCGGGCGATCCGCTCGGTCAGCTGCGTCCCGGTGATCGTGGTCACCGCCCGCCGCTCCGAACTCGACTGCGTGCTGGGCCTCCAGGTGGGCGCGGACGACTACGTGGTCAAGCCCTACGGGTTCCGGGAGCTGATGGCCCGCATCGAGGCGGTCATGCGCCGGGCCCAGTGGCAGCCGCCCACCGCCAAGGAGATCCTCCACGGCCGGCTGCGCATCGATGTGCGCTCCCGGGAGGTGTCCCTGGACGGCCGTCCGGTCGCGCTCACCCGCAAGGAGTTCGACCTGCTCTCCTTGCTGGCCACCCACCCCGACACCGTCATCCCGCGCAAGCGGCTGCTCCAGCAGGTGTGGGGGGACTCCTGGTCCCGCCGCACGGTGGACACCCACGTCAGCAGCCTGCGCAGCAAGCTGGGCGACAGCGGCTGGATCGTGACCGTGCGCGGAGTCGGCTTCAAGATCGGCAACGGGTAGGCGGGCGGGCACGCGGGGAGAAGACAGAGAGGGCCGCGGGGGCGCGGCGGGATCTCTCCCGCCGCGCCCCCGCGGCCCTTCCCGCACCCGCAGCTGCGGCCCTGCCCCTCCGCGGCCGGCGGGGCGGGTTCAGGGGCCCAGGACCCAGGCGGACTGGTGCTGGGTGAAGCCGATGTGCGGGTAGTAGGCGGTGGCCGCGGGGGCCGAGAGCAGGACGATCTTGGCGGTGGGCGCCTCCTGCCGGGTCGCCTCGATCAGCGCGCGGCCGATGCCTGAGCGCTGGTGGTCGCGGGTGACGGCGATGTCGCTGAGGTAGGTGACGTAGGAGAAGTCGGAGACGCTGCGGGCGATGCCCACCAGGCGGCCCTGGATACGGCAGGTGACCACCAGGTTGGCCTGGTGGAGCATCCGGGTGAAGCGCTCGGTCTCCTCAAGGGGGCGGCGCTCGCCCAGCCCGGAGTCGCGGTAGACCTCCCTGACCTCCTCCAGGTCCAAGGCGGTGCCGGGGACGCGTTCAGTCTTCCAGTTCACAAAGGGACTCCAATCGGGCGGCGATCACGTCATGGTGGGTCAAGAAGCGTTCCGGGTGAAGGGGGCCCAGCGCGATGCCCTCCAGGGCGAGGGTGTCCTCGAAGTGCTCGCCGGTGGAGGCGGTGGCGGTGGCGGCGGCCTGCACGGCGCGGTAGGCGTGCTCGCGCTCGGTGCCCTCCGCCAGGAGCTGGGCGAGGACGGCCGAGCTGTAGATGAGGCCGCGGGTGTGGTCGAGGTTGGCGCGCATCCGCTCGGGGTGCACGGTCAGGCCCTCGACCAGGTCGGCGGCGCGGGTGGCCTGGTAGTGGCTCAGGGTGAGGCTGTCGGGCAGCACCACCCGCTCCACCGACTGGTGGGCCAGGTCCCGTTCGTGCCACAGGGCGACGTCCTCGAGCATGGTGGCGGCGTGGCCGCGCAGAATCCGGGCCAGGCCGCACAGGCGTTCGCTGGTGGTGGGGTTGCGTTTGTGGGGCATGGCGCTGGAGCCCTGGTAGGCGCCGGTGCGCGCCTCCTCCACCTCGCCCACCTCGGTGCGCTGCAGCAGCCGCATCTCCAGCGCGATCTGCTCGACGCAGGCGCCCAGCGAGGCGAGGGCGAAGACCAGCTGGGCGTGCCGGTCGCGGGCGACGACCTGGCTGGGGGAGGGCTCCACGCCCAGTCCCAGCTCCTGGCACACATACGCCTCCACCCGCGGGTCGATCAGCGCGTAGGTGCCCACCGAGCCGGAGACGGTGCCCACCGCGACGGCCTGGCGGGCGGCGCCCAGACGGGTCAGGCAGCGGTCGACGGCGAAGGCGAAGCCGGCGAGTTTGTGGCCGAAGGTGGTGGGCTCGGCGTGGACGCCGTGGGTGCGCCCCACACACACCGTCCCCCAGTGCTCCCGCGCCCGCTCGGCCAGGACGCGCCGCAGCCGCGCCCCGGCGGCCCGCACCAGGTCCGCCGCCTGGGCCAGGGTGTGGCCCAAGGCGGTGTCCACCAGGTCGTAGCTGGTCATGCCCAGGTGCACCCAGCGCGCGGAGGAGGGCGGGATGTTCTGGCAGTAGGCGGCGAGGAAGGAGAGGACCTCGTGGTCGCGTTCGCGTTCGATCAGCGCCACCTGGGCGGCCTCGGGCACCGGCGCGGCCCGCATGTCCTTGACCGCCTCCGGGGGCACATGCCCCAGGTCGGCCTGCGCCTGGGAGGCGAGGATCTCCACGCGCACCCAGGTCGCGTAGCGGTTCTGGTCGCTCAAGAGGCGGCCCATCTCGGGCAGCGTGTAGCGGGGGATCATCGCGGCTGCACTCCCATCAGGAGAAAAAAGGGGGACACAGGACAAGGGGGGCAGGGGGGCGGGGGCTGGCGTCGGTGCGGCGCCGCTCAGTAGGAGGGGAAGTACTCGCGCTGCTCCCAGTCGGTGACCGCGCCGCCGCCGTCGGCGGGGGGCTGCGCGGCCTGCCAGGCCTGGAAGCGGGCCAGTTCGCTCTCCTTGAGCTTGGTCAGGCAGGAGGCCAGCGGTTTGCCCAGCAGCTGGGGGGCGCCGCCGGCGCGGAAGGCCTCCAGCGACTCGGCCAGCGACTGCGGCAGCGCACCCCACCCGCCCGCCTCGGTGCCCGCCTGGGCCGTGGAGGGGGCGGTGAGGCCCTCCAGGCCGGCGAAGAGCTGGGCGGCGATGGCCAGGTAGGGGTTGGCGCTCGGCTCGCCCACCCGGTTCTCCACGTGCAGGGAGCTGTGGCCGCCGACCACCCGCACCATCACGCTGCGGTCCTCGAAGCTCCAGCCCACCTTGGTGGGGGAGAGGGAGAAGCCCGAGCCCAGGCGCCGGTAGCCGTTGACGCTGGGCACCGAGAGGAGGCACAGGTCGCGGGCGTGGGCCAGCAGGCCCTCCACGTAGGCGAGGCCCTGCGCCGAGAGGCCGCCGGCTTGGTCGCTGAAGAGGTTGCCGCCCCCCTCGGCCCGCTCCTGGCGCACCGACTGGTGCAGGTGCCAGCCGCTGGGGTCGAAGCCGTCCAGGCCCGGCAGCGACATGAACGAGGCGTGGTAGCCGCGCCTGGCGCAGGTCTGCTTGGCCAGCGTCCGGAACATCAGCATCGCGTCGGCCGACTCCAGGGCCCGCATCGGGTCGAAGGTCGTCTCGATCTGGCCCGGGCCCGACTCGTGCTCCATGGAGCGCAGCGGCAGCCCCAGCTCCAGCAGCAGCATCGCCAGCGGGTCGGCCACCGGGGCCAGCGAGTCGTAGGAGGTGTCGAGGTTGAACTGGTAGCCCGGGTTCATCGCCTCCACCCGCGGCGCGGCCCCCTGGAGGCCGAAGCCGTTGCCCGCGTTGCCCACCTCGCCCGGCAGCCGCCGCGTCAGGTACCACTCCACCTCCAGCCCCACCACCGCCTCCAGCTTCCGGGCCGCGTACTGCGCGCACACCTGCCGCAGCACGTTGCGCGCCGAGAGCGGGTGGGGCGTGCCGTCGCGCAGGAACTCATCCCCCAGCACCCAGGCGGTGCGCGGCTCCAGGTGCGGCAGGAGCTGGAAGGTGAGCGGGTCGGGCACCAGCACGAAGTTGCCCGCGCCCGCCAGCTCGCGCACCCCCACCCCCGGATCGCCCAGGAAGTCGACGGCCACCGCGTGCCCGGTGTCGAAGAGGAAGGGGCCCGGGCTGAAGTCCATGCCGGTGCGCAGCACCGCGGCGAAGGCGCGCGCGGTCAGCGTCTTGGAGCGGGCCAGCCCGTGCGGGTCGCAGAAGACCAGGCGCACGAAGTCGACCTCCTCCAGGTGCGCCTCGATCTCGCGGGCCGCGGCGACCTGCTCCGGGCTCCACAGGCCGAACTCGAGGGCGAAGGCGGGACGTCCCGCCTCGCCTTGGGTGTGCGGGGTGGACCACGACCGGGAGTACATGGCTACAGCATCCTTTCGGTGACTTTGACCGGCACGGCCGGCAGCGGGCCCAGTTCCGCCTCCAGGCGGCGGGCGGTGGCCAGGACCAGGCCGTCCGCGCCCAGGGGACCCACCAGCTGGAGCCCCACCGGGAGCCCGGAGCGGGTGAGGCCCGCAGGCAGGGACAGCGCCGGCTGGCCGGTCATGTTGAAGGGGTAGGTGGCCGGCGACCACGCCAGCCACAGGAGGTCTTGCGGGTCGGCCGCCCAGCGCGGCGCGATCGCCCCGGCCTCGTAGGGCTCCACCGGCACCGTGGCCATCGCCAGCAGGTCGAAACGCTCCATCACCGCGGCCAGCCGGGTGCGCAGCGCCAGCCGCGCCTCCTCGGCCCGCATCACATCGGCGCCGCTGAGCGACCGGCCGTGGCGCACCACCGCCAGCCGGCCCGGATCGCACCACTGCTCGTCCTCGGGCGCGGTACCGGCGGCCTCGGCCGCGGCCAGGAGGTCCACCAGCGCCGGGTAGGGGTCGCCGAAGGGCACCTCGATCCGCGTCACCCGGTGCCCGCACGCCGCCAGCGCGGGCCAGGCCTGCTCGCTGACGCGCCGCACCTCCGCCGAGGTGCCCGGGAACTCGATCCAGCCGATCCGCAGCGGCCCCGCCCGCCGCGGCAGCTCCCGCCCGCCCCACTGCGAGTCCGGGTCCAGGGGGTGCGGGCCCGCCATCACCCTTGCCAGCTCGATGACATCGGGCACGCTGCGCGCCAGCGGCCCCAGGTGCGCGAGCCGGTCCGCGCAGCCGGGCACGTAGGGCACCCGCGCGAAGGAGGGCTTGTAGCCCACCACCCCGCACCAGGCCGCCGGTATCCGGATCGACCCGGCCCCGTCGGTGCCCAGCGCCGCCGCCCCCAGCCCCGCCGCCACCGCCGCCGCGCCGCCGCCGCTGGAGCCGCCCGCCGACCTCGCCGTATCCCAGGGGTTGCGGGTGCCCCCGCCCAGCCGGCTGACCGTGCTCGCGCTCCACCCGTGCTCCGAGGTGGCCGTCTTGCCCACCACGATCGCCCCGGCCGCCCGCAGCCGCTCCACCGCCGGCGCGTCCGCGCGCCGCCGCCGGTTGGCCAGCAGCGACCCGCGCGTGGTGGGCAGATCCTGGGTCTGCACCAGGTCCTTGACGGTGACCGTCACCCCCAGCAGCGGCTGCTCCCGCCAGGCGGCAGCACCCCGCACCCGGATACGGGCGTCGGCGGCAGCCGCCTGCAGCAGCGCCTCTGGGCCCGCCACCGACACGAACGCGCCCAGATCCGCGTCCCGCTCCCGCACGGCGGCCAGCACCGCCTCCACCTGCTCGACGACCGTGGTCTGCCCCCGGCGCAGAAGCTCCCCGGTCTCACGCACACCCAACGAGGTCAACGGTTCTCTCCCGGATGAGAAATGACAGCCTGTCAGTGACTTGGCACCACACGCCCCGGGCCCCGGCCGCACCACCGCACCCGGCACACCAGGACTGGCGCGCCCCGCCCGCGCCCCCTCCTGGCCCCCGGGAAGCCGGGCGCGAGGGGGAGGGCAGCACACGGGGTGCTTGCCGGCCCGCAGGAGCCGCGAGGAGGCGTCGCCGGGCGCCACGGGCACCGCGGGACTTCCACGACGCGGACTAGGCCCTGTCGTCACAATGTCGCCTGCTGTGCGACGCCTGGCACGCGTCCCCTCGGCCCTTCGGGCCTGGGGAGGCCCCATGCTCGCCGCGTTGTCAAAACCGCCCACGTACAGCCCGGTACGAGGACGGTCCTCCGCCTTGCGGGCGCACGCACCAGAGGCCGCACAGCCCGGCCTCCGCCCGGACGCCGCCCTTTCGACGACAGGGCCTAGGGCACCCGCCGCGCCGCCCCCGCGCCCGCGTCGGCGGCCTCGGCCGCCGCCTTGACCGTCTCCCAGTGCCACCGGGAGTCGAAGGAGGTGACCTCCACCTCCTGCCCGGCGGCCGCCAGTTCGGCCGCCAGCCCCGTCGCCCGCGCGATCAGCCCCGAGACGCGGTGCGCGGCCAGCAGGTCCGCCTCCGTGAAGGGCCGCCCCTCGCAGCGCAGCAGCCGCATGTCGATGAACCCGTTGAAGACCCGGCCGGCCACCGTCACCTGCTGCGGACTGCGGATGCTGAAGCGCACCCGCGAGGCCACATGCCCGCGGTGGTGCTGGTCGGAGTAGAACGCCACATCCGGCAGCGTGGGCGGCACGAAGTAGTCCCGGGCCGCCACCGCGGGCCCCTTGGGCAGCCCCCCGGGCACGAAGTGCCACGAGTTGTACTGCATCCGCGAGGAGATCGCCCACGCCGTGTCCGCCAGGTGCTCCACCGAGTCCCCGAAGTAGCGCCGCGCCTGCGCGGTGGGCACCACGCAGCAGAAGTACTCCGTGATGCCCCACTGCGTGATCGTGTCCCAGTCCTGCTCGCGCAGCGCCCGCAGCAGCCGCGGCAGCGAACGCATCCCCCGGCTCATCGCGAAGTCGGCCTCGAAGGCGCCCGTCGCCGCCGAGACCGTCTCGTAGACCAGCGACTCCAGCCCCGTCCCGAACGCGCCGTGCGGCCGGCCCAGCCAGCCCGGGTCGCCCTCCAGCTCCCGCCCCAGCTCCTCCAGCGTGCCCCCCGCAAGCCCCAACGGGCCCCGCAGCCGGGCACACACCTCCTCCTCGCGCTGCCGCGCCGCCGCGCCGCCCGGCCGCGCCACCCGCTCGATCTTGTGCATCAAAGCGCCGTGGATCTCCCGGTAGAGCTGCACGCTCCCGCGCACCCGCTCCCGCCGCTCCCGCAGCGCCAGCGCCAGATCGTTCAGCTCCCCGACCCGCCAGGACGCCGCCGGCGCCACCTTCCGGCCCCCCGGCACCGCGTTGTAGTTGCGCCGCACCCGCTCCAGCATGAACGCGATGTGATCCACCGTCAGCTGCGTGCCGTTGGCCTCCTCGATCCGCGCGAAGCCCGCCGAGCGCACCAGCAGCGTCAGACACACCACCATCACCACGTCGTTGTCCG
>NZ_AUKQ01000032.1:0-14748 GCF_000424825.1 Streptomyces sp. CNH287 | reverse complement strand
CGGCCCACACCTCCCCGTATCCCGTGTCCTGCACCAGGCCGCCTCGGTTCGTGCGGAACAGCCTTCCGTCCGGCGCCGGGCCGTACGCCGTGACGTGCCAGCGCAGCATGGCCACCAGTTCCGGCGGGATGGGGACCGGCCGGACGGCCTTGCTGGATCGGTGCTTCAGACCGCGCTTGTCGTGCGGAGTGCGGGAATCAGTCCACGCCGACCCGGAGCGCGGCCGAGTCTCGCGAAGACGCAGGATGCCCCAGCCGCGGCGGGGCAACTCGCAGTCGTCAAGACGCAAGCCGATGACCTCGGCTGGACGGGCAGCAGCGAAGTACATGCAGCCGAAGAACGCCGCGAGATGACGGCCCCGGGCGCTCTGCGTGCGTACAGCGCTGAGCAAATCCCGCGCCTGGCGCGGCCCTGGAACACAGGCTGGGTCGATCTCCTCTTCGACCTGTTCGGGCGACTTCCACTGCACTTGCGGCAGCGGGTTTCCCGCCAGGTGCTCAGCTTCCACCGCGTAGCCGAGGGCGTTATGGAAGATGGCGCGTCTGCGGCGGATGGTGCTTGCCGCCACCGTGGTGCCATCCAACTTCTTGGTGAGAGCGGTGAGAGCGGCCCGCACCCGAACCCGGTCAGCCAAGGCTGAGGCGGGCAGCGACTTCCGCTCGAACCAGTCCAGAACCTTGGCGACTTCCGCCGGCTGTTCCTCACTCCAGCGGTTCACGTTGAATGCCCACCCGTACAGGGCGGTACGCACCTCGTGAACACCCGCCATGCCCTTGCGGTCCGTCACCAAGACCGGCGTCACGGTCGCCATGGCGTCCGCAAGTGTCCGACGTGTCGAACCGGGAGCGTCCGGCCACTTCATCTCGATGTAGTCGCGTGCGTGCTGGTACCAGGTCACCTCTACCTTCTGCTGCCGCAGCTCCTTCACGGGCAGCCCGGTTTCCTCGTCGAACGGCTGCCCCTCGTTCACCGCGTGCAGCAGCTCAGCACGTCGGCTGTCTCCGAGCGCTTTGGTGCGGAAGGTCTGCGAATGCGGGGTGGCTCCCGTCCGCCACCGGAGTTCAGCGGACGACTGCTTACGATCCTTGCGCTGCCGTACAGCCCAGATTTTGACGTTGTACGTCGTGCCCATGGGGCCCCTTCGTGGGAAAGGGGCCCGCCGTGCGGCGGGCCCCACTGCGGATGTTCGGCTGTCGCTCAGGCGGCTTCCTCCTCGTGTTCCGCCCACCAGGCGTCGAGGTCGCTGCGGTGTATGCGGATCGCGCCGTTCGGCAGCTTGTGAATCTTGGGGGCCTTGCCGCGGGCCCGCATGCGGTAGAACGCGGCGCGGCTCATGCTGATCTCGTCGAGGACTTCGGGGAGTTTGAGTGCTCGCGGACGTGCCATGAGCCGTCTCCTCTGCAGGGCTGTCGGGGCACGGAGTTGTTGGACGCACATTGCTTTGAGTCGCGACTCATCGCGACTCAAAGCCGGTTGGTGGGGCTTGAGTCGCGATGAGTCACGACTCAGGCAGATGTGGTTCGGGCGTGTTGAGGGTGATCCCGTTGTAGGTGGCAACTTGCCGGTTGTAGGCGTCGCGGGGCCGGGTGCGGTTGAGCTGAGGAATGACGGAGAGCAGGTTGCGGCCGAAGATCTGCTTCGTGCCGGGCCGCACGCCGTTGTCCTCGGCCCACTCGCGCCAGACCGTCCACAGGGCCTCCACGGGCACGCTGCACGTCGGGCCGGTGGAGCAGCGCTCACGGACAAAGGCGCTGGTCGGGGATGCGGTGTCGCGGATGGTCATGACCGCTTCGCGGCTGGAAGTCGGTTCCGTGAGCCGCCCGGTCCGCTGGAGGCGGGCGAGCCCTTCCAGCGCCCAGTTGAGGATGCCGGGCATCTCGGTGGTGAGGCGGTCTGTGAGGGTGGGATCTTCTCTGCCCAGCCATGAGACCCGCATGTTGAGGAGGACGAACCGGTTGGCGATGACGCCGGAGGAGTCGCCGAAGTGCGGCAGCTCGTTAGACAGGATCATCAGCCGGGAGGGCAGCTTGCCGGTCCACTGCTCGCGGTACTTACGGTCCACGTCGATCGTGTCGTCACCGGAGATGGTCAGCAGCCGCTCCACGACCTGGCTGTTGTCGTTACCGGACAGCCGGGCGTCAGAGATGACCGCCAGCGACTTCCCAACCAGCGTCGATAGCCCGAAGTTCGTGCCCAGCCCGGCCAGCGTCGGCCCCGCGAGGTTCTCCTTGCCGACCAGCGCTTTCAGCACTCGCGCGATGGTGCCCTTGCCGGAGCGGGACGGGCCGACCATGAGCAGGATCTTCTGCAGGTCGGTGCGTCCGGACAGGACGTAGCCGAACCACTCCTGCAAGGCGGTGACCGCGTCGGGGTCCTCGGGCCAGATCTGGGACAGGAAGTGCTCCCATTCCGGCGCCGTGGCGGCGGGATCGTAGGCGAAGGGGACGGACACGAGGTTGAAGAATCCGGGGGTGTGCGGCAGTAGCTCCCGGTCTCGGATGCGCAGAAGGCCGTTCTCACACGCCACAATCGTCCCGCCGTCGTTGGTGCCGTTGAGCCAGGCTGGGGCGTCGGTGTCGGTCGGTAGAAGCGTGATGGCTCCCAGAGCATCGAGCAGGTTGCTGATCTTCTGTTTGGTCGGTGCCCAGTCACGGTCCTCGGTCTCCCCGTCCTTGACGGGGGCCCGGTAGACGGCGTGCTCAAGCCGTTCGTACATCGCGGCGCGCACCTGTGCTTCGTCCACCTCGCGCCAGCACGTGCCATTCCAGCGCATCCAGGAAGCACGCCACCGCCGATACATCAAGTGCCCGTTCTCTGTCTGCCAGTCCGGCAGCAGCCGCCGGGCGACAGCCAG
Organism: Streptomyces sp. CNH287; assembly: GCF_000424825.1. Lineage (NCBI taxonomy): Bacteria > Bacillati > Actinomycetota > Actinomycetes > Kitasatosporales > Streptomycetaceae > Streptomyces > Streptomyces sp. CNH287. Next base: position 11,894 of record NZ_AUKQ01000032.1, on the reverse strand, counting down.
CGGATTGGACGGAGAAGGCAACTCCTCGGATCGGTCGTCGCGATCCTGGGTCATGCGGCGGCCCTCCCTTCGGTCTCGGCGGTGTGGAGGGGGCAGGTGGTGCGGTGGTCGTTGTGGAGCGCTACGAGTTGGGCGACGGCGGCTCGGCCGGTGGCGCTGCGGTCGTGGCCGCAGGCGCACCATGAGCGGCCGGAGGGGATGGCGCGCCAGTCCGGTGGTGCGATCACGTGCAGCCACGCCACCACACGGCAGCCGTCGTTCCTGTGCGGGTCAGGACCAACAGATGAGGGGACGCCCTTGCGGGCGGCGACCTTCGGCGCACCACTGCCGGTGTGGGGTGCGGGCGGTGTGGCGGGGTTGCGGTTGGGGGGTGTGGAGGTGATGCCTTCCAAGGCGGGGCGGGAGCGGGTGGTCATGCCGTCTCCCGGGGCCGGGCGGTGCGGAGGGAGGAGTCCAGTGCGCTGCGGATCGTGGTGCGGCACTCGGCGGCGGTGAGGCCCCGCGCCTCTCCCGCCCCTTGGAAGGCCGCTTCGACCTCATCGCGGGGGATGTCGCCCCACGCGACGAACCGCCCCACCTTGAAGGCGCTGCGGTTGAGCGTGTTGTTGCCCTCACACTCCGGCGCGGCCTGCACCGCGGCGCACTCGCGCCGGAGCGCCGCCTGTGCGGCACGGGTCCCGTTGATGACCGGCGCCGGAAGCCGCGCCGGTGACGGTGCGGTCGGGGTCGTCGGCCGGAGAAGGACGTGCAGCCATTCCGGGAGCGGGGCCACCGGTGCCGGGTCGGTCACCTCGTAGGTGCCGCCGGGTGTGGTGCTGCCCGCTGCGACGACGTACCCACCACGGGCGCGGGTGTCGATGAGCGGCCCGATTCGGCCCGCCGTGTTGCCCAGCCGGAGGTCGGCGGGTGCGGCGAAGTAGAGGTGCTCACCACCGCTCGCGGTCCGGACGCGGTAGGTGTCGGGGACGGGCTGCCCGGCGCGCTCGCAGAGCGCATGGAAGGTCGTGGCGCCGTCAGGCGTCTCGCTCTGGCTGTTGTCCTGGTTCTTGTTGTTGGTCTTGGGCTTGTCGAGGTCGATGACGAGGAGCCCGGCCGGGCCGCACGCGATGCCGACGTTGAACGGGGCCGTGGCCCATGCGGTGTGGATGCGGTCGGGGTCGGTGGTGGCGCGCTGTTCCCACTTGCGGTGTCCGCCGGTGCAGTCCCCCGCGGCGGGGCACGCACCCTCGCCGTGGAGGGCGGGGCGCTTGGTGCCGGGGCGCAGGGGGAAGACGGGCCAGCCGCGGGCGGCGGCGGCCAGCGCGGCGCGCAGCAGCGCGGCGCGGGGTTCAGGTGTCATGCTGGGAACCTCCAGTTGAGTTGCTGGTGGAGGGCGGCCCCGGTTCTTGGTCGGATGGGGGCCGCCCTTGCGTTTTCGGGTGTGTGGCGGGGTGTGTGGCGGGGTGTGCCAGGGGTGTCCTGTGGCCCCCTTTACCGTCCTTACCTTGCAGGTGGGGGGCCTTTACCTGCCCCTCTACCGGGGTAGAGGGCCCCCGCTACCCGCCCGGCCCTTCAAGATCGGTCTTGAGGGGTCCGGGCGGGCGGGTTCACCGGTGCCGGGTAGCCGGGGGCCCCTTTACCCGGCGAGGAGGATCTCCGCGGGGACGGCGGCCTCGATGTCGCGGCGCTGGTATCCGGCGCCGTTGGCGCCGGAGATCTTGACCTGCTTGCTGGTGCGCTTGACGCCGGCGTTCTCCAGCTCGGTCGCGAGGCGCTCCGCGTTGAAGTCGCCGTACTCGTCCTCATCGAGGTCGGCCAGAGCGGCCAGCAGGTCGGTGGTGAACATCCGCACGCTGTGCCGCATGACCTCCAGCACATCGGAGACGATGGCCGGTACGGTCACCCCGGCCGCGTCCGCGGCGGCGGTCACGTCCCCGGCCGCGTCCCCGGTGAGCTGTCCCGCGGTCTCGCGCAGCTTGCGGCCCTTGTGGCACAGCGTGGCGAAGCCGGGGCCGTCCAGGTAGTCGGCCCGCACGGTGACGTAGGAGGCGGGGCCGGTGACCAGGACCCCGGTGCCTACGTGGTCCTCGGACAGGACGGAGGCGTCCGCGCCCTGGGCGGCCTTGCCCTTGCCCAGCACCATGTCCGAGGAGGCGCGGTCCACGACCTGTGTGGAGTACCGCAGGGTGATGATCTCCCGCAGCTTGGTCGGCACCGATTCGGCGTCCGGGCGCTGGGAGGCGAAGTTGGAGATGAACCCGGCGGCCGGGCCGCGGCGGGCAACGCGGCACAGATCGTTGATGACCTGCTCGCGGTCCTCGCGCTCCATCGCGGTGAAGTACTCCTGCAACTCATCGATGGTGACGAAGATGACCGGCAGGTTGTACTTCTGCGAGATCGCCGGAGTCAGCTTCCCCTCCGGGCAGATCGAGGTGGGCAGCTCCCGCAGCAGCGCGAAGCGGCGCTCCATCTCACCCAAGAGTTCCTTGAGCATCTCTTTGAGCGCTTGCACGGCGTCGTCTTCGGCGCCCATGACCAGGCGGTGCGCGACGGCCTTCATGGGCATCCAGTCCGCGCCGCCCTTGCCGTCGGCGACGTAGTGCCGCACCCACGGATCGAGCAGCCCGGCCGCGGTCATCAGCCGCTGCGTGAACGTCTTCCCCCGCCGCGGCAGTCCGCCGAAGAACATCGACTGCCACATGATGGGGACGGTGATGCGGTTGCCGCGGGCGTCCTGCCCGAAGGGGATCGGGTCCCACACCGAGAACTTCTCCGCCACCGCCAGCGGGGAGGGGTTCGGCGCACCGAGGTAGGGGTCATCATCAGCCACCCACATGGACACCCGCCCGGCGTTGCCGCCCTTGGCGGCCCGCACGCGGGACATGATGACCTGGATCTCATCTACACCCAGTTCCTGCGCGATGACCTCCCGCTTGGCCAGCACATCGGAGGCGGTCTTGCCGCCGCCGCGGGGCAGGTCGAAGATCACTGCCCAGCCGCGGCCGTCACGGACCGGCCCCATCGAGCACGACACGCGCGGAGCATCCCTCTCGCCCTCTTTGCCGCTGCCGCTTTTGAGGAGACCGGCGGCGCGGAGCGCGTCGTTGAGCTGCTGCGCGGACATGTCCACCCGCAGCGGCGGGGCGCCCTGGTCGAGGAACTGCGTCTCCTTACCGCGGCCGAGGTAGGCCAGCGGGACACCTGCGGCCGTGGCCACACCCGTCTGCAACAGCGGATCAGCCAGCACGAACCCGGTGGCAGCAGCAGCCACGCCGACGGCGGCGACACCGAAACGCCACCGCCTGGTCTGGGTGCGCTCAAAGTGTGCGGCCTGATGCCGCAACGCCAACTCGACATCCTGGGGCCGGGCCCTGGTCTGCACGCGCAGCGCTTTGACCGCGGCGGTGTGCTCCTGCGCGGTCAGGGTGGGCCAGATCCCCACGGTCGCGCGGAAGAGACCGCGGCAGGCCAGCAGCACGGCCTTCATCAGATACTTCGGTGTCCGGATGCCGTGGTAGCGGGTGTGCCACCACGTCAGACGGCCCAAAGCAGCGACGTTGGCGACGATGGAGGCACGCGAGCGGGCCCACACCGGCAGCACCGGCGTATCCGGCACGGTCAGCCAGTCCGCGAGCGGGTTGTCCGCCCGGTCCACCGCCTCCACCACCGAAGCAGACTCCGGCGCGTCGGTGGGCGGCGCCTGCTTGACCAGACTCACCACAGGCGAAGCCGCGGCTTCGCGGGCGGTGCGGTGCGCGTCGAGATCGTGCACGGAGCCCGAATCGGCCCGTGCCGTCGTTTCAGCCATGATGGGTGTTCCTCCTGTACTCGCGGATTTGGTGTGGGTGCGGGGGCCCGCGACGGCCGACGACGCTGGCAGGCATGGGCGGCCGTCGCGGGGCGCATCTACCTGCGGGGTGCGGCGCGCTCGACTGCGCGGAGCCGCTTCTCGGCGTCCCGCCGGGCCTGGCGGGCGGCGCTCTTCTCGTCACCGCGTGCGCACCGCTCCGCGACGCGGGCGGCGGCGGCCTCGTTCTTGGCGGCGGTCAACTGCTGGCGGTAGGCGTCGGCTTCACGGCGGGCACGCTCCTCAGCGGCCTGGTCGATGCGTTCGAGCTGCTTCTCGATACGGGAGATGTCGCCGGCGGCGTTCTTGGCGCCCTTGAAAAGCAGCTTGGCGCGCTGGGCCTTCTCGGCGCGGGTGTAGGTACGGGGCGGCAGCGGCATGTCACTTCCCCTTCCGGAAGTCGTTCCACACGCCCCGCAGGATCACGACGCACACGGTCAGCGCGACCGCGCCGATCGCGAACGCCACCATGGACACGGCCAGCGCCACCGCGAGGAAGGCCCCGCCGACGGCGATGGCCAGCCACTTCCCGGCCGCACCCTGCGGGGCGGGCACCGGGTGCTGGCAGGGCGGCGGCTGGGTGTGCTGCGCGGCCTGGACGGCGGCCAGCAGCAGGGCGAACTGCTCGCCCTGCCGCGCGGCCTGGACGGCCTCTCGGGTTGCCTTCTCGATATCACTCATGGGTTCTTCGGGTTCCTCTCCAGTCTCTTCAAGCGGCGTGCTGGTTGGCGGGGTAGAGGTGTGCGGCCAGGTGGTGGAGTGCGGCGGTGGCCTGTTGGGGCATGACGCCGTTGCCGAGTGCTTTGAGCTGTGCGGTGCGGGAGAGGCCGGGCACGTCGGTGACGTGTCCGGCGGGCAGCCCCATGAGCCACTCGACGAAGGGCGGGTTCAGCCGTCCCACAGCGTCAGCTGGCCTCGGGGCGGTTCGCCCGAGGACGCTTTCCCAGCGGGCGACGGCGGGGCCGTACCGGTCCCAACGCTGCGGGCTGCGTCGGTCAGTGTCTCCCCGTGGCTCCAGTCCGGGTTCGCTCCGCTGCTGCTCTTCGCGTCCGTTGCCGTCGGCGTCGGCAGCAGTGAGCTGACTTCGGCTGCCAGGCATTTGCCGTGGGTGCCCGCTTCCTGCGAGGGGGACCGCTTGGTCTGCCGGTTCTCGCTGGCCGATGCCCGTGGTGTGGGGAGCAGGGAGATGACGTGGCGCAGGTTCATCCCGCCCTGCGCGGCGTGTCCCGCCCCGGTCGCCTCGGAGGTCGAGGGTGTGGGCAGCAGTTCGCTCACGGCGGTGGGGAGCTGTCCCTTCTGGCCGCCGCCGCGCCAGTCCCGTGCCGCTGGTGTCGGCAGGCCAGGCGAGGACGAAGAGGCGGCGGCGCTGGTGTGCGGCGCCGATGTCGGATGCGCGAAGAGTGCACCAGCGTGCATCGAACCCGCCGGCGGCAAGGTCGGCGAGGACGGCGTCGAATCCGAGGGAAAGGTGCCCTGCGACGTTCTCAAAGACCGCGTATCGGGGTCGTAGAACGCGAAGGGCGGTCGCGATGTGGGGCCAGAGGTGCCGGTCATCTGTGGTTCCCTTCCGTTTCCCGGCGGTGCTGAAGGGCTGGCAGGGATACCCGCCGGTGACGATGTCCACCGGCGCCGCCTGATGCCAGTCGGTGGTGGTGAGATCGCCCCAGTTGGGCACCGCCGGATGGTGGTGGGCCAGAATCCGGGACGCGCCCGGATCGTTGTCCGCCACCCACACCAGCGACCCGCCGAACACCGCCTGGACGGCCATGTCCAGCCCGCCATATCCCGTGCACAGCGACCCGATCCGCAGACCGCCGCTCATCACCGCTCACTCCCGCCGGGGCCCGCCAGGACCGGCAGCAGGTCCTGCCCCGACTCCTGGCCGTGGTGTTCGCGGGCCTCCCGCGCCCGGTCCGACACCCACGCCGGCGACCAGCCGGTGCGCCGCGCGAGTTCGCGAACACCGGCTCCCTGCGCCACTCCGGAGACAACCGCGGCGCGTGCCTCCGTCTCCCCGAGCTTGTTGTTCGAGGTGTTCGCGGACGGCTGGGAAGGCTGCGCGCGAACACCTCCGCGAACACCTGCGTGAACACCCGCGCCGGGCTCCCCGCGAACACCTTCGGCCTGTTCGCGGCGGGCCTTGCGCTGCTCCCGCTGCCGCTCGCGTTCCTGGCGCTCCTTCTCCTCCTTCTCGCGGGCCTCCAGCTCGCGGGCCTCCTGCTCCTTGCGCTCCCGCTCCTCGCGTTCCTGCCGGTCACGCCGCTCGCGCTCCTCCTGCTCGCGGCGCTCGGCACGCTGGCGCTCCGCATGTTCACGTGCCTGCGCGGCCTCCCGCTCGGCGCGTTCGCGCTCTTGCTGCGCTTCCCACTCCCGCTGTTCGCGGAGGTGTTCGCGCTGTTCGCGCTCGTGCTGGAGTTGGTGTTCGCGCTCCTCCCGCTCCCGGCGTTCGCGTGCGGCTTCGGCCTGTTCGCGCTCCTCCCGTTCGCGGTGTTCGCGTGCGGCCCGTTCGGACCGTTCGCGGTCCTCCTCCTCCCGGCGTTCGCGGCGCTGGCGCTCGGCCTCCTCGTGGTGTTGGCGGGCGATCCGCTCCAGCGCCCGGGAGATCGCCCGGCGGTAGGCCAATGCGGCCTCTGCGGTGAAGATGAGGAGGGCGGGGGCGACCGCGTGAACGGCCACCCCCACCGCGTCCCCCTTCAACGCCGAGTCGCCGACGTTGAGGGCGAGGGTCATCAAGCCGGTGAGCCACCGCAGGAAGGCCGGCCACCGGCCGCCGGACTCCCCCAGCCGGGAGACGGTCGCATCCAGGCGGATCACGATCACCACGGCCGCGTCCACCACAAGCGGGAGGATCGGGGCGGTCCAGTCCCACCGGTCCGGCGTCACCCGCTGCACCAGCGGCGTGACAGTCAGGACGGAGAACAGCACGGCGCCGAACGTGATCGTCCACGTCCCACCGGACAACGTCCGCTCAATACTCCTGAGCTGACCGGGCGTGAGTTCCGCGAGCGTCTTCACCGGCCACCCCCGAGCGGCAGCGACTGGATACGCCACGGCACCTCAGCGGCCGACGGCAGGGCCGCGGCGGGCGCCTGGGCGGTCCACGCGGCCCGCAGTAGCCGGGCCTCGTCAGCAGGGGTGTTCATGAGATGAGCCCTTCGGTGTGGTGGGTGCCGGGTCGTCCGTCGCGGCGGCCGTTGACGGTCCGGTACGCGGGGCGGCCAACGTGCGCGGCGGACCAGCCGCCGCCGGTCTGCTTGACGCCGTACATGGCCTCATCCGCGCAGCGCAGCAGCAGCGGCAGAGTCTCGGTGCCGGGCGGATTCCCCGTGCAGACCAACCCGAGCGACGCGCCCGTGATAAGGGCCAGCCCCTCGAAGTCGACCGGGGCGCACAGCGATAGGTGCAGGTGCGCCAGGCCCCTTTCCAAGTGCGCCAGGTCCCTGTCCGGGTTCGTCCGGCTGGCACCGGGAAGCACGGCGGCGAACTCGTCACCACCGAGCCGCCCGGCGACACCCCGTCGCCTCTCGGCCCAGTCGGCCAGCCGCTCACCGGTCGCGGCCAGAACCGCGTCCCCGGCCGCGTGCCCGTAGTTGTCGTTGACGCCCTTGAAGCCGTCTAGGTCGATGACCAGCACCGCGCAAGGGCCGCTCGCCAGCGCCTTGGACGCGGTCTTCTCGAAGCCTTCGCGGGTGGGCAGGCCGGTCAGCGGGTCCTGTCGGGCACGGGTCAGCCGACGGCGCAGCCGCAGACTGTGCAGGGACCAACCGGCCGCCAGCGGCGCCGCCGCAGCGGCAGCGGGAATCAGCGTGCTCACCGCGCACCCCCGACCGCGATCACGGCGGCGGCGATCAGCAGCACTCCGGCGGCCTGCACCAGGTCGACCGCCCGCTTGAGCCGGGTGAACTTGGCAACCGCCAGCCGGGACAACCCGGCGATGTCGGCGGCCAGATCCGAGGAGACGGCTGCGTTGATCTCGTCGGCCGTGAGTGTGGCCCACAAAGGGAAGCCGTGCCGGCCGCTCAGGTTCGGCCGAACCGCATGCAGCAGCAGCCCGGCCGCCGCGATCAGCAGCGCCAGACCGAGACCGCCCACCATGCAGGCGGGCCAGTTCAGCGGCAGATCGCGAACGACCGTCCACGATCCGGCGAGCACCGCACCGACAAACGCCAGCAACAGCGCCGTCTTGCCGTCGGTGCGGGTGATCTCCGCCTTCACTTCCGCATGCGCGGCGGTGAGGTTGGCCTCCAGGGAGTTCATGCCGCCACCCCCGGGCCCTGCACGGTCAGGCGACGCCGGGCCTCCAGCACACGGCGGCGGGCCCGGCGGATGCGCCGGGCGTCCAGTTCGGACACCGGCCGGTCGAGCGTCATGATCCGCGCGTCCAGCAGCTCGATCTCGGCGCGGATGACGGGCATCTCGCGCTCGATCGCGTCCAGGTCGGCGGCGGTGGGGCCCCGGTCGAGGTCATCACGGTGGATGAGGGTGAGCAGGGTGTGGGACAGAATCTTCATGGCAGGTCTCTCCAGCCGGGGTTAGAAGTCGGTGGTGCCCAGGTGGGAAAGCCCGGACTGAGCAGCGTTGAGGCGGCTGGTCAGAGCGGTGGCGCTCTCACCCGCTCCGGCGAGCCCGGTCCTGATCAGGTCCAGGTCGACGTCCAGGCGGTCACGGTCGGAGCGCAGCCGCCCGGCCTGCTCCTGGGCCGTGAGGAGCGCCCCGATCTGGTCGATCGCCTGCGGCAGGCGTGCGGCCAGCACGGCCAGAGCAGCCACCGTGTCGTAGGCGTCGGAGGGAAACTCCAGACCCGTGTTTGCACGGGTGGTGTGGTTGAGGGCGCGGACCGCCTCAGCGGCCTGATCAGCCCACTGGCCGGGCTTCTTGTCGTCAAAGGACACAGCTGCCTCCAAAGGCAGGAAGAACAGCCCGCGAGGGCGGCAGCCAGACATTCGGCCACCGCCCCCACAGGCTCAAGCGGCAGGGGGACTTACAGGGAGCCGCCGGGCTCCCGGCGGGGAAGCGGCGGCAACTGGTCGCCGTGGTCTTCGGCCCGCTCGTGCTGCGGCTCCGGCTCGGTGTCGCTCACCGGCGGTTCTCCTGCTGCGCGGCGGCCAGCTCACGGGCGCGCTCAGCCGCGGCAGCGGCAGCCTCAGCCGCCGCGATCCGCTGCTGGGCCAGGGCGTCAGCGGCCTGCTGCTCCGCTGCCGCGCTCACCGCAGACCCTCGCTGTGGCGGCGGGCGATACGGATACGGGCGGGGGTCCCGGGCCGCTTGTCCTCACCCGGCGCGGAATGCATGATCGTAGACACAGGTACCTCCAGTAAGGGCCTGTAAAGCGGCACCCCGGGGGGCAACCCGGGGTGCCGCGCTTGATGGGGTGGGACGTCCTGCTTGCCCCGCGCCGACGACCACCCCGAGCGCCACAGGGGCGCGGGCAGGGTGGTGACGACGTGCAACGCAGGATGCGTTGCCAGATCTCGTGTTCCGGGCACGGTCGCTATCGGCCGGGGGAGATCCCTCCCGGGCCGTCGTCGCGGACTAAGGTCTCGCGCTCGGGGTCTTTCACGTCGGTCCAGCCCAGCAACTCGCGCTCCCCGCAGGGCACTCCCTGCGGATCGTGGCACTACGTCCGATGCGGCCAGGTGACCTGACTGCTGCTGCCGACGGATCTCCACCACCCCGGCCGGAGCGGTCACGGCCGTACTGACGTGGTGGATCACGCTGTGGAGTTGTTACCTGCACACCGCGAACCGGAAGTGAGCCCGGATCTGGTGCGCACCAACAGAATGCATCTGGTGCGCACCAGAGCCAAGGTGGTTCGCCATTTCGAGTGGCGTTCCCTTCCTGCGGTGCTCCTCCAGAAGACCGCTTCGGGCAGGGGTGCCGGTAGCCAACAGCGCTTAACTCCCGGCCTGTTAACCCCTGTTGACCTGCGGCAATGTGCGGCATGCTGGGAGAGTCAGTGAGGGCATCTACCGCCGGACGGTGACCTGTGAGCGCAGGACTTCGAAGCGCGCGGACGGCGCGCGGCTGGTCTCAGGAACGACTGGTTCGCGAGATCGAGCAGTACGCCCGGCGGAACGTCACGGACGTTGCATCAACCGCCAGCCTGCGGGTGTACGTGTCCGAGTGGGAGAACGGGAAGCGCACGCTTTCGGACCGTTACGCGGGCATGCTGCGACAGCTCCTGGGCGTCACGGACGGAGAGTTAAGAGGCGCAGTACCGACGCTGGCAGCAGCATCCGCCGACGGCTACGACGAGCTACTCAGTCGCATCGACGCGGCCGACAGCGTTAGTGAGTCGATGGTTCAGGCGTTCAACGATCAAACCGAGTTGCTCCGCACCATGGACAGGCAGAGGGGCGCGCCCGGACTGGTCGACCAGATGTCGGGTCACCTTGCCGCGCTGGAAGACGCGCTCAACTTCGCCGTGCTGCCTGCCGCACGTCGGCCCGTAGCACTCGCCCTCGCGGGAGCGTCGACCCTCGCAGCGTGGCAGGCAATCGACTCAGGAGCGGTCGAACGGGCGTGGCGGCACTACGAACTCGCCAAACGGGCGGCGCACGACGCTGAGGCCCCGATGTACCTCGCTCACGCCATGGCGGAACAGGCGTACGTGCTCTGTGAGGCTGGTCGGCCCGCGCTGGGCGTGGACCTGGTCCGCGACGCGCGGCGCACCGTCGGCCAATCCGGTTCCGCTCGGTTGCGGGCGTGGCTGTACGCCGCAGAGGCGGAGATGTGTGCGCACGCTGGCATGCCGGACGACTCTCGGCGCGCGCTTGACGCCGCCCTGGCCAGCATTCCGCCGGGACCGGATGACCGAGACCCCGACATGCTGAGCATCTTCCTGAACGGCGCCCATCTAGCTCGGTGGCATGGCAACGTGCTTGCCCTACTCGGCGACGGCGACGCGGTCACGAGCCTGTATGGAGCGCTGGAAGACATGGACCCGTCGTTCGTCCGGGCGCGTGCCGGACTGCACACCGACCTGGCGCACGCCCACCTGACACGAGCCGAGTACGACGACGCCCATACCCATCTGAGGCAGGCGCGGCTACTGGCGAGCCGCACCGGTTCGGTGCGGCAGCGCCGTCGCGTCGACATGCTCAGCGCGCGACGGTGACCCCCTGCGCGCGCCGGTTGGCCAGGATGTGCAGCAGTGCAACGAGGGTGCCGGACCCCATGAGTTCACCGCGGGCCATGAGCCCCGGAACGTCGGCGAGGGGCACCCACTCGATGTGGCCCGCTTCCTCCAGGTCGGTCGGTTCACCCACTCTTTCCGCCCCGTGACTGACGAAAATCTCGTGAGGCGAGTCGACCATGCCGACCATGGGCTGATACCTCACGACGTGTTCCAGCGCCTTCGGGCGCCAACCGGTCTCTTCGACCACCTCCCGCAGTGCCGTATCCGCCGGTTCCTCGCCAGCGTCGACGATGCCGCCCGGGAGTTCCCAACCGAACTGTTGGGGCACGAAGCGGTACCGCCACATCATGAGAACGCGGTCCTGATCGTCAAGCACGGCGGTGATCGCCACGTGTTGCAGCTTCACGACGTGGTGTTCGAACGACTTCATGCCGGGTGGTTCCACGTCCCAGAGCTGAAGTTTCACCCATCGGTTGTCGTACAGATCGCGCTCGCCGTGGATGCGCCACGGCTCCACACCCTTCGGCCGCTCAACGCTCACCGCGCCCGGTACCCGATACGAACTCCGTCCCCGCACCTCCAACGCCCCCTCATTGACGAGACGGGCGAGCACCTGCCGCAGTGCCGTCCGGCCGATGCTGAGTTCTTCGACCAGCGCGCGTTCCGACGGGAGCTTGCCGCCGGGGGTGTACTTGCCGGACGCGAGCCGCTCCCGAAGCGTCTCGTAAACCTTGGTCGTCTTCGGTCCCATTCGCGGAGCACTCTCCGTTCTGGCGTGGTGCGTACCAGCGTAGCGGCCAACGGGCACGGTTCCTCCGTCGCGTTTCGGCACTTCAGACGCATTGTGGGGTACGTGTGGGGCGGGAACTCCCGCACGGCGGGAACGGGCAGCTCAGTGCGGGGTGGCCGCGCAGACTGTAAATCTGCCGG
>NZ_AUKQ01000031.1:0-20608 GCF_000424825.1 Streptomyces sp. CNH287 | reverse complement strand
CGGGCCGACGTTGCCCAGGTCGAGGCTCCGTTCCAACGCGGGGAAAATGCTGGTGAGTTGACCGCGCAGACGGTTGATTCGGCGGGTGCGGTCGGCGCCCAGGTCGGCCCGGCGGTTGGTGAGGATACGCAGTTCGACGGCGTGTTCGTCGTCCGGCCGCAGAATGGTCAGGTCGCGCCGCATCCGGGCCTGGTCGGCGATGACGTTGGCATCCTTGGCGTCAGTCTTGCCGGTGCCCCGGTAGCCGGGCGATGCCCGGTTGACCGCGAGGCCGGGGATGTGGAGCAGCTGCTGGCTGTGGTTGAGCAATACGCTGATCAACAGCGTGGCCATGCCCTCGGTGACATCGACCGCCCATACGGCGTCCTCGTTGATGGCCAGTACGTCGGCGAGCAGGGCCAGCAGTTCCGGGCTCGTCGTTCAGCACGCGGCGCGACAGCAGGCGCTTGCCCTCGGCGTCCAGGACCACGCAGTGGTGATGGGTCTTGCCGATGTCCACGCCCGCCCATGTCTGGGACACGGGTTCCTCCGGTTCGTCGGTATGCACTGTTCTCCCGAACGACCTCGCCAGCGTGGTCCTACTCAGCGATGCACCCGCAGGGGCTCGCAGCTCCTAATCAGCGGCCGAGTCGTCGTGAGACGCCGGGCGGCCAGGTGAGGGGAACCATCGAGTGCAACCCGCTGAAAGCCATACCCGGCGTCTCTGGGCCTCTGGACCTTACGACGGCCCGTCCAACCCACCAACAACGTAGGACCCCCTGAGCACTGATCGTCATCGGACCCGGCGGGCCACCCCTTCTGTCTGCGGGTGAACCGGGCCGGAGGCGGGCGTCCGGGACCGGCCGTCACTCAGGTTCGCGGAGCCCTCAGTCGAGGCAGAACTCGTTGCCCTCGATGTCCTGCATCGAGATGCACGACTCGTCCTGGTCATCGGCGAGCAGCGTGCGCACGTGTACCGCGCCGAGCGCGATCAGCCGTGCGCACTCGGCCTCGAGCGCGGCGAGACGCTCGTCGCCCACGAGCCCGGTCCCGGCCCGCACGTCGAGGTGCACCCTGTTCTTGACGACCTTGCCTTCGGGAACGCGCTGGAAGAACAGCCGCGGGCCCGCACCCGAGGGATCTTGGCAGGCGAACGCCGCGCCCTGCCTCTCGGGCGGCAGCGAACGGTCGAAGTCCGCCCAGGTCGCGAACCCCGCGGGCGGCGGCGGGACCACGTACCCCAGCACCTCGCACCAGAACCGGGCGACGCGCTCAGGGTCGGCGCAATCGAAGGTGACCTGAACCTGCCTGATCGGAGCCATCCCGGCAGCATAGTGGCGCGCGCCCCGCCTGCCGGGCCGGGGCGGCACCTCTTGGGTGCAGCGGCTCGCGGGACCTCAGCGCGGCGGGCCGCCGATCCAGCGGGAGACCGGTGCGGCGAGCAGATGGAGGGCGGCGGCGGCCAGCAGCGCGCCCGGCAGCGACCCGGCGGCCAGCGGGCCGGCGAGGCCCGCGCCGCACGCGAAGCCGGTGATCTTCAAGCTGGCGCCGGTGGTGAAGATCTGCCCGCGCAGCCGCGCGGGCGCCTCCCGGTGGCGCACCTCGAACAGCGCGGCGAGCAGGGGCCCTTCACCGCACCCGGCCAGCACCGCGGCCAGGACGAGCAGCTCCGGCCGCAGCGTCGCCGCCAGCAGCATCGCGGCGGCGAGGACGAGGACGGCGCCCCGGATCACGGTGTCGGGACTCACCGGCAGCGGGCGGCGGGCGAGCACCGCGTTGGCGGCCAGCGAGGCGGCGGCCACTCCGGCCAGCAGGGCCGTCCCGTACGCCGCGCCGCCCAGCACCCGGTCACCGAGCAGCGGCGCGCACACGGTCAGCATCCCCCCGGCAGCGCAGGAGAGGACCGACGCCGCCGTCGCCCCGGCCAGCGGCGCGGCACGGCACAGCGCCCCGAATCCGGCGGCCAGTTCGGCGCCGACGGAGGCCGTACGGGCCATACGGCCCCCGCACGCGGCCCGGCGGCCGTCCTCGGCGGAGCGGGCCGTGGGCAGCGCCCACGCCGCCGGGAGGGCGAGGCCGATGCATGCGCAGGCCACCGACACCGCCACCGGTGCTCCGGCCAGCGCCGCGACGCCGCCCGCCAGCAGCGGGCCCGCCAGCGCGGCGAAGTGGAACGTCATCGCGTCCAGCGCGTTCGCCCTGTGCAGGCCCGGCCCCCGCACCACCCGGGGCAGCTGCGCGGTCCAGCCGCCCGCGAGCGCGGGGCCGAGCAGTCCGGCGCAGACCGCGGTCAGGACCGACAGAGCGAAGGGGACGTGCCCGAGCCCGGCCGGCAGGGCCGCGAGGAGCACCGCGTAGAGGAAAAGCGCACCCGCCAGCAGCCTGCCCGGGGCAGCGGACCGGTCGAGCAGCAGGCCGAGGAAGGGCCCGCCCACCGCGGCCGCCGCAGTGAGCCCGGCCAGCAGGAAGGACGCCGAGGCGGCCGACCCCGTGGCGGCGAGACCGGCGAGGAGCAGGGCGGGACCGGCCATCTCGTCGCCGGTGCGGGCGAGGGCGGCTCCGGCGGCGTAGGAGGGCAGTGCGTAACGCTTCACCATGGAAAACACGTTACGCAGGTAACTCAAAACTCCACCAGGTGCGTTACATTGGCCCGGTGCTCCCCACGAACGGCGACTGGTCCACCCGGCACTCGGTGCAGGCCACAGCGCGGCGGACGGCCGCGCTGGTCAACGCGCTGAGCAGCGGTTCCCCCACGCCCGAGGAGATCGCCGCGGTGCTGCGCGCATACGGCGAGACCGGCCCCCTTGCGCTCTCCGCCGAGGACGTCGCCGCGCTGCGCGGGGCCGCCCTGCTGCTGCGCGAGGTGTTCGCCGCCCCGGACACCGACGGCGCAGCCGCCGCCCTGAACCACCTGCTGCGGGAACACGCGGGGCGTCTCCGCCTCACCTCGCACGGCGGGCGCACCCCGTGGCACCCCCATCTGGACCGCGACGACGACGGGCCGTGGGCGGAGTGGTTCCTGACCTCCTCCTGCCTCGCGCTCACGGTCCTGGTCTGGGACCGCCAGCGCCCGCCGGGCGGGCTGTGCGCCTCCCCCCGCTGCCCCCATGTCTTCCTCGCCCTGGGCAGCGGCCCCGACCGCCGCTACTGCTCCCGGCGCTGCGCGACCCGCGAACGGGTGGCGGCCCACCGGCGGGCACAAACGTGAGCCCCGCGCCGCCACCGCGCCCGCCGGATCAGGCCGTGGGCAGCCAGCTCACCTTCCCCGCCAGCAGCGCGTACCCGACGAACGCCACGATGTCGATGAGCGCGTGCGCGGCGACCAGCGGCCCGACCCGGCCCCAGCGCCGGTAGAGCAGCACGAACACGACGCCCATCACCATGTTCCCGAAGAAGCCGCCGATGCCCTGGTAGAGGTGGTACGAGCCGCGCAGCACGCTGCTCGCGGCGAGCGCAGCCATCGGCGTCCAGCCGATCTGGTCGAGCCTGCGCAGCAGGTAGCCGACGACGATCACCTCCTCCACCACGGAGTTCTGCACCGCGGAGGCGATGAGCACGGGGATCTTCCACCACACCTCGGGCAGGTTCTCGGGCACCACCGTGAGGCTGAACCCCGCGGCCTGCGCGCCCAGGTAGAGCGCCAGGCCGCTGCCCCCGATCGCTGCCGCGACGGCCGTGCCCCGGCCCAGGTCGAAGCCGGGGCGCAGCCGGTCGAAGCCCATGGACCGCAGGCCCAGGGCGCCCTCGCGGGTCAGCAGGTGTGCCACCAGCGCGACCGGCACCAGGGCGGTGGCGATCCCGAACAGCTGCCAGGCCAGGTCCAGCCACGGCCGGTCCGGCGCGCGCGAGGAGTTCAGCTGCGCGGCCTGGTCGGCCAGCCCGCCCGGTTCGGTGAGCGAGCCGGTGAAGCTGATCAGCGACGAGAGGGCGCTCGCACCGAGCGAGAGGGCCAGGACGAGCACGGTCTCGCGGCGGAGCACCGGGGCCGTCAGCTCCGCGGGGCGGTACGGCGGCGCGGTGTCGCGCGCCTGTGAATGCACAGTTCCCTCCTCGACGCCTTGGGAGGTCACAGCTTGCCCGACGCCGCACGCCGGCGTACCGCCGGGCCCCGCACGGGCGCGGCGCGCGGCTCCGCGGCGGGCGGGGGACGTACGTACAGGTGGGACGCGGCGCTAGGTGGCAGCCGGGTTACGGGAGGAGCGGCCACTCGTGCACCGGCGTGCCCGTCGCCGCCAGCTCGCAGTACCGCCGCGTCATGGCCGTGAGCGCCTTCTCCCGCCCCAGCCCCGCCTCCCGCGCCCGGTGGTAGACCGCGGACTGCCACGACGCGCCGTTGACCCTCAGGCGGCAGCGTTCCCGCACGACCCCCAGATATCTGTCGCGGTCCGCCGGCTCCAGCCCCCAGGAGTCCAGCCCGGACGCGGCGAGCGGGAGCAGTTCGTCCTGGACGAGCCGCGCGGCCGGCACCGTGGCCAGCCCGCCGGACCGGCCGGGGCGCGGCCAGTGCAGCTCGGCGTCGAGGCCGTGCCGGCAGGCGGCGCGGAAGTTCGCCTCGGCCGCGGCGAAGGGCAGCCGCTTCCACACCGGGCGCTGTGCGTCCGCCAGCGCGCGCACCAGCCCGTAGTAGAAGGCGGCGTTGGCGAGCACGTCGGTGACGGTGGGACCGGCCGGAAGCACGCGATTCTCCACCCGCAGGTGCGGTACGCCGTCCGCGACGCCGTACACCGGCCGGTTCCAGCGGTAGACCGTGCCGTTGTGCAGGACGAGTTCGGCCAGCCGCGGTATGCGCCCCAGCGCCAGCTCCCGCAGCGGGTCCTCCTCCTCGCACAGCGGGAGCAGCGACGGGAAGAAGCGCACGTTCTCCTCGAAGAGGTCGTGCACGGAGTCGATCCAGCGCTCCCCGAACCACGTGCGGGGGCGGACCCCCTGCGCGGCCAGCTCCGGCGGCCGGGTGTCGGTGGACTGGAGGAACAGCGGCGGCCTGGACTCGCGCCACAGCTCCCGGCCGAAGACGAAGGGCGCGTTGGCGCCCATGGCGATCTGCGGCCCGGCGATGGCCTGGGAGGCGTTCCACACCGGGGCGAACCGCTCGGGTGTCACCTGGAGGTGCAGCTGCACCGAGGTGCAGGCGGCCTCGGCGACGATGGACTCCGAGGTGTAGGTGAGGCGTTCGACGCCCTCGATGTCGATGTCGACCTCCTCGCCGCGGGAGGCCATGATCTGGTCGTTCAGCAGCGTGTAGCGGTCGACGGCCGAGAGGTTGGAGCTGACCAGGTCCTCGACGGTGAGCGTGGGCAGTATGCCGATCATCACGATACGGGCGGCGACTTCGCGCGCCTGCCGGTCCGCGTACGCCAGCCCCGTGCGCAGCTCCTCGGCCAACTGGTCGAACACCCGGCCGGTCAGCTGGTGCGGGACGATGTTGGCCTCCAGGTTGAACCGCCCGAGTTCGGTCTGGAAATCGCGGCTGGCGATCCGCTCCAGCACCTGGGCGTTCATCATCCGCGGCATGCCGTCGTCATCCGCGAGATTGAGTTCGATCTCCAGGCCCATGAGGTTGCGCGGGCGGTCGAACAGCTGGGCCCCGAGCAGGTGTTGCAGACTCTCGAGACACTGGTGGAGCTTCCGGCGATAGCGCCGCCGTTCGGACAGGCCGAAACCGTTGCCCACGACCTTCTCACCCATCGGGGCGCTCCTCCTCTGCCAGGACCCGGGGCCGGTACGGGCGGACGGGCCTCCGCCCGTACCGGCCGCGTCCGCTGCCGCGGTATTACGAACGATGATGCCCGTCCGTGTGATCGATTACCCCTCGTCGGGTGCGCCCGCACGCGCTACGCTGGCAACAGTCACATCTCCGGCACATTCCACAGGCATACGGCACGGGCCGCGCGGGGCCGCCGCGTACACGGGACCGCCGGAAAAGGTGGCGTCGCGATTCGGCCGACCGCGTCGCCGGAGGAATCCGAGGCCGCGGCCTTCCGGGCTCCGCAAATGCCCTTAAATACGTGCTGGAAACCGTCCGGATATCTCCTGGAAAAAACGGCCCGGCAGTATTAGCGGAATCCCCAGCAGAACACGTGTCGTATAAACTCCCTTGACGAGGCAGAGACTTGGCGCCGGTCCGGCCCCCCGAAGGTCAACGCCCAGCCGCTCTCGCGGCCCATCCCGACGCCGACAGTGCCGTCCGCGCCCCCCGTTTTCAGCACCGCCGTGCCCGGCGAAGTGAGAGGCGACCCATCATGCCCGTGCGATTTCCCCCGGCTCCGGCCCCCGCGCTGCGCAGCGTGCTCGAGGCCCTCGGCTCCGACACCGCCCGCGGCCCGGACGCCGCGCGGCCCGAACTCGCACTGCCCGTCCACCGGATCAGCCGGGACGGTCAGCAGCAGGGCCCGCCGCGCACCCGGCTGACCGGCTGGCGCTTCCTGCTGCGCGACACCGCCACCGGAGGCGACGCGGGGGCCGCGGAGTCCCGGTTCGGCCCGGGCGGCTGGACGTTCGCCCACTTCAGCGCCGGACCGTACGTCACCTCCACCGAACGCGCGCTGGGCCAGGCCGAGGCGCTGCCGCTGCCGTACCAGCCGCGGCTGCTGTCCGTACCCGAGCTGTACATGCTCACGCTCTGGCTGCACGGGGACGCGGAGGCGGACCCCGCCGAGGGCTTCCCGGAGGCCGCCGACCTGCTGATCCCCCTGGCCCCGGCGCCCCCGGGCATCGCCGCGCAGAGACCGCACCGGATGGACGCGCTGCTGCCGCTGCTCGTGCACCGGCTGACGGCCGTCCCGGCGCTGGGCACCGTCGCCTGAAGCCGCCGTCCCGCCCTCGCCCGGCCCCCTGCCACCCCCGTGTGACGTAGCCCGGCCCAGCCCGCGACACCCCCCGCCAGGGGGGTGGTGTCGCGGGCAACCGCTCGTGTGGGTGATGCGTCCCTGACTGGTGAGAAGCGCTGCCGCTAAATCCCTGCGGAATCGCGCCCGCAGGGCAACACTGGGGACATACACAGCGAACGGGGGGCGGCCATGGAATCCCGACCGAGCCGCAGGACACCATCAGGGCCCACACAACGGAAGACGGCACCGACCATGTGCAAGCACCAGCCACCGTGCCCGACCGCGGACTCCGCCGACCGGGAGGCCGCCCATCTCGTGGCGCACTTCCCTGAACAGGGCTGGAGCCTGCTGTGCAACGGAGTTCTGCTCTTCGAGGACACGGGCGAGCTGCTGCCGGACGGCGAGATCATCGCACCGCACCGGCCGCTGGGCACCGAGCACATCGCCACTGCGGCCTGACGCGGCCGGCGCGGCAGCACAGCCAAGAGGGGCCGGCCGGCGTCACCGCCGCACCGGCCCCATCGTCGTTCCCGGCCGCCGCTCCGACCGGGCTACGTCAGCTGTCGTACTCCTCCATCGGCGGGCAGGAGCAGACCAGGTTACGGTCGCCGAAGGCCCCGTCGATCCGCCGCACCGGCGGCCAGTACTTGTCCGCCGCCACCACCCCGGCCGGGAAGGCCGCCTCCTCACGGCTGTAGCCGAACTCCCACTCGCGCCCGAGCTGCGCGGCGGTGTGCGGGGCGTTGCGCAGCGGGTTGTCCTCCGCCGCCCACTCCCCCGACGCGACCTTGTCGATCTCCGCCCGGATCGCGATCATCGCGGCGCAGAAGCGGTCCAGCTCCGCGAGGTCCTCGCTCTCCGTCGGCTCGATCATCAGCGTCCCGGCGACGGGGAAGGACATCGTCGGCGCGTGGAAGCCGTAGTCGATCAGCCGCTTGGCGACGTCGTCGATGCTCACTCCGGTGGCCTTGGTCAGCGGCCGTACGTCGATGATGCACTCGTGCGCGACCAGCCCGCCGGGCCCGGTGTAGAGCACCGGGTAGTGCGGCTCGAGCCGCTTGGCGATGTAGTTGGCTCCGAGCACCGCGACCTGCGTCGCCCGGCGCAGCCCCTCGGCACCCATCAGCCGTACGTACGCCCAGGAGATCGGCAGTATCCCCGCCGAACCCCAGGGCGCGCCCGAGACCGGGCCGATGCCCGTCTCCGGTCCGGCGGAGGGCTGGAGCGGGTGGTTGGGCAGGTACGGCGCCAGGTGGGCGCGTACGCCGACGGGGCCCACACCGGGGCCGCCGCCGCCGTGCGGGATGCAGAAGGTCTTGTGCAGGTTGAGGTGCGAGACGTCGGCGCCGAAGCGCCCCGGACGGGCCAGCCCGAGCAGCGCGTTGAGGTTCGCCCCGTCGACGTAGACCTGGCCCCCCGCGTCGTGCACGGCCGCGCAGATGTCGGTGATGTGCTCCTCGAACACACCGTGCGTGGAGGGGTAGGTCACCATGAGGACGGCCAGCTCCGCGCCGTGCTTCTCGATCTTGGCGCGCAGGTCCTCGGCGTCGACGTCCCCGTCGTCACCGGTCTTGACGATGACGACCTTCATCCCGGCCATCACCGCGCTCGCCGCGTTCGTGCCGTGCGCCGAGGAGGGGATGAGGCAGACGGTGCGCCCGGTGTCCCCGTTCGCACGGTGGTACGCCCGCACCGCCAGCAGCCCGGCCAGCTCGCCCTGGGACCCGGCGTTCGGCTGGAGGGAGACCTTGTCGTAGCCGGTCACCTCGGCCAGCCGCTCCTCCAGCTCGCGGATCAGCGTGAGGTAGCCCGCGGCCTGGTCCACCGGCGCGAAGGGGTGCAGGCCGCCGAACTCGGGCCAGGTGACCGGCTCCATCTCGGTGGTCGCGTTCAGCTTCATCGTGCACGAGCCCAGCGGGATCATGCCGCGGTCCAGGGCGTAGTCGCGGTCGGCGAGGCGGCGCAGGTAGCGCAGCATCGCGGTCTCCGAGCGGTACTGGTGGAAGACGGGATGGGTCAGGTAGTCGTCCGTGCGCAGCAGCCCCTCGGGCAGCACCTCGCCCGCGGCCGCGTCCAGCTCGTCCACGCCGGGAGCGCCCGGTGACCCTGCCTCGACGCCGAACGCCCGCCACACGGCGGCCAGCTGGACCCGGCCCGTCGTCTCGTCACAGGAGACTCCGACGTGGTCGGCGTCCACCAGGCGCAGGTTGACCCCGGACTCGCGGGCCGCGGCCACGATCCGGGCCGCCTGCCCCTCGGCCCGTACGGTGACCGTGTCGAAGAACGCGTCGTGCACCACGTGCGCGCCGCCCGCGCGCAGGCCCTCGGCCAGCAGCACGGCGTAGCGGTGGGTGCGCCGGGCGATGGCGGCCAGCCCGTCCGGCCCGTGGTAGACCGCGTACATACCGGCCATCACCGCGAGCAGGACCTGGGCCGTGCAGATGTTGCTGGTGGCCTTCTCCCGGCGGATGTGCTGCTCCCGGGTCTGGAGCGCGAGCCGGTACGCCTGGCCGCCGTCCGCGTCCTTGGAGACACCCACCAGGCGGCCGGGCAGGCTGCGCGCATGGCTGTCGCGCACCGCCATGTACCCCGCGTGCGGCCCGCCGAAGCCCATCGGGACGCCGAAACGCTGGCTCGACCCGACCGCGATGTCCGCGCCCAGCTCGCCGGGCGAGGTGAGCAGGGTCAGCGCCAGCAGGTCGGCGGCGACGGTGACGACGGCGCCCAGCTCGTGGGCCTGCTCGATCACGGCGCGCGGGTCGCGTACGGCACCGGAGGCGCCCGGGTACTGGATCAGGACGCCGAAGACGCCGCGCTCGGCGATCTCGGCGGGGATGCCCTCGCTCAGGTCGGCGACGACGGTCTCGACGCCGGCGGGCTCCGTACGGGTGCGGATCACGGCCACCGTCTGCGGCATGCAGTCGGCGTCGATCACGTACACGCCCTCCTTGACCTTGCCCACCCGGCGGGAGAGGGCCACCGCCTCGGCGGCGGCGGTGCTCTCGTCCAGCAGGGAGGCGCCCGCGGTGGGCAGGCCGGTCAGGTCGGAGACCACGGTCTGGAAGTTGAGCAGGGCCTCCAGCCGGCCCTGCGAGATCTCCGGCTGGTACGGCGTGTAGGCGGTGTACCAGGAGGGGTTCTCCAGCACGTTGCGCAGGATCACCGGCGGCGTGAACGTGCCGTAGTAGCCGAGCCCGATCATCGAGTGCAGCACCTGGTTGCGCTGGGCCAGCCCGCGCAGCTCGGCCAGGACGTCCGCCTCGCCGCGCGCCTCGGGGAGCCGCAGCGCCTCGCTGCTGCGGATGACCTCCGGTACGGCGGCGGCGGTCAGCTCGTCCAGCGAGCCGAATCCGACCTGGGCGAGCATCTTGGCCTGCTCCCCGGCGTCCGGCCCGATATGGCGGCTCTCGAACGGTGTGCCACGCTCCAGCTCGGCGAGGGAGTGACGGTTGGCAGTCATCAGCGGGGGCCTCCTGGTCTCAGCGACCTACGAGGGACACCTGGCGGTGCCCGGACGGCCTCCCCCTCTGTCATGTCAACCTGAGAGCTTCACCGGCCCGCCCGAACCCGGCACGACCCGGCTTGCACCGTCGGTGAGGACGAGCCACGGCACATGCCCGCGGCAAGCCCTGCTTTCCAGAGTGACCTCACCCGTACGGTACGTGAGCCTGAGAGATTCCGGGGAGGAGTTGCTCCTTCGGCGCCTCCGGTGCTGCCACCGGAGAGCTCTCCCGTGCGGGGTCGACAGCCGTTTCCGAGCCTACCAGCGTGTTCCGCGCACGGGACCGGGCAGGCGTTCAAGTGGCCAATCACCGCGATGTGGCATTGGGTGGAACCAGTACGCAGACCGCGCCCCGGCAGCCGGGAGCGCCGGCGACCAGTTGGAGGGATCGTGCAGACCGAGATCGATCCGCGGAGCCTGATCGGCCGGAAGGCGTTCGACCGCGACGGGGCCAGGATCGGCACCGTGGACGAGGTGTACCTCGACGACGCCACGGGCGAGCCGGAGTGGGCGGCCGTACGCACCGGGCTCTTCAGCCGGGACGCGTTCGTGCCCCTCGAGCCCAGCGAACTGGACGGCGAGACCCTGCGCGTCCCCTTCGAACGCGCCCTGATCAGGGACGCGCCGGACTTCGGGGTGGGGCGGCACCTCTCGCCCGAGCAGGAGCTCCAGCTCTACCACCACTACGGGCTCGACGTGCCCGCCGGAGGCGAGAGCCCCTCCCCCGCGCCGGAGGGCGGCTCCGGGAGGCCGTCGCGGCCCCCGCGGCCCTCGGGGCCCTCGGGGTCGGGAGGACCGGATGCCTCCGGAGGCTCGGGCGCGTCGCCGGACCCGCCCGTCAGCCCGGGCCCGGGCTGACGGGCGGCGTCGGCGTCCCCGCCCGCCGCCCCGGCGCGCCCCGCCGAGAGGTCCGCGACCAGGGCGAGCGGGTCCGCCTGCTCCAGCTCCGGATCGTCCACGGCGAAGGTACGCACCCGGCCGGGGGCCGACCCCGGCTGCTCGAAGCGCACCGTGACCCGCCCGACACCGCTGCCCTGGACCCAGCCGGGGCCGAACCGGGCGTGCCGCACGTCGCGGCCGGGCGGCCAGGACCGTACGGCGCCCGCCGCGGGTGACGCGGCGCGACCGGGCGACGGCGGCGGCCCGCCGGGGTCACCGGTCCGGCCGGCGGGCTCCTCCGCCCCGGTGGCCTGTGCGGTCGCGGAGGCCGCCTGCGCGAACAGGTCCTCCTGCGTGTAGTCGGCGAGCCCGCTCACGCCCACGCCCAGGAGCCGTACGCCCGCCGTGGTGTCCACGCCGTCCAGGAGCCGGGCGGCGGTCTCCCGGACGACGCCGGGGTCGTCCGTGGGCCCGCGGAGCGTCTCCGAACGGGTGAGCGTGGAGAAGTCGTAGCTGCGCACCTTGATCACCACCGTGCGCCCGGAGTGCCCGGCGGCCCGGAGCCGCTCGACGCAGCGGGTGGCGAGCCGGGCGACCTCGGCCTGCACCTGGGCGCGGTCGGTGAGGTCGACGTCGTAGGTGTCCTCGACGGAGACGGACTTGGTGTCCCGCTCGGCCACCACGGCCCGTTCGTCGACGCCGTTCGCCATCGCGTACAGACCGGCGCCGTGCGCCTTGCCCAGCAGCCGCAGCAGCTCCGCCTCGCCCGCCTCGACGGTCTCGCCCACGGTGGTGATCCCGGCCCGGCGCAGGGTCTCGGCGGTGGCCGGTCCCACACCCGGCAGCGTACGGACGGAGAGCGGCGCCAGCAGCTCCCGCTCCGTGCCGGGGGCGATGACCGCCAGCCCGTCAGGCTTGGCCTCCTCCGAGGCGATCTTGGCCAGCAGCTTGGACCCGGCCAGCCCCACCGAGCCGCTGAGCCCCGTCGCGGCGCGGATGTCACGGCGCAGCCGGTGCCCGACCTCCAGCGCCGCACGCGAGGTCGGCGGCACACCTCCCGCCTCCAGGTCGACGAACGCCTCGTCCAGGCTGAGCGGCTCCACCAGCGGCGAGAGGGCGGCCAGCAGCTCCATCACCAGATCGCTCACCTGACGGTAGAGGCTGAAGCGCGGCGTCAGGTACGCGGCGTTCGGGCAGCGCCTGCGGGCCTGCGCCATGGGCATCGCGGAATGCACGCCGAACTTCCTGGCCTCGTAGGAGGCGGTGGCCACCACGCCGCGCGGCCCCAGCCCGCCCACGATCACGGGGCGCCCACGCAGGCTGGGCTTCGCCGCCTGCTCGACGGAGGCGTAGAACGCGTCCATGTCGAGGTGCAGGACCGTCGGTGCGTGTCTCACACCTGTCGATGCTGCCGCACGCCACTGACAACGGCGCGCGGTGGTCTCATCCGGCGCGGTTGCGGCGGCGCGCCAGCTCGTCCCCCGGGTGGTCGCCCAGGACCGTCTCGCCGGTGTCCACGCGCTCCGCGTGCAGTTCGGACAGGGCGCACTCGACGTCCTTCCAGACCACCCCGACGGCGATACCGAAGACACCCTGGCCGCCCTGGAGCAGATCCACCACGTCGTCGGGTGAGGAGCACTCGTAGACCGTGGCCCCGTCGCTCATGAGCGTCATGCGGGCCAGATCGGTCTGCCCGCGCGAACGCAGGTGCGCGACGGCCGCACGGATGTTCTGCAACGACACCCCGGTGTCCAGCAGCCGCTTGACGATCTTGAGCACGACGACATCGTGGAAGCTGTACAGCCGCTGGCTGCCGGAACCGTACGCCGGGCGGATGCTCGGCTCGACCAGCCCGGTACGGGCCCAGTAGTCCAGCTGGCGGTAGGTGATGCCGGTGGCGGAGCAGGCCGTGGGGCCGCGGTAGCCCAGCTGCTCCGTGACCGCCGGGGGAACCGCCGGGCCGGGCGGGGCGGCGGGCTGTGCGGGTGACACGGGCGAGGCAAACGCGCTGTCCGCCGCGGTGCCCTCGCCGCCGGTGCTTCTCACGCCGACCTCCGTCCGTCACATTCCGGGAACAGTCCTCCCGGAACCTGCCCAACTGAAGGTAGGCAGTCACTCGGGGTGCGTCAACGATCGCCACACTCACCACGCCGAGTGATAATCACCCGAAGAGTGGTTTGACGTGCCCGCAAGACGGGAATGCCTGAGCGTTTGCGCCCGCGTGCCGAGTGGCACGAGGTTCACTGGCTGCTGGTCCCGAAGTCCTCGGGAGAGATCTGGTCGAGGAACTCGCGGAACTTCTCCACCTCGTCCTCCTGCTCGTCCGGGATCGCGATCCCGGCGTCGTCGAGCACACCGTCGCTTCCGAAGATCGGCGTCCCGGTGCGCAGCGCCAGCGCTATGGCGTCCGAGGGGCGCGCACTGACCTCGACACCGCTCGCGAAGGCCAGCTCGGCGTAGAAGACGCCTTCCCGCAGGTCCGTGATCCGGACCGCGGTGAGTTCCTGGCCGACGGCCTCCAGCACGTCCTTGAACAGGTCGTGCGTCAGCGGCCTCGCGGGCGTCATGCCCTGCTGCGCGAAGGCGATCGCGGTCGCCTCCCCAGGGCCGATCCAGATGGGGAGGTACCGGTCGCCTCCCACTTCACGCAGGAGAACGATCGGCTGATTGGAGGGCATTTCCACCCGGACACCCACAACATCAAGCTCGTTCACACAGCAACCCTAGGACCTGACCGGCCTGTTTGGGTAGTCGGGCACCCCTTCGGCGAGGGCATTCGTGTACCGGTGTCCGGAAGAACCCGGCCCGGACGACGCCCGCCGGGGCCGCGTGAGCGGTCCCGGCGGATGCGGCAGGCGGGTGGAGGAGGCGGGTCAGACGCCCCGCTGGCTCGCGAAGAAGACCAGCCGGTACTTGCCGATCTGCACCTCGTCACCGTTTGCGAGCGGGACTCCGGAGTCGATCCGCTCCCGGTTGACGTACGTCCCGTTCAGACTCCCCACGTCGGCGACAGCGAAGCCACCGGGGCCCCGCCGGAACTCCACGTGACGCCGCGAAACCGTGACGTCATCGAGGAAGATGTCACTCTGCGGGTGCCTGCCCGCCGTGGTCAGGTCGCCGTCCAGCAGGAAGCGGCTGCCCGAGTTCGGCCCCCGGCGCACCACCAGCAGGGCCGAGCCCATGGGCAGCGCCTCGACGGCGGCCTGCGCCTCGGGGGCGAGCGGCAGCATGTGCTGCCCGGTCGCCTCCGAGTCGTACGCCTCGAGACCGGAGATGGAGATCGTGGACGTCGTCTCCGAGGGACCCTCGCCCGCCGGGCCGCCACGCAGCGGAGCGCCGCAGTTGGAGCAGAAGCGGCTCGCCTCGCCGACCCGGCTCCCGCAGCGCGGGCAGACCGACGCGGCGGGCCCGCCGCCAGGCCGCGGACCCGACGGCTCCCCGAGACCTATGCGCCCGGTCGCCGACGGGTCGGCAGGCCCCGCGCCCTGACCGCCGGCGCCGCCCGCAAGCGGGTCCAGCTCGTCCCGGAAGAGCGGGCGGCCCTGCTCTTCACCGCCGCTCCGCGCGGGCTCGCCGTTCCTGGCGGCACGGTGCCGCCGGGCGCCTCCGCCGCCGTCCTGACGGCTCTTGCCGAACAACCTCGAAAAGAAACTCACGGGCGATTCCCCTCGCACGAAACAGACCCGCCCGTGGGGCAGGACAGACCCTCAATGTTCTCACTGACCAGGCCGGACATCATGGCAACGCCCCCGGCCTCGGGACAGTTTCCCTCACCCGACGCGCATCTCCTCGCCGACCCCCGCCGATGTCTCATCGCCACCTCACTGTGATGACCGAGCGTAGTCAGGTCGCTTCGCCGAACGCAAGGCGTCCACCGTGATCTTCTCCGAGCGGGTGACCGACACCCTGGCCTGCTCCTTCTCCAGTGTCTGCACGACACCACCGGGGATGTTGAGCGCGGGCTCCAGGTCCTTCGGCTCGCCGATCACCTCGAAGCGGTACGGCGGTGACACTCGGTGGCCGTCGATGCTCACCTGGTCGCCACGGTCCGTGAAATAGGTGCCCGCCACTACCCGGACGTCGTTGATCTCGATCGCCTCGGCACCGGCCGCGCGGAGTTCCTGGATGGTGTCCAGGAGCATATCGGCCTCGACGGCCCCGGTCGCGTCGCGGATCGTGATCTGGATGCCGGGCCCCTCGGCTGCCACCGTCCCGGCCAGCACGCCCAGCTCGCGTTCCTTCTGCCGGGTCTGCTTGCGGGCCGACTCGGCCTGGTCCGAGCTGTTCTCCAGCTCCCGCTTCTGGCCCTCCAGGCGCTCCTTCTCGTGCTCCAGTCGCACCGACCGGTCGTCCAGCTCGTCGAGGATGCGCACGAGATCCTCCTGCCGGGCTCCCCGCAGCGGGCCGCCCTCGCTGGTGGAGCGCACCTGGATGGCGAGGCCGAGACCCAGCACGAACAGCAGCACGGCGACCGTGAGTTGGGCGCGGGTGACGCGCGGCGGCCAGACGGCGGCCAGCAGCCGCTGCCGTCCGGTGGCCTCCTGGGGCCCGGCGCCACCGGGCGGAGCCGGAGCGCCTGCCGCGTCCTCATGGCGGCCGGAGGCGGCGTGGTGGGCGGGGCCGTCGTGCGGCCGGTCGGCGGGATTCGTCTCGTCGCTCATCGGCCTCACGCCCGGAAGACGTGTCGGCGGATCGCGGCGGCGTTGGAGAAGATGCGGATGCCGAGCACGACGACCACTCCCGTGGAGAGCTGGGCACCGACGCCCAGCTTGTCCCCGAGGAAGACGATCAGCGCCGCGACCACCACGTTGGACAGGAAGGAGACGACGAACACCTTGTCGTCGAAGATCCCGTCGAGCATCGCCCGCAGTCCGCCGAAGACCGCGTCCAGCGCGGCCACCACGGCGATCGGGAGGTAGGGCTCCACCACCGTCGGTACGACGGGCCGAACGACGAGTCCGGCCACGACTCCCACGATGAGGCCCAGTACGGCGATCACGATGTGCTGCCCTTTCCTGTCTTCACGGGCTGCGCGGTGCGCAGCGCGAGGCTGGACGCCGCGGGCAGCCGCACCTTTTCCTGCACGGAGATGTCGTAGCGCACGCCGTAGTTCTCCCGCAGCACTTCGAGGTACTGGCCGTCCACACTGTCCTGGAAACCGCTGCGCAGCTCCTCGCCCTGCCCCACCGCGAGCACGGTGTAGGGCGGCGCGAGGGGCTTGTTGTCGACCAGTATGGCGTCACCGGCCGCCCTGATCGCCGAAAGTCCGGTAAGGCGCTGGTCATTGACCGTCACGGCCTCCGCACCAGCGGCCCACAGCCCGTTGATGACGCGCTGCATGTCGCGGTCGCGGATGCGGCCGGTGTCGGAGAAGCCGCTGCTGCTGCGCGGGCCTCCGCCGGCACCTCCCTTGGAGTCCTCGGCATCGTCGATCACCAGCTTGATGCCGGGCCCCTCCGCAGGCGTGGCCGCGGCGAGGAGGGCGGTCAGCGCGCCCCGCGCGCCGCCGTGCTTCTCCAGCGCCTCGTTCTGCTTCTCCTCGACGGTGGTCCGCAGCTGCTCGATCCGGTCCTCCAGCGCCTCGGCCTCCCGAGTGCCCTCTTCCACCCGGTCGATGAGTTCCTCGCGCTCCTTGGCGACCGTGGGCGCGTCGACCCGCGCCTGCACCGCGCCGACGGTGACCACCAGGGCGGCCAGCACCAGGCCGACCGCCAGCCACAGCTTGGCCCGCGTGGTGCGGGGAAGGCCCGACTTGCCGGCTGCCTCCCGGCGTGCCGCCGCCTCGGCGTACCCGTCATCGAGGCTGTGGTCCATGACATTGTTCAGCAGCGACATGGAGGCGTCCGGTCGTGCGGGCCGCGTTGCGGTACTCCGTCCGGGGTGCTGCTGCGACATGCCGCACATCGTCGCACGTCGCGGGCAGCACCACCGAACGGGCCCACCGGCGAACGGCGGGGCGTGGGGCGTGCGGTCAGCTCCCCGCGCTGTCCACCACCCCGGACCACTCGTCCAGGAGCCCCTGGGCGGACGCGTCGTCGGGCCCCTCGGCCCACAGGTGCGTCACCGCCTCGGCCCGGTCCGGCAGCACCAGCACCCAGCGGCCGTCGGTCTCCACCACCCGTACGCCGTCCGTGGTGTCGACGTACCGTTCGCCCGCCGCCTCCACCACGCGGCGCATCACCAGCCCCTTGACGGCCCAGGGAGTGGCCAGGTCACGGCGCAGCACGTGCGCCTGCGGGATGCGCGCGTCGATACGGCTGAGGGTGAGCTGGGTGCGGGCGACCAGGCCGAGCAGCCGGGCGAACGCGGCGGTGCCGTCGAACACGGAGCTGAACTCGGGGACGATGAAGCCGCCCCGGCCGTCGCCGCCGAAGATCGTGGCGTCCTCCCGGCCGACCCGCGTCAGGTCGTCCGGCGAAGTCGTCGTCCACTCCACCTGCGTGCCGCGGTAGGCGGCCACCTGCTCGGCGACACGCGTGGTGGTGACGGGCAGCGCCACCCGGCCGCTGCGCCGTTCGGCGGCGACGAGGTCGAGCATCACCAGCAGGGCCCGGTCGTCCTCGATGATCCGGCCGTGCTCGTCCACCAGGGAGATCCGCTCGCCCACCGGGTCGAGGCGGATACCGAAGGCCGCGCGGGCGGAGGCGACGATCTCACCGAGACGGACGAGGCCGCGCCGGCGGGTATCCGCGGTCTCCGTGGGACGGGACTCGTCCAGCCCCGGGTTGATCGTCAGGGACTCGACCCCGAGCCGCCCGAGCAGGCTGGGCAGCACCAGTCCGGCGCTGCCGTTCGAGGCGTCGACGACGACCTTGAGCCCGGACTCGGCGAGCCCGGTGGTGTCCACGGCACGCAGCAGGGACCCCGTGTAGGAGTCGAAGACGCTCGCGGGGAAGCGGAGGTCGCCGATCTCTCCCGGGAATGCCCGGCGGTACTCCTGGCGTGCGTAGACCCGGTCGAGCTTGCGCTGCTGGGTCTGCGAGAGGTCGGCGCCCCGCTCGTCGAAGAACATGATGTCCACGGAGTCGGGGACTCCCGTGGTCGTACGGATCATGATGCCGCCCGCACTCCCCCGCGCCGTCTGCTGGCGGGCGACGGGCAGCGGGACGTTCTCCAGGTCGCGGACATCGATGGCGCTGGTCTGGAGCGCGGAGATGATGGCGCGCTTGAGCGCCCGGGCACCGCGTGAGTGGTCGCGGGCGGTGGTGACCGTGGAGCCCTTCTTCAGCGTGGTGGCGTACGCGCCCGCCAGCCGCACGGCCAGCTCCGGGGTGATCTCGACGTTGAGGATGCCGGAGACGCCGCGCGCGCCGAACAGATGGGCCTGACCGCGGGACTCCCAGATGACCGAGGTGTTGACGAAGGCGCCTGCTTCCACGGTCTTGAACGGATACACCCGGACGTTGCCCTGGACGATCGACTCCTCGCCGATCAGGCACTCGTCGCCGATGACGGCGCCGTCCTCGATGCGGGCGGCGCGCATGATGTCGGCGTTCCGGCCGATGACGCAGCCGCGGAGGTTGGAGTGCTGGCCGATGTAGACGTTGTCGTGGACCACCGCGCGATGCAGGAACGCCCCGCTCTTGACGATGACGTTCGACCCGACGACGGAGTGCTCCCGGATTTCGGCACCGGCCTCGACCTTGGCGTAGTCGCCGATGTAGAGGGGACCGCGCAGCACGGCGTCGGGGTGGACCTCGGCACCTTCGGCGATCCAGACTCCGGGCGAGATCTCGAAGCCGTCGATCTCGACGGCCACCTTGCCCTCCAGGACGTCCGCCTGGGCCTTGACGTAGCTCTCGTGGGTGCCGACGTCCTCCCAGTACCCCTCGGCAACGTAGCCGTAGATCGGCTTGCCTTCCTTCATCAGCTGGGGGAAGACGTCGCCGGACCAGTCTACGGACACGTCCGGATCGACGTAGTCGAAGACCTCCGGGTCCATGACGTAGATACCGGTGTTGACCGTGTCGGAGAACACCTGGCCCCAGGTCGGCTTCTCGAGGAACCGCTCGACCTTGCCCTCTTCGTCGACGATGGTGATGCCGAATTCAAGCGGGTTGGGGACGCGGGTGAGGCACACGGTCACCAGGCCGTCGTGCTCCCGGTGGAATCGGATGAGGTCGGTGAGATCGAAGTCCGTGAGGGCGTCACCGGAGATGACGAGGAACGAGTCGTCCTTGAGCGCCTCCTCCGCGTTCTTCACGCTCCCGGCGGTGCCCAGCGGCTTCTCCTCGTTGGCGTAGCTCAGCTCCATGCCGAGGTCCTCGCCGTCTCCGAAGTAATTCCTGACCAAGGAGGCGAGGAACTGCACGGTCACCACCGTCTCGCTGAGACCGTGCCGCTTCAGCAGCCTCAGCACATGCTCCATGATCGGCCGATTGGCCACCGGAAGAAGCGGCTTGGGCATGCTCGCGGTCATCGGGCGAAGACGGGTGCCTTCGCCTCCTGCCATGACAACGGCCTTCATAACGGAAGCGTCCTCCTCGTACAGGCGACGGGAATGCCGACTCGCCCATCCAGGATGTCCCAAAAGCTGACGCCATGGGCACCCGGAGTCCGCCGGTGGGAGGCGGTACGGTACTCAGCCGGCCGCGGCGTCCGCCTTGACCAGACGGCGGACCTGTACCACGTAGAGGACTCCTGCCCACCAGTACAGTGCCGTACCCCAGCCCGCGAATGCCCAGCCGAAAACAGCGGCCAGCGATGCCAGCCAGCCCGACCCGTCGCTGAGCAGGAGGAGGGGGAAGGCGTACATGAGATTGAAGGTGGCGGCCTTGCCCAGAAAGTTGACCTGCGGCGGAGCATAACCGTGCCGGTCCAGTACCCAGACCATGACGAGCAGCACCAGCTCCCGCGCCAGCAGCAGGCAGGTCAGCCAGAGTGGCAGGATCTCCCTCCAGGTGAGGCCCACCAGGGTGGAGAGGATGTACAGGCGGTCGGCGGCCGGGTCGAGGATGCGGCCGAGGCTGCTCACCTGGTTCCAGCGCCGGGCGAGCTTCCCGTCCAGATAGTCGCTGACACCGCTGAGTGCGAGGACGAGCAGTGCCCATCCGTCGCAGTTGGGCCCGCCGAACTCCGGCCAGAGAATCAGCCAGAGGAAGACCGGCACGCCGACGAGGCGGGCCATGCTGAGGATGTTCGGGATGGTGAGGACCCGGTCCGTCTGGACCTGTGTCTCCTGGACCTCCACCCGGGCCTCCTCCGCTGCGTACCTGGTCGATGCCGACCACAAGACCTTACCGGCACAGATGGCGGATCAGGGGCCGGGGGGTCCTGGCAGGAGAAATGAATGTGGCCCTGTCGGATACCCGACAGGGCCACATCTCTTCAATGATTGTTCGGCGGTGACCTACTCTCCCACACGCTCCCGCATGCAGTACCATCGGCGTAACAAGGCTTAGCTTCCGGGTTCGGAATGTAA
>NZ_AUKQ01000030.1:0-31850 GCF_000424825.1 Streptomyces sp. CNH287 | reverse complement strand
CTCCCGCGCACCCGCTCCCGCCGCTCCCGCAGCGCCAGCGCCAGATCGTTCAGCTCCCCGACCCGCCAGGACGCCGCCGGCGCCACCTTCCGGCCCCCCGGCACCGCGTTGTAGTTGCGCCGCACCCGCTCCAGCATGAACGCGATGTGATCCACCGTCAGCTGCGTGCCGTTGGCCTCCTCGATCCGCGCGAAGCCCGCCGAGCGCACCAGCAGCGTCAGACACACCACCATCACCACGTCGTTGTCCGACCACAGATCCAGCGGCAGCCCCTGCAGGCTGCTGAGCGCGCAGTCGGGATGCCCCGGCCACAGCGTCTTGCCCGTGACCGTGTTGCGGTCACGGAAGTTGGTGTACTGCTTGCCCTCCTGGTACAGCACGAAGGGAGCGGTGCGCAGCGCCGCCTCCTTGAGCAGCTCCAGCATCTCGTCCCGGCTCTGCGTGCCCCCCGCGGCCAGCCACTGCCGGCAGTCGGCCACCGACCGCGAGAACCGCGCCGCCGCCCGGCTGACCTCACCGCGGTAGTCCACCAGCGCACGCGCCGGCCACGGCACCCGCAGCACCCCCTCGACCAGGTCCTCCTCATTGGCCAGCGGCCCCTGCGACGGCGCCCGTAACACGATCCGGCCGCTGGTGGTCAGCCCCAGCTCGCCCCAGAACGCCGGCGCCTCACCCGGCGCCAGCACCGCCGCAGGCTCCCCGCCGCCCTCCTCCTGCCGCCAGGTCACCCCGCACAGCGCCTTGAGCGCCGACTCGTCGGCCACCCGCAGCGCCCGCAGCTGCACATCGGCGGGCACATGCCCCCCCAGCGTCAGCAGCCTCTCCACCGCCGCCGCCAGATCGGGGGCCGCACGGGCGGCCCGCCACGCCTCCCGCAGCAGCTGCGGAAACCCCGCCCCCTCGGCCACCGGATAGTCCGGCCCCCCAGCGACCCCCGCCGCCGACCCCAGCCTGCTGGGACGGCGGCTCTGTCGCTTCTTGGCCATCACCGCCCTGCGCGAGGTGCCGCTGTTGCCGGCCGGCGCGGTCATGACGCCTCCTCGGCGGTCAGCCCGACATGACTCCACATGTCGTTGTCCGTCGGCGTCCACTCCTCGTCCACGTAGATGCAGTCCACCGGGCACTCCAGGACGCACTTGGGGCACCCCGAGCACAATTCGGGAACGATGACCACATCCAGCCCCCGGTCGAATATCGCACCGAACTCCGGCGGGCACGCCCGCAGGCACGTGTCACACGTGATGCATTCCGACGCCTCGATACGGCGCGGCGGCTTCTTCCACGCTTCATTCCGCGACCGCTCCGCGATCAGATCGGACCGCCCGGTCCTGGTTGGGGCCGGAGTGTTCTTATCACTGGGCATTCTTCAGCACTCCCCTCAGGTCTGTTTCACGTGCCCGCACTTAAGAGCAATAACAGCCACGCCGGTCCACGGCGGCGTCGGCAAGAATTACACGACGCGATGCCCGGTGGGAATGGAGAACAGCCGGCGCACCCCGGCGGAGCCGATAAAGAACGAAGCGGAACACCCCGCGGGACACCGCGATAAAACCGCACACCACCACACGGCACCCGCACCGCCGGCCGCCGCCCGTGCAACCGCGGAAACACCGCAGTCGCACACCCGGCCCCGCCCCGGCGGGCACAGCGCGCACCGGGCGGCGCCCTCGGCCCGCGGGTCCCCCGACAATGCCACAGCCCCCGATTCCCACGCGACGCCGAACACCCAGCACCCCAGACGCAGTCCGCACCGCCCGCCGCAGTGACCTAGGGCACACCCCGCGCCCGCCTCGCACACCCGCACCCGCGCGGACACACCCCCGCCTGCCCAGACGCCGCCCGCACACTGGCGCCCGCGATGCGGCGCAACCTGACCAAACCCTGAAACCAGGCACGTTGATCGGTCATTGCGGACCGAAGAGACTTGGGGTCGAATCTGGTACATCGCCCCCGGGCCTCACCCCGGGAGCACCGGCGAAGGAAAACTCTCACTTCCGTGAGTGCCGCACCCCACACCCCCCACGGGATGCCGGCACGCCCACACACGGAACACCAGGATCTTGCACGGGGGGACGGGCGAGCAGAACCGCGAAACGCGAAGAGAGAACGCCCGGTCCCACCGCGCCAAGAGCGGTGAGTCCTTCACCGGCCACCGCCCAGGCGGCACCCCACCCCCAGCCGCCTGCGGCATACCGGCGCACGCCGGAAAAGTCAAACAGCAAACCCTGTCGACAAACCAACCCGACCGGGCCCACAAGAGCCCGCAAACCCTCTTCATCGCACCTTTTATTGCCGCCCGGACACGCCAAGGCTCCGGCGGCACGTCTCCATGGGGGATTCATGGTCACACGCAGAACCGCAATCAAGGCCGGCGCCGTAGTCACCGGAGCGATGGGAAGCGCCGGACTGCTCCTGCCGTCCGCCGACAAATCCGCCGCGGCCGCAGGCGACCTCGACCCGGCGACCGTTGAGAAGTTCGTCCGGGCGATGCCGCTCTTACCCCGCCTCGCCCCCTCGGCCAGCCGCCGCACCACCGACGTCTACACCCTGCGCATGCAGGAGGTCAGCAAAGAGGTCATCCCCGGGAAGACCACCGTGCTGCGCACCTACGGCGGCCACTTCCCCGGCCCGCTGATCAAGGCCGAGACCGGGCGCCGGGTGGTCGTCCAGCAGACCAACGGCCTGACCGTGCCCACCTCGGTCCACCTGCACGGCGCCCACGTCCCCCACGACAGCGACGGCTGGCCGATGGACGTCCTGGCCCCCGGCGGCGGACAGAAGACCTACACCTATCCCAACGAACAGCCGCACGCCAACCTGTGGTTCCACGACCACGCCCACCACGTCGAGTCCGAGAACGTCTACCGCGGCCTGACCGCCTTCTACCTGCTGACCGACGACATCGAGAAGAACCTCAGCCTGCCCTCCGGCGCCTACGACATCCCCCTGGACCTGCGGGACGCCCGCTTCGACGACACCGGCCAGCTCATCTACGCGATGAACGACCGCACCCGCCTCTTCCCCCTGGTCAACGGCCGCACCTGGCCCTACCTCGAGGTCAAGGCCCGCAAGTACCGCTTCCGCCTCTTCAACACCTCCAACATGCGCTTCTTCACCCTCAAACTCTCCGACGACTCCGCCTTCACCCAGATAGGCACCGACGGCGGCCTGCTGGCCGCCCCCCAGCAGCTGACCTCCCTGCCCCTGAGCTCCGGCGAGCGGGCCGACATCGTCATCGACTTCTCCCGCTACACCGCCGGCACCCGCCTGGTGCTGGCCAACTCCGAGGGCACCACCCCCGAGAGCCCCCTCGCCCAGCTCCTCCAGTTCCGCGTCACCGGACCCGCCGAGGACAACAGCACCGTCCCCGCCACCTTGCGCACCCTGCCCGCCCTGCCCACTCCCACCGTCCAGCGCACCATCCTCCTCAAGTCCGACGAGGTGGGGGAGAACCGCCGCGGCTACATCGACGGCAAGACCTTCGACCCCGAACGCGTGGACGCCCAGATCCAGTACGGCGACACCGAGGTGTGGACGGTCACCAACACCAACGAACGGGCCCCGCACAACTTCCACATCCACCTCGTCCAGTTCCGGATACTGGAGCGCAACGGCACCCCGGTCACCTCCGGCCACGAGAACGGCCTCAAGGACACCGTCCGCCTCATGCCCGGCGAAACCGTCAAGATCCAGGCCACCTTCACCGGCTACCGCGGCAAGTACGTCTACCACTGCCACATGCTCGACCACTCGGCCATGGGCATGATGGCCACCCTCCAGGTCGTGTGACCCGCACCTGAGCAGCCGCCACGCGGCGACCAGCAGGACAAGACCAAAAAAGGGGGGGGCGTGCCCGGGCCGGAGCCCGGGCACGCCCCCGCGCCGTCCCCGCCCGCACCGCCGCCTCGCACCCCACCGTCACATTCCGCTGTCGCCATCCGTCATAGCAGTGACCCCCAGCCGACCGTGGCGTCCGGCCGTGACCGCGAAGCACACGTCAGCGGGCCACCCACCGCCTCGCAGCCCGCAACCACACCAGGCTCTCGGGGGCCGCCCGCGGAAGACCCGCGAGCTCCACGAGCCCTCGCCCACCGCGCAGGACTCCCGACCCATAGCGAGCAGCCATGACGACGCACTCCCCCCTACCCAAGCCGGCCACCGCGCCACCGCCCCCCGCCGCCTCACCCTTCGACCGCTACGCCCGGATCGTGGCCGGCCGGCGCTCCAAATGGGCCGTGCTCGTCCTGTGGGTGCTGCTCATCAGCTTCGGCGGCTCGCTCGCCGCCAAGATCGGCGACGTCCAGAACAACGAACCCCAAAGCTGGCTCCCCTCCGACGCCCAGTCCACCCGCGCCGTGGACATCGCCGAGGAGCACTTCGACGACAAGAACATCAGCGGCGCCGTCGTCGTCTACGCCCGCGAGGGCGGCCTGACCGCCGCCGACCTGGACAAGGTCAACGCCGACCGCGACCAGCTCGGCTCCCACCAGGCCGTGGCCGGCGACATCCCCCAGGCCGTCGTCGCCCAGAACAACAAGGCCGCCTTCCTCAGCATCCCCCTGCACACCGACCACAGCGACAACAACGTCCTGGGCGACGGCGTCAAGGACCTGCGCGAGGCGGCCGAGAAGGACGCACCCCAGGGCCTCGAGGTCAGAATCGCCGGTGAAGCGGGCCAGATCGCCGACTTCATCGAGATCTACTCCGGCATGGACGCCACCCTCCTGTTCGTCACCCTCGGCCTGGTCGCCCTCTTCCTCCTGGTCATCTACCGCAGCCCCGTCCTGTGGCTGATCCCCCTGCTCTCGGTCGGACTGGCCAGCCAGATCGCCAGCGCCGTCGTCTACCTCCTGGCCAAACACGCCGGCCTGGTCGTCGACGGGCAGAGCGCCTACGTCCTGACCATCCTCGTCCTGGGCGTCGGCACCGACTACGCCCTCCTGCTGATCGCCCGCTACCGCGAGGAACTCCACCGCCACGAGGACCGCCACGAGGCGATGGCCTACGCCCTGCGCCGCTGCCTGCCCGCCATCGCCGCCTCCGCGGCCACCGTGGGCGTGGCCACCTTGTGCCTCGTCTTCGGCAGCATGAACTCCACCCAGGGCCTGGGCCCCGTGGTCGCCATCGGCGTCGCCGTCACCTTCTTGGCCATGACCTCGCTGCTGCCCGCCTTGCTGGTCATCCTCGGCCGCTGGGCCTTCTGGCCCTTCATCCCCCGCCACAACCCCGCCTACGAGGCCGCCGACACCACCAAGGACCACGGCATCTGGCAGCGCGTCGCCCGCTTCGTCAGCGGCAAGCCCCGCCAGATCTGGATCGCCACCGCCCTCATCCTGGCCGCCCTCGCCTTCGGCTCCACCACCTTGTCCACCGGGCAGACCCAAGAAGAGCAGTTCACCCAGACCGTCGACTCCGTCGAAGGCCAAAAACTCCTCGCCCGCCACTTCCCCGCCGGCTCCTCCGGCCCCGCCGACGTCTACGTCCCCACCGAGGGCAAGGCCGCAGCCCTGGCCGCCCTCCAAGGCACCCGGGGCGTCTCGCAGGCCACCGAGGCCGCCTCCGCCGAGGGCTGGACCCACCTGAGCGCCGTCCTGGAGGCCGCCC
The DNA here is from genome assembly GCF_000424825.1 of Streptomyces sp. CNH287. NCBI lineage: Bacteria > Bacillati > Actinomycetota > Actinomycetes > Kitasatosporales > Streptomycetaceae > Streptomyces > Streptomyces sp. CNH287. The sequence continues at coordinate 26,246 of NZ_AUKQ01000030.1, read as the reverse complement.
CCGACACCGAAGCGGCCCGCGACACCGTCGAACGCATGCGCACCGCCTTGTCCGACGCCCCCGGCGAAGCCCGATCCGCCCTGGTCGGCGGCCAGAGCGCAGTCAAACTCGACACCTCCGACGCCCAGACGAAGGAGGAGATCCTCCTGATCCCCCTCATCCTGGCCGTCGTCCTGCTCATGCTCATCCTGCTGCTGCGCGCCGTGGTCGCCCCCCTCCTGCTGCTCGCCTCGGTCGTCCTGTCCTACGGGGCCGCCGTGGGAAGCGCCGCCCTGCTCTTCAACGCCCTGGGCTACCCCCGCATCGACCGCGGACTGCTCCTGTTCGGCTTCCTCTTCCTGGTCGCCCTCGGCGTCGACTACACGATCTTCTTGATGACCCGCGCCCGGGAGGAGGTCCAGCACCGCGGGCACCGCGAGGGCATCCTGACCGGGCTGACCGTCACCGGAGGCGTCATCACCTCCGCCGGACTCGTCCTGGCCGCCACCTTCTGCGTCCTGGCCGTCATCCCCACCGTCGCCTCCCTGCAACAGGGACTCCTGGTCGCCGTCGGCGTCCTCCTGGACACCTTCATCGTCCGCAGCCTCCTCATCCCCGCCCTCTCCTTGGACATGGGCCCCCGCATCTGGCGCCCCGGCCACCCCGAGGCCGCCGAAGCCCCCACCCCGCCCGCCGAGGCCCAGCCCGCCGGGGTCGGCACCGCCACCTGACCCGCCCCCCCGGCCGGGGCGCGGGGCGCGGCAGCTCCCCGGGGCGCCGCACCCCGCGCCCCGGTCACATTCCCCCACCGCCATCCGTCATAGCGGTGACAAAGAAAACCTCTAGATATGGCAAAGACACGACTTCCCGCGCGGTCGCACCGGCCGCCGGGCGAGGAGGAAGCATGACGTCGACAATCCTGGTCACCGGAGGCACCGGCACCCTGGGGCAGCTCTTCGTCCCGCGCCTGCGGGCCGCCGGCTGCGACGACATCCGGGTACTGACCCGCGGCAGCCACCAGGACCGGGACGGCGTGCGCTTCGTGACCGGCGACCTGGCCAAGGGCGAGGGCATCGACGCCGCGGTCGAGGGCGCCACCACCATCGTGCACTGCGCCAGCGCCTCCAAGGGCGACGCCGACGCCACCCGCAACCTCGTGCAGGCCGTCAACCGCACCGGCGGCTCACCGCACCTGGTCTATACCTCGATCGTCGGCGTCGACCTGGTCACCTTCGGCTACTTCGGCACCAAACTCGCCTCCGAAGGCGTGGTCACCGACTCCGGACTGCCCTGGACGCTGCTGCGCATCACCCAGTTCTACGACCTGATCCTCAAGGGCGCCCTCAAGGTCGCCAAGATGCCGCTGGCACCGGTCCCCTCCGGCTTCCGCGTCCAGCCCATCGACCCCGACGAGGTCGCCGCCCGCCTGGTGGAACTCACCCTGGGCGAGCCCGCCGGCCGCGTGCCCGACCTGGGCGGCCCGCAGGTGACCGACGCGGTCGAACTCATCCGCGACTTCATGCGCTTCACCAACCGGCGCAAGAAGGTCATGCCTCTGTGGATGCCCGGCATCGGCAAGATCCGCTCCGGCGGCCTCCTGATCCCCCAGCAGGAGACCCCCGCCAAGCACGAGGGCACCGTCACCTGGGAGGAGTTCTTGGCCAAGCGCCTGGGCTGAGCGCCCTGTCCGCGCCCCCGGGCAGGGGCGCGGCGCCGCCGCGCGGCGAGGTGCGGGGGGCGCCGCGGCCCCCCCGCACCTCGCCCGGCCCCTCCCGCTTCCCGCTCAGCGCCGGACGGTCACCACTTGGCGCCGGCGACCTGGCGGGTGGCGACGTTGAGGCGGTTGAAGACGTTGCTGGCCGAGATGGACAGCAGCAGCGCCGCCAGGGCGGTCTCGTCGTAGTGCCGGGCCGCCTCGCCCCACACCTCGTCCGGTACGGGGTCGGAGCGGTCGCTCAGGCGGGTGACCGCCTCGGTCAGGGCCAGCGCGGCGCGTTCGGCCTCGGTGTAGTAGGGGGCGTCGCGCCAGGCGGCGAGGGCGAAGAGCCGCTCGTCGCTCTCGCCGGCCTTCTTGGCGTAGCCGGTGCCCGAGTCGACGCAGACGCTGCACCCGTTGATCTGGCTGGCGCGCAGGTGGACCAGGCCCAAGGTGGCCGAGGGCACCCCGCCGTCCTGGGTGGACGCCTGCAGGGCCTGGATGGCCTTCATCGCGTCGGGAATGATCATCGCCGGGTTCTTCATCCGTGCTTCCACGACTGCTCTCCTCCTAAAGGTTCCGCCGTGCGCCGGTGGGCCGGGACGCCGGCTCGCGCGCTCCCGGCCGTGCGGACACCCGTCGCCTAGTGTGAGACGGTGCGTCACTGCTTTGACGGATCACGCAGAAGGAATGTGACCGATGGACCACCCCGACCACCTGGCGGAGCGCTTCGAGGAGAAACGGGCCCATCTGCGGTCGGTGGCCTACCGGATGCTCGGCTCGCTCAGTGAGGCCGAGGACGCAGTCCAGGAGACCTGGCTGCGGCTGAGCCGCTCGCACAGCGACCGGATCGCGAACCTGGGCGGCTGGCTGACCACGGTGGTGGGGCGGGTGTGCCTGGACATGCTGCGCGCACGCGAGTCGCGGCGCGAGGACCTGCTGGGCGACGCGCGGGTGGCCCTGGGCGCGGACCGCCAGGCCAGCAGCGACCCCGAGCAGGAGGCGCTGCTGGCCGACTCGGTGGGCCTGGCGCTGCTGGTCGTCCTGGACACCCTCGATCCCGCCGAGCGCCTCGCGTTCGTGCTGCACGACATGTTCGCCGTGCCCTTCGACGAGATCGCCCCGGTGGTGGGGCGCTCCACGGCCGCGGCACGGCAGCTGGCCAGCCGCGCCCGCCGCAGGGTGCAGAGCGTGACCGCGGTGCCCGACGCCGACCTGCTGCGGCAGCGCGAGGTGGTCGCCGCCTTCTTGAGCGCCTCACGCGGCGGGGACTTCGACGCGCTGGTGGCGATGCTCGACCCCGAGGTGGTCCTGCGCGCCGACCAGGCGGCCGTCCTGGCCGGCGCCCAGGGGCAGGTGCGCGGCGCGGCGGCGGTGGCCGGCTCCTTCTCCGGGCGCGCCCGCTTCGCCCGCCCGGCACTGGTGGACGGCGCGGTGGGCGCCGTATGGGCGCCGGGAGGGCGGCCCCGGGTGGTCTTCAGCTTCGTGATCGAGCAGGGGCTCATCACCGCGATCGACCTGCGGGCCGACCCGGCCGCGCTCAGCGCGGCGGACCTGGCCCTCCTGGACGCCTGAGCACCCCCGCCCCGGGCGCCGCCTTCGAGCCGGCGGCGCCCGGGGCGGGGGTGCGGCTACCGGCGGGCGCGGCTGTGGCGGGCGGCCTCGGCCAGCGCCTCGAAGGGCCGGTCGTCCTCGCTCTCCTCGGCGTGCCACTGCACGGCCACGGCGAAGGGGTGGTCCTCGACCTCGACGGCCTCCACGGTGCCGTCCGCGGCCCGCGAGGTGACGCTCAGCCCCTGTCCCAGGCGGTCGACCGCCTGGTGGTGGTGGCAGGGCACCACGGCGCTCTCGCCCAGGATCTTGGCGATGCGGCTGCCGGGCTCCAGCGTCACCTCCTGCGGCTTGTACTCCGATATCTGCTCCGAGGAGTGGCCCTCGTGCCCGACGATCTCGGGCAGGTGCTGGTGCAGGGTGCCGCCGCGCAGGACGTTCAGGAGCTGGAGGCCGCGGCAGATGCCCAGCAGCGGCAGGCGGGCCTCCAGCGCGGCCTCCAGCAGCCGCAGTTCGGCCGCGTCGCGCTCGGGGAAGGTGCGGGCGGTGCGGGGATGGGCCCGCGCCCCGTACAAGGCGGGGTCCAGGTCGGGCCCGGCCAGCAGCATCAGGCCGTCCAGTGCGGGGACGCAGTCGCGCACGCCCTCCAGCGGCGGCAGGAGGACGGGGGCGGCGCCGGCCGCGGCGAGCCGGTCCACGAACAGCTGCGGCACGAAGGTGGCGTGCGTCTCGAAGGGGCCCAGCCGCACGGGCCCCGAGTGGGAGGTGATGCCGATGACGGGACGCGCGGAGGCGATGGAGTTCACAGTGCGACCTCACAGGTAGTCGTGCTCACAGGTGGTCAGGCCGCCGCGCTCAGGCGGCGGTTTCGGGGCAGAAGTCCCTCTCGTGGTGGGCGAGCCACTGGGTGTAGGTGTGGGCGGGGCGGCCGGTGACCTCCTGGACGGTCGGCAGCACCTGCGCGGTGGTGCCCGCGGCGGCGGCGCGCTGCTCGAGCAGCTGGTCGGCCACGGAGGCGGGCAGGTGGGCGAGCATCTGCCGGCGCACGTGCTCGCGCGGCAGCTCCTCGAACCGCAGCGGCCGGCCGGTCGCCTCGGCGATCAGCCGCACCCGCTCGACGGGCGTCAAGGAGTGCGGTCCGGTCAGGGTGTGCACGGCGCCGGGCCGCGGGGCCAGCAGGCAGCGCACGACGACGGCCGCGATGTCGCGCTCGTGGATGGGGGTGGCGGGCGTGTCGCCGAAGAGGCCGCGCACGACGCCGGTGGCCCTGATCTGCGCGGCCCAGGGCAGATCGTTGATCATCAGCGCGCTGGGGCGCACCAGGGTGAACGGCAGCCCCGAGCCTGCCAGCGCCTCCTCGCAGGCCTGGTGCGGGTCCCCGCTGGTGTGGGTGATCGACTGGGAGGAGAGCAGCACCACGTGCTCCACCCCGCTGTGCCGGGCGGCTGCCACCGGGGCGTGCGGCGCGGCGAAGACGGGGAAGAGGTAGAGGCCCTCGGCGCCGTCGAAGGCTTCCCGCAGGGTGTCGGGGCGGGTAAGATCGCCGGCGAATAACTCCACCTCGCCGGGCAGCGTGCTCTTTCCCGGATCGCGGGTGATCACGCGTACGCGCCGCCCCGCCTCGAGCAGTTCGCCCACGATGTGCCTGCCGACATTGCCGGTTGCGCCGGTTACCAAGATCATGGAGTGTCTCCCGGGATCGCGTTCCGAGGAACCGGTGGGGCGCTCGCACATTTCCCCAGGGACGGCGCTCACGTGAATTCCCGGCCCGCGGTCAGCCACCGTATGACCGAGCGTCTTCGACAACCCTGGAGTGCATCGGTTCCGGCTTCCGGCCGGTACTGTACTCCCGGCTTCCGGCCGCGTATGCGGGGAATGGGGGAGTCCGCCGGAGTTTTGCGATCCTGTGGTGATCCGCACTGCGTCAGCGGGCCTCGCCGGCCATAGGCGGCGCCCTATGGCCGGCTTCCTTGCTGCCCCGCGCGCTACTTGCGGCCGGGCGCGCTCTCGGAGAGGTTGATCCGCCAGGAGACGCCGAAACGGTCGTTCACCCAGGCGAACTTGGCGCTGAAACCATAAGTGCCCACCGGCATCAGCACCTCGCCTTTCTCGCACAGTCCCGCGTAGACGCGGTCGAACTCGGCGTCGGTGTCGCACTGCACGTAGATTGCCATGCCGGGGGAGAAGGCGTACTCGTGCCAGGGGGCGTGGTCAAAGCCGCGGGCGCCGGGCGGCGGGGTGTTGATGCACATGAACTGCTGGCCGGCGAGCGAGAAGACGGCGTGCTGCAAGGTGCCCTCGCTCCATCCCGGCTCATCGGCGCGGGCACGGATGACGTGGACCACCTCGCCGTCCTCGAACAGCGAGGTGTAGAACGTCACCGCCTCCTCGGCGTCCTTCGGGAACGCCAGAAAGGTGGTGAGCTTCTGCGGGGCTGCGGCAGGCATCATGGCTCCTTATTCCAGGCATGGTGTTCCGGCTGCTGCGCGCCCACGAGGCCGCCCGCGCCGCCGGCCGCTTTCCCCGGCCCGCGGCACGGTGCGGCGCCGGCCCCTGGACCCGTACAAAGGGGCCCGGCCAGGGCCGGCTCTCGGAACGCATGCACGCGGTGCAGGTTTTCAGCGGCCTCTTTTACGAGTCAAGGCGGCCAGGCGCCTCACCCGCCGCCGCGGCGCGGCACGGGGTGTGTCATATGCCCCGGGGCGGGCGGGGCGCCGGCCCCGGGCAGGGGAGGGGGTGTGCCGTGCAACCGCGGAAACACCGCAGTCGCACATCCGGCGCCTTCCGCCTTCGCCGCCGCAGGAGCGCGGCGGGTGCGCCGGGCCGTGAACTCCCCCCGCCGTGCGGCCCTGTTCGCGGCGCCTTTTTGCGCGTTGCCCCCGGACATGATCACGGTGAATACTCTCTCCGCGTCTGTGTGTGCCGCAGAAGGAGTCACCAGCCGGCGCTTTTATATCGCTACCTGTCTCATCCAGGAGGGCAAAAATGGGAACTGGCGTAATTATTGCCGGTGCGGGGCCAGTGGGACTGATGCTCGCCGGCGAACTGCGGCTCGCCGGCGTGGATGTCACCGTCTACGAGAAATTGACCGGTCCCAGCGGCGAATCACGCGGTGTCGGGTTCACCAGGCGGTGCGCCGAGGTGCTCCACCAGCGTGGCCTCCTTGACCGGCTGGGTGAGATCGAAATCGGCCGGGAAGGCCATTACGGCGGCGTCCGGATCGACTTCGGAATGCTGGAGGACAACCACTTCGGCATACGCGGGGTGCCCCAGTACCGCATCGAGGAGGTCCTGGAGACCTGGGTGGGGGAGCTGGGTCTGACGGTGACCCGCGGCTGCGAGGTCACCGGCTTCCACGAGACCGATCAGGGCGTGGTCGCCGTCGTCGAGGGCCCCCAGGGGCGCTTCGAGCACACGGCCGACTACCTGGTGGGCTGCGACGGCGGGCGCAGCGTCATCCGCAAGGCGGCCGGGATCGCCTTCCCCGGCCGCGCGGCCACCCGCGGCATGTACGTGGCCGACGTGGTGGGCTGCGACATCCCCACCCGCGCCATCGGGGAGCGGGTCGAGGGCGGCATGGTGATGGCGATCCGCCTGGAGGAGGGCGTGGACCGCATCATCATCCACCCCGACGGCGTGCCCCCCCACGACGACCGCACCAAGCTGACCTTCGCCGAGGTCGCCGACTCCTGGCAGAGCCTGACCGGCCAGTCCCTCCACCACGCCGAGGCCCGCTGGGTGAGCGCCTTCACCAACGCCACCCGGCAGGCGGCCGAATACCGGCGCGGCCGGGTCTTCCTCTCCGGCGACTCCACCCACATCCACATCCCCGCCGGCGCCCAGGGGCTGAGCGTGGGCGTGCAGGACGCGGTCAACCTCGGCTGGAAGCTGGGCGCGGCCCTCAACGGCTGGGCCCCCCAGGGCCTGCTGGACACCTACCACCAAGAGCGGCACCCGGTGGGGGCCCGCCTGGTGCGCAACACCCTGGCGCAGGCCTCGCTCTACCTGACCGGCGACGAGATGGAGCCGCTGCGCAGCGTCATGCGCGAACTGGTGCGCTTCCCCGACGCGGCGCGCCACCTGGCGGGCATGGTCAGCGGCCTGGACGTCTGCTACGACGTGGGCGCCGAGGGCCACCACCTGCTGGGGCGGCGGATGCCCGACCGCGAACTCAAGCGCGCGGACGGCAGCGCCACGCGCGTGGCCGAACTGCTCCACCGAGCCCGCGGCGTGCTCATCCACGCCGGCGACTCGCCCGAGGTGGCCCGCCTCGCGGCCGGCTGGTCGGACCGCGTGGACCTGGTGGAGGCCCACTGGTCCCCGGCCGGGGACGCCGAGGACGGCCAGGGCGTCGTGGAGTCGGTGCTGCTGCGCCCCGACGGCCACGTGGTGTGGACCTCGCCGCAGGGCGGCGAGCTGGCCCAGGCCCTGCCGCGCTGGTTCGGCCCGGCCGGGCAGGGCCGCTAGCCGCACCCGCCGGGCACCGCAGCCCGCACCCGCACGTGAACGGCCGCGGCCCCCTCGCAGGAGGGGGCCGCGGCCGTTCACGTGCGGGTGCCATCGGCCCGCCCCCGGCGGGCACTTGGCCCTCCGCCCGCCCCGCCAACTGGAACCTCACGCTCCGTGCAGCTGTGGTTGACAACGGGCTCAGGGTCACCTCTAATGCCGATACCGGAAGTGGATTCCGGTTCCGATTCGTTGCCGGGGGTGGCGCATTGAGTCTGACCGAGCAGTCAATTGACGACCAACTGTTAAAATTCACCGCGGTCGACCTGGACGAGGTCGTCTCGTCAATCGTCTGGATCGAGTCGCATCCGGTCACCAGCGTGCCCATCGACTCCCTGGTCTTCGAGGACTCGCCCCGGCTGGGCGGCGAGGACCAGGAGCACATCCAAGTCCTCGCCGAAGCCGGCGACATCCTTCCCCCCATCACCGTCCACCGGCCCACGCGCCGGGTCATCGACGGCATCCACCGGGTGCGCGCCGCCCTGCTCAACGGCCGCACCGTCATCAAGGCGCGGGTCCTGGACTGCGACGAGGGAGCCGCCTTCGTCCTGGCGGTCAAGGCCAACGTCACCCACGGCCTGCCCCTGACGCACGCGGACCGCGCCGCCGCCGCCGCCCGCATCATCATGACCCACCCGCAGTGGTCGGACCGCGCCGTGGCCGCGGCCACCGGCCTCTCGGACAAGACCGTCTCGCGCACCCGGGCGCGCGCGGCCACCGCGACCCCCCAGGCGAACGCGCGGCTGGGCCGCGACGGCCGGCTGCGCCCCCTGGACAGCGGCCAAAAACGCCAGCAGGCCGCCGCGATGATCCAGGAGCGGCCCGAGGCGGGGCTGCGCGAGGTCGCCCGCGCCACCGGCCTCTCCCCGGCCACCGTGCGCGACGTGCGCCAGCGCATCGGCCGCGGCGAGGACCCCGTACCCGGCCGCTACCGCCCCGCCTCCGCCGCCCAGACCGACACCCCCCGCGCCCCGCGGCCCCCGCGCGCACCCGGCCATCCCCGCGCCGAGCAGCGCGAGACGGCCGTGGACCGGCGCAAGCTGCTGGCCAAACTCAGCGAAGACCCCTCCCTGCGGCTCAACGAGGCCGGCCGGCGCACCCTGCGCTGGCTGCACCACTGCACCGTGGACGGCGAAGGGCTGGAGAACCTGGGACGCGGCCTGCCCGGCCACTGGGCCCCCGACGTCGCGGACCTGGCCCGCAGCTGCGCCGCGGCCTGGAGCATGTTCGCCGACCAACTCCAGCAGCGCGCCGAGTAGCGCGCCCGGCCCCAGGCCCCCGGCCCCCGGCCCCAGGCCTCCGGGCCCGGGGCCGCCCGGGCGCGCCCGCGCCCGATCCGCCCGGGGCCGACGCGGCGCGGGCGCAGGGCAGTTGGCACCGGCCCGCCCCCCCTTTTCTCCCTGCGCGCTGTGGAGGCGCATCAGCCTCCACAACCGCGGCACGGGCGATACGGTTGCCATCCGCGACAGCCGGATCAGGAGATCGCCCGCGAAGCCACAGACGTACCCAGGAGGCTGCCTGTGTCCCTTCCCCACGACCCCCCCACCGCAGAGCGCACCGGCGTGTGGTTCATCGGCGCACGCGGCTCGGTGGCCACCACCGCCGTCGCCGGGTGCGCCGCGGTCGCCGCCGGGATGCAGCCGGCGACCGGAATGGTCACCGAGACCCCGCCGTTCGCCTCCAGCGCCCTGCCGCCCCTGTCCTGCCTGGTCTTCGGCGGCCACGACACAGCCGGCTGCCCGCTGCCCAAGCGCGCGGAGGAACTGGCCCAGGCAGGAGTGCTGCCGCACGGCCTGCCCGCGGCCGTACGCGCCGAACTGGCCGCCGCCGAGACCGAGATACGCCCCGGCGGACCGCTGCCCGGCGACTCCCGCAGCGACCAGGAACTCATCGACGCCTTCGCGGCCGACATCACCGCCTTCACCCGCACCACCGGCGCCGCCCGCACCGTCGTGGTCAACGTGGCCTCCACCGAGCCGGCCCCCGCCGCCGGGGACGCGCGCCTGCCCGCCAGCTCCCTGTACGCGGCCGCCGCGCTGCGCTCCGGCGCCCCCTACATCAACTTCACCCCCTCCACCGGCCTGCACCACCACGGCCTCCAGGCGCTGGCCCACAGCTCCGGGGTGCCCTACGCGGGCCGCGACGGGAAGACGGGCCAGACCCTCCTGCGGGCCGTGCTCGCGCCCATGTTCCAGCAGCGCGCGCTGGAGGTGCGCGCCTGGTCGGGCACCAACCTCCTGGGCGGCGGCGACGGCGCCTCCCTGGCCGACTCCCGCGCCGCGGCGGCCAAGAACGCCGGCAAGAACCGCGTCCTGGAGGACACCTTGGGCACGCTGCCCCAAGGCGAGGTCCACATCGACGACGTCCCGCAGATGGGCGAGTGGAAGACCGCCTGGGACCACATCGCCTTCGACGGATTCCTGGGCACCCGCATGGTGCTGCAGACCATCTGGCAAGGCTGCGACTCGACGCTGGCCGCCCCCCTGGTCCTGGACCTGGCCCGGCTGCTGGCCCGCTCCCACCAGGCCGGCCTCAGCGGCCCCCGCCCCGAGACGGGCTTCTACTTCAAGGACCCCGACGGCGGCCCCGCCGCGCTCGCCCAGCAGTACGCCGCCCTCCTCGGCTTCGCCGAGCGGCTGCGGGAGGCACCGTGACCCCCGCCCCGGCGGGCAAGGACTCGCCGCTGCGCGCCTGGGCCGAACTCCTGCGCGTCTCCGCCCTCCTGACCGTCCCCGGCGACGCCCTGGCCGGCGCGGCCGCGGCCGGCGCACCGGCCAACCGGCGCACCTGCTGCGCCCTGGGCGCCTCCTTATGCCTCTACGAGGCGGGGATGGCCCTCAACGACTGGGCGGACCGGGCCGAGGACGCCGCGGAGCGCCCCCACCGCCCCCTGCCCTCGGGCCGCATCACCCCCGGCGCGGCCCTGGCGGCGGCGGCCGGGCTGACCGCCGCCGGCCTGGCCTGCGCCTCTGGCGCCGGCCGCCCCGCCCTCGCGCTCGCCACCGCCTTGGCCACCACCGTGTGGGCCTACGACCTGGGCCTGAAACACACCAGGGCCGGCCCCGCCGCGATGGCTGCGGCCCGCTCCTTGGACCTGCTGCTGGGCGCCGCGGCCACCCGCGCGCAGGGCCTGGGCAGCGCGCTGGCCCCGGCCGCCGCCCTGGGCGGCCACACCCTGGCCATCACCTGGGTCTCCCGCCACGAGACGCGAGGGGGCCACCAGGCCGCCCCGCTGGCCGCCCTGGGCACCACCGTGGCCCTGGGCGCCGCCCTGACCGCCCGCCCCTCCACCGCCCCCGGCCCCTCCGCCGCGCCCGGCCTGCCCGCCGCGCCCGCCAGGGGCCGCCTTCGCCGGCTGGCCGCCCCGCCCGCGCTGGCCCGCGCCGCGCTGCCGGCCGCGTACGTGGCCACCGCCGCCAGACCCCTGCTGCACGCCGCGCTCAACCCCTCGCCCCCGCTGACCCAGCGCGCCGTGGGCGGCGGCATCCGCGCCATGATCCCCCTCCAGGCGGCCCTGACCGCCCGCGCCGGCTCCCGCCTGGCGGCCGCCGCCGTGCTGGGCCTGGCCCCCCTGGCCCGCGCCCTGTCCCGGAAGGTGAGCCCGACATGAGCATCCGCCTGGGCTACGGCACCAACGGCCTGGCCGACCTGCGGCTGACCGACGCCCTCGCCCTCCTGGCCGACCTGGGCTACCACGGCGTCGGCCTCACCCTCGACCACATGCACCTCGACCCGCTCGCCCCCGACCTGCCCGCCCGCACCCGGCAGTTGGCCCGCGAGCTGGAGGGCCTGGGCCTCCAGGTCACGGTGGAGACCGGCGCCCGCTACGTCCTGGACCCGCGCCGCAAACACGGCCCCTCCCTGCTGGAGGCCGACCCCGCCGAACGCGCCGCCCGCGCCGGCCTCCTGGCCACCGCCGTGCAGGTGGCCGCCGACCTCGGCGCGCACGCCGTGCACTGCTTCAGCGGCATCCGCCCGCCCCACACCGACCCCCGCACCGCGTGGAAGCGCCTGGCGCACACCCTGGCCCCCCTGCTGGAGACGGCACAGGCCGCCGGTGTCCCGCTCGCGGTCGAACCCGAACCCGGCCACCTGCTGGCCACCCTCGCCGACTTCCACCGCCTGCGCGCCGAACTGGGCGACCCGCCCGCACACGTGCTCGGCCTCACCCTGGACATCGGCCACTGCCAGTGCCTGGAGCCGCTCCCGCCCGCCGAGTGCGTCACCGCCGCCGCCCCCTGGCTGCGGCACGTCCAGATCGAGGACATGCGCCGCGGCGTCCACGAGCACCTCCCCTTCGGCGACGGCGAGATCGACTTCCCGCCCGTCCTGGAAGCCCTGGCCGCCACCGGCTACCGCGGCCTGACCGTCGTCGAACTGCCCCGCCACTCCCACGCCGGCCCCGAACAGGCCCGCGCCTCCATGGAGTTCCTGCGCCCGCACCTGCCCGCCCAAGGAGGACCGGGATGCTGAACCCCCCCGAGGCCACCGCCCCCCTCGGCGAGGCCGCCCGCGCCTGGCTGGACCAGGCCCTCACCGAGGCCGCCGAGGCCGCCCGCCACCGCACCACCCCGCCCCAGACCGACACCGCCCACGCCGCGCCCGTGCCCGCCTGGGAGCTGCGCTTCGCCGCCGCCAAACGCCACTGCGGCAGCGACGTGGCCGCCGAGGCCGCCCGCATCCTGCTGCTGCGCACCGCCCGCACCCCACCGGCCGAGACCGCCCGCCTCTACCACCAGGGCACCGCCGCCGAACGCCGGGCGGTGCTGCTGGCCCTGCCCTTCCTGCCCGTCCCGCCCGCCGCCGGCCTCCCGCTGGTCGAGGACGCCCTGCGCACCAACGACACCCGCCTGCTGGCCGCCGCCGTCGGCCCCTACGCCGCCGCGCACCTGCCCGCCCACCCCTGGCGGCACGCCGTCCTCAAATGCCTCTTCACCGGCGTCCCCCTGCACACCGTCGCCCACCTGGACCAGCGCGCCCGCGGCGACGGCGAACTGGCCCGCATGCTGGCCGACTACGCCGCCGAACGCACCGCGGCAGGCCGCCCTCTGCCCGGCGACCTCCACCACGCACTGGCGCTGACCGCAGCGGCCAAGGAGACCTGATGCGCATCTTCGACCCGCACATCCACATGACCTCCCGCACCACGAGCGACTACGAGGCCATGCACGCCGCGGGTGTGCGCGCCGTGGTGGAGCCCTCCTTCTGGCTGGGCCAGCCCCGCACCTCACCCGCCAGCTTCCTCGACTACTTCGACTCCCTCCTGGGCTGGGAGCCCTTCCGCGCCGCCCAGTACGGCATCACCCACCACTGCACCCTCGCGCTCAACCCCAAAGAGGCCAACGACCCGCGCTGCACCCCCGTCCTGGACGCCCTGCCCCGCTACCTGGCCAAGGACTCCGTGGTCGCCGTCGGCGAGATCGGCTACGACTCGATGACCCCGGCCGAGGACACCGCCTTGGCCGCCCAGCTCCAACTGGCCGCCGACCACCAGCTGCCCGCCCTGGTGCACACCCCCCACCGCGACAAGCTCACCGGGCTGCGCCGCACCCTGGCGGTGGTGGGCGAATCGGCGCTGCCCATCGACCGGGTGCTGCTGGACCACCTCAACGAGACCACCGTGGCCGAGGCCCGCGACTCCGGCGCCTGGCTGGGCTTCTCCGTCTACCCCGACACCAAGATGGACGAGGAGCGCATGGTCGCCCTCCTGCGCCAGTACGGCACCGAGAAGATCCTGGTCAACTCCGCCGCCGACTGGGGCAACAGCGACCCCCTCAAGACCCGCAAGGTCGCCGACGCGATGCTGGCCGCCGGCTTCGGCGACGGGGACGTCGACCAGGTCATGTGGCGCAACCCGGTTGCCTTCTACTCCCTCAGCGACCGCCTCGACCTCCAGCCCGCCCGCACCGCCCCGCTGCACGAGGGGAACTCCATACTCCGCGGCGGAGCGTGACCGCATGCGCTTCCGCCACCCGGACGGCTCCACCGTCCACCTCTCCTACTGCACCAACGTCCACCCCGCCGAAACCCTCGAAGGCGTCCTGGCCCAGCTCGAAGCGCACTGCCGCCCGGTACGCGAACGCCTGGGCATCGGGCGCCTGGGCATCGGCCTGTGGCTGGCCGCCGACGCCGCCCGCTGCCTGCGCGCCGACCCCGCCGCTCTGCGCGCCCTGCGCGAAGCCCTGGCCCGAAACGGCCTCGAGGTGGTCACCCTCAACGGCTTCCCCTACCAGGGCTTCGGCGACAGGGAAGTCAAATACCGCGTCTACCAGCCCGACTGGACCCACCCCGAACGCCTGCGGCACACCCTGGACCTGGCCCACCTGCTGGCCGCCCTGCTGCCCCAGGACGTCACCGAAGGCACCATCTCCACCCTGCCCCTGGCCTGGCGCACCCCCTTCGGTCAGGACGCCGCCCAGCGCACCCACCAGGCGCTGACCACCCTCGTCCGCGGCCTGGACGCCCTCCAGCAGCAGACCGGCACCAGCGTGCGCATCGGCCTGGAACCCGAACCCGGCTGCGTCGTGGAGACCACCGCCGACGCCCTGGCCCCGCTGTCCGCCCTGCAGGGCGACCGCATCGGCCTGTGCCTGGACCTGTGCCACCTGGCCACCTCCTTCGAGGACCCCCGCACCGCGCTCGCCGCCTTGGACCGCGCCCGCATCTCCCTGCCCAAAGCACAGCTCTCCGCCGCCCTGCACGCCGAGGAACCCCACCTGCCCGAAGTACGCGCCGCCCTCGCCGCGTTCGACGAACCCCGCTTCCTGCACCAGACGCGCACCCCCACCGCCACCGGCCTCGCCGGCACCGACGACCTCGCCCAGGCCCTCACCGAGGGCGCCCTGCCCCGCACCGCCCCCTGGCGCGCCCACTTCCACATCCCCCTGCACGCGCCCCCGCCCCCGCCGCTGACCTCCACCCTGGGCGTCCTCACCGACACCCTGGCCCTGCTGGTCGGCGGCCCCACCGCCCGCACCCACCACCTGGAAGTGGAGACCTACACCTGGCAGGCCCTGCCCGACGGCCAGCGCCCCCGCACCCGCGGCCAGCTCGCCGACGGCATCGCCGCCGAACTCACCCTCGCCCGCGACCTGCTGATTGGCCTCGGCCTCAAGGAGCTTCCGTGAACGGCGCCCCCACCCCCCTGCTGGTCCTGGACGTCGTGGGCCTGACCCCCGACCTGCTCACCCACATGCCCCGCCTTGGCGCCCTGGCCGAAGCCGGCTCCCAGGCCACCTTGGAGACCGTCCTGCCCGCGGTCACCTGCGCCGCCCAGTCCACCTTCCTCACCGGCACCCTCCCCGCCGAACACGGCATCGTCGGCAACGGCTGGTACTTCCGGGAACTGGGCGAGGTCCTGCTGTGGCGCCAGCACAACGGTCTGGTGGCCGGCGACAAACTCTGGGACGCCGCCCGCCGCGCCCACCCCGGCTACACCGTCGCCAACATCTGCTGGTGGTACGCCATGGGCGCGGACACCGACTACACCGTCACCCCCCGCCCCGTCTACTACGCCGACGGCCGCAAAGAACCCGACTGCTACACCCGGCCCCCCGCCCTGCACGACGAACTCACCGAAAAACTGGGCACCTTCCCCCTGTTCACCTTCTGGGGCCCCGGCGCAGGCCTCACCTCCAGCCGCTGGATCATCGACGCCACCCGCCACCTGCTGACCACCCGCGCCCCCGACCTGGCCCTGTGCTACCTCCCCCACCTCGACTACGACCTCCAGCGCTACGGCCCCCACGACCCCCGCTCCCACCAGGCCGCCGCCGACCTGGACACCGCCATGGCACCCCTGCTCCAGGACGCCGCCGCCCAGGGCCGCACCGTCGTGGCCCTCTCCGAGTACGGCATCACCGAGGTGCACCGCCCCGTACACCTCAACCGCGCCCTGCGCCGCGCCGGACTCCTGGAGGTCCACACCCAGGACGGCATGGAATACCTCGACCCCATGGCCTCCCGCGCCTTCGCGGTCGCCGACCACCAGCTGGCGCACATCTACGTACGCGACCCTGCCGACCTGCCCGCCACCCGCGCCGCCCTCGCCCAGGTGGAGGGCATCGACCAGCTCCTGGAGGAGAGCGGCAAGAAGGAGCACGGCCTGGACCACCCCCGCTCCGGCGAACTGGTCGCCCTCGCCCAGCCGGACGCCTGGTTCACCTACTACTACTGGCTCCAGGACGACCTCGCCCCCGACTTCGCCCCCCTGGTCGAGATCCACCGCAAACCCGGCTACGACCCGGCCGAACTCTTCATGGACCCCCACGACCCCTACGTCAGACTCAAGGCCGCGAGCGCCCTGGCCCGCAAGAAACTCGGCATGCGCTACCGCATGGCCGTCGTCCCCCTGGACGCCTCACCGGTACGCGGCAGCCACGGCCGCCTGCCCGCCGACGCCCGCACCGGCCCGCTCATCCTGTGCTCCGCACCCCAGGCCCTGCCCCCCGCGATGGCCGCCACCGAGGTCAAATCCCTCCTCCTGCACCTCGCCGGCCTCACCACCTGAAAAAAACACCCCTGGGGGCGGCGCCCGCAGCGCCGCCCCCAGCTCTCACCGTGCCCCGCCCGCGCTCAGCAGGGCCGCGCCTCCACGATCGAGACCGGCGCGGCCGTCTGCACCACCCGCTCCAGCGTGAACCCCGCCGCCGCCAAAAGCTCGCCGTACTGCGCGGGAGTCCGCTCCTTGCCGCCCACCAGCAGCATCAGCATCAAATCGAACAGCTTCGCCGAATGCGGCGCATTGCCCGTGGCCGGCGGCACCATCTCGATCAGCAGAATCCGGCCGTCGGCCGCGATGCCCTCCCGCACGTTCCGCAGGATCTGCAGCGCCTTCTCCTCCGGCCAGTCATGCACGATGTGCTTGAGAATGTAGGCGTCCCCGCCAGGCGGCACCGGATCGAAGAGCCCCCCGTCCACCACCTCGCACCGGTCGGCCACCCCGGCCTCCTCCAGGAACTTCCGCGCACCGTTGCTCTCCACCCGCGGATCGCAGAGAATCCCGCGCGTACCGGCCGCCTTGCCCAGGACACCCGCCAGCAGCCCCCCGTGCCCGCCGCAGAAGTCGACGACGGTCTTGAACCGGGAGAAGTCGTACGCCGCCAGCACCGGCGCCGTCTCGGTATCCGACATGTTGGCCATACCCGCGGTGAACACCGCCCCGTACTCCGGGTTCGCCTCCAGGAATTCGAACGCGCCCATACCGCGCAGCTTCGGCAGACTGGGCTCCCCGGTGCGCACCGAGTCCACCAGATGACTCCAGTCCTCCCAGTGGATGGGATGCCCCATCAGCACGGCGATGTCACGCATCGAGTTCGGCGTGTCCGCACGCAGCGCCTCGGCCATCGGCGTCAGCTTGAACCGGCCGTCCTTCTGCTCGGCGAATATCGAATAACTCGCCAGCAGACGCAGCAGCCGGTAGAGCGCCTCCGGATCGGCCTCGACCTCCCGCGCCAGCTCCTCGGCCGTACGCGGGCCCTCCTTCAGCGCGTCGGCCACCCTCAGTTCGGCCGCGACGTAGATCGCCTGCGTGACCATGGAACCCAAGGACAGCTCGAGCAAGGCGAACGGCGCGGGCGCCATCTGCCGGTTCAGTCGTTGCAGACCCGCCCGCACACCTTCCACGGTGCGGACGACTCGAGGGGGCGGCAATGCGGGCATGCGTTTCCTCCATGGCGATTGCGCGGCTCTATCGGACTTCCCCGTACGGCGAGGGCCGCCAGCTGAAGCAACTGCCCCAATTCCGGCGGCCGGACCGGCACTCACATTTCGCGGACTATGGGGCGGCTGACTCTAGAGGGGCACCCGGACGCGGACAACTCCCCACCAGGGTGCGGCGACAGTGACAGTGGCACATCGGCCAGGACGCCCGGCACACCGAATATTCCCGGCACCCGGATGCGGCCACCAGCCAATTTCCCGGATTGAATCACCCCGGGTCACCGGCGGACAATGAGCGCACACATCCGGCCGCACCCGCGGCACACCCCTGTTCAACCGCGGAAACACCGCAGTCGCACAGCACACCCGAACACCCCGGGCACCAACACCGCGCCGCACCCGGCGAATTCACCGCCCGCCAAGCCGCCGCGCGTGACCTATTCGGCCACGGAGACGGCTGCGCCCCCAGCGTCTATCGTGACGCGGGTTGAGTACCGCTCCCAGGCGGGGGCACGCCACTACGAGGGAGAGTCATGTCAAGATTAAGCAGGTCTTGGTCGGGGGCGATCCTGACAGCGGCGGCCGTGGGCAGCGTCACGGTCACGCTGATACCGGGTCCGGCACAGGCCGCGCCGAAGAAGGAGGCACCCGCTCTCGAGGTCATCGCCAGCGATCTGCACAACCCGCGGGGCATCAGCGTCCAAAAGGACGGCACGATCCTGGTCGCCGAGTCGGGGCTGGGCAAGCCCGGCTGCGCCGCGGGCGAGACCTGTGTCGGACTGACCGGCTCGGTCTACCGCATCAAGGGCGACCGCAAGGGCCGGGTCGTCCAGGGCCTGCCCTCCATGGCCGTGGGCCCCCAGAACCCGCAGCAGCCCGTCTCGGCCACCGGCCCCAACGACGTGGAGTCCGCCGGATGGGGACGCTACCGCGTGCTCAACGGCTTCGGCGGCAACCTCAAGAGCCGCGCCGCGCTGGGCAAGGACGCCCCCACCCTGGGCACCCTCTACACCACCGGATACGGCAAGCACCACAAGGTGATGGGCGACCTGGTCGACCACGAGACCCGCCTCGACCCGGACTGGGTCCTGGGCCGCCCGCCCGGCCGGGAGGAGTCCGCCCACAGCAACCCGTGGCGGTTCGCCAAGGGCAAGTCCGGCTACGTGGCCACCGACGCCGGCGGCAACGACCTGGTCGGCGTCTCCCCCTGGGGCAAGACCACCACCGAGGCGGTCTTCCCCGACGCCCTGGTCGACGCTCCCCCCAGCGGCGCCCAGGCGGCCCCCACCAAGCAGGAGCGTGAACTGCTGGCCTCGATCACCGGGCAGCAGGGCGCGGCGGCCGAAGGCGCCAAGGTCCCCGTCCAGGCCGTGCCCAGCGGCGTGGTGCAGGGCCCGGACGGCGCCTACTACATCGCGGAACTGGGCGCCCTGAAGCCGGGTGCCTCCCGCATCTGGCGCATGGAGCCCGGCCACCGTCCCGAGATCTTCGTCGACGGCCTCACCGCCGTCAGCGACCTGGCCGTGGACGGCAAGGGCAGCCTGATCGCGCTGACGCTCACCGCCGGCTACCGGCCGGACGGCCCGCTGCCCGGCGCGCTCAACCGCATCGACCTGGGCACCAAGAAGGTCACCGAGATCCCGACCGACGGGAAGCTGATGATGTCCACCGGCCTGGGAGTCGGGCCCAAGGGCGAGATCTACGTGACCAACAACTCCACCGGCCCCAAGGGCCAGCTGGTCCGGGTACGCCCCTGACCCGCCACGCCCCCACCCCCTCCCCGCGGCAGCCGGGCGACCGAATGGCCGGTCAAGCGGACAGCTGAACAGCCGCACAGAGCCGGGCAGTTCGACAGCCGTCCAGGGCAGCGGGGGCGGGCGGGCGGGGGGCACCGGGAGCTGAGCGCGAGGGCCCCGCCGGAGACCGCTCCGGCGGGGCCCGCCTCAGTGGTCGAGGGCCCGCAGGTCCACCCACCGCAGCCGCTCGGGATCGGCCCACAGCCGTATCGCAGCGATCCGCGCACGGGTGACGGTGAACCCCATCACCGCGCTGGGCCGCCCCCCGCGCATCGCCACGAGCCCGGCGGCCCCCTCCACCAGCGCCGGCCGCGCCGAGCCCAGGAAAGCGGTGAAGCGCCCGGCCTCCCGCGCCACCGCCCGCGCCCCGCGCACCTCCCGCCCGGCCGCACCCGCCAGCGCCGCGGCGTCCGCCCACAGCACCACGTCGGGGGCCAGCACCGCCAGCAGCGCCCTTGGATCGCCGCCGCGCGCGGCGGCGGCAAAGGCATCGACCACCTCCCGCCCCGCCCCCGCCTTCGCCGCCGCGGGTGCCCACGGCGGTGCCGCGCCCCCGCCGCGGACCCGGTGGCGCGCCCAGCCGGCCAGCCGCTCCGCCTCGGCGGCCGATTCCCCCAGGATCGGGCCGACCTCCTCCAGCGGCATGCCGAACAGGTCGTGCAGGACGAACGCCAGCCGCTGCGGCGCCTCCAGCGTCCCCAGCACCACCAGCAGCGCCAGCGCGACCGAGTCGGCCAGCAACTCCTCCTGCCCCCCGCCCCCCGCCGCCCCGCCACCGGGAAAGCGGGGGCCCTGCCGCTCCCGCAGCCTCTCCAGCGCCACCTTGGCCACCACCGTGGTCAGCCAACCGCCCACGCCCGCCTGGGAATCGGTGCCGCAGCCGGTACGGCGCACGCGCAGCGCGGCCTCCTGGACGGCGTCCTCAGCCGCCTCCAGCGAGCCGAGCATCCGATAGGCCACCGCCCGCAGGTGACTCCGGTTCTCCTCGAAGCGCGCCGCCAGCCAGTCGGCCTCGTCCACGGTCACATTCCTCTCGCGCATTCCGTCATAGCAGTGAGGAACCAAGTCCACCCAAAGGGAGACCCAATGGAAACACGGATGGGCCACCGGCCCGCCGGCGTCGCCCAGCGGGCCCCCGCCGCCCCGCCGCCCCCGCGCGGCGCCGGGGGCCGCTGAGCCCGCGGCCCGTGGCCGCGCACAGAAGTCTGGGGCCGGGTACACCCCCGGCCCGGCCCCAGACCTCCCCCCAAAGGGGCGGGAGAAACGCGGTTGCCGCGCCGCCGGGAGACGTTGGAGGGTGGGGGAGTGGATCAGCTGCGAGAGGCCGTCGACCTGGTCGGTGACGTGCTGGGCCCCGACACCGTGGGGGTCTACCTGCACGGCTCCTCCGTGCAGGGCGGCCTGCGGCCCGCCAGCGACCTGGACCTCTTCGTCCTCACCCGCCGCTCCCTGGACGCCGCGCAGCGCCAGGCCCTCCTGGCGGGCCTGCTGCGCCTCTCCGGATTCGAGGACGGCGCCCGCCCCGTCGAACTCGCGGTGGCCGTCCACCACCACCTGCGCCCCTGGCACTTCCCTGCGACCGCCGACTTCCTGTACGGCGAGTGGCTGCGCGGCCACTTCACCGCCCACGGCCCCCCGCAGCCGCAGCCCATGCCCGATCTGGCCGTCCTGGTCACCATGGTCCTGGCCGGGGACCACCCGCTGAGCGGCCCGCCGCCGGCCCGGGTGCTGGACCCCGTCCCGCACGCGGACGTGCTCCGCGCGTGCACCGACGGCATCCCCGACCTGCTGTCCGACCTGGAGGAGGACACCCGCAACGTCCTCCTGACCCTGGCCCGCATCTGGTCCACCCTGGCCACCGGCCGCATCCGCGCCAAGGACGCCGCCGCCGACTGGGCCCTGCCCCGCCTGGCCCCCCGGCACCGCCCCGCCTTGGAGCACGCCCGGCACCTCTACCTCAACTGCCCCTACTCCCAGGAGAGCTGGAGCAAGGAACTGCGGGCGCAGGTGCCCTCCCACGTCGCGCAGGTCCTCGCGCACATCGAGCAGCTCTCCACCGGGGCCGCACACCCCTGAGAGCTGCCCGGCCGCCCGTGCGGAAGAGCCTGACGGAAACCCCGGCAGAGGGGGGCTGCGGCCCGGCCCGCCGCCGGTGCCCGCCACAGGCGCCCGCGAGCCGAAAGACAGAACGGAACAAGCCGACCGTCTCGACGCACAGTTCGTAGCGCCAGCACACGGCGCAGCCGCGGTCCTCGATGCCCTCCGCCAGGACCGGCGAGGTCACCATGCCGCCGACGGCCTTCCCCGCCACGGCAAGGCCGGCCTGCCCCACCCCCCTCAAAGAGGGGATTGGCTGGGGAAACCGCCGCTGGAAGTGTGATCAACGACCCCGGACCGGGGCTGCCTTCGGAGGGCTGACACATGTCCACACCCACAGCGGCGCAGCAGCTCGCCCCGCACCTGAGCGGCCCGGTGCTGGAGCCCGGTGACCACGGCTACGCCGCCGAGGTCACCGGATTCAACCAGAGCGCGCGCCACCGGCCCGCCACCGCCATAGGCGTACGCGACGCGGCCGAGGTGGCGCGGGCCGTCTCCTACGGAGCCCGCACCGGCACCCCCATGGCCGTGCAGGCGACCGGCCACGGCCCCTGGGCCCCCGCCCACGGCGACGCGCTGCTGATCAACACCCGCCGCATGAACGCGGTGCGCGTCGACCCCGCCACCGGCACCGCACGAGTCCAGGCCGGAGCACTGTGGCACCAGGTCATCGACGCCGCCGCCGCACACGGACTCGCCCCCCTCAACGGCTCCTCCCCCCTGGTCGGGGTGACCGGCTACACCCTGGGCGGCGGCCTGGCACTGCTCTCCCGCGCCTACGGCTTCGCCGCCGACCACGTCACCGCCTTGGAGGTGGTCACCCCCGACGGGCAGGCCCGCCGGGCCACCGCCGAGCACGAGAGCGACCTGTTCTGGGCACTGCGCGGCGGCAAGAGCAACTTCGGCGTGGTCACCGCCCTGGAGTTCCGCCTGTGGCCCCTCACCCGCCTCTACGGCGGCGGCCTCTACTTCCCCGGCACGCACGCCGCCCAGGTCGTGCACGCCTGGCGCCGCTGGACCGCCGGCCTCTCCCCGCGCACCTGCTCCTCCCTGGCACTGCTGCGCATGCCCGACACCCCGCCCTTCCCGCCCTTCTTGCGCGGCAAGCTCGCCGTCCACCTGCGCCTGGCCCACCTGGGACCGGCCGCCGAAGGCGAAACCCTGAGCGCACCGATGCGCCGCAGCGCGCCGGTCCTGGCCGACACGCTCGCCCAGATGCCCTACACCCGCTGCGCCCACATCCACCAGGACCCGCTCTCCCCCCTCTCCTACCACGAGCGCTCGGCCATGCTGCGCACCCTGGACCAGGACGCCGCCGACCACCTGCTGTCCCTGGCGGGCCCCCGGAGCCGGAGCAGCGACCTCGTGGTCGAACTGCGGCACATGGGCGGCGCCCTGAGCCGCCCGCCCCGCGTGCCCAACGCCGTCGACCACCGGGACGCCGCGTACTGCCTGACCACGCTCAGCCCCCCGCACAGCGGCCGCCCCGGCCACCTCGTGGCGCAGATGGCGCGCTGGGGCACAGGCCGCCACTACCTCAACTTCCTCGCCGGCCCCGAGAGCGCCTCGCACACCCAGGCGGGCTACGAGCCGGCCACCTACGCCCGGCTGGCCCGCATCAAGGCCCGCTACGACCCGGACAACCTCTTCCGCTTCCACCACGCCATCCCCCCGGCCCCCGCACCCCGCTGACCCCGCCCCGCCGCGCCCGCCCCGGCGCCCGCACCCCAGTCCGCACACGAGAGGGAAACGAGAGACCGATGACGACCAGCAGCGCGGTGCACCCCCAGCCGCCGACCGCACCCGGCGCGAGCGCCGCGGGCACCGGAGTCCGCCTGGGAGCCCTCTTCGGCCCCGTGATCTTCGGAGTCACCGCCGCCGGCGTCGCGCTGCCCGACGTCGCCGCCGCCATGGACCTCGACTCCGCCCTGGCCGGCTGGGTACTGACCGCCCACGCCCTGGCACTGGGCGTGGGCACCGCCTTCGCCGGACGCCTCTCCCAGCGCTGGGGCGTACGCGCCACACTGCTGGCCGGCTCCCTGCTGCTGGCCGCCGGCGCGCTCCTGTGCCTGATCGCCCCCACCTTCGGCACGCTGATCGCGGGCCGCTTCCTGCAGGCGGCGGGCTCCGGCGCCATCACCTCCAGCGCCCTGACCCTGGCCGCCGCGGCCGACCCCAGGCAACGCCCCCAGATCCTGGGCATCTTCGGAGCCTCCATGGCACTCTTCTCCTCCGGCGCCACCCTGGCCGGCGGCATGGTCACCGACTGGATGCACTGGCGGGTCACCCTCGTACTGCCCTCCCTGTCCTTGCTGGCGGTGCCCTTCTGCCTCAGACTCGCCGCCGCCCGCCCCGGCTCCGGCAAACCCCTGGACCCGCTGGGCGGCATCCTGCTGGGCACCGGCGCCACCAGCCTGCTCCTGCTCATCCAGGCCCCCACCCTCGGCCTGGCCACCCCCCTGGCAGCCGCCCTGGCGGCCCTGCTGCTCCTCTCGGCCGCCGGCCTGGCCGCACACCTGCGCAGGCGCCCCGACGGATTCGTGCCCCGCCACCTGGCCACCGACGCCACCTTCTTGACCGCGGCCGCGGCCGGAGCGGGCGGATACGCCGGGCTGTTCGCCGCGATGTACGCGGTGCCGCAGATCCTGGCCGTGCAGTACGGCTGGAGCGTCCTGATGATCGGGGCCTGGCTCCTGCCGGGCGCCGTGGTGGGCGCGGTCCTCTCCCGGGCCGCCGGCAGACTCACCCACACCAGGGGCGGCAGCGCCCTGCTGGCCGCCTCCGCCCTGGCCTGCGCCCTCCTGCTGGGCCTGGTCGGCCTCCTCCAGGGCGGCATCGCCGTCCTGCTGGCCGGCACCTCCATGGGCATGGCCACCTTCGCGGTCACCCAGGTGGTCACCACCGCCGTGCTCTCCAGCCGCCTGCAACCCCTCCAGCGCGGCGGCGCCATGGGCGTGCTCAACCTCGTCTTCTTCGTCGGCGGCGGCGCCGGCTCCGCCACCGCCGGCACGCTCTCCGCGCACATGTCCCTCACCAGCGCGCTCGCCGCCGTCGCCCTGCTCCCGCTGCTCGCGGGCCTGCTCGCCCTCCGCCTGCCCCCGGCCAGGCCGCAGACCTGACCCACGCACCCCCGCGGCCCCCCGGCGACGGGGGCCGTTCAGCCGAGCGTGTCGGTGAGGGGGACGTGGGCGAGCACCGCGTGGCCGCCGGAGACGCGGCACAGCGCCAGCACCTCCTCGGAGAGCGCGGCACGGCGCACCGGATCACCGCCGTAGTAGCGGGCGACCGCCAGGCAGGAGAGGACCAGCGCGCGCTGCGCCGGGTCCGAGACCTGCGTCAGCGCCCGCTCGAAGACCTCCACCAGGCGGGTGTGGACCTCACCGCACTCCAGCGGCAGCCAGTCCAGCTCGCGGACGGCCGCCACCGCCGCGCCCGCCGCCGGCGACAGATCACGCCCGCCGCCGCCCTCCTGCGCCCCCAACTCCTCCTCCATGGCCTGGATGAACAGCGCGAGCCCCTCGCGCGGGCTCCCCGCCCGGCACAGGGAGGTCCCCAGCCCGATCAGCAGCGGATGCCGGTCGATGTCCTCCTGCTCGGCCAGCTCGGCGGCGCCCAGGGCCTGCCGCCACAGCGCGGCGGCGTCCTCGAAGGCCAGCCGGGCATCGGCGGCGCGGGCCGCCGCGGCGGCGTGCGCCGAGGCGTGGGCGGCGGCGGTGGGGTCGAGTTCGGCGGCCAGCAGCCAGTGCCTGGCCACCTCGGCCGACCGTTCCGCCTTCCCCGCCCACACCCGCGCCGCCGCGGTACCGATGCGCCGGTGCAGCCGCGCCCGCCGCAGCCGCCCGGTGCTCTCGTAGAGCGCCTCTGCGGCCAGCGCGCGGGTGAACCGGAACCAGCCCAGCCGCTGCTGGTCCTCCACGATCAGCCCGGCCTCCACGGCGGTGTCCAAGAACCCCAGCGCCGCCTCCAGTTCGACCGAGGCGGCCTCGGCGACGACCTCGATGTCGAAGTGCCGGCCCGCGACCGCGGCCACCGAGACCACCTCGGCCGCCGCCCGCGGCAGCCGCGCCACCCGCCGCAGCACCACCTCACGCGCCGGCACCGGCGCCGTGTGCGGCTTCTCCAGCCGCTGCGCACTGGTCAGCAGCTTGCTCAGCTCCCGCACGAAGAACGGGTTCCCCTCCGTGCGCTCCCACAGGCCCTGGGCCGTACGCCTGCTCACCTGGCGGCGCAGCACCGCGCTCGCCAGCGTCCGGGCGTCCTGGGTGTCCAGACCGTCCAGCTCGATCCGCGTCACCCCCGCCCGGGCCAGCGCGGCCAGCGTCTCGGCCAGCGCCGCCGCCTCGTCCGAGCGGTAGGAGACCACCAGCAGCAGCCGGCTGGCCGGCACCGACTCGGCGAGATGGGCCAGCAGCCGCAGCGAGGCCGCGTCCGCCCGGTGCAGATGGTCCAGCAGCACCACCAGCGGCGCGTCATGGGAGAGGCCGCTGAGATAGTGGACGACCGCCTCGAAGCGCCGCAGCGTGGCCCCGGCCGCCTCCGCGCCCTGGCCCGCCTGCACGCCGCCCCCCTCCAGCAGCCGGGCCACCTCCTGCGGCACCGCACGCTGCGGGAAGTGGGAGCCTGCCGCCCGCAGCACCTGCTCCCACAGCCACAACGGCGGCGCGGCCACGTGCTCAGGACCCGTACCCCACAGCACCGGCACACCCGCCAGTTTCGAAAAACGCCGCAGCAGACTCGTCTTGCCGATCCCCGACTCCCCGCAGACCGCCACCACCCGCCCCCCGCCACCGGCCGCGCCCAGCGCCTCCACCAGCTGCCGCAGCGCCGCCTGACGGCCGACGAAGACCTCCTCGTCCGCGACCCGCGCGGGCCCGCCCGCCCCCGGACCGCCCGGCGCCCCCGCCACGGGCGGACCCGGGAGCGCACCCGCCCCGCCGACCGCCCCGCCGACCGCCCCGCCG
>NZ_AUKQ01000029.1:0-34117 GCF_000424825.1 Streptomyces sp. CNH287 | reverse complement strand
TCTGCTCGGCGTCGGCGGGGGTGTGTTTCGGTGGGGTTGGGTGTGGTGGTGGGTGTGCTCATACGGAACCTCCCTCCGCTTCACTCTACTATGCGTGATAGGGGAGCGCTGCCGGGTGGGCAGTTCCGGGGCCCGGTCATCCTGCTGTAGCCCGGGTGCACCCCGGCCGTGAGCCCCTGGGCCCGCGCGACGCGCTCCAGGAGCGCGGCCAGGGCCCGCCGCTCGCCGTCGTCCAGTCCCGCGCTGAGCGCCTCCTCGTGCGCCCGGGCCGCCGCGCCGAGCCGCCGTGCCAACTCCTCACCGGATGCGGTCAGATGGAGCGCCTGGAAGCGGCGGTCCTTGGGGTTGCGGCGCCGCTCGATCAGGCCGCGCTCCTGGAGCGCGTCGACGAACGCCACGAACCTGCTGGGTGACATGGAGAGTTGGCGCGCCAGCTCCTGCTGGTGCTGCCCCGGGGCCAGGCCCACCCGTCGGAGCAGCCCGGCCTGAGCCGCCGTCAGCTTCAGCTCCGCCGCGCGCCGGGCGAACCCCTGCGTCGCGTGATCCCCCAACTGGGCCAGCAGGAAGGCGATCTGGGGCGGCGACTCCGGGGCTTCCTCCGCCGGACGGGCCGACTGTGCGGGGTCTTCGGGTGTGGCGGGCATCCGGCAACGATACCACTGGACAATGATATCCCTGTGTGAACTATTCTTTTCGGGAACCATGGGTGCCGTGCTCCCTGGCGCCCGGGTCCGACCGTTCTTCCCCGGCTGACTGGAGACCCCCATGGCCACCGCGTCCCCGCCCCCCACCGCGTCCCCGCCCCCCGCCGCCTCCCCGCGGCCCGGTCAGCCGAGCCCGCCGCTGCTGTTACCGGCCCTCGCCTTCGCGGTGCTGATGGTCGTCTCCATCGTCCTCGCCCGCGACACGCCGCTGCCGACCGAGAGCGCCGCGGAGACGCTGGCGTACTACCGGGACCACGAGACGGCGGCGCGGGTCTCCGGGTGCCTCCAGTTCCTGGGCGCGGTGCCGCTGGCGGTCTGGAGCGCGCTGGTCTTCCAGCGGCTGCGGCTGCTCGGGGTCACGGCACCCGGGCCGGTGATCGCGCTGGCCGGCGGCGTCCTGAGCGCCGCCTTCATGGCGCTGTGCGGGCTGACCGTCTGGGTCGCGGCCCGGTCCGGCGACCTGGGCGACCAGACGCTGACCCGTTCCCTGGCGGACGTCACGTTCGCCACCGGTGGTCCGGGGCACGTCGTGGCCTTCGGCATGCTGCTGGCCGGGGTGGCGGTGACCATGCTGATGCTGGGCACCGGGCCGCGCGCCTTCGCCTGGACGGGCGTGGTGCTGGCGGTGATCGCCGGGCTCGGCACGCTGGCCCTGATCGACACGGACCTGGGCGTACCGCTGCCGATCGGCCGCTTCGGAGGGCTGATCTGGCTCGTCGCGGCCAGCGTGATCCTGCCCCGGCGCCGCGAGCGGCGAAGCGGCGCGGCGGGCGCGGCGCGGGCGGAGGCCGCCTGACAGCACTTCCCGCAGCGAACCGCTCCACCGGCACGACCGCGGCGACCGCCCCACCCGGGCGGTCGCCGCGGTCGTGTCCGCTCAACTCGCGGCGGGCAGCCGCCGGTCGATCACGGCCAGGGCCAGCTCCTCGATCTGCCGGGCCGCCGCCTCCTCGCCGTCCTCCGGGCCCGCCAGCGCGTCGTACGTCTCGAAACTGGTCAACATCGCCAGCAGTTCGGTCAGTTCGGCCGACTCCGAGGCCGCGAGGGAGACCCCGCGCTCGTCGGCCAGCCGGTCGAGCACGATCTTCAACCCGATGCGGCGCCGCTCCCCCCGCGTGCGCAGCGCGGTCTCCAGCTCAGGGTCCATGATGGCCAGCCCGCGCAGCCGCCGCAGCGCCGTGCGCCCGGAGCCGTAGAAGCCGACCAGCACCTGGATCACCTCGCCCAGCGCGTCGGTGACGGCCGTGCGCGTGAACGCGTCCGCCATCCTGGCCATGCCGCCGCGGTCCGCGAGGTCGTCGAACAGCGCCTCCAGGAGCCCTGTCTTCGATTCGAACTGGTAGTAGACGGTCATCCGGGCCACCCCGGCCTTGCGGGCGACCGCCTCCATGCTGAGTGCCGCCGGACCCTTGGCGCCGGTGAGCAGCTCGTTGGCGGCTTCCAGGATGCGGGCGCGCGTCTGCTCGGCGGCTGCCTGGCGCTGGCCGGCGTTATAGGGGCGAGGGCTCATGAGTGATTGACGTCTCCAGGGTTGGGGTAAGGATCATTTAATTGTACACTCAGTCTATATAAAATAATGGGCGGCGCCAGAGCGCCTCCATGACCCCGCTCCTGCGAACGAACAGCGCAGCCACCGCCGCCTGACCCTTCACCCAGGAGTCCGCCATGAAATACCGCCACATAAGTGTCCCCCGGCAAGGAGGCGCCGACGTCCTCCAGCTGCGCAGCGACGAGCTGGAGCCACCGGCTCCGGGCCACGTCCGGGTGCGGGTGCTCGCGGCGGGCGTCAGCTACGGCGACATCCTGCTGCGCGCCGGAGTCATCCCCGGCGGCCCCAAGCGGCCCTTCACCCCGGGCTACGACCTGATCGGCGAAGTGGCGGAGGCCGCCCCCGGCGTCCAGGCGCCCGCGCCGGGGACCAGGGTCGCCGCCCTGGTGCGCAGCGGCGGGTACGCGGAGTACGCGGACGTCCCCGGGGCCCGGCTGGTCCCCGTGCCCGACGGCGTGGACCTGGCACAGGCGTCCGCCGCCCTGCTGAACTACTTCATCGCCCAGCAGATGCTGCACCGCGTCGCCCGCGTGCGCCCCGGCGGGACCATCCTCGTGCACGGCGCGTCCGGGGGAGTGGGGACGGCCTTCCTGGAACTCGCCGCCCTCGCCGGTGTGACCTGCTACGGCACCTGTTCCGCCCGTTACGCGGACCACGTGCGCGCGCTCGGCGGCCACCCGGTGGACCGGCAGGGCGAGGACTTCGTCAAGGTCGTCCGCGGCCTGCCCGGCGGGGTGGTGGACGCCGTCTTCGACCCCGTCGGCGGGCCGCACTTCCTGCGCTCGTACCGCGCGATCGGGCGCGGCGGCTTCATGGTCGGCTTCGGCCAGAACGCCGCCCTGCGCGACGGCAGGCCCAACCTGCTGGTCGGCGCCCAGGGCTTCCTGGGCGGCATCGTGCTGCCCAAGCTGGTCCCCGACGGCCGCCGGACGCTGTTCTACAACGCCTGGAGCCTGGAGAAGTCGCATCCCGCCGCCTACCGGGAGGACCTGGCGACCGTGCTGACGCTGCTTCAGCAGGGCGAGATCCACCCCAAGGTCGGGCGGACGATGCCACTGGGCGAGGCCGCCGAGGCGCACCGTGCGCTGGAGGGCGCGCGGGCCGGCGGCAAGGTCGTCCTGCTGCCGGAAGCGGGCTGAGCGGGCGGTACGGCCCGCGCGCCGCACCGGCCTCGGCCCGCTCCGTGTCCCGAACCGCCCGCCGCGTCCCGTACCGCCGCCGCGTCCCCGCCCCCCCCGTACCCGCACCGCCCGTCCCGCCCCGGAGGTGACCTGGTGGGTCCCCGAAACCGTGCCGCGCGTGTCCGTACGCTGCTCAGCCGCGGCGCGCGGTCAGCCGGACGCACCCTGACCGAGGGGCTGTTCTGGCTCGGGCTCACGCTCGGACCGATGACGCCGCCCTCGTCCATGCCCGGCCTCAACGAGCCGCGCATGGGCGGCGCGCAGGCGGGAGGGAGGGCCCGGGAGCGCGAGGAGGGGACCGGCGGGGCGTGCGACACGTACACCCCGCCGGCCTGGCACCCGGAGTTCTCCGGCCCGGAGGCGGCCCCGCCGGACGACGAAGAGGCGGCGCTGTGGGCCCAGTTCGAGGACTGAGCGCTCCCGGCCGCCGCTTCCGCCGGGAGCGCTGAGCGGGTGTCCGTGCCGCCGTGAGGGGCGGTCAGTGGCCCAGACCGGCCCGCCTGGCCTGGACGACGGCCTCCGCCCGGTCGGTGACCTGGAGTTTGCCGAAGATGCGGGAGAGGTAGTTGCGCACGGTCTTCACCGAGAGGTGCAGCTCGTTCGCGATGTGGGTGTTGTTGCGGCCGTCGGCCAGCATGGTGAGCACCGTCATCTCACGGGGCGTCAGCTCCGGGAACGGTGCCCGCTCGGTCTGCGGCTGCTTGATCTGCGCCAGCAGATGCGCCGCCACCTCCGGCCCGAAGATGGCGCCGCCGACGCTCACCTCCGTCACCGCGCGCCGCACGTCGGCGAGTCCGGCCCCCTTGAGCAGGTATCCGCGGGCGCCCGCGCGGACCGCGGCGACGATGGACTCGTTGTTGCCGTCCGCGGTCAGCATCACCACCGCGGTGTCCGGTCTGCGGGCGAGCAGCGCTCTGGTGGCCTCGATGCCGTCCGTGCCCGGCATGCTGATGTCCATCAGGACGACGTCGGGCACCAGGCGGTCGGCGGCCTCCGCGACGGCGCCGCCGTCGGAGACTTCGCCGACCACCTCCAGGTGCTCGATGTTCTCCAGGAGCTGCCGCAGGCCGGAGCGGAAGAGCGGATGGTCGTCCGCGATGAGGATTCGGAGGTCCCGGGTCAGGGTGAGTTCCACAGCGGTTCTCCTCACGAAATGGTGGTGCGGAGCAGTCGTGTGCGTGCCCCGCGCCGCACGGCCGTGCCGCGGTTCCGGTGTGCGGTACGGCCGCGCCGCGCGGGTGATCACGGCGGTGCCGGTGCCGAAGCCGGGCGCGCCGTCGCCTCCCGGCCGCTGGGCAGCGGCAGCCGCACCCGTACGCGCGTGCCGCGCGGGAGATTGCGTTCCACGCTGAACGCGCCGCCGAGTTCACGGGACCGCATACACATCGAGGGCAGCCCTATTCCAGCGGCGCTGGTGCGGGAAATTCCGACCCCATTGTCTTCGACCACCAGGTGAATTCCGTCGTCATTCAGCTGGACGCTGATATGACAGAAGGTGGCCCGGGAATGCCTCACCACATTTGCGAGTGCTTCACCCGCAATGTTCTGTAATTCAAACTGAACACCCATGGGAAGTGTGTCGACGGCGTCCGCGATTTCCATGCTCAGGCGGAGCCGGCCGTCGGTGGCACTGCCGAAGGCGCGCACCTGGTTGGTCAGGGAATGGCGAAAACTTTGCCGGGAATTTTCCTCCGTACGCTCGGGTGTGCTGAGGTCTCGGATGATCTGCCGGATGTCCGCGATCGCGGCCCGCAGATCCTGTCGCGTCTGCTCGAACACGAGGAGCGCGCGCTCCGCGTCGGCGCTCATCGTCAGGCCGGCGACCTCCAGCCGCATGTGCAGGGCGGCGAGGCACGGCGCGAGTGAATCATGCAGGTCACGACGGATGCGGCGGCGCTCCTCCTGGCGAGCTGCGGCGGTCAGGCGGCGCAGCTCCTCCTGCGGGGAGGAGTCCTGCGGGCCGAGACCGGCAGCGGTGAGGTGCCGGAGCGTCTCCTGCGTCAGGCGGAGGACCCAGTGCGCCGAGGTCGGCGGGTCGGGGTGCGTCCGGCCGTCGATAATGACGCGCCGGAGATGGGGGCCTAGTGCGTCGCAGCGATGCCGCACGGGGCCCCCTCTTCGCCGGTGGTGGGGCGGCGTTGCCGTAAGGCGCTCACCGAGAATGTTTTCTGCTGGACTACCCGCGTAGCGTCGGTGTCGGCTGCGGGTGAAATGTGTAATATTCGGTCTTCGGATTCGAGCGCGCGAGCAATGTCATTGGACATGATCCCCGTACTCCCCCTGTTGCTCCCGTCGGACCCGTCGGCAGATTTTTCGCAGCGAACACCACACGCTTGCGCAGAGCGCGCACCAGTTCGATGTTGCCCAGCGGCGCCACTTTAAGCGCACTATCACACAGGGCGCAAGGGATGTCATTGGGGGGTGGACAGGGCCTCCGGGAGGTTCGGTGAGCATGGTTGCCGTCATGCGAGTGAGCACTTACCCTCATGATAGCGAGCCAGTCCAGGCCGAGCGGTACGGCAGTGCGAGCGCCGCCGGTTCCGGCCGCCCTGAGAGCCAAGGAGGCATCCCGTGGGCACAGCGCAGATCCCAGCGAGCCTGACCGCAGACCGCGTCACCGAGGTCTACCGGATCATGACGACCATCCGCGCCTTCGAGGACCGTGTGCACGAACTCGCGAAGGACCTCCCCGGCGCGGTCCACCTGTACTCCGGCCAGGAGGCGGTGGCCGCAGGCGTGTGCGCCGCCCTCGACCCCGGTGACCACATCGCCAGCACCCACCGCGGGCACGGCCACGCCATCGCCAAGGGCTGCGACGTGGTGGCCATGATGAAGGAGCTGTTCGGCAGGCCGGACGGGCTGTGCGGCGGCAAGGGCGGCTCGATGCACATCGCGGACTTCGACCGCGGCATGCTCGGCGCGAACGGCCTGGCCGGCGGGGGTGTGCCGCTGGCCTGCGGCGCCGCTCTGACGGCACGTCAGCACCGTTCGGGCCAGGTCGCCGTCGCCTTCACCGGGGACGGCGGCGCCAACCAGGGCGCGGTGCTGGAGAGCTTCGTGCTGGCCCGGATGCTGTCGCTGCCGGTGATCTTCGTGGTGGAGAACAACGGCTACGCGCAGGCGACGCCGGCCGCCAGCCATCTCGCCGGCACCGATCTGGCCCGGCGCGCCGAGGGGTTCGGCATCCCCGGCCGGGTGGTGGACGGTTACGACGTCTTCGCCGTGTACGCCGCCGCCGCCGAGGCGGCCGGACGGGCCCGCGCGGGGGGCGGGCCCACGCTCCTGGAGTGCCGGGCGGAGCGGTTCCACGGCCACATGGAGCTGTGGGACGACCAGTCCTACCGGCCGGGCGAGGACGTCCCCCGGCTGCGTGCCGACTGCGACCCGCTGGCGCTGCTCCGGGCACGGATCGCGGCCGGAGCGGCCGGCCGTCCGGGGACGCCGGAGCCGGGGGAGTGGCCCGCGGCGGGTGAGCTGGACCTGATCGACACCGCCGCCCGCGCCCTGGTGGAGGCCGCGGTCGAGGCCGCGCGCGAGGAGATCGAGACGGACCCGCGCTCCCTGCTCACCGATGTCTACGCCAGTTACTGACCGGCGCCCACCGGCCGTCACCCGACCGTCAGGAGAACGTCACGTGCGTACGATCACCTATCAGCAGGCCCTCAGCGAGGCGCTCACCGAACAAATGCGGCTGGACGACTCGGTCGTCCTGATGGGAGAGGACAGCACCAACGCCTGGGGCCCCACCAAGGGACTGCATCTCGAATTCCCCGACCGGGTGCTGGACATGCCGATCACGGAAGCCGCCTTCGTCGGTGCGGCCACCGGCGCGGCGGCTACCGGACTGCGTCCCGTGGTCGACCTCCTCTTCATAGACTTCGCCACCGTCGCCTTCGACCAGATAGCCAATCAGGCCGCCAAACTCCGCTACATGACCGGTGGCGCGATTTCCGTACCGCTGGTTCTGCGCGCCCTGTGGGGCACCGGAATGCGCCGCGGCGCACAGCACTCGCAGGCGCTGCTGCCGCTCTTCACCCACCTGCCCGGCCTCAAGGTCGTCGCACCGTCCGACCCCTACGACGCCAAGGGGCTGCTGGCGCAGGCCATCGTCGACGACGACCCGGTGCTCTTCCTGGAGCACAAGGGGCTCTACTTCACGCCCGGGCCGGTCCCCGAGGAGCCGTACGCCATCCCGTTCGGGCGGGCGAAGGTGGTGCGTGAGGGCGGCGACTGCACGGTGGTGGCGGTCGGCCGGATGGTCCAGGTCGCCCGGAGCGCGGCCGAGGAACTGGCCGCGCAGGGCATCGAATGCGAGGTCATCGACCCGCGGACGCTCTCCCCACTGGACACGGAGACCCTCTACGCGAGCGTCGAGAAGACCGGGCACCTGGTCGTGGTGGACGAGGGGCATCCGCGCTGCGGCATCGCCGCCGACATCGCGGCGCAGGTCGCCCAGGACCGCTTCGGCGCGCTGCGCGGGCCGGTCCGTATGGTCACCGGGCCGCACGCCCCGGTGCCCTTCAGTCCGGAGTTGGAGGACGCCTTCGCCCCCGGCCCCGGCCAGGTCGCCGCGGCGGTGCGCAGCGTGGCGGCCCCGCGCGCCGCCGCGGTCTGAGCCCGCCCGGAACCGTCCGAACCGTCCGAACCCGCCGGAGAGTCCGGCCCACCAAGGAGGATGCTGTGACGTCCCAGCCGTTCGTGAAGGGTGCCGACGAGGGGCGTGCCGTCTGGCACGTGGGCGCTCTGCTGAAGTTCAAGGCCACCGGAGCGGAGACCAACGGCCAGTTCTGGCTGGCCGAGCAGCTCTCCCCGGCCGGGTACGCCTCGCCGGTGCACATGCACACCCGCGAGGACGAGTTCTTCGTCGTGCTGGAGGGCGAGCTGATCATCCGGATCGGGGAGGACGAGCACAAGCTCGGCGCCGGCTCCACGGCCTTCGCCCCGCGCGACATCCCGCACCAGTACCGCGTCGAGGCGGAGGGCACCCGCTTCCTGGTCCTGGGCACCCCGGCCGGCTTCGAGGAGTGGTTCCTCAAGACCGGCGTCCCCGCCGAGAGCCTGACGCTGCCGCCGCCCGCGCAGGGGCCGCCGGACTTCGCGAAGCTGCTGGGGGCGCTGGGCCCGCTGGGCGTCGAACTGGTCGGCCCGCCCCCGGGCACGGACCCCGAGGGGCCCGGCAGTCCGGGGGGCCCGCCGGACTGAGCCCGTACGCCTCGCCCTGCCCACTCCGTCCCGGCCGGTCCCGGCCACCGTGCGCTGTCGCCGTGCCCTGTCGCCCTTCCACCGGGCGGCAGGGCCGCGCCCTTGTGCGAGCGGGTACTCACCTGCGAGCTATCCTGGACGCTCCGCCCGTCGGCCGCCCTCCTCCACCGGAGAGTTCATGAGTATGCGTGATGAGATCGTCAGTGCGGCCGAGAGGGTCATCCGCGACCTGGGCCTGGCCCGCTGCACCACCCGGGAGATCGCGGAGGCGGCGCAGTGCTCCGAGGGCACGATCTACCGCCACTTCCGCAGCAAGGAGGACCTCTTCCTGGCGGTCCTCGCCGAGCGCCTGCCGGGCCTGCTGCCCTTCCTGCGTGCGCTCCCCGAGTCGGTCGGCAGCGAGTCGGAGGTGCGCGACACGCTGCACCGCGTGGCGGAGGAGGCCCTCGCCTTCTACCGGGAGTCGATGCCGATGCTGCTCTCCGTCTTCGCCGAGCCCAAACTGCTCGACCGCCACAAGGAGTACATGCAGACCCACAACGTCGGCCCCCACCGCGCGACCGAACTGCTCGCCGACTACCTACGGACCGCGCAGCGGTCGGGCCGCGTCAACCGCGAGGCGGACCCGGCCGCGGCTGCCCAACTGCTCCTGGGCGCCTGCTACCTCGCGGCCTTCGGCGGCACCTTCGCGCCCGACGGCGGCGCCGGCGAGGACCGCCGCGCGGCGGAGTCCTACGTCCGGTTCCTGTGGCAGACCCTGGCGCCCGACGCCGGGTGACCTTGCGGGGTGCCGCTTTCGCCGGTGCCCGCGGGTGTCTGCGCATGTCCGTGCCACGGGAGCCGGACTGAGAGGCCGTCAGCTGATGAGACATCAACTGACGGCCTCTCAGTTCCCGTTACCCGGCGGGTTCCTCCGCCTGCCCCATCGGTCAGCCCCCGCCGCTCAGCCCCAGTGTGGTGGCCGCCAGTTCGACCTGGCCCCGCTCTTCCGAGCAGGGGATGAGCAGGAGTTCGTCGCACCCGGCCTCGGAGAAGCGGTCGACGAGCCCGCGCAGCTTCCCGGGGGAGTCGGCGGCCCCCCGCAGGATGTTGTCCACGTGCGGTCCGGCGCTGCGGTAGTACGCGCGCAGGTAGCCCTCCGTCCGCTTGGCAGCGTCCTCGCCGAGGGCGAAGTAGGCCAGGGCGAGCATCCGCGGCGCGGGCCGCCCGCCCTCCGCAGACGCCTCGCGTACCGTGCGGGCGCCCTTGCCGAACATCACCGGGCCGGTGCCCCCGGCGATCCACCCGTCGGCGAGCCGGGCCGCCCGCTTCAGGGCCAGCGGCGAGTGCCCGCCCAGGACCACCTCGGGGCCGCCCGGCCTGGCCGGAGCGGGGCCGACGGCGGACTCCTCGCCCGCCTGTGCCCGCGTCCACAGCTTCCGCAGCTCCTTGACCTGGACGCCGGTACGGCCGCCGCGGCCGGCCAGTTCGACGCCGCTGGCCGCGAAGTCGTCCGGACGGGAGCCGACCGCGAGGCCGAGGGTGAGCCGCCCGCCCGAGAGCCGGTCGACCGTGGCGGCCTGTTTGGCGAGCAGCGCGGTGTTGCCGCGCAGCGGGGCGATCATGATGCTGGTGGCCAGCCTGATCCGCTCGGTGACGGCCGCCGCC
The DNA here is from genome assembly GCF_000424825.1 of Streptomyces sp. CNH287. Taxonomy (NCBI): domain Bacteria; kingdom Bacillati; phylum Actinomycetota; class Actinomycetes; order Kitasatosporales; family Streptomycetaceae; genus Streptomyces; species Streptomyces sp. CNH287. The sequence goes on along the minus strand of NZ_AUKQ01000029.1, from coordinate 23,834 downwards.
GCGGCGAGTGTGGTCAGCGGCTCCCAGCTGGTGTGCACCAGCCGGTCGACGGTGCCCAGGGTGGAGAACCCGGCGGCCTCCGCGTCGCGTGCCCAGCCGACCACGTCCTCCCCGGCGACGCCGGGCAGGGAGGTGGGCAGCCCGATGCCTATGTCCATGTCACGCTCCCGGCAGCGGCTCGTCGTGGCGGCGGGAGAGGACGTTCTCCAGGGCCGCCTGACGGAAGAACGCCTGTGCACCTTCACGGCTGGTCATGTCACGGGGTGCCGCGAGATGATTCTCCAGCTCCCGCTCGAACGCGCGGACGGCGGGCTGCTGGCTCATGTGCGCGGCCACCATCGGCAGCGGGCCCTCGATCTCGATGACCCGGACGGCCATCTCCTTGCCGACGAACGCCATGGTGCCCAGCAGCTTGCCGACGATGGTGCCGTCCGCGGTCCGCACGTCGAACTCGGGCCGCCCGCTGGTGCGGAACAGCTCCTTGACCTTCTCCTCGCTGCCGGGGAGCAGGGGGTAGAACAGCGCGTGCCACGTACTCATGGTTGACCTCCTGGTGGACTGCCGCCCCGGCCGGGTGGCCGGGGGCGGTTCGCTGATCACTGGCTGGCGGTGACTCCGCCGTCGACGTAGAGGACCTGGCCGGTGATGAAACTCGCGCGCGGCGACGCCAGATAGAGCACGGCGTCCGCCACCTCGTGCAGTTCGGCCGTGCGGCCGAGGGGGATGCGGCCGAGCATCATCCGCATGAACTCCGGGTCCTGGGCGGAAGCCTGGACGAAGTCGGTGCGGACGAACCCTGGCGCCACCGCGTTCACGGCCACCTGGTGGCGGCCCCACTCCGCAGCCAGCTGCTTGACGAGCAGGTTCAGGCCCGCCTTGCTGGCGCCGTACGCGCTGAAGCCGCGCCGGGCGCCGAACAGGCCGCGTACGGAGGAGAGATGGACCATCCGGCCGCCGCCGGAGGCGATCATGGCGCGGCCGGCCGCCTGGGAGAGCCAGAAGGCGCCGAAGAGATTGGTGTCGACCACCGAGCGCCAGCTCTCCTCGGAGATCTCCTCTGCGCCCGCGGTCACCAGCGCGCTCGCGCAGTTGACGAGCACGTCCACGCCGCCCCACTGCGCCACCACGCTCTCCACCAGGCGCTGTGCGTCGGCCCGGTCGGTGATGTCCGCGACGTGCCCGGCCGCCTCGGCGCCCGGACCCAGCTCGGCGGACAGCTCCGCGGCGGCCTTCCCGACCCGCTCGGCGGAGCGCCCGGCGACGACCACCTTGGCGCCCTGGGCCACGAGCGAGGCGCTGACCGCCGCGCCGATGGAGCCGTAGCCGCCGACCACCAGCACCCTGCTGCCCGCGAACACCGGTGCGTCCGGCGCCGTCGCCCGTGGTGTGCGCACCGGCACGGGGGCGGTGCCCGGGCCCGTTCCTGCCGTCATAGCGGAACCTCCTTCACGGGCCCGGGGCCCGGTCGATCGGCTGTGGTCACCGGGTGGGGGGACATCAGTCCCGGCCCGGCCGGGATCACCGCACCCGCACGGGGTCCGGCGAGGTCGAAGAGAGCCGCCGCGTTGCCGTGCCGGATGCGGCCGGTGTCGGCGGGGGACAGGCCAAGGCCGTCGACGCGGGCGAGGGCCGCGTCCAGCGGGGCGCTCATCGGCGGGGTGTCCGTACCGAACATCACGTGGTCCGCGCCGAAGGCGTCCACCGCCGCGGCCAGCGCGCGCGGGCTGGGGGTGGCCGTGTCCACGTACAGGCGGGCGAGCAGTTCGGGCAGCGGGGTGAGGCCGTCCGCGACGGGCGGCGGGCCGGGCGGGCCGGGGGGACCGGGCGGACCGGCGCCCGGGCGGCCGAAGTTGGCGGGCATCCGGCGGGCCAGCTCCAGCCGCTCCAGCAGCAGCGGCAGGCCGCCGCCGCACACCGGGGAGAGGAGGCGCAGCTCCGGGTACTTCTCCAGCCAGCCCGCGAAGAGCACGGCCGCCGTGCCGAGGGTGACGTCGCAGGGGCGGGCGACCTGTTCCACCAGCCGCGGGTCCGCCACCCGCCCCGCACCGGCGGGCTCGGCGGGCGGGTGCAGCATGACGGGGGCGCGGTGCTGCGCGGCCATGGCGAAGAAGGAGTCCGCGCGCGGTGTGTCCAAGAAGGTGCCCGCCACGCTGGAGTTGACCATCAGTCCGACGAACTCCGGCTGCGCCAGGAGGCGGGAGGCCGCGGCCAGCTCGTCGTCCGGGCCCAGCGGGTTGACGTAGACGTAGGCGCGCAGGGCGGCGGGCCGTGCGCGTACCTGCTCGGCCAGCCATTCGTGGAAGCGGGACAGGGTGTCGGCGGGCTGCTCGTAGTTGTCCAGGTCCGGGGTGCGCACCATGGTCCCCGCGCCGACGGGGCTGCCGACGAGGGACATGCTGATGCCGGCCGCGGCCTTCAGCTCCACCATGCCCTCGACGTCGGCGAGGCTCGGGGGCATCGGGAAGCGGCGGAAGAGTTCGGGCGAGGTGATGTGACCGTGCACATCGATGGTCATCGGGCTCGGCACCTTCCTGGAGGGGCCCCGGCGCCGGGTCTGCTCCGCGGCGGGGATGCGGGTGTGGCGGCTGCCGTGGCCCGTCCGGGGCGAGCGCGGGGGCGGTCGCCGTCGGTGCGCGCCGGAGCGTCGCGGCCAGGGGGGAGCCGTACGGAAGTAATGCGAGTGAGTGCTCGCTTACGACGTTATGCCGTGCCGCGACGAGGCGTCAACACCGCCCACCGGGCGGGCGCCGAGCGTCGTCGCCAGTCCCGTCCCCGCCCCACTCCCGCCCTGTCCGGGGCGGGGACACCGGCCCGTCCGGGGCCGGGCACGATCCCCGTCCGGCCGAGACTGCTGCCTCCAGACACCGGGACGGCGCCGCTGCCACGCTTTCGGGGCGAGCCGCTCCCCTGGTCCGGAGCGCCGCCGCGACCGCCCCGCCCGCCGCACCCCGACTGCCTTCCCCCGGACCGCCGGGGGTCTCCCAAGGAAGTGGACATGCAGGACTCCGTCAACGTCTGGCTGATCACCTCGTCCAGCGTCCAGCTCGGCACCTTGTGGATCATGAAGACCTCGATCCTGCCGATGCTCAACACGCTGCCTTACGACCGCTACGTCAACACGTGCCAGCTGATCGACATGCACGTCTTCCATCCGATCGCCTTCTGGAACGGCATCGTGACCGCCGGGCTCGGGACCACCCTGGCGATCCGCTCGGACAGCGCCGCGGCCACCGCCCTCTACGCCGCGGGCACCCTGGGCATGGCCGTGGTCGCCGTCGCCTCCGAGGGCTTCAACCGGCCGATCTGGCGCCAGATCGAGCGCTGGAGCCCGGTGCGCACCTCCGACGGCGGCTGGCAGCGCAAGCGCCGCCGCTGGCACCTGGCCCACGAGGCCCGCACGCTCGGTGCCGTCGGCGCGGTGGCCGCCTTCGTGGCCGCCGCCGTACTCGACTGAGACGCGGCACCCCCTACCCGTCAGCCCCGCACATCCGCCGCAGGCAGAAAGGTGATCATGAGCACATCGGGATCGGACACCGTCGAGTCGAACAAGACCCTCATCCGCGAACTCACGGAGAAGGCGTTCAACGAAGGCGACCTCTCGCAGGTCGGCGTGCTCTTCACCGAGGACTACGTCGTGCACGCCCCCGGACTGCCGCCCCTGCCGCCCGGCCCGGAGTCCTTCAGGCAGGCCGTGCAGCTGTGGCGGAACGCCTTCCCCGACGTGCACGTGACCGTCGAGGACGTGGCGGGCGACGGCGACCGGGTCTACGCCCGCTTCACCACCCGCGGTACGCACCAGGGCCGGCTTTTCGACATCCCGCCGACCGGCCGCCCCGTGGTCGTCCACGAGATGTCCTGCCACCGGGTGGTCGAGGGCCGCGTCGTCGAGTCCTGGATCGGGGACAACGTGCCCCGCATCCTCCTGGACATCGGCGCGATCCGGCCCGTGGAGGACCACGGCTGACGACCGGTCACCGATCCCGCAAGCACGCCGGCCACGCCGACAACAGGGGGTTCCCATGCACCGCTCACTGATCATCGCCCGGATGCTGCCCGGCTCCGAGGACGAGGTCGCACGGATCTTCGCCGAGTCCGACCGGACCGAACTGCCCCGCGTCGCCGGGGTCACCCACCGGTCCCTCTACCTCCTCGGCGATGCCTACGTGCACCTGCTGGAGACCGGCGACCCGGGCCCGGCCGCGGTCGAGGAGGCCCGCGCCCACCCCGAGTTCGCCAGGGTCAGCGAGCGCCTCACCCCGTACATCTCGCCGTACCTGGAAACCTGGCGCTCACCCCGGGACGCCGTCGCCCGCTGCTTCTACAGCTGGGAGGGCGGGACGGCCGCAGGAGGTGAGCGGCGATGAGCACCGCACCGGCCAGAGGCACCGAACAGAGCGAGTGGGTACGCTGCCGCGGCTGCGCCGTCCTGGTCTACGGCAAGCGGCTGGGCCGCAGCCTCGGGGTGTGCCCCGAGTGCGGTACGCACCACGCGCTCACCGCGCCCGAGCGCCTCGGCCAGCTGCTCGACGCGGGCACCTTCGAGGAACTGCCCGGATCGGTGCGCAGCGTCGACCGCCTCGGCTTCACCGACACCGAGCCCTACCCGGAACGGCTGGCCCGGGCACGCCGTACCAGCGGACTCGCGGAAGCCGTCGTCTGCGGCACCGGCGAGCTGGAGGGCCACCGGCTGGCCCTCGCCGTCATGGACTTCCGCTTCATGGGGGGCAGCCTGGGCACGGCCGTGGGGGAACTGGTCACCCGCACCGCCGAGGCCGCTCTGGCGCAGCGCCTCCCGCTGCTGATCGTGACCGCCTCGGGCGGCGCGCGGATGCAGGAGGGCGTGCTGTCCCTGATGCAGATGGCCAAGACCAGCACGGTGCTGGGCCGGATGAACGAGGCCGGCCTGCTCACCGTCAGCCTCGTCACGGACCCCACCTACGGAGGGGTGGCGGCCTCGTACGCCACCTGCACCGACGTGATCATCGCCGAGGCGGGTGCGCGGCTGGGCTTCGCCGGTCCGCGCGTGGTCGCGCAGACGATCCGCGAGGAACTCCCGCCCGGCTTCCAGACCGCCGAGTTCCTCTTCGCGCGCGGCATGGTCGACCGGTGCGAGGACCGGGGCGCGCTGCGCGGCGTGCTGGGCGGACTGCTCGCCGCCGCCTCGGCCGCACCGGGGAAGCGGGCGGCCGGCGCCGAGGAGCCCGGCGGCACGGACGCCGCTGCCGCTGACGCCGGCGCCGCCGAAGCCTCGCGTCCGGCCGTGGTCCGCGATCCGGACACGCTCCCGGCGGGGGACACCTGGGAGACCGTCAAGCGGGCCCGCGACACCGGCCGTCCCACAGCCCTGGACTACCTGGGCCGCACCTTCGACTCCTTCCTCGAACTGCACGGCGACCGCACCGGCGGGGACTCGCCGTCCGTCGTCGGCGGCGTCGCGACGCTGGCGGGCCGCCCCGTCATGGTGCTGGGCCACCAGAAGGGGCACACCACCCGCGAACTGCTGGACCGCGACTTCGGGATGCCCGGGCCGGAGGGCTACCGCAAGGCCGTCCGGCTGATGCGGCTGGCGGCCAAGCTGCGGCTGCCGGTGATCACCCTGGTGGACACCCCCGGCGCCCACCCGGGCGTGGCGGCCGAGGAGAACGGCCAGGCCCTGGCCGTCTCCGCGGCGATCCTGGAGATGACCGGCCTGCGCACCCCGGTGGTGACCGTGCTCACCGGAGAGGGCGGCAGCGGGGGCGCGCTGGCCCTGGCCGTCGCGGACCGGGTCCTGATGCTGGAGCACAGCACCTACTCGGTGATCAGCCCCGAGGGCTGCTCGGCGATCCTGTGGGGCACCGCGGCCTCGGCCCCCGCGGCTGCCGCGGCGCTGCGCATCACCGCCGCCGACCTGCTGGCGCTGGAGGTCGTGGACGGCGTGGTGCCCGAACCGCCGGGCGGAGCGCACCGCTCTCCGGCCGAGGCCGCCGACCGCCTGCGCCGCGCGCTGAACGAGGCGCTCGCGGAGGTGTCTTCCAGCGACACCGAGGACCTCGTCGAGGCGCGCCGCAACCGATTCCGGGCGTTCGGCACCGAGGCGCCGTCGGCCCTTCCGACCGTCTCAGGGATGAAGTGACGATGAGTCAGAGAGCAGCCGGGACACGCCGGCACGAGCAGCCGCAGGAGCGCGAGCGGGACCAGGTCACCGAGCTGTGCCGGCGTACGGAGGAGCTGGCCGGCCGGCTGCCGGGACAGCTGCACCGCATCAAGCTGACCACGGGCGACCTCTCGGTCGAGGCGGAGTGGGCGGCCCTCCCGGCGCCCGGCGAGAGCGCGGGCCCCGCCCCGGCGGCGGCGTCGCGCACCGCGTCCGGGCAGGAGGCGGCACCCGCCGCCGAGACCGCCCCGCAGGCCGCCGCGATCCAGGTGACCTCCCCGATGGTCGGCACCTTCTACCGGTCGCCGGAGCCCGGCGCGCCGCCCTTCACGGACATCGGCGACCTCATCGAGGAGGGCCAGACCGTGGCGATCGTCGAAGCCATGAAGCTGATGAACCCGCTGGCGGCGGAGGTCGCGGGCCGCGTCGTGGAAGTGTGCGTGAAGGACGGCGAGCCCGTGGAGTTCGGGCAGCCGCTGATGCTCCTGGAGCCCGCGGACTGATCCGGCGCCGCCGCCCCCGTACCTCCCGTCCCCTCCGTTCCCGCGCAACCGTCCGCCTGCACGCCTGCACGCCTGCACGCCTGCCTGTCTGCCCGCGCCGCCGACGAAGACCCGACGCACCGAGGAGCTGTGGCCGTGTTCGAGAAGGTACTGATCGCCAACCGGGGCGAGATCGCGCTGCGGATCGCCCGCACCTGCCGCGAGGCCGGCGTCCGTACGGTGGCCGTCTACTCGACCGCCGACCAGGACTCGGCCGTGGTGCGGTTCGCCGACGAGGCGGTCTGCATCGGCCCGCCCGCCGCCAAGCGCAGCTACCTCAACGCCGCGGCCATCGCCGAGGCCGCGCTGCGCACCGGCTGCGACGCGGTGCACCCCGGATACGGTTTCCTCTCCGAGGACCCGGACTTCGCCGAGATCTGCGCGGCGAGCGGACTCGTCTTCATCGGCCCGCCGCCCAAGGTCCTCGCCCAGCTGGGCGACAAGGCCACCGCGCGGGCCCTGATGAAGGAGGCCGGCCTGCCGCTGCTGCCCGGCTCCGTGCAGGCCGTGCGGCACCTCGCCGAGGCCCGCGAGATCTGCGAGGAGACCGGCTACCCGGCCATCATCAAGGCGGTGGCCGGCGGCGGCGGGCGCGGCATGACGATCGTCGAACGGCCCGAGGACCTGCCCGCCGCGTTCACCGGGACCCGGGCCGCCGCCCGCGCGGTCTTCGCCGACGAACGGGTCTACCTGGAGCGGTACCTGGAGCGCTCGCGCCACGTGGAGGTGCAGTTCCTGTGCGACAGCCACGGCTCCGGAGTGCACCTGGGCACCCGTGACTGCTCGGTGCAGCGCCGCCACCAGAAGCTGGTCGAGGAGGCGCCCGCGCCCCGGGTGAGCCGGGCGGTCCTGGACGCGATGTGCGAGCAGGCCGTCGCGGGCGCGCTCTCCTGCGGCTACACCGGCGCCGGGACGGCGGAGTTCCTGCTCGGCGAGGACGAGCGCTACTACTTCATGGAGATCAACAACCGCATCCAGGTGGAACACCCGGTGACCGAGATGGTCACCGGACTGGACCTGGTCGAGCAGCAGCTGCGGCTGGCCGCCGGGCAGCCCCTGGGGCTGCGCCAGGAGGACGTCCGGCTGAACGGCTGCGCCATCGAGTGCCGGGTCAACACGGAGAACCCGGCCCGCGACTTCGGCCCGGCCCCTGGGCGGCTGGACCGCTTCACCCCGCCGGGCGGCCCCTTCGTCCGCGTCGACAGCCACGGCTACCCGGGATACGTGGTCGGGCCGCACTACGACTCCCTGCTGGCCAAGGTCATCACCTGGGCACCCGACCGCGACCAGGCCGTCGCCCGGATGGAACGCGCGCTGGGCGAGTTCGACATCGCGGGCCCCGGCGTGACCACCACCGTGCCCTTCCTGCGACAGGTCCTCGCTGACGGCGAGTTCCGCAAGGGCCGCCACTCCACCGACCTGGTCGGGCGGCTCCTCGGCGACGCAGCCGAGTGAGCGCGTACCCGGCCCGCCGTCCCGCCGCACCACGCGCCGGCACCCGCACGCACCCCCGCGCCACGCACCCCCGCGCCACGCACGCAGAGACGAGAGGCAGAGAACGCATGAGCAGCACTCAGGACCACCCCGTCCGCACACCCGTCACCGCTGAGGAGATCGAGGACATCCTGGTCACCAGCGCGGGCGCCTCCCCGGACCTCCTGCGAGGCAGCCCCGGCGCGGCCCTGGAGGACCTGGGCGTGGACTCGCTGGCCGTACTGGAGCTGGAGGCCGTCCTCGCGGACCGGTACGGCCTGGAGGTGCCCGAGGGCGCGGTGCGGATGAGCATCGGCGAGATCGTCGACCACATGCGCCGCGCGGCGTCCGCCGGGACGGTGAGCTGAGATGGCCGGCCACACCGAGAACAGCGTCGTCATCGACGCGCCGCTGGAACTGGTCTGGGACGTCACCAACGACGTGGCGGGCTGGCCGGACCTGTTCACCGAGTACGCCGCCACCGAGATCCTCGACCGCCGCGGCGAGACCGTACGGTTCCGCCTCACGATGCACCCCGACGAACAGGGCCGCGTCTGGTCCTGGATCAGCGACCGCACCGTCAACGCCGCCGACCGCACCGTGCACGCCCACCGCGTCGAGACCGGCCCCTTCCGCTACATGCAGATCTTCTGGCGGTACGAGGAGACCCCGGCCGGCACCCGCATGACCTGGGTGCAGGACTTCTCCATGAAGCCGCAGGCCCCGGTGGACGACCGCGGGATGACCGACCGGCTCAACACCAACTCGCCCGTGCAGATGGATGTCATCCGGCGCAAGGTCGAGGCCCTCGCACGCACCGCGCCGGGACCGGGCCGCGCCCCGGCAGGCGTTACCGAAGGGGAGTGACCACCATGGCGCCGAAGAAGCACCGCGTGATCGGCATCACCGACGTCCCCGCCAACCTGCGGCGCGGCGGCGAGACCCGGGCGGTCCTCACGCCCGCCACCGTCGGGTCCACCTCGGGGTTCATGGGCGTCGCCCGGCTCCAGCCGGGGGAGCGGATCACCGAGCACTACCACCCGTACAGCGAGGAGTTCCTCCTGCTGACCAGCGGCGAACTCACCGTCGACCTGGACGGCGCTCCGCTGGTCCTGGCCGCCGGGCAGGGGCTGCTCATCCCCAAGAACGTCCGCCACCGGCTGCGGAACACCGGCAGCGTCGAGGCGAACGCCGTCTTCCACCTCGGACCGCTGGCCCCCTCGCCGGAGATGGGCCACGTGGACACCGAGGACGGCCCCGGCACCAAGGCCGCCGCCGGGGCCGCGCCCGCGGCGGTGGGGGAGAAGTGAGCCCTACCCCCCGGCGGGACAACGGGCCCGAGGGCCGCCGGGTGGTGGTGACGGGCGTGGGCGTCGTCGCCCCCGGCGGCACCACCCGGGACACCTTCTGGGACCTCATCACCTCCGGCAAGACGGCCACCCGGCGGATCACCGCCTTCGACCCGTCCGCCTTCCGGTCGCAGATCGCCGCCGAATGCGACTTCGACGCGGAGGCCGCGGGGCTGACCCTGCTGGAGCGGCGGCGCGGGGACCGCTACGTGCAGTTCGCCCTCGCCGCCTCCCGTGAGGCGCTGGCCGACAGCGGCCTCACGCTCGAGCGCGAGACGACCCTGGAGACCACCGGAGTGGTACTGGGCAGCGCGGTGGGCGGCACCATCGCGCTGGAGACCGAGTTCGCGGTGGCCAGCGACTCCGGGCGGCGCTGGCTGGTCGACCCGGACGTCACCGGCCCCTTCCTCTACCAGGGCCTGGTGCCCTCCAGCCTGGCCGGCGACGTGGCCGCCCGCTACGGCCTGCACGGCCCGGCGATGGTCGTCTCCACCGGCTGCACCTCCGGCATCGACGCCATCGGCCACGCCTACCACCTGCTGGCCGACGGCGAGGCCGACGTCATGATCACCGGAGCCTCGGACTCGCCCGTCTCCCCGGTCACCGTCGCCTCCTTCGACGCCATCAAGGCCACCACACCCGACAACGACGACCCCGAGCACGCCTCCCGGCCCTTCGACCGGGACCGGCACGGCTTCGTGCTGGGCGAGGGGTGCGCCGTGCTCGTCCTGGAGGAGCTGAGCCACGCCCGCAGACGCGGCGCGCACATCTACTGCGAACTGGTCGGCTACGCCAACCGCGGCAACGCCTTCCACATGACCGGACTGCGCCCCGACGGCCTGGAGATGTCCGAGGCCATCACCCGCGCCCTCGACCAGGCCCGGATGAACCCGGAGGACATCCACTACATCAGCGCCCACGGTTCCGGCACCCGGCAGAACGACCGCCACGAGACCGGCGCCTTCAAACGCTCGCTCGGCCAGGCCGCGTACGACGTGCCGATCAGTTCCATCAAGTCCATGGTCGGCCACTCCCTCGGCGCCATCGGCGCCATCGAGATGGCCGCCTGCGCCCTGGCCATCGACCGCGCGGTGGTCCCGCCCACCGCCAACTGGCAGAACCGCGACCCCGAGTGCGACCTGGACTACACCCCCAACACGGCCCGCGAGGTCAGGGTCGACGCGGCCCTCTCGGTGGGCAGCGGCTTCGGCGGCTTCCAGTCCGCCATGCTCTTCGCCAGGCCGGAGGAGGCCCGATGACGGCCGGGCACCGCGCCGTCATCACCGGTCTCGGCGTGGTGGCACCCAGCGGAACCGGCGCCGAGGCGCACTGGAAGACCGTACGCGGCGGGGAGAACCGCATCCAGCGGATCACCCTCTTCGACCCTGCCCCCTACCCGACCACGCTGGCCGGTGAGGTCTGCGACTTCGACGTCTCCGACCACGTCGAGCGGCGACTGGAGGTGCAGACCGACCGCTGGACCTGGCTGGCCTACGCCGCCGCCGACTTCGCCCTCGCCGACGCCCGCCTGGACCCGGCCACCGTCGACCCCTACGACCTGTCGGTGGCGCTGGCCAGCTCCTCCGGCGGCAACCAGTTCGGCCAGCGCGAACTCCAGCGGCTGTGGCACCCGGACAGCCCCAGCACGGTGGGCGCGTACCAGTCGATCGCCTGGTTCTACGCCGCCACCGTCGGCCAGCTCGCGATCCGCCACCAGGCCAAGGGGCCCTCCAGCGTGCTGGTCTCCGAGAGCGCGGGCGGGCTGGACAGCCTGGCGCACGCCGCCCGGCTGGTGGCCCGCGGCGCCAAGGTCGTCCTCGCCGGAGGCACCGAGGCACCGCTGAGCCCGTACGCGCTGGCCTGCCAGCAGCGCAGCGGGCGGCTCTCCACCGCCGCGGACCCGGCCGCCGCCTACCTGCCCTTCGACCGGCGGGCGGACGGATTCGTGCCCGGCGAGGGAGGCGCCGTCTTCGTCGTCGAGGACCGCGAGCACGCGCTCGCCCGCGGCGCGACCATCCGGGCCGAGATCGCCGGCTGGGCGTCCACCCACGACGGCGAGCCGACGACGCGGCGCGGCGCCGGCTCTGTCCGGCACTACGCCCGCGCCCTGTCCACCGCGCTGCACCGCGCCGGGCTCGCGCCCCAGGAGGTCGGCGTGACCTTCCCGGACGCGCTCGGCGTCCCCGCCTACGACCGCACCGAGGCGCAGGCCCTGCGCGAGGTCTTCGGCCCGGCCGGACCGGCAGCGGTCACCACCCACAAACCCCTGATGGGACGGCTCTACCAGGGCGGCAGCGCCATCGACGCGGCCACCGCGCTGCTGGCGATGGAACACGGCCTGCTGCCTGCGTCGGCAGGGCCCCAAGAACCGGCCGAGGGCTGCGACCTGGCCTTCGTACGGGAGGAGCGGGCCGGCGAGGTGAACTCGGCGCTGATCGGCGCACGGGGCTTCGACGGCTACAACAGCGCGCTCGCGCTGCGCCGGCCGGCCTGACCCGGGCCGGCCGGCGCTCCTCCAGAGCGGCCCGCGACGGGCGGGCCGCCGGGCACCACCGACGTCAGAAGGGAGCAGACGCCCATGGAGACCCAGACCGACACCGACACCGGCACCGTGACCGCAACTGCCGGGGACCGCGCCCGGGTGGTCTTCCTCATCACCGTGCGCGACGAGCGCAGGGAGGACTTCCTGCGCGCCTACGAACAGATCCGCCACCTGGTCGCGGACGGCGTCCCCGGACACCTGCGCGACCAGGTGTGCCAGTCCTCCGCCGACCCCGAGCAGTGGCTCATCACCAGCGAATGGGAGTCGCTCGCCGACTTCGAGGCCTGGGAGCGCACCGAGGACCACCGCACCCTGGTGCGCCCCCTGCGCGAGTGCTTCAGCCAGGCGAAGTCCCTCCGCTTCCGGATCAGGGCCGAGACCGCGCGGGACGCCGCCGTGCGGGACCCCGCGCCGCGCGACACCTCCCGGCCCCGTCCGTCCACCTCCGCAACCGTCACGGAAACCAGGTGAGGTCATGCCCCAGACAGTGATCATCGGCGGCAGCGTCGCCGGCCTCGTCGCCGCGCTCGCCTTCGCGGAACTCGGCCACGAGGTACAGCTCCTGGAGCGGGACGGCCAGGAGCCGCCGGACACCGTCGAGCGCGCGCACGACAGCTGGCAGCGGCCCACCGTGCCGCAGCTCCACCAGTCGCACGCCTTCGGCTCGCTCGGCACCAACCTGCTGCGCGAGCGCCTCCCCGGCGTCTACGCCGCGCTGGTGGCCGCCGGGGCGCGGGAGATCGAACTGGGCCGCACGATGCCGCCCACCCTCACCGACCGCACCCCGCACCCGGACGACGCCGAACTGCGGATGCTCGGCGCTCGCCGCTCCACCTTCGAGCTGATCCTCCGCCAGGAGGCGCTGCGCCGCCCCGGCGTCGCCCTCCACCGGGGCGAGACCGTGCGCGGCCTGGTCACCGCCGCCGACGACCCCCGCCGCATCACCGGCGTGACCACCCAGGCGGGCCGTACGCTGAGCGCGGACCTGGTCATCGACGCCTCGGGCAGGCGCTCCCAGGCGGCGCAGTGGCTGCGCGAACTGGGCATCGACCTGCCCGCACAGGTCAGTGAGAGCGCCGACATCACCTACTACACGCGCTACTACCGCGCGCTCAGCCCCCGTCCGGCCGGGCCGCTCAACCGCGGCTTCGGCGCCGGCGGACTGTGGGACCACTACACCGCGGTCCTCTTCCTCGGCGACAACGACACCTTCACCATCTCGCTCGGTGTGCTCCCCGAGGACACCGAGATGAAGGCGCTGCGCGGCAACGACGCCTTCACCGCCGCGATCCGCGCCACCCCGCTGCTCGCGCCCTGGCTCGCCCCGGACGCCTCCGAGCCTCTCTCCGACGTCTACGCCATGGGCGGTCTGGACAACTCGCTGCGGCTGGCCGCACCGGACGACGAGCCCGTGCTCGGCTTCTTCCCGGTCGCCGACGCCGTGTGCACCACCAACCCGGCCTACGGGCGCGGCGTCTCGCTGGCCCTCGCCCACGTGCTGGGCCTGGCGGACCTGATCCGCGACCGGCCGCGCGTGGACACCGGGCAGGCACGTGCCGCGGGCGAGCTGGCGGAGCGCACCTTCAGCCCCTGGTTCCAGGACGCGGTGCGCAACGACGCCGGGCGAGCCCGCCTGTGGCGGGCGACGCTGGCCGGGGAGACCCTGCCGCCGCTGCCGCCCGGCGTCCTCACCTTCGGCACGGTCGCCGAGGCGGCGGCCACCGATCCGGTCGTCTGGCGCCGCCTGGTGCGCACCATGATGTCGCTCGACAACCCGGCGGGCCTCTACCAGGACGAGGACATCCAGCTCCGCGTCAAGCGCGCCGCCGCCACCGGCCCGGCGCCCTTCCCCGCCCCCGAGCGGGCCGCGTTCGCGGAGGTCGTACGGCGCGCCGCCGCCTGAGCGCGCCGCGGCACCCGCATCCCAGGGCCCCGCAGCCCCGCACAGCCCCCGCCCACACCTCACCAGGAGGAATCATGAAGGTTGTCGACCACCCCAACGCCCGCGTCATGGAAGAGGTCTACGCGGCGTTCACCGTAGGCGACGTACAGAAGGCAGCCGGGCACTGGACCAAGGACTGCGTCCACCACTACCCCGGCAAGAGCGAACTCTCCGGCTCGCACGAGGGCCTCGAGTCGGCGCTCGCCTTCGCCGGGCGGATGTTCGAGCTGTGCCAGGGCCGCATCCAGATGGAGATCCAGGAGATCGGCGCCAGCGACACCATGGCCTTCGCCACCGTCTACACCCGCTACGAGCGCGACGGCAAGAAGCTGGGGATGCCCTTCATCAACGTCGCCCGCATGGAGAACGGCCTGATCGCGGAGTTCTGGACCTACCCCGACGACCAGTACGCCGTCGACGAGTTCTGGGCGTGAGCCCGCCGCGGACCACCACCGCGCCCACCGGCACCCACCGTGACAGCGGCTCGTACGGACGATGAGGAGAACACGATGGCAAGCACACTGCACAGCTGGGGCGACAGCACCAACGGCCAGCTCGGCGACGGCACTTCCACCAGCCGTGCCCTCCCGCAGGAGGTCAAGGGACTCGAGGAGGTCGTCAAGGTGACGGCGGGAAGCGGCCATGCGCTGGCCGTGACCGCCGACGGCTCCCTCTACGGCTGGGGGCGCAACGCCTTCGGCCAGCTCGGCGACGGCTCCACCGACAACCAGCTCACCCCCGCCCGCACGGTCGGCCTCCCCGGCCGGGTCCGCTCGGCCGGCGCGGGCGGCGGCCACTCGGCGGCGCTGCTGGAGGACGGCACCGTGTGGGCGTGGGGCGCGGGCTTCTTCTGCGCCCTCGGCGAGGCCAACTTCGGCGTGCAGCCGGTGCCGGTGCGGGTCGACGGCCTGGAGGACGTCGTGGAGCTCGCGGTCGGCGGCGCCCACAACCTGGCGCTGAAGGCCGACGGTTCGGTCTGGTCCTGGGGCCGGGACGACCACGGCCAGCTCGGCGACGGCCCGGACTCCACCCGTGAGGGCCGGATCGTCCGCAGCTACATGACCGCCTCCTTCGACTGCCGGCCGCGCCCCGCCCGGGTCGAGGACCTCGCCCCGGTCGTAGGGCTGACCGCGGGCGGCGGGCACAGCATGGCCGTGCACGCGGACGGCACCGCCTCGGTCTGGGGCTTCAACGACCGCGGCCAGCTCGGCGACGGCGGCAGCGCCGACCGCTACGCGCCGCAGCCGGTCCCCGGCCTGGGCATTATCACCCAGCTGGTCGGCGGCTACCACCACACGGTGGCGCTGCTGGCGGACGGGACCGTCTCCGCGTGGGGACTCAACGACGGCGGCCAGCTGGGCGACGGCACCACCGTCGACCGGGCTACCCCCGCCCCGGTCCAGGGGCTCTCCGGTGTCCGGGCGGTGGCGGCCAACGGAGGCGGTACCGACGCGGCACCGGGCAACGGCGGCCACGCGCTGGCGCTGCTCGCCGACGGCTCGGTCCGCGGCTGGGGCTGGAACAACTACGGGCAGCTGGCCCAGGACGGCGTGGAGATCGTGCCGGTCCCGGCGCGGATCGAGCTGCCCCGCCCGGCGAGCGGCGTCAGCGCGGGCGGCGAGATCCCGGTCAGCAACAAGTTCATGGCCAGCCCGGGCGGCGGCTTCGCCTTCGCCCTCCTCGGCTGAGACCGCAGGCCGCCACGCGGGCCGCGGCCCGCAAGACCGCAAGACCGCAAGACCGCAAGACCGCCAAGGCCATCGGCCCCCCGCGCGTGCCCGACCGCGCGCCGTCCACCGCACACCAGGGCGGGGACGCGGAGTCCGCTCCGCGTCCCGCCCGCCCTACCAGGGAGGCTTCGCCCTCATGACCGCACCGCAGACCCTGTCCGCCTCGGCACGGGCGGTCGCCCTGTCCGAGCTGATGTTCCCCACCACCCCCCGCTGCCTCGCGCTCGCCGCCGAGTACCGCGTCGCCGAACTGCTCAGCGACGGCCCGCTGAGCGCCGGCGAGCTGGCCCGCAGAGCCGACGTGGACGCCGGAGCGCTGACCAAGGTGCTCTCGCTGCTGACCGAGGACGGCGTCTTCGAGGAGGTGGAGCCGGGCACCTTCGCCAACACCGACCTCTCCGAGCTGCTGCGGGCCGGGGTCCCCGGCTCCATGAACGCGATGGCGCAGATGGTGGGCGCCCCATGGCTCTGGTCCTCGTGGAGCGCCCTCGACCACAGCCTCACCACCGGGAAGCCCGGCTTCGAGAAGGTGCACGGCACCGCACTGTGGCCATGGCTCCAGCGCAACCCCGCCGACGCGTCGATGTTCAACCGGGCGATGACCGACTTCACCGAGGCCCTCTCCGAAGCGCTGATCGACGCCTACCCCGAGTTCGCCGGGCTCCGCTCCGTCTGCGACCTCGGCGGCGGCCAGGGCCACTTCCTCGCCTCGATCCTGCACCGGCACACCGCCATCGGCCGGGGCGTACTGGCGGACCTGCCGCCCGTCGTCGAGCAGGCCAGGACCCAGCCCGATGTGGCCAAGCTCGCGGAGGCGGGACGCTTCGGCTTCGCCGCGGGCGACTTCTTCGCCGCCGTCCCGACCGGGATGGACGCCTACGTCACCAAGCAGGTGATGCACTCCTGGCCGGACGAGGCCCTGGTGCGGCTGCTGCGCCGCTGCCGCGAGGCGTCACCGGGAGCGCGCTTCGTGGCTGCGGAGATGGTCCACGACGAGGACGTGCCCCGGTTCGTCAAGAACTTCGACCTCGTCATGCTCCTCACCATGAGCGGCTCGGTGCGGACGCGTGAGCAGTTCGCGGACCTCTTCCAGCGCGCCGGATACTGCCTCAGCAGCGTTATTCCCACCGGCACCGCATTCTCCCTCATCGAGGCGATACCGGACCCGGACCCGGCTGTTTCGCGCTGACCTTCTGTTCTCATTCCGCTCGGGCCGCACACCTCCCGGGCGGAATGCGCATGCCGTTTTATGAATTCGACGGAACAGTGCGGTATATGATTCCGGCGATGAGTTGCCCGACGGGGTTTCGGGAAGCCGCAAATGCGCTGCGGGCCGGGATTCCGGTGCGGCCGCGAAGTGGCGGTGCGCGGGAATCCCGGCCCGGCAGGTGAGTTCCGGAGCGGTTCGCGAGCGTGTGTCGTTCAGCTGAATCGGTACTCCGCCATGGTCGTGGTCGCCCGGAAGCCGAGGGAGAGGATGAGCGACCGGATGGCGTGGTTCTCCGCGTCGGTGAAGGCGGCGCCGATCGGCGCCCCGTACCCGGCCCGCTCGCGCAGCATCCCGCTGAACAGCGCCCGCGCGACGCCGCTGCCGCGATGCTCGGGCAGCACGTACAGCGGGCCGTAGCGGGCGACGCCGTGCACCGCCGCGGTGCGGCCGAGGACGGCCACCGGGCCGCCGTCGTCCCACATCCACAGCCTGCCTGCGGCGATCTGCTGCTGCGCTGTACGCTGCGCGTCCACCCTGGTCAGCTGCGATCCCCGGACCGCTTCCAGGTACCAGTCGGTGATCAGTTCCAGTTCGTCGGCGACGGCGGGCCGCGAGTGCCCGGAGGCGGCCGTGAAGTGCGGCACCCGGGTGTCGGCGTCCAGCCGCAGGACGCGTTCACGGCGCCCTTCGACGGCCTCCCGCCCGGTGGTCCGGGACCACTGCCGGGCGAAGCCGGCCGCTGCTCCGTCCGGCCCGAGCACCCCGGGAAGAGGGTCTGGGCCGGCCTGCAACTCGGCCGCCAGCGCGGCCGCGGCTTCGGCCGGCATATCGGTGAGAATGACGAGGTACGGAGCGGAGAAGGCAGCGGCCCCGATGATGTGTTCGCCGCCCCCCTCCTGCTCCATCACGTAGCTCCAGGTGATTGTTGGTGCGCCTTGCGGGCGGTATTTCAACCCGGCCAGCATAGTGAGGACGATGGAGTTGTCGACGGGATCGGATGCTACCCATTCGCCGGCTACGGAGAGAAACTCATCCGCGCTCTGGGTGGATTTTACGAGCATACTTCCACGCTAGGGTAAGCCCTCGGTGCTGGCAATAGGAAAGGCGTGGCCCCGACGTCATATCCGGAGTCCGCCGGAGGAGCGGCCGTACGGAAATGCGGGAAACAGGGGCGGGCCGGGAAGCCGGGGCTGGAAGCGGGAAGCCGGAAAATCGAGAAGCCGGGAAAACGAGAAGCGGGCAGCGCGAAGCCCGGCCCCCGCCCGGCGTGCGCTCCTGGCGGGTGCCGGGCCGTGTGGCGGCGCGGCTACGCCGCGGGCCGCGACTGCCTTCCCTGCGGGACCCCGGCGGTCATGCCGCCGTCGAGTCCGAGGAGGGAGCCGGTCACGAAGCTCGCACCGTCCCCGGCCAGGAAGACCACCGCGTGGGCCACCTCGTCCTCGGTGCAGATCCGGCCCAGCGCGGTGCCCGCCCCGGCGCGTTCGACGGCCCCGGGATAGGCCCCGACCCGCTGCCGGAACTCCTCGGTGTCCACCGGGCCGGTGATCAGTGCGTTGACCCGGATGCCGGCCGGTCCTGCCTCCAGGGCGGCGGCGCGGGTGAGGCCCACCACGCCGTGCTTGGCGGCGGTGTAGGCGGCGGTGCCGAACGCCGAGCCCTGGACCCCGGCGGTGGAGGCGTTGTTGATGATGCTGCCGCCACCGGTGGCGCGCATGGCGGCGATCTCGTGCTTCAGCGAGAGGAAGGTACCCGTGAGGTTGACCTCCAGCACGGCGCCGAACTCGTCCGCGTCCACCTTGTCCAGCGGGCCGAACGCCCCGCCGCCGCCCGCGTTGTTGAAGGCGATGTCGAGCCGTCCGTGCCGCTCGACGGTCCGCGAGACCAGACGGGCGACGTCCGCCTCCCGGGTGATGTCGGCGGCGAGGAACTCGGCCTCACCGCCCTTGTCCCGGATGCGCGCGACCACGGCCGAGCCGTGTTCCTCGCGCCTGCCGGAGACCACCACCAGCGCCCCGGCCGCAGCGAGCGCCTCGGCTGTGGCGGCGCCCATCCCCGCGGTCGATCCGGTGACGATCGCGATCTTGCCCTGGAGCTGACTCATGTGGCCGCTGCCCAATCCGGGCGGCCTTGACCGCCCTGTTCGTGACGGCTAATTTTGTTTGTACAGTCTATACGAATGCGCGTCCCGGGCAAGGCCGACGCGACGCGGCCGACCGCTGGCCGCCCCCGCCGGCGAGCTTCGCGGCCACGGCCAGCCGCCCTGCGGCGGGCGCGGCAAGGGGTTCGCCGACGGGGGTGCCGCGCCGTAGGGCGGACCGGGGAAGTCCACGATCTAGGGAGAGCTGATGAGCGTCCCGTACGCCGCTCCGCCGACGCCGGAGATCCCGCGCAAGAAGTTCCTGGCGATCTTCTGCGCGCTGGTAGTGACCATGTTCCTGGCGGCCCTCGATCAGACCATCGTGGCCACCGCACTGCCGACGATCGCCGGTGACCTGGGCGGGGTCAGCCAGCTCGCCTGGGTGGTCACCGCGTACCTGCTCGCCGCCACCGCGGCCACCCCGCTCTGGGGGAAGCTCGGCGACCTCTACGGCCGCAAGCGGATGTTCCAGACCGCCATCGTGATCTTCCTGGCCGGTTCGGCACTCTGCGGACTGGCGGGAAACATCGGTCAGTTGATCACTTTCCGGGCTCTCCAGGGACTGGGCGCCGGAGGCCTGATGGCGCTCGCCATGGCACTCATCGCCGAGATGGTGCCACCGCGTGAGCGCGGTCGCTGGCAGGGGTTCGCGCAGTCCACCTTCGTGATCGCCGGTGTCGTCGGACCGCTGGCGGGCGGCGCCTTCGTCGACCAGCTCTCCTGGGGGTGGATCTTCTACATCAACCTCCCGCTGGGCCTGGTCGCGCTCGCCGTGGTCTCCTCGGTGCTACACCTGCCGGTGCGTCAGATGAAGCACGAACTGGACTACCTGGGCGCCGCGTTGCTCAGCGCGGCGATCGTCTCCGTGCTGCTGGTCTCGGTATGGGCGGGGGACATGTACGCCTGGGGGTCCTGGCAGATCCTCAGCCTGGCGGTGGGCGCCGTCGTCCTGCTGGCCGCTTTCGTGATGCAGGAGCGCCGGGCGTCCGAGCCGGTGGTGCCGCTGGCGCTGTTCAAGGACCCGGTGGTGCTGGCCGCCACGGCGGGACTCTTCCTGTCCTCCGTCGGCGTCTTCGTCGCCACCGTCTACACGCCGCTCTTCCTCCAGGTGGCGAACGGCATGAGCGCCACCCGCTCGGGCCTGGTGCTGGTGCCGATGATGATCGCCGCCGTGGTGACCCTGACCATCTCCGGGAAGATCGTCTCCGCCACCGGCCACTACAAGATCTTTCCGGTCATCGGCATGCTGGTGATGTCCGCCGGGCTCTTCTTGATGTCCACGCTGGATGCGGGTTCCTCCGCGCTGCTGGCGGGCGCCTATCTGTCGGTCTTCGGCCTGGGCTTCGGCTGTGTCATGCAGGTGCTGATCGTGGCGGTGCAGAACTCCGTCGAGATGCGCCAGCTGGGCGTCGCCACGGCTGCGGCCAACCTCTTCCGTTCGCTCGGCGGCGCCATGGGCGTGACGATCCTCGGCTCGGTGCTCAACTCCCGGCTGCGGCACTGGCTTCCGCTCGAGGTGCCCGCCGACGCCCTGCGGGGGACCGGGGCGGAGGGCGTACTGACCTCTCCGGACGACATCCGCGCGCTGCCCGGTCCGGTACGGGACGGTGTGGCCACCGCGCTCGCCAACTCGTTGCAGACGGTCTATCTGATCGCGGCCTGCGTGCTGCTGCTGGGCATGGTGGCCGCGGTCGTACTGCCCGAGCGGCCGATGCGCGCACCTATGGGCGCGCCGGGCGGCAAGGGTGGTGCCGGCGGTCCGGGTGGCCCGGGCGGGCCCGGCGGACAGGGCGGGGGTGAGGCTCCGGGAGGCCCCGGCGAAGGTTCGCCGGAGGGAGCGGGAGCCCGCGGGAAGGGTTCGGGGGGATGACCCCGTAGCGGTGGCGGGGTGCGGAGACGGTGCAATGTGAGCGCTCACCCGCTACGCTGTGTCCGAGGAGCCGGTGCGTGTGGCGCGGGAGTACGGGCACCGGTCCCGTCCTGCTGCGCCGTACGTTCCACCGCGCCCCGAGATCCGGCGCGGTCAGTCCTCCTCCTTCAGGAAGCGGGTCGTTCCCATGGCAGAAACCTCCGGTCGGCGGCACTACGGCGATCCCCGGGAAGGCGCGGGCCCGTCCGGCGGCCCCGAGCGGCCACCGGCGCCCCGTATCGGTGTCATCGGCCTCGGCGTCATGGGCGGCGGCATGGCCTCCCGACTGCTCGACCAGGGCCACCGGATCGTGGTGCACAACCGCACCGCCGCCCGCGCCGAACCCTTCGCGAAGCGCGGCGCGGTAGTGGCCGACTCCGCGGCGGCGGTGGCGCGGCAGGCGGACGTGGTGCTGCTCAGCCTCGCCGGTGAAGCTCCCGTGGAGGAGCAGCTGTTCGCCCCGGACGGGGTCATGGCGGGACTCGCGCCGGACGGCGTCGTCATGGACACCAGTACGGTCTCTCCCGAGTTCGCCCGGTCGGCCGCCGGCCGGGTGGGCGCCGGGGGCCGGACGATGCTGGACGCCTGCATCATCGGCAACGGACAGCACGCCCGGGACGGTGAGCTGCGCTTCATGGTGGGCGGCGACCGCGAAGGGTTCGACCGGCTGGCCCCGGTGCTCGACCCGCTGGCCAAGGAGGTACGCCACCTCGGCGGCAACGGTCTGGGGGCCACGGCCAAGGTCATGCTCAACGTCCTGATGGGCGTGGAGATGCAGGTGCTGGCCGAATCGGTGGTCCTCGCCCAGCGCTCCGGCATCGAGCGGGACCTCGCGCTGGAGATGATCAGCGCCAGCGGCTTCAGCTCACCGGTGATGCGCTACAAGGCGGGGGTGATGCGCCGTGACGACTACACGGCGCCGCAGTTCCGGCTCGACCTGATGCGCAAGGACCTGCGTCTGGCCACCCGGCAGGCGCGGGACCTGGGGGTTGCCACCCCCGTGTGCGACGCCACCCGCACCGTGCTCGAGGACGCCTCGGAGGCGGGCCTGGGGCCGTGGGACTGCGCCGCCGTACTCGCCCACGCGGAGGCGGGTGCGGGGCTGCGTACCGCGCCCGCGGAAGGATGAACTACCCGTATGGCACAAGGAGGTGAGGACAAGTACAGCGGCGCTCCGGACAGGCGGACGCACTTTCGGGCAGCGCCCTCCGGCAGTACGACGGCGCCGCGACCTCCCCTCCGGCCCCGCGGGCACGGGGCCGGACCACCGTGCCGCCCGCCTCTCCCCATGTCAGGTCAAGCCGATACGGCGGGCGGGGGCAGCGCGCCCCCGCCCGCGTAGCCAAGGAGGAAAGCCATGGAAATCGCTGTCGTGGGCGCGGGCGGCCGTACCGGCCGACTGGTCGTTTCGCAGGCCCTGGAGAACAAGCACTCGGTCACCGCCGTGCTCCGTGACCCGTCGAAGCTCGACATCGAACACGAGAAGCTGGAGAAGGTGCGCGCTGACGTCCTCCAACCAGACACACTGAGCGCGCCGTTGGCCGGAAAGGACGCGGTCGTGGTCACCCTGGGTGTGCCGGACCGCTCCACCACCACCGTCTTCTCGGAGGGGATGCGCAACATCCTGGCCGCCGCGAAGGAGGGCGGTGTTCAGCGGGTGCTGACCATGTCCTCCGCGGGACTGGAGACCAAGCATCTGCCCTTCATGCAGCGCGTGGTCTCCGAGTTCGTCGTCGACCGCATCTACCGCAACATTCACCTCGACCTCTCGCGGATGGAGGACGAGTTGGAGGAGAGCGACACGAGCTGGACGATCGTGCGCGTGCCGATGCTCAACGACGGCCCCGCCACCCCGGATTACAAGGTGGCCGTCGACAGCCACCTCAAGAAGGCCGCCAGCGCCTCCCGCGCCAACATCGCCCACTACTTCGTCCACCACCTGGAGGACTCCGCGGTCTACGGCAGCCGGGTGGAGGTGTCCAACTGATGCCGCCACCGCCCCGGGCCGACCACATCCCCCGCAGGTCCGGGGCCGGCGGCCCGCGATGAGGGTCGTCGTCTTCGGCGCGACCGGGGGAACGGGACGCCATACGCTCGCACGGGCCACCGCCGCCGGCCACGAGGTCACCGCCTTCACCCGTTCCGCGCAGGCCCTCGCCGACGTGCGGGGCGTGCGCATCGTCGAGGGCGACGTACTGGATGCGGAGGCCGTGGCACGCGCGGTCAAGGGCGCCGACGCGGTGATCTCCGCGCTCGGCATCGGCTACAGCCGGGCCGCCACCACGGTCTACTCGGCCGGCACGGCACACATCCTCGCCGGTATGCGCGCCACCGGAGCGGCCCGCCTCCTGGTCACCTCCACCACCAGCATGAACCCGGCCCCCTGGCGCGCCGAGCCCGTGCAACGGGCCCTGATCTCCTGCGTCCTGCACCCGCTGCTGCGCCGCCCCTACCGCGACATGGCGATGATGGAGCGCATGGTGACCCAGGAGACCGAGCTTGCGTGGACGCTGGTCCGCGCCGCTCGGCTGACCGCGGGCCCGGCGACCGGCACGTACCGCACCAAGGTCGGAGGGCGCCTGCGCGGCGCCTGGTCGGTCTCCCGCGCGGACCTGGCGCACTGCCTGGTGCAGCGGCTCGACGACCCCGCCACCCACCGCACCACGGTGGAGATAGCCAACTGATCCCGACCCCTTGCCCGCCCCCGGCCGAAGCCGCCGGGGGCGGGCTTCGGCTGTGCTGACACGGACCGGAGGCGGCGGGGGTTTGCCTTGTTGTTTGTGGTGTGGGGGTTGTCGTGGTTGTGACGTTGTTGTCGAAGGTTTGTCGTGGGGGTTGGTTGTTGGGGGTGGGGGGTTTTGGGG
>NZ_AUKQ01000028.1:0-49545 GCF_000424825.1 Streptomyces sp. CNH287 | reverse complement strand
ACCTCGCTGAAGGACAAGAAGCTGACGCAGTTGCGGCGGGACCGGATCGGTTTCATCTTCCAGGCGTACAACCTGCTGCCCACGCTGAACGGGCTGGAGAACATCACGCTGCCCATGGACATCGCGGGCCGCAAGCCCGACAAGGAGTGGCTGGACCGGGTGATCGAGACCGTCGGGCTCTCCGGCCGCCTCAAGCACCGGCCCAACGAGCTTTCCGGCGGCCAGCAGCAGCGCGTCGCCGTCGCCCGCGCCCTGGCCTCCCGCCCCGAGATCATCTTCGGCGACGAACCCACCGGAAACCTCGACTCCCGCGCCGGCGCCGAAGTACTCGGCTTCCTCCGCCGGTCGGTCGACGAACTGGGGCAGACGATGGTGATGGTCACCCACGACCCGGTCGCCGCCTCGTACGCCGACCGCGTGCTGTACCTGGCCGATGGCCGCATCGTCGACGAGATGCAGCGCCCCACGGCCGAGGCCGTGCTCGACCGCATGAAGCACTTCGACACCTTCGGGAGGGTGTCGTGACCGTCGTCAAGACCTCGATGCGCAACTTCTTCGCGCACAAGGGCCGGATGGCGCTCAGTGCCATCGCTGTCCTGCTGTCGGTGGCGTTCGTCTCCGGCACCCTGGTGTTCACGGACACCATGAACTCCACCTTCGACAAGCTCTTCGCCGCCACCTCGGCGGACGTCACGGTCTCCCCGAAGAACGCCGAGGGCGCCGACGAGCCGCTGGCGACCGGCAAGCCCGAGACGCTGCCCGCCGCCGTGCTGGAGAAGGCGCGCTCGGCGGAGGGCGCGAAGTCGGCCGAGGGCGTCGTCGTCAGCACGAGCGTGACCGTCGTCAACGACGAGGACAAGAACCTCGGCGCGAGCACCGGAGCCCCCACCCTCGCGTCCAACTGGACGCAGAACGACCGCAAGTCGATGGAGATCTCCTCCGGGCACATGCCGCGCGGGCCCACCGAGGTGATGCTCGACGCCGACACCGCCGACCGGCACGACGTGAAGCTGGGCGACGAGATACGCACCATCGCGGCGACCGGTGACCGCACCGCCAAGCTCGTCGGCATCGCGAAGTTCAAGGTGACCAACCCCGGTGCCGCCATCGTCTACTTCGACACCGAGACCGCGCAGAAGTTCCTGCTGGGCGGGCCGGACGTCTTCACCGGCATCGCCGTCACCGCCCAGAGCGGGGTGAGCCACGAGTCGCTCAAGAAGAACGTCGTCGAGACGCTGGGCGGCCCGGGCGCCTTCAAGTACCAGACGCAGCAGGAGGCGGCCGACGCCAGCGCGGACGACCTCGGCTCCTTCCTCGACGTCATGAAGTACGCGATGCTCGGCTTCGCCGGGATCGCCTTCCTCGTCGGCATCTTCCTGATCGTCAACACCTTCTCCATGCTGGTGGCCCAGCGCACCCGTGAGATCGGCCTGATGCGGGCCATCGGCTCCAGCCGCAAGCAGATCAACCGGTCGGTGCTGCTGGAGGCCGTACTGCTCGGTGTCATCGGCTCGGTGCTCGGCGTCGCCGCCGGCGTCGGACTGGCCATCGGGCTGATGAAGCTGATGAGCCTCGTGGGCATGAACCTGGACACCTCCGAGCTGACGGTGAAGGCCACCACCCCGGTGCTCGGGCTGTTGCTGGGCATCGTCGTCACCGTGCTGTCGGCCTACCTGCCGGCCCGCCGCGCGGCCAAGGTCTCCCCGATGGCGGCCCTGCGCGACTCGGGTCTGCCCTCCGACGGCGGGCGCGCCGGCCGCGTCCGGGCGGCGCTGGGCATCCTGCTCACCGCGGGCGGCGCGCTCGCGCTGGTGGCCGCCTCGCAGGCGGACAAGGCCTCGGCGGGCTCGGGGATGCTGGGCCTCGGCGTGCTGCTGACCCTGCTCGGCTTCGTCGTGGTCGGCCCGCTGCTGGCCGGGGTCGTCGTACGCGGTCTGAGCGTCGTCGCCCTGCGGATGTTCGGCTCGGTCGGCCGGCTCGCCGAGCGCAACGCCCTGCGCAACCCGCGCCGTACGGGTGCCACCGGCGCGGCGCTGATGATCGGGCTGGCGCTGGTGGCCTGCCTCTCCGTGGTCGGCTCCTCGATGGTCGCCTCGGCGACGGACGAGCTGGACAAGTCCGTCGGCGCGGACTTCATCATCCAGGCCGACAACGGGCAGCCGATCACCCCGGCCGCTGCGAAGAAGCTGGCGGACACACCGGAGCTGGAGCACGTCAGCGAGTACAAGATCCTGGACGCGAAGATCCGGACGGAGGCGGGCAAGCTCACCGACGCGAAGGACGTCACCGCCGCCTCGCCCACCTACGCCCAGGACCTGCGGGTCGAGACGGTCGACGGCACTCTGAGCGACGCGTACGGAGCGAACTCCCTCTCCGTGGACGAGGACTTCGCCAAGGAGAACAAGGTGGCCGTCGGCGACGCGCTGACGGTCGACTTCAAGGCCGGTGAGACCGCGAAGCTGACGGTCAAGGCGATCACCTCCAGCGAGACCGTGGTCGACCAGGGCGCCTTCTACCTGAGCATCGCGACGGCGGAGCGCTTCGTCCCCGCCGACAAGATGCCGCTGAACCAGATCATGTTCGGCAAGGCGAAGGAGGGCCAGGCGGAGGCGGCGTACACCGCGCTGAAGAAGCAGATGGAGCCGTACCCCCAGTACAAGGTGCGGGACCAGGCCGACTTCAAGGAGACCCTCAAGGACCAGGTCGGCGCGCTGCTCAACATCGTCTACGGGCTGCTGGCCCTGGCCATCGTCGTCGCGGTGCTCGGTGTCGTGAACACCCTCGCCCTCTCGGTGGTCGAGCGGACCCGTGAGATCGGCCTGATGCGCGCGATCGGGCTCTCCCGGCGGCAGCTGCGCCGCATGATCCGGCTGGAGTCGGTGGTCATCGCCCTCTTCGGCGCACTGCTCGGGATCGGCCTGGGTATGGCCTGGGGTGCCACGGCGCAGAAGCTGCTGGCGCTGGAGGGTCTGAAGGTCCTGGAGATCCCCTGGCCGACGATTCTCTTCGTCTTCGCGGGCTCCGCGCTGGTCGGCCTGGTGGCCGCGCTGGTGCCGGCGTTCCGCGCGGGCCGGATGAACGTGCTGAACGCGATCGCCACGGACTAGGGTCTTTCGTTCGGGTCAGGCTGGGTCAGCCTCCGGGCGAACCTCGCAGGACATGGTGGTCGGCGGCCGGGAGACCGGCAGTCCCGTACGGCCCCGGTGCGCCAGCTGGCGCACCGGGGCCGTCGCGGTTCCCGGCGGGTCTGCGGGCGGCGCACGCGGCCTGGCGCCACCCCGTGCCGGGACGGCGCCTCCGAGTCAGGCGACGGCCGGGCTCCCCGGCCCCGTGCCCGGGTCGGGCTCCGCTCCCAGCCCCGCCCGCCAGCGCGAGTCCACCCGCGCCAGCGCGTCCCACAGCTGGGACAGCGGATGGCCCGGCCCGTGCAGCGCCCGCTCGCCCCGCCGCGCGAAGACCCCGACCAGCACGCGGGAGCGCGGTGCCGAGTGGTCCACCAGCTCCGCCGTCCGCAGTCCGGCGCCCTCCGCGAGCCACCCCTCGGCGACGGCCTCCCCGATCCCCTCGGTGACCAGCATGCAGCCGCGTACGGCGCCCGAGCGCAGCAGGTCGAAGCCGTAGTGCACGGCGTCGATCTCGGCGGCGACGTTCAGTTCACGCCGGTAGTCGCTGCCGAACCAGTCCTGGAGGAAGCCGGAGATGAGCCCCCGGGACGACACCACCAGCGGCACCTGCGGGAGTTCGGCCACCTCCATGCGCGCGCCGGGCAGCTGCGGGGAGGCCAGGTTGGTGACCAGGGACAGCCCGCTGCGCCGCCACTCCAGCACCTCGAAGTCGGCCAGCTTGTCGTCGTCGTCCTTGTGCACCCCGGTGGTCTGCACACTGCCGCAGGCCAGGTCGAGTTCGCCGGAGCGCAGCCGGTCCAGCAGGTCCCCGGTCCGCACGTGGGACATCTTCAGCTCCACGCCGTCCTGTTCGAAGCGGCTGTTGACCGTCTCGACGGCGTTGAGCAGATAGCCGAGGGTGTAGCGGGTGGAGCCGATGGACAGCCTGCGGGCGAGCCGGTGGTGGTTGCTCCGGATACCCTCGAGCCACTCGGTGAGCGTGCCGCGCGCCAGTTCGACCAGGGCCTCGCCGGTGCTGGTGAAACGCACTCGGCGACCTCTGCCGCGCTTCAGCACCAGCGGCTCGCCGTAGAGCGCGCCGAGGTTCCGGTTCATCGTGTCGAGCTGCTTCTGGACGCTGGACTGCTCACGGCCCAGCAGTCGCGCGGCGCCCAGCGCGGTGCCTTCCTCGTAGACCACGAGCAGGGTGCGCAGCTGATCCAGCGTGGTGTCCAGCAGGGCCGAGGGGTAATCGGGGTATTCCGCGGGGTCGGGTGAGGACATACCAATTCCGCTTGCTCTCCGGGGCTTCGGGTTTCCGTGCGTCTTTCCCCGGACATCATCGAAGAACCCGGCCTCATAGCATAACGCCGGGGAAACTGATCCGGCGAACAGCTGGAATTATCTAGGGATTTCTTCCGGAAAAGACTGGATGCCCGGAAGGTGCGCGTGGAATGGTCGGGGCAATCGATCACCGACCTCCGGCAAGGAGCACGTTCCTCGTGACCCACCCCCAGGCTGCCCCGCCGCAGTACGGCAGTCCGCGGCGTCCTGCCCCCACACCTGCGGCCCGTCCCCGGCGGCCCGGCGCGCTCACCGCGCTGCTGCTGTCCGGAGTGCTGGCGGCACTGGCCGGCGTCATCGGGTCGGCGCTCGTGCTCTCGGGTGGCGAGGAACTCGCCGAAACGAACGTCAAGAATGTCATCGAGGACCATCCGGACGTCCTCGGACTGCCCGCCGGAATGGGCGCACAGGATTTCCAGGGATTCGCCGGGCCGCTCTGGGACGAGCTGATCAGCGAGCGGGC
Organism: Streptomyces sp. CNH287; assembly: GCF_000424825.1. Taxonomy (NCBI): domain Bacteria; kingdom Bacillati; phylum Actinomycetota; class Actinomycetes; order Kitasatosporales; family Streptomycetaceae; genus Streptomyces; species Streptomyces sp. CNH287. The sequence goes on along the minus strand of NZ_AUKQ01000028.1, from coordinate 44,634 downwards.
GGACACGTTGGCGGCCCGCGCCCTGCTGGTCGTGTTCTTCAGCGTCGTACTGCTCGTATTCACGCTGCTGGCGCGCACCGCCGCCGTCTGGGCGCGGGTGCTGATCACGCTGGTGGGGCTGCTGACCCTCATCCCGCACCTGCTGGTCGTCACCGACCACGAGCCCGCCTCCGCGACGGCGTTCAGCTGCCTTGCCCTCGTCGCCTGCCTGGCGGCGATGGTGTGCTGCTGGCTGCCCGCGAACCAGCGCTACGCGAACGCCCTGCGGGCCGCCGCGTACTGAGATGTCCGGGCGTCACCGCCCGGATGCACGGGGGGAACGGGGAAACCGGGGGGACCACGGGGGACAGGGAGCCGGGGGGCTCACGGGGGAACACGGGGGTGGTACGCCCGCCCTGGGGCGTACCACGGGGGCTTGGCGGACGCGGCACACGCGTCCGCCAAGTTCGCGTGTCCGGTCCGGGTCTGTCCTCGATCACCGCGTCCCAGTACCCGCCCTGCCCCGCAGCTCCGTCCGCCGCGGGCGCCGCGCCGTCCGCCACCGCGCCGCTCTCGCCGCGCGCCAGGCACGTCACCCCGCGTAGTCCAGCTCCAGCGCCTGCCGCGAGACCTCGCGACCCAGCCATGCCGTACCACGAAGAGGGGTGCCGCCGACGGCCCGGCGGCACCGGGTTGGCGCGGCGTGGTCAGGGGGTGAGGTCCAGGACGCGGACGGGTTCACCAATCCACTGGTCCGGGTCGGTGGTCGCGATGATCGCACCGTCGGGGCGGTCCGCGGTGGGCTGCGCTGCGTACCGGCTGTGAGCGGCGGCCCAGGTCTCCTGCCGCGCGACCGCGAGCGCGGCGGGAAGGTCGAGATCAAGGACGATGATGCCGGGCAGCGCCGCCAGGTGCTCCGCTGTGCCGGGCCGGTCACGGTCGGCGGCCACGAGTGCGCAGGCCGGGGCGTACAGCATCCAGCCCGCCTGGGCATGGGCCCGGTGGATGAGCCGGGAGGCCAGGGCGTTGCCCCGCCCGGCGGCGGCCATCGCAGTCTCGTCGAAGACAATGTGCATGATCTCGCTCAAGAGCTGGCCGCCCGGCTCAGACGGCGGTCCAACTCGCTGTCCAGGTCGCGTTGCTCGGCCGCGGACAGGTCATACCCGTTCCACCCACGAAGTGCTGCTCGTGCCTCCTCCGCGCGCGCGGCCCGCTCCTGGGGCGTCAGCAGCGTCTCGGCGAGCCGCGCCAGGTAGGCGCGCAGCGACAGGCCCTCGGCCGCCGCCAGCGCGGCGAGCCGGTCCTTGGCTTCCTTGGGGATGCGCAGGTTGGCATCGGACATCGGCGTTCTCCCTTCCACCCCCACAGGGTACGGGTACGGGTACGGGTACGGGTACGGGTACGTACCCTGCACCACGGCGGAGCACCCCGGCGGCGGTCCACGGGGCACTGGTGGGGGATGTCGGCGGGCGGTCGTAGGCTGGAGACCCCGGTCCGGACGCGCGTGCCGGGCCGTTCGTGCTGCCCCTGCCCCGTACGGCGTTCCCGCCCGCCCGCTCCAGCCAGCCACTCGCCCACCGCCACCTCGGACGGAAGTCTTCATGAGCCTGCACGGTCTGCTCGATGCCGTCGTACGCGACCCTGCCCTCGATGAGGCCGTCAAGGCGGCTGCCGCCGGCCGCCGGCCGCACGTCGACCTGGTCGGCCCGCCGGCCTCCCGCCCTTTCGTGATCGCCGCGCTGGCACGGAGCGCGTCCCGTCCGGTGCTCGCGGTGACCGCGACCGGCCGGGAGGCGGAGGACCTGGCCGCCGCGCTGCGCTCACTGCTGCCGCCGGACGGCATCGTGGAGTTCCCGTCCTGGGAGACGCTGCCGCACGAGCGGCTCTCGCCGCGCAGCGACACCGTGGGCCGCCGGCTCGCGGTGCTGCGCCGCCTCGCCCACCCGGACCCCGGGGACCCGCAGACCGGCCCGGTCAGCGTCGTGGTCGCGCCTATCCGCTCCGTGCTCCAGCCACAGGTCAAGGGGCTGGGCGAGCTGGTCCCGGTGGCGCTGCGCCAGGGCGGCTCGGCCGATCTGGTCGCGGTGGTCGAGGGTCTGGCCGCCGCCGCGTACAGCCGGGTGGAGCTGGTCGAGAAGCGCGGCGAGTTCGCGGTGCGCGGCGGCATCCTGGACGTCTTCCCGCCGACGGAGGAGCACCCCCTGCGGGTGGAGTTCTGGGGCGACGAGGTCGAGGAGATCCGCTACTTCAAGGTGGCCGACCAGCGGTCCCTGGAGGTCGCCGAGCACGGCCTGTGGGCCCCGCCCTGCCGTGAGCTGCTGCTCACCGAGGGCGTGCGGGAGCGGGCCGCCGCGCTCGCCGAGGAGCACCCCGAGCTGGGCGAGCTGCTGGGCCGGATCGCCGAGGGCATCGCCGTGGAGGGCATGGAGTCGCTGGCGCCCGTGCTGGTGGACGAGATGGAGCTGCTGCTCGACGTGCTCCCCGCCGGGACGATGGCGGTGGTCTGCGACCCGGAGCGGGTGCGTACGCGCGCCGCCGACCTGGTGGCCACCAGCCAGGAGTTCCTGGAGGCTTCGTGGGCGGCCAGCGCGGGCGGCGGCGAGGCGCCGATCGACGTGGGCGCCGCCTCGCTGTGGGGCATCGCCGACGTCCGGGAGCACGCCCGCGAGCTGGGCATGCTGTGGTGGTCGGTCAGCCCGTTCGCCGCCGACGTGGCGGCGGGCGACGGGGAGACGGCCGCGGAGGACGACGGTGACGACGTCCTGCGCCTGGGCATGCGCGCTCCCGAGTCCTACCGGGGCGACACCGCCCGCGCGCTGGCCGACACCAAGGGCTGGCTGTCCGACGGCTGGCGCTGCGTCTACGTCACCGAGGGCCACGGCACGGGCGCCCGTACGGTCGAGGTGCTCGGCGGCGAGGGCATCGCCGCCCGGCTGGACACCGACCTCGCCGAGGTGGTGCCCTCCGTGGTGCAGGTCGCGCGCGGTTCGCTGGAGAACGGCTTCCTCGATCCGGCGCTGAAGCTGGCGGTGCTCACCGAGACGGACCTCTCGGGGCAGAAGTCGGCCAGCAAGGAGCTGGGCCGGATGCCCGCCCGGCGCCGCAAGACGATCGATCCGCTCACCCTCCAGCCCGGCGACTTCATCGTGCACGAGCAGCACGGCGTGGGGCGCTACGTCGAGATGGTGCAGCGCACGGTGCAGGGCGCGACCCGCGAGTACCTGCTGGTCGAGTACGCGCCCGCCAAGCGCGGCCAGCCCGGCGACCGCCTGTTCGTGCCGACGGACCAGCTGGAGCAGATCACCAAGTACGTCGGCGGCGAGCAGCCCTCCCTGCACCGCCTCGGCGGCGCGGACTGGACGAAGACCAAGGCGCGGGCGAAGAAGGCCGTCAAGGAGATCGCCGCCGACCTGATCAAGCTCTACTCCGCCCGGATGGCCGCCCCGGGCCACGCCTTCGAGCCGGACACCCCCTGGCAGCGCGAGCTGGAGGACGCCTTCCCCTACGCCGAGACGCCCGACCAGCTGACCACCATCGGCGAGGTCAAGGAGGACATGGAGAAGTCCGTCCCGATGGACAGGCTGATCTGCGGCGACGTGGGTTACGGCAAGACGGAGATCGCGGTGCGCGCCGCGTTCAAGGCGGTGCAGGACGGCAAGCAGGTCGCCGTCCTGGTGCCGACGACGCTCCTGGTGCAGCAGCACTTCGGGACGTTCACGGAGCGGTACGGCCAGTTCCCGGTCAAGGTCAAGGCCCTCTCCCGGTTCCAGTCGGACACCGAGGCCAAGGCGGTGATCGAGGGCCTGCGGGACGGCTCGGTCGACGTCGTCATCGGTACACACCGGCTCTTCTCGTCCGAGACGAAGTTCAAGGAACTGGGCCTGGTGATCGTCGACGAGGAGCAGCGCTTCGGCGTCGAGCACAAGGAGCAGCTGAAGAAGCTGCGCGCCAACGTCGACGTGCTGACGATGTCGGCCACCCCCATCCCGCGCACCCTGGAGATGGCGGTCACCGGCATCCGCGAGATGTCCACGATCACCACCCCGCCGGAGGAGCGGCACCCGGTGCTGACCTTCGTCGGCCCGTACGAGGAGCGGCAGATCGGCGCCGCGATCCGCCGTGAACTGCTGCGCGAGGGACAGGTCTTCTACATCCACAACCGCGTCGAGTCCATCGACCGGGCGACGGCGCGGCTGCGCCAGATCGTGCCGGAGGCGCGGATCGCCACAGCGCACGGCCAGATGTCGGAATCGGCGCTGGAGCAGGTCGTGGTGGACTTCTGGGAGAAGCGGTTCGACGTGCTGGTCTCCACGACGATCGTGGAGAACGGCATCGACATCTCCAATGCGAACACCCTGATCGTGGAGCGCGGCGACAACTTCGGCCTCTCCCAGCTGCACCAGCTGCGCGGCCGGGTCGGGCGGGGCCGCGACCGCGGGTACGCCTACTTCCTCTACCCGCCGGAGAAGCCGCTCACCGAGACGGCACACGAGCGGCTGGCCACCATCGCCCAGCACACCGAGATGGGCGCGGGCATGTACGTCGCGATGAAGGACCTGGAGATCCGCGGCGCGGGCAACCTGCTGGGCGGCGAGCAGTCCGGGCACATCGCGGGTGTGGGCTTCGACCTCTACGTGCGGATGGTCGGCGAGGCCGTGGCCGACTACCGCGCCGCGCTGGAGGAGGGCGGCGCGCCGGAGGAGGCGCCGCTCGAGGTCAAGATCGAGCTGCCGGTCGACGCGCACGTCCCGCACGACTACGCGCCGGGCGAGCGGCTCCGCCTCCAGGCGTACCGCGCGATCGCCGCGGCCAACTCCGAGCAGGACATCGCCGCCGTCCGCGAGGAACTGTCCGACCGGTACGGTCCGCTGCCGGAGCCGGTGGAGAACCTGCTGCTGGTCGCCGCCCTGCGGATGCTGGCCCGCTCCTGCGGCGTCTCGGACATCACGTTGCAGGGCAACAACGTCCGCTTCGGCCCGGTCGAGCTGCGCGAGTCGCAGGAGCTGCGCCTCCAGCGGGTCTATCCGCGCTCGGTCATCAAGCGGTCCACGCGGCAGGTGCTGGTGCCGCGGCCGAAGCCCTCGGGGATCGGCGGCAAGCCGGTGGTGGGGCGCGAACTGCTGGCGTGGGTGGGGGAGTTCCTCACCACGATCCCGGGGTCCTGAGCACCCTGCGGGCCGGGCCGGGCCGGGCCGGGCCGTGCGGGGCGCCGGGCGGCTGCGGCCCGGGGGTCACGCCGCCTGGCGGGCGAGGCGGGCGCTGAAGGCCAGGAGGACGCAGCCGGTCGCCGCGTCCAGCGTGCGGCGCACCCGGTTGCGGGTCAGCACGTGGCGGGCCCGGTGCAGGCCCGCCACCAGCAGCAGCAGGTAGCCGAGCGAGAGGACCGCGTGGGTCAGGGCCAGGGTCAGGGCCTGCCACAGGGCGACGTCGGCGGGCAGGAACTGCGGGAGCACCGCCAGGTAGAACACCAGCACCTTCGGGTTGGTGATGTTGGAGAGGAAGCCCTGCCGCCAGCCGACGGCGGCGGTCGCGCGGTCGCCGCCACCGTTCTCCTCCAGCGAGGCGTACGTGCCGCGCCGGGCCGACCGCAGCGCCTGCACGCCGAGGAAGGCGAGGTAGCAGACCCCGGCCCACTTGAGGGCGGCGAACACCGGCTGAGACGCGACGATCAGCGCACCCAGCCCGACGGCGGCGGCCGTGCCCTGCACGACGTTCGACGTGACGACGCCCGCGCTCGCCCATCTGCCGCTGCGCCTGCCCGAGGCCAGCGTGTTCTTGGTGACGACCGCGAAGTCCGGGCCGGGCACCACGACGAGCACCACGGCGAAGACGAGGAAGGAGCCGTATGTCTGCCAGGTCATCTCCCCAGGCTAAGGGCGCTCCCGTCACTTCGGGCGGGCCTGCGGTGTCCTGCGGCTCCGTCTCCTGCGTCGCCGCGGGTCACCGGCCTGCCGGGCCGGAGGCGGGCACCGGGTTGCGGTGCGCCCCTCCGGCCACGGCGGGTCCTCGGACGATGGCCGTCAGCGCGCCGCCGGGAGGGGCGACGGTGTCCGGGACCGCAGGAAGCCCTTGAGGGTGAACCCCCGCACCGAGGCCTCGTCCGGGCTCAACGCGCTCGGTCCGGCCAGGAGTTGCCGGGCCGCCAGGTGCTCGCCGGGCTGGTTCACGGACTCCACCGCGAGCAACTCCCGCCCTCGGAAGACCAGTACGGAGAACGCGCCGGCGTCCCGCGTCAGGACCACCTCGGTGCCGCCCTCCCGGGCGAGCCCCGCGATCTGCACGGTCGTCGTGAACTGGTCGCTCCAGAACCAGGGCAGGTCGTCGTACGTCCGGTGGGTGCCTGTGAGCCGTTCGGCCACCAGGCGGGCGTGTCCGGTCGCGTTCTGCACCGATTCGAGGCGGATGCGGCGGCCGGAGCGGTGGTCGGGGAAGACCGCGCAGTCGCCGACGGCGGAGATCGCCGGATCGGCGGTGAGCAGCCGCGCGTCGGTGACCACGCCCCCGTCGGTCTCCAGGCCCGCCGCCTTGGCGAGTTCGGTGCGCGGTGTGACGCCCGCCCCGATCAGGACCAGGTCGGCGGGCAGCGCGCGGCCGTCGCCCAGTTCCACGGCGGCCACCTGCCCGCGGCCGTCGTCGCGGAAGCCCGTGACGCCTTGCCCCAGGAGCAGTTCGGTGCCCTGTTCCTCGTGCAGGCGGACGAGGTGCGCGGCCGTCCGTGCCGTGACGAGGCGGGACAGCGGCCTCTCCAGCGCCTCGACGACGGTCACCCGGTGCCCTGACCGCCGTGCCGTGGCGGCGAATTCGAGCCCGATGAACCCGGCCCCGATGGCCACCGGGTGCGCCGCGCCCGCCAGGGCACGGCGCAGGGTGGCGGCGTCCCGCAGGGTGCGCAGCGTGTGCACGCCGCGCAGCCGGGCGCCGGGTACCGGCAGCTGCCTGGGCCGCGCACCGGTGGCCAGTACGAGGTGGTCGTAGCCGAGCACGGAGCCGTCCGCGAGCCGGACGACGTGCGCCGCCCGGTCGACCGCCACGGCGCGGCCGTCGACCCGCCGGACGGACCGGCGCGCGTAGTACGACTCGGGCCGCAGCCACAGCTGCCCCTCGTCCAGCTCTCCGCTCAGATACGCCTTGGACAGCGGCGGACGTTCGTACGGCGGCACTCCTTCCTCGCCGACCAGCGTGAGGGAGCCCGTGAACCCCCGTTCGCGCAGGGCCACCACGGTCTGCGTGCCGGCCTGTCCGGAGCCGAGCACCACGACGGAGCCGGACGGGTGCAGGGCGCCCATCAGCGCTGCCGTTCCGGCAGGTGGACGACGAGCCCGTCGAAGTCCTCGGTGACTTTGAGCTGGCAGCTCAGCCGGCTGCCGGACTGGCGCGGGCAGGCCGTGAAGTCCAGCATGTCGTCCTCGTTCGGCTCGACGGCCGGGAGCCGTTGCAAGGACGCGGGCGCGACGTAGACGTGGCAGGTCGCGCACTGCGCGTTGCCGCCGCACTGGGCCACGATGCCGTCGACGTCGTTCGTGACGGCTCCCCGCATCACGCTCGTACCGACGGGTACGTCGACGGTGCGGGCGGTCTGGTCGGTGGCGACATAGGTGATTTCGGGCATGGCGGAACTCCTGGAGGAACCTGCGGCGCGGACGTGCCGTCGCACGGTGCCGGTCAGGAAGGGATGCGGAAAGGTGGGACTGCCAGGGGCGCACGCGGCTGCCCCTGCCAGGCGGGGGATGTCCATCCCGCCCGGGCGCCTTCGCAGCACGGCCGTCGGGTACGCGAAACCCTCGGCCAGTGGGACGGCGGTGAGCGGACAGTACCAGACGATCCGGCGCGGGTCAGTCCCGCCCGGGGCGCCGGTCAGGCATCCCGTGCGTCATGAAGGGCCTGCTGAGGGTGAACTCCCGGAAGCGCAGGGCCGCGTCGGACAGATAGGCGTCCTGCTGCCAGACCAGGGTCAGCACCCGGTGGCAGTCCGGTGCGTCGATGTGCACCCAGGCGACCGGCGCGTGCGTGCCGATCCGCTGTCCGACGCGCCGCGACATGGCGGGGATGAGCCCGATGCCGAGCCCCGCGCTGATCAGGTCCTGGGTGGCCGCCGTCTCGTCGCCTTCGCAGGAGAGCAAGGGCGTGTGGCCGTGCACGGCGAACATCCGGTCGAGCAGGGCGCGTTGCCAGTGGCCGGTGCGGGTGGTGACGAAGGGCTCGTCGGCGACCTCGGGGATCGTCACCGACTCCCGGTGGGCCAGCCGGTGCCCGGGGGGCACAGCGAGCAGCACCTCTTCGCGGGCCAGCTCGACCGACTCCAGTCCCTCGCCCCGGAGTTGCTGCGAGGCGAGGCAGAAGTCCACCTCGCGGGCCCGCAGTTGGCGGCTCATCCCCTCGGCCGTCGACTGGAACAGGCGTACGTCGGCGCTGGGGTGCGCGGCCCGGAAGCCGCCGAGGAGGCGGGCGAGTGTGAGCAGCGTCTCGGCGGCGACGCCGACCCGGCCCAGGCCCTGGCCGCGGGCCTCCAGCAGTGCCCGGCGCCCCTCCTCCAGCTCGCTCAGCGCCCGCTCGACGTGGTGCAGGAACAGCGTGCCGTACGCGTTGAGCCGGACGCGGCGGCCGTCCCGGTCGAAGAGCGGCGTCCCCACCTCGGCCTCCAGTCGGGCGATCGTACGGCTCACGGACGGCTGCGCCACCCGCAGCTCCTCCGCGGCCCGGCTGATGTGTTCGAGCCGGGCCACGGCCCGGAAGCAGCGCAGCTGCGACAGTTCCACGGTCACTCCTCTTATGCCTTCAGAGCAATGATCATATGGCAGAACTGGTCTTGGACCGCATAAGGGATTCTCCCTACGGTCGGAGCACGGGCCCCGCCCAGGCAGCGGGCAACGTACCCGCGGTCTGACACGCGAGGCGGCGGCCCGCCCTTTCACTTCCCCCTGGCCCCCTACCTGCCGGTCCTCTGCCCACCCGTCGTCTGCCCGCCTGTCCCGTGCCCGTCCGTCGCCCGCTCCCCGTGAGCAAGGAAGGCTGAACCATGAGTGCTGCGGATCTGGCCCGTCTGCAATTCGCGGCCACCACCGGCATCCACTGGCTGTTCGTGCTCCTCACTATGGGGCTCGTCCCCTTGGTGGCGGTCATGCACACCCGCGCCGCCTACACCCGCGATCCCGCCAAGCGGGCCGTCCGGGAGCGGATGACCCGCTTCTGGGGGCAGCTCTACGTCATCAACTACGCGGTCGGCATCGTCACCGGCCTCGTCATGGAGTTCCAGTTCGGGCTGAGCTGGAGCGGTCTGAGCAAGTTCGCGGGCAACGTCTTCGGTGCCCCGCTGGCGCTGGAGACCCTCATCGCCTTCTTCGCCGAGTCCACCTTCCTCGGCATGTGGATCTTCGGCTGGGGCCGCCTGCGCCGCGGCGTGCACGTCGCGCTCATCTGGCTGGTCGCCCTGACCGCGTACGCGTCGGCGTACTGGATTCTCGTCGCCAACGGCTTCATGCAGCACCCCGTCGGTTACGAAGTGCGCGACGGCGCCGCCTACCTGACCGACTTCGGCGCCATGCTCACCAACCCCAGCGCGCTGCTCGCGCTCGCCCACATCGCGCTCGCCGCACTGACGGTGGGTGGCGTCTTCGTCGCGGGGATCAGCACCTTCCACTTCGCCCGGGGCACGAAGGAGACGGACCTCTTCCGCGGCTCCCTGCGCCTGGGCCTGTGGATGGGCATGGTCGCCTCCTTCTTCGTGATCATCGTCGGCGACCTCCAGTTCCCCCTGCTGGAGCGGACCCAGCCGATGAAGGTGGCCGCCCTTGAGAACGAGGGTGTCGCCCAGCTCCAGGCGGAACTGGCCGCGCGGCACGGACCCGGCGACTACTCACCCCCGCACGGCTGGCTGCGGCTCTCGATGGACAGCATGACGATCATCGGCAACACCGTCTCCACGATCACCCTCCTCGCCGTGCCGCTGCTGTGGAAGGACCGGCTGGTGCGCTGGCGCCCCCTCGCCTACCTGATGACCGCGATGATCCCGCTGCCCTTCATCGCCTCCGTCGGCGGCTGGGTCTTCCGCGAGGTCGGCCGCCAACCCTGGCTCATCTACGGCGAATTGAAGGTGGAGGACGCGGTCTCCCCGGTCAGCGTCACCTCCCTCGCCGTGTCCTGCGCCGTGTTCGTCGCCCTCTTCGTCGCGCTGGCGGTGACGAACTGGACGCTCCTAGTGCGCTTCGCCCGGCGCGGCCCCGAGAACGTCCGGCTGGGCACCACCGAGCCGCTCCCCGACGACCTGCCCAGCGGAACCCCCGGCGAGAAGCAACCCGTCGCGGCCTTCTGACCCGCCGACGAATCCGCTGAAGGAAGCGAACTGTGAGGGTGTGTGAGTGAGATGAGTCTTCAGATCGCGTGGCTGGCCCTGATCGGCCTGCTGCTCGCCGGGTACTTCGTGCTCGCGGGCTATGACTACGGCGTCCAGATGCTGCGGCCGTTCCTCGGCCGCGGGGCGGACGTCCGGCAGGCCGCGCTCTCCGCGATCAGCCCCTTCTTCCTCGGCAACGAGGTCTGGCTGGTGGCGTTCACCGGCGTGCTGTTCGGCGCCTTCCCCTATCTGGAGGGAAGTCTGCTGTCCGGCCTGTACCCGCTGATCGTGGCGATCCTCGTCGGCCTCGTCGTGGGCAACGCCGCCGTCCAGCTGCGCGGCCGCGGGTACGGCGGGCGGGGGCGCCGGGTGTGGGACGCCCTGATCGTGTTCGGCGGCGTGCTTCCGGCGCTGGGCTGGGGACTCGTCGTCGGACTGCTGCTGCACGGCGTGCCCCGGCGCCCCGACGGGAGCTTCCACCTCGGCCTCACCGACCTGCTCGACCCGTTCGTGCTCCTGTGCGGTGTGTGCGCGGTGCTGCTCTTCGCGGCGCACGGCGCGGCGTTCCTCGTCCTGCGGGCGACAGGCCAACTGGCCGAACGCGCACGACGACTGGCGCTGACCGCGTTGCGTGCGCTCGCGGCCACGGGGCTGGTCGCGATCCTGCTCAGCGTCGCCGGTGCGGGCGCCTCGGTGGTGAACCCCGCGCAAGCCTGTGTGCTCACCGCGCTGACGGTGGCGGTGCTCGCGCTCGCCTGGCGCCTGTTGCTCCAGGGCGCTCGCCCCGGCCGGGCCTTCGCCGCCACCTGCTGTGCGACCGCGCTGCCGGTGCTGCTCATCGGCGCGGGCCAGTACCCCTACACCCTGGCTGCCTCGGGGGGAGGGGGGATCACGATCGACCAGGCCGCCGCCGACGGGGTAACCCTGCAGCTCCTGATGACCTTCGGCGTGCTGATCATCCCGCTCATCCTCGTCTACCAGACCTGGAGCTGGTGGGTGTTCCGGGGCCGCACGGGAAGCCGTCATGCCAGCTACTTCTGAGGTCGTCGCGGCACCCCGACACCCCGGCCCCGCGCACCCCCAGCGACGCCGACCACCCGAGCCGTCGGCCCGGACCCTCGAAGGGAGTAGGTGATGAAGCCGGTCGAACGGCGCCTGCTGCGCGAACTGCCCGTTCTGCGGCGGTTCCTGGCCGCCTCCACCGCCCTCGCCGCACTGACCGCCGCGCTCACCGTCGCCCAGGCGGTGCTGCTGGCCTCCGTGCTCGCCGACGGCTTCGCGAGCGCGGCGGGCCCGCCGGTCCAGGGCGTGCCGACCGGGCGGCTGACCGCGCTGGCCGCCGTCGTCGCCGCCCGGGCCCTCACCGGCTGGGCGCGCGGGGTGCTCGCGCAGCGCACCGCGACCGCCGCCAAGCAGCGGCTGCGCGAGCGCCTCACCGAACGGCTGCGCCGCCTGGGGCCGCTGCGGCTCGCGGCACGGCACCACGGCGAGACGGCCACCCTGCTCACCCGCGGTCTGGACGCCCTGGACCCGTACGTCGTCAACTACCTGCCCACCGTGCCCGCGATGCTGGTGGTGCCGTCGGCGATCCTCGGCTGGATCGCCTGGGCGGACCCGACCTCGGCCCTGGTCATCCTCGTCACCCTGCCCCTGATCCCGGTGTTCGGCGCGCTGGTCGGCGCCCACACCGCACGGCGCACCGCCCGGCAGTGGCAGCTGCTGTCCCGGCTCGGCGGGCACTTCCTGGACGTGCTGGCCGGGCTGCCCACCCTGCGCGCTTTCGGGCGCGAGCGGCACCAGGCGGCGGTGGTGACGGCCATGGCGGACGCCCACCGCCGCGCCACCATGCGCACCTTGCGGGTGGCGTTCCTGTCGTCGTTCGTCCTGGAGACGGTGGCCACCCTCTCCGTCGCCCTGGTCGCCGTACCCGTCGGGCTGCGGCTGCTGGAGGGCGGCATGGAGCTGAGTACGGCGTTGCTGGTGCTCTTCCTCGCCCCGGAGGCGTATCTGCCGCTGCGGGCGGCGGGCGCGGCGTTCCACGACAGCGCCGAGGGCGTGGCCGTGGCCGAGCGGGCCTTCGCCGTCCTGGACGAGGAAGGTCCGCCCGCGTCCCGCGCCGGGCGCCCGCCGGGTGCCGTACCGGACGCGCGCCGGGCCCGTCTGCACCTGGAGGAGGTCACCGTCCGCTATCCGGGCCGCTCCGTCCCCGCCCTCCACCGGGCCAGCCTCACGATCGCCCCCGGGGAGCACGTCGCGCTCGTCGGGCCGAGCGGTGCGGGCAAGTCGACGCTGCTCGGGCTGCTGCTCGGCTTCGTCGCCCCGACGGCCGGGCGGGTCCGTGTCGGCGACGGCGAGGGCGCGGCCGGCGCTCGCGATCTGGCCGACCTCGACCCGGACGGCTGGCGCGGCCAGTTGGCCTGGGTCCCGCAGCGCCCGCACCTGTTCGCGGCGTCCGTCGCCGACAACATCCGGCTCGGCCGCCCCGGGGCCACCGACGAAGAGGTACGCGCCGCCGCCCAGGCCGCCGCCGCCGACACGTTCGTGGCGGAGCTGCCCCAGGCGTACGACACCCTGCTGGGCGAGCACGGCGCGGGCCTGTCCGCGGGCCAGCGCCAGCGGATCGCGCTGGCCCGCGCCTTCCTGCGGGACGCGCCCGTGCTGCTCCTGGACGAGCCGACCTCCCATCTCGACCCGGAGAGCGAGGCCGAGGTGACCCGGGCCACCGCCCGCCTCATGAAGGGGCGCACCGCGCTCGTCGTCGCGCACCGCCCGGCGCTGCTGCCGTATGTCGACCGGGTGGTGACGGTGCGCGGGGGCCGGATCACGGACCCCGGCCCGGGCACCCCGGCCACCCGCGCCACCCCGGCCGCGCGCACCGCGGGGAGCCTCCGATGAGCCCGGACCGGCGCCTCACGCATCCGACCGCCCACCCGACCGCGCGCCTGCTGCGCCAACTGGCCCCCTACTGGCGCCGCTTGCTGGCCGCCGCGCTCTCCTCAGCCGCCGCCGAACTCGCCGCGGCCACGCTCATGGCCACCGCCGCCTGGCTGATCACGCGCGCGGCCCAGCAGCCGCAGATAGCCGCCGTCACCCTCGCCATCGTCGGCGTGCGCGCCCTCGCCCTCAGCCGCGGCCTGCTGCGCTACGGCGACCGGCTGCTCGGCCACGACGGAGCGCTGCGCGCCGTCGCCGGACTGCGCACCCGGGTGTACGAGGCGATGGTGCCGCTGGCCCCGGCGGGCTCGCCCGCCTTCCGCAGCGGTGACCTGCTGACCCGCCTCGTCGACGACGTGGACGCGGGCCAGGACCTGGTCCTGCGGGTGCTGGTACCCGCCTCGGCCGCGGCCCTTGTCGGCGCCGCTTCCGTCGGCCTGATCAGCGCCCTCCTGTGGCCCGCGGGGATCGCGCTCGCCCTGGCCCTCGCCGTCGCCGGGCTCGTCGTGCCGCTGCTCGTGTTCCTGGCGTCCGGCCGCTCCGGCGCGGCGGAGAAGGCGGCCCGCGCGGAACTGGCCGCGCGCACCGTGGACCTCGCGGAGGGGGCGGCCGACCTGGCGGCGTTCGGCGCCGAGGACCGCGCGTACGGTGCCGCGCGGGCCGCGGGCGCCCGCATCGCCGCGCTCGAACGCCGCAAGGCCCTGACCACCGGGCTCGGTACGGCCGCCGTGCTGCTGTGCCAGGGCGCGGCGACCGTCGCGGTGACCGTGCTCGCGTGGCGCGCACACGCCGCGGGCGAACTGCCCGCCGTCCAGCTGACGGTGCTGGCGGTCGTGGCCCTGGTCTCGTTCGACACCGTGGTTCCGCTTCCGGCCGCGGCCCGGCGCCTGGCCGAGGTCCGCGCGAGTGCGCGCCGCCTGGCCGACGTCCTGGGCACCGCCCCGCCCGTCGCCGAGCCCGAGGTACCGGAGCCGCCCTCCGTCGCGGGCCCTGTCGCCGTGCGGGTGTCGGGACTGCGCGTGCGGCACCGCCCCGGCGGGGCGCCGGTCCTGGACGGGCTCGATCTGCACCTGCCCGCCGGACGCCGCGTCGCGCTGGTGGGCGCCAGCGGCGCGGGCAAGTCGACGCTGCTCGCCGTCCTCATGCGCTTCGTCGACTACGAGGCGGGCTCCGTCCAGGTGGCCGGGAGGGAGCTGCGCGACTGCGACGGCGCCGAGGTGCGGCGCCTGATCACCGGCATGACGCAGGACGCGCACGTCTTCCACGCCACGGCCCGGGCGAACCTGCTCCTCGCGAAGCCGGACGCCACCGACGGCGAACTGCGGGAAGCCGCGCGCGGTGCGCGGCTGCTGGCCTGGATCGAGTCGCTGCCCGAAGGATGGGACACCGTGCTCGGCGCGAGCGGCAGCGCCATGTCCGGCGGCCAGCGCCGCCGCCTGCTGCTCGCCCGCGCGCTCCTGGCCGACCCGCCCGTGCTCGTCCTGGACGAGCCGACCGAGGGACTCGACCCGGACACGGCGGACGAGGTGCTCGCCGACATCCTCGACGCCACCCGGGGACGCACCACGCTGCTCATCACGCATCGGGAGGCCGGACTCGCCGCCGTGGACGAAGTCGTCACCCTCGCGGGCGGGCGCGCTGTCCGCGGGCCAGGGGCGGGCCCCGTACGGCGGGTCTGACCGCGGGGCTGCGACGCGCGCCGCCCCCGGTTGCGGGCCGGGGGCGGTGCACGGGGGGCGGTGGTGGCTCAGGCGGCGGTGGTCTCCGCCGAGGTCACCGTGGCCGGGCACTGGTAGTCGGGCAGGGCGCCGCGCACGGCGGTGACGACCGCGGCGAGGACCGCCGCGCGCTCCGTCGCGTCCAGGTCGCCGAACACCGGGGAGTTCTGCGTGATGTGCACGGTGACGGCGGCCTTGTGCTTGCCGTCCTCGGCGCTCGTGGTGGGCAGGATCTCAGCCTTCACAGCCTTCATGGCACTCCTTCTTGAAGTTCTCGCGGTTCTCGCGGGTGTGGTGCTGCGTGGTTCGGGAGGGGCGCGCGGGGGTGCCCGGCACCGCCGCGCGGGGCGTAAGGCCGTCAGAGCTTGACGCTCCACTGCGCGGGCTCCGTGGCGAAGTCGAGCAGGTCCACCTCGATGTCCAGGACCTTCGCGCCGGCGGGGGCGTCGAAGGCGAAGGAGGCCGTGGCCTTCTTGCCGGGCAGCAGCTTGCCCTCGAACGCCGAGTCGACCTGCTCGTCGAAGATGGCCTCGGCCTCGACGCCCTCCTCGCCCGCCCGGGCGGTGGCCATGATCAGCGCGGCGTCCACCTTCTTCTTGCCGGTGTTCTCCAGCGTGATCGTGAGCTTGTACGCCTCGTTGCCGTCCGTGTGGCCGCTGGCGTACTCGGTCGGTGTGTACGGAGACGCCGGGGAGACGGTGACCTTGAGGCCGCTCTTGTAGCTGGCGGTGTCCCCCGCGTTCATCGGGCCGTCCTGCTTCGACTCCTCCTCCTTGGCGGCACCCTCCTCGGTGCCCTCGCCGCCGCTCTTCTCCTTCGCGCTGGAGCCGGCGGACTTCTCGACGGTCGGCTCGTCCGTCTCGCAGGCGGTGAGGCCGCCCACGGCGAGCACGGCGGTCAGGGCCGTGGCGACGAGCGTGCGCTTGCGGCTGAGGTAGCGAACAGACATGGCGGGACACCTTTTTCGATGCGGGACCGGCTCCCCGTGAACCGATGCGTTAATGACAACATGAACTGTGAACCGAGTCAACACAGTTCATGAAGAGGGGTAAGTTCACGCAGTGATCTGGTCGGAAGCGGTCTTCCGGTTATGCTCGGAGTCACAGCAGCAGAGGGAGGGAGCGCCCGTGCCGGATACCGCGCCGGACACCGCCACCGAGGTCACCGCCGCCGGGATCGCCCGCCTCGCGGGCGTGGGCAGGGCCGCCGTCAGCAACTGGCGCCGCCGCTACCCGCACTTCCCCCAGCCCGTCGGCGGCACCGAGACCAGCCCCGCCTTCTCGCTCGCCGAGGTCGAGGAGTGGCTGCGGGCGCAGGGCAAGCTCGCCGAGGTCCCCCCGCGCGAACGGATCTGGCAGCAGCTGGAGGGCGCCCCCGAGGGCACCGCCGCCGCCCTCGCCCACGCGGGCGACCTGCTGCTCCAGCACTCCGCCGCCGAGAGCACCGCCGCCGGCACCCCCCACGCCCCCGGCGGCCCGCTCGCCGAGTTCGCCGACGAACTCGGCCCCGGCCCGGCGTACGAGTTCCTGCTCGGCCGCTACCTCGACGGCAACTCCCGGCAGTACACCCTCACCCCGCCCGCCGTCGCCGAGCTGATGGCCGCGCTCGCCGGGCCCGCCGACTCCGTCCTCGACCCGGCCTGCGGCTCCGGTGAGCTGCTGGCCGCCGTGCTGGGCCCGCGCGGCTCCTGGCCCGCCGAGCTGTACGGCCAGGAGACCGACGCCGCGCTCGCCCGCCTCACTGCCCTGCGGCTCGCCCTGCGCGGCGGCGCCGCCGTCCACATCCGCACGGAGGACGCCCTGCGCGGCGGCGCGGAGCAGGAGCGGGCGTCCGGGACGCCCCCGGTGGCGCGGCCCGCCGACGTGGTCCTGTGCCACCCGCCGTTCAACGAACGGCACTGGGGCCACGCCGAGTTGGCGTACGACCCGCGCTGGGAGTACGGCCTGCCCGCCCGCACCGAGTCCGAACTGGCCTGGGTGCAGCACGCCCTCTCCCGGCTCCGCCCCGGCGGCACGGCGGTGCTCCTCATGCCGCCCGCCGCCGCCTCCCGGCGCACCGGCCGCCGCATCCGCGCGGCGCTGCTGCGCCGGGGCGCGCTCCGTGCGGTGATCGCCCTGCCGCCGGGCGCCGCGCCACCGTACAGCCTGCCGCTGCACCTGTGGGTACTGCGCCGGCCGGACGGCGCCGAGGCCCCGTCACCCCGCCTCCTCCTGGTCGACACCAGCGTCCGGCACCAGGCGCGGGGCCGCGCCGCGCTGCCGTGGGCGGAGCTGCGCCGCACGGTGCTGGACGCCTGGCGCGCCTTCGACGCGAGCGGTGAACTGCCGGAGGAGCCCGGGGTCAGCGGCGCGCGCGCGGTGATCGACCTGCTGGACGAGGACGTCGACCTCGCCCCCGCCCGCCATCTGCCGCCCGTCGTCGGGGAGGGCACCGACGCGCTCACCGCCGTACGCGAGCAGTTGGACCGCACGCTGCGCCGCTCCCTCGAACTCGCCCCGGCGGCCACCCCGCAGGAGCCGGACGCCGACGGGGCGGGTACCTCCGACGGCACCGGCCCCGCCGGGCACCCGCACTGGTCGGACACGACCGTCGGCGAACTCGCCCGCGCGGGGGCGCTCGAGGTGGAACTGCGCGCGGGCGGTGGCGATGCCGAACCGCCGCGCACCCGCGAGGGCGACATCCTCGTCCCCGTGCTGGGCCGCAGCGCCACCGCCCAGGTCGTGCCGGCGGACGGCGCGGGGAAGCCGCTGGAGCGGCACGTGGCCCTGCTGCGGCCCGACCCGCAGGCCCTCGACGCGTACTTCGTCGCGGGCTTCCTGCGCGGCACCGCCAACACCCGCCAGGCCAGCAGCCACGCCTCCAGCGCCTCCCGGCTGGACGTACGGCGCCTGCGGCTGCCCCGGCTGCCCCTCGCCGAACAGCGGCGCTACGGCGCGCACTTCCGCAGGCTGGCCGCCTTCGAGGCGGCGCTGCGCGAGGCCGAGGCTCTGGGCCGGCAGCTCGTCCAGGGCATGTACGACGGGCTGACGGACGGCACGCTCGGGCCCGACTGAGCGCCCCCGCGCCAGGAGTCCCGAGCGCTCCGGGCGGACTCCGAGGCCGGATGGATATCTCCGACGGCGCCGTGCGGTCCGTGGCGATGTATACGCTCACTTCCAGCAAAGTCCGACAGTCACACCTGTGCCTACCCCCCGCGCCATCCCGCCCGTCTCCTCAGCAGCATGGAGATCCCATGTACGGCCCGGCCGCCGCCCCGCCACCCCTGCCCGCACCCCGCCGTGCCGCCCCGCCCGGCCGCCGCGGGCCCGGCACCAAGGGGATGGCGCTGCGACTGCTGTTCGCCAGCTTCCCCGTCTGGTCGCTCGGCCTGCTCGCCTGGGTGCCGTCGCTGCGCTTCGCGCTGCTGCGCCGCCGGGCGGCCGACTGGTGGGTGTGCGCGCTGGCCGTCGTACTCACGGCGGTCTACGTGACGCTGCTGATCACCGTCGAGGAGGACCCGACGGGGGAGGCGATGGCCTCGTTCTGGGCGGGGGTGTACATCGTGTCCCTCATCATCGGCGCCGCCGTGCACGCCGTCCTGGCCGACCGCTTCCCGCGCGCGCCGCTGGCGCCGCACCCGCTGCCCGCACCGCATCCGCCGGCGGCGTCCGGCTACGGCTACCCCGCCCTGTCGTACGGCACCCCGCAGGGCTACCAGGCCCCGGGTCCGGGCCAGGCCCAGCCCCAGGCTCAGGCCCCGGACCTGGCCGCCACCCGCATCCAGCCCCCGTACGGGCAGCCGCCGCAGGAGCCCCGGCCCCTCCGACAGCCCCCGCCCGCCCCGCGGGACGCGCAGCCGCAGCCGGAACGGCAGCCGTCCGCCGCGCCCCCACCACCGCACCCCTCCACCCGGATGCGCCAGGTCGCCTCCGAACTGGACGAGCTGGACGAACTGCTGCGCCGACGCGGTGAGCCCCGGTGACCGGCGGCGGCAGGCTGATCGCGGGCCGGTACGAGCTGACCGAGCCGCTCGGCAAGGGCGCCATGGGCCAGGTGTGGGGAGGCCGCGATCTGGGCCTGGGCGGGCGGCGCATCGCGGTCAAGCTGATGCATTCCGGCCAGATGGCCTCGCTCTCCGGCACGGCGGACCTGGAGGAACTGCGGCGGCGCTTCGAGCGGGAGTGCCAGGTCACCGCCCGCATCGACCACCCCGGCCTGGTCACCGTCTACGACGCGGGCCGGGACGACGACGAACTCTTCCTGGTCATGCAGCGGGTGGAGGGCAGCGATCTGCGCGACCACCTCGCCGAGCACGAGCACTACCCGTGGCAGTGGGCGGCGGCCGTCGCCGCCCAGATGTGCGCGGCGCTGGTCGCCGTGCACGCGGTCCCCGTCATCCACCGTGACCTCAAGCCCGGCAACGCCATCGTCCGTCCCGACGGCCGGGTGATCATCCTCGACCTGGGCATCGCCGCCGTGGCCTCCGCCGGGGACGCCACCCGCCTCACGCGCACCGGGGCCCTGATCGGCACGCCCGTCTACATGGCCCCCGAACAGGCCATGGGCGACTCCCCGGTCGGCCCCGCCGCCGACCTCTACGCGCTGGGCGTGCTGCTCTACGAACTCCTCACCGGGAAGGTCCCGTTCGAGGCCCCGGAGGCGACGGGTCTGCTCTACAAGAAACTGCACGAACTGCCGGTGCCCGTGCGCAGGCTCAGCCCCGAGGTGCCCGCGCCGCTCGCCGCGCTCGTCGGACGGCTGCTGGACAAGGAGCCCGCGGCCCGCCCCGCCGACGCCTACGAGGTGTACGCGGCGCTCGCCCCGCTGCTGCCCCGGCCGTACGACCAGCCCTTCGCGCAGCCGTCGCTGCCCACCGACCCGACCCGTCCCTTCCGCGAGCCCATGGCGCCCTGGCCGGTCCCGCGCGCCGCCGCAGCCCCGGCGCCGTACACGCCGCCGCACATACCCCAGCACACGCCCCCGCCGCACGCCGCACCCGCGCGCGGCTTCGGGCCGCCGCCCGTGCTCGACCTGCCCGGCACCCTGGAGGAGGTGCGCCGCCTGCTCGCGGCCGGGCACTACCCGCAGGTCGCCGATCTGCTCGGCCACGCGCTCCCGGTGGCCGTCGCCGAGCACGGCGACCCGTCCCCGGTGGTCCGCACGCTGCGCAAGCAGTACGCGGCGACGCTCGTGGACACCGCACAGTACGCCCGCGCCCTGCCCGAGATCCGCCGTCTCGTCCAGGACCTCACGGCCGAACGCGGCCCGTACGACCCGGTGGTGGCGCAGTTGCGGGAGGACGAGGCGCTGTGTGTCCGGCACCTGTCAGGATGAGGTCCCGTACGGGGCGGCGGACCGAGGGAGTTGGCGGCGTGGGTGTGCGGTGGCGGCGTACGGCGGTGCCGGTGGTGGCCGCGGTCCTGCTGGTCACGGGGTGCGGCGGTCCGGAAGAGGGGCCGCGCGAGACGACGGCGACCCCCGCCCCGCCCGTGTCCGGGAGCCCGAAGGGCGGGGCGGAAGGCGCCTCCGGGGACAAGGGGAAGCTGCTGGCCACCCTGGAGGTACGGCCCCCCGGCACCATGGACGGCTACGCGCGGGAGCGCTTCCCCCACTGGTCCGCCCAGGGGGACGACTGCGACACCCGCGAGGCCGTGCTCAAGCGCGACGGCGAAGACGTCGTCACGGACGGCAGCTGCCGCTCGGTGTCCGGCAGTTGGCGCAGCCCCTACGACGGCGAGGTGTGGCGGGAGTCGGGTGACGTGGACATCGACCACGTGGTCCCGCTGGCCGAGGCGTGGCGCAGCGGCGCCCGTACGTGGGACGACGAGCGCCGGGAGGCGTTCGCCAACGACCTGGACCAGCCGCAGCTGCTCGCGGTCACCGACAACGTGAACCAGTCCAAGGGCGACCGGCCGCCCGACGCCTGGCAGCCGCCGCTCAAGACGTACTGGTGCGCCTACGCCGAGGACTGGATCGCGGTGAAGCACCACTACGAACTCTCCGTCACGGCCGCCGAGAAGAAGACGCTGGGCGGCATGCTCGGGCGCTGCCGGTGAGCCGCGCGCGGGCCGCTCTCGCGCCTTTGGCCGAATCGTTGGGCGAATACCTGCCGATTCGGTGGTCACAGCGGCTCCTCACTACCTACCATCGAGCATCGCCAGGTCTTGCAACGTCGCACGACCCTCGCCGCCGCCCGGGAGGCCCCATGCACCGCCGAAGGTCCGCGCTCACCGTCTCGACCGCCGCCGCGTTCGTCATCGCGGCCCCGCTGCTCACCGCGTGCGGCAACGACGCGCGCCCAGGGGCGGCGGCCGTCGTGGACGGGGACAGGATCACCATGGCGCAGCTCCAGTCGCGGGTCGGCGCGGTGCGGGACGCGCAGAGCACGCAGCCGCAGGGCGACGAGCTGATCACGCGCACCGGCCAGCTCACCCGCATCACGCTGAACGGCATGATCCGGCAGCGGATCGTGGAGAAGGTCGCCAAGGACTCGGGGGTGTCCGTCTCGCGGCGCGACATCCAGCAGGTGCGGGCGCAGTTCGAGCAGCGGGCCGGGGGCGCGAAGGCGTTCCGGACGGGGCTGCTCCAGCAGCAGGCCGTCGCGCCGTCGGACATCGACGACTGGGTGTGGCTGGAGGTGGCCGTCCAGAAGATCGCGGCGGCCTCGGGCATCGACCTCCAGGCGCCGGACGCCAACGCCGTGCTGACGGGCAAGTTCTCCAAGGCGTCCAAGAAGATGGGCATCGACGTCAACCCGCGCTACGGGAAGTGGAGCGTGCGGGACACCATGCTCGTCAACGGTGAGACGCCCTGGCTGAAGGACGCCACCGGCGAGGAGAAGGACAAGGCGCAGCAGGAGCAGCCCGCCTGACCACGGCGGGGGTGAGTGAGGGCCTCTCGTCGGGATCTTGCCGGGCTCGCGAGCCCCACCAGCCGGACCCCGCCCCCGACGCGACAAGATCCCCACGAGAGGCGCTAGGTTCGTAGGGTGCAGTCACCCGCCGAGTCGCCCCGCATCGTCCTGCTCACCACCAGCCATCGGGTCGCCCCCGGGCTGCTGTCCTGGCCCGCCTGGCAGGCGCTGCACGGCGCCGCCCGCGTGCTGTGCGCGGACGAGGCGCACCCGCTGCTCCCGTACCTGCGGGAGGCGGGCGTGGAGGTGCGGGTCTCCGAGGCGCTGCCGGACGCCCGGGAGCTGGTCGACGCGTGCCTGGCGGACGGCGGCAGCATCGTGGTCGTCGCCGCCGCCGAGGGCGAGCCCCGGCTGACCGACGGCCTGGCCCGGCTCGCGGGCTCGGGCGCGCAGACGATGCCGGAGCTGGAACTGCTGCCCGGCTCCTACGACCTGCCCGGCGCCCGGCTGCTCGACCTCGTGCAGGTGATGGACCGCATCCGCGCCGACTGCCCCTGGAGCAGCGTGCGCACCAGCGAGGACCTGGCGAAGCACGGCCTTGAGGAGATGTACGAGCTGGTCGAGGCGATCGAGGAGGGGGACCGGGAGGCGCTCCGCGAGGAGTTGGGCGACGTGCTGCTCCAGGTCGTCTTCCACGCCCGCATCGCCCAGGATGATCCGGACGAGCCGTTCTCGGTCGACGACGTCGCGGGCACCTTGGTGGGCAAGCTCGTCCACCGGCATCCGCACGTCTTCGGCGATGCGTCGGCCGAGACCCCGGAGGACGTCCGGGCGCACTGGCTGCGGACGAAGGCGGTGGAGAAGGGGCGTTCCTCGGTGACCGAGGGCGTGCCGGTGGGGCAGCCCGCGCTGGCGCTGGCGGCGAAGCTGGCGGGACGGGCGCGGAGCGGCGGGCTGGACGTGCCGGTGCCGGAGGGTTCCGGCCCCGGGTACGCGCTGCTGGCGCTGGCGGTGCGGGCCGAACAGGAGGGCGTCGACCCCGAGACGGCGCTGCGCGCCGCCGCCCGCGCCTACCGCGACGCGATCCGTGCGGCGGAGGGCGTGGCGGACTGACGCCACGCGTTTCCGCGGCCCGGACCGGCGCTGCGGGCATATGCCCTGCTGAGCACGTGTCCGCCGGACGGAGCAGCTCGTGGGCGGAACGGGCAGGCGCGGCACGTGCGTTGCCGAACTCTTGACGCGGCCCGGACAACCGCTAAGGTCTAGACCAAGTCGACCTCGATCGTCAGTTCGCGATCCGGCGGGTGCGGGAAGGCGCCCCGCTGGTGACGACCTCACCACTGGCCCCGTGTGATCTGGCTGAGCCCCCCACTGACCCCACTCGACGAAGCTGCCGAACAGCGGTTGCCGGCCGCGACCGTCCCCCTCGGCGGTGGCTTCGAACATGAAGGAGTTGGCATGAACACGAAGCGAAGGCTGGCTGCTGTGATCGGCGCGGGCATCGCCCCGCTCGTCGCGGTGAGCCTCCCGGCCGGCACGGCCAGTGCGCACGGATACGTGGACTCGCCGTCGAGCCGCCAGGCGCAGTGCGCCGCGGGCGTCGTCGACTGCGGCCAGATCAAGTACGAGCCCCAGAGTGTCGAGGGCCCCAAGGGCCTCAAGAGCTGTAGCGGCGGCAACGGTCCCTTCGCCGAGCTCGACAACGACAGCAAGGGCTGGAAGGTCACCCCGATCGCGAGCAAGACCACCTTCACCTGGAGACTCACGGCCCGTCACGCGACGAGCACCTGGCAGTACTTCGTCGGCGGCCAGAAGGTGGCGGAGATCAACGACGGCGGAGCGCAGCCGCCGTCGAGCGTCAGCCACCAGGTGGACTTCGGCAGCCTCAAGGGCAAGCAGAAGGTGCTCGCGGTCTGGAACGTCGCCGACACCGGCAACGCGTTCTACTCCTGCATCGACGTGAACATCGGCGGCAGCGGTGACCCCGACCCCGGTGGGCCCGACCCGCAGAAGTGCACCGCCGGGCCTTGGAACGCCGGGACCGCCTACAGCGGCAGCGACACCGTCACCCACGCGGGCCACACCTGGCGCGCCAAGTGGTGGGTGAGGGGCGAGGAGCCCGGCGCCGGCGGCGAGTGGGGCGTCTGGCAGGACCTCGGGGCCTGCACCGCGTAGTACCGCGCCGTACCGCGCAGGTGGTACCGGCCAGCAGCAGCTGCGGCCGGCCTGCGGTCCGCGCCCCGTCCCGGGAGGTTCACCCGGGGCGGGGCGCTCGCGTGCGTACGCCCGGGGCGTGCCGGGCAGCCCTCCGGTGTGCGAGTGCGACGGTGGTGCGCACGCCCTCCCGGCGGCCGTGCCTGCGTGCCAACGGCGGCCCAACTCCTTCCGTGTGCGCGGGCACATCTATGCTGGCCGCAGGCGAGTGCCCTTGGGACGGCCACCCGCCGACACAACCGGACGGGGAGTGCCTCCGTGCGGCGACGGAAGGGCACCAGGCAGTGACTCGCACCCGCACGGCAGCGATATCGGCATTCGGCGCGCTGGCGCTCACGCTCGCTCTCGCGGGCTGCGGCGGCGACGGCTCGGACTCCTCGGACTCCTCGTCCAAGGACGCCGCGACATCGGCCGCACCCGAGACGGCTCCGGCGAAGGCGCCCGAGGACGACGCGGGCGAAAGCTCCCCTTCGGCCACGCCCGAGAAGGTCAGGATGACGCCGCCGGGCACCAAGCTGAAGATCGGTGAGACCGCCGTCGTCCCCTACGACGACGGCGGCAGCAAGGGTGCTGTCGGCATCACCCTCACCCGTGTGGAAAAACTCGACAAGGCCGCCTTCGACGAGGCGATGGGCGACGATGCCGACCCGGGAGTCACGCCTTACTGCCTCCGCTACACCGTCACGAACGCGGACGGCAGCGACCTCGGCGGCATGACCGGACCCACCCTCTCGGGCGTCGGAGCGGACGGGGGCCTCACCGGGGCGCTGGTCTTCGGCGTGGACATGCCCGAATGCGCGGACGAGGTCGGGCCCGAAGAGTTCGCCACGAAGGGCGAGAGCTACGAGACCGGCCGCGTGCAGGGAGCCGGACCCGGCTTCACGGTCGCCGGCGCCGACTACTCGGACGACACCTACGAAGACGACCCCATCGTCTGGACCCCGTAACCCGCACGGCGCACCGCGCCCGGACGGGGCGGCCCTCAGCCGCCGTGCAGGGCCGCGTCCAGCTCCGCGCGGCCCGGCAGCCGGGCGCCCGGCCGGGTGCAGGCGAGCGCGCCGGCCGTCACGGCCTGCCGCAGCATCTCCCGCAGTTCGCCGCGCTCCGTCGGCAGCCGCACCCGGTGAACGCCGTCCCCGCCCGGCACCAGCAGGGCCGCGAGGAGCGCGGCGTGGAAGGCGTCGCCCGCGCCGATCGTGTCGGCCACCTCGACGCGCGGCGCGGGTACGGTGACCTCCCCGCCGCCGGAGCTGCAGCCGGAGCCGTCTCCGTAGCCGGTGGTGAACCCCGTCGCCCCCGCTGCGCCGTGCGTGACCACGACCAACGAGGGCCCCAGCCGCAGCAGTTCGCGGGCGGCCACCCCGACGGCGCGGTCCGGGTAGAGCCACGCCAGATCCTCGTCGCTCGCCTTGGCCACGTCCGCCGCCGCCACCACCTCCTCGGCCGCCCGGCGGTACGCCGCCCGGTCCGGCTGCACGCTCGGCCGCACGTTGAGATCCACCGCGACCGCGCCGCCGGGCCGCGCCCGCACGGCCCGGCACGCCGCCAGCACCCGCGCCGCGCCCGGCTGCACCACCACGGCCAGCGAGCCGGTGTGCAGCAGCCGCACCTCCGGCGCGACCGGCAGGTCCACCGGGTCCCAGGCGGCCAGGAAGTCGTACGTGGCGCCGCCGCTGGCCTCGTCCACGTACGCCAGGGCCAGGGTGGTACGGCCCGAGGCGCTTCCGGCGCGGACGACCGGGACACCGGCCTCCCGTACGAAGTCGCGCACCAGCGCACCGGGCGGGTCGTCGCCCCAGCAGGTGGTCAGCGTGACCGGGCGCCCGAGCCGGTGCAGGCCCAGCGCCACGTTCGCGGGACTGCCGCCGGGCAGCGGCGTGATGGACGCCGACCCGGCCCGCCACACGAGGTCGACCAGCACCTCCCCGATGACGGCGGCGGTCACGCGGCGACCTCGGGCGCGGGCTGGGGAGGGGCCATGGGGGTCGCCTTTCGGTCGTGCGGGGCGCCGGTGCGGTCAGGCCGTACGCCGCCGGTCCGCCCTGCGGCGGACCCCGGCACGCGGCGGCCGGGCTCGGCGGGAACACCTTCGCGCGGCAGCCGCCCCGGACGGCGGGCTGGAGATCCACATTCTCGAAGCGCGCTTCTCGCGGCGTCAAGAAGGCCGACCGGCCCTGCCCGCCGCCGTGCGCCGTACGGCCGTACGCGAACGATTCGCGCAGGGTTCACCCGCCGTGCGCCCAGGTGTTGCGCGCGGCGGACGGCCATGGGGCACAGTTGCGCACTCTGCTGCCGGAGTGTGGAGAGACCATGGGCATGTGGCGGGGACGCGCGCGTGATCCGCTGGCCGCGTGCGCGGCGACCTGCGCGGCCTACCTCGCGGGCCTCGACGCCGCCGCCCCGGACGCCGGCCCGGAGGCCTCCGACGCCGCGCGGCTGCGCCTGGCCGCCGCGCTCGGCACCCTGCTCACCACCCGCACCTTCGACGCCCTGCTGCACGCGGGAGACGCCGCGCTGCGGACGGGCGGCGCGCGCGAGGCGGACCTCGCCCTCCACCTGGCCGACACGGCCCTTGCGGCGCGCCGCAAGTCCAAGGGCGCCTGGCGGCTGCGGGCCCGCGCGCTGGAGGCGCTGGACCGGCCCGTCGCGGCGGCCGAGGCGTACGAGGGCTACCTCGCGCTGTCGCAGGGCGCCGCCGCCGACGAAGTCGCCCTGCACCTGGGCACGTTGCGCGAGAAGCACGCCTGCCTGACCGAGGCCGCCAGGCTCCTCGGCGCGGACGGCCCCCTCGCGGCGGCGCTGGAGGCCGAGCGTCCCGGCGCCGAGGTGCGCGAGGCGTTCACCGCCCAACTCGGCGCCCGGATGCGGGAGCGCGGCGCGGGCGACCCCGAGGTGCGGCGGCTCGCGGCGCTGTACGCCGCCCACAGCCGTCTGGAGGCGCAGCCCCGCATGGCCGACCCGCTGCTGGCGGGCACCGAGCCGTGCGGTGCGGGGGAGCTGCGCGGGCTGCTGGCGGACCGCAGCGTGTGCGTGGTCGCCGACACCACTCCCGCCGACACCGCACCCGGCGAGGGCGGCGCGGCGCTGGCGGCGGCGGTCGACGCGTACGACCTGGTGGTCCGCTGCGACGGCTATCGCAAGGGCGGCCCGGCCACCGGCACGCGTACGGACGTGCACGCCGTGGGCGCCGTCGCCGACGGGCGCACCCCGCGCTGGCACGAACAGGTGCGCGTACGGCTGCTGTTCGCCGACTCGGGGGACGACTGGCGGAGCGCCCAGCGCCGACTGGTCCCCGGCGCCCAGCGCTACGCCGGGGACGCGGCGCTGCGCCGCCCGGTCGCCGACCCCGCCCTGATCGGCGAGGACGGCTGGGGCGCGCGGCCCACCACCGCCTTCACGGTGCTGCGCCTGCTGGACTTCCTGGACGTCAGCGCCGCCATCGATCTGATCGGCTACGGGCAGCCCGGCCGACTCCGCGAGAAGGAGAGGGAATGGGTCACGGCCCACACCAGGAACGTCGACCTCGGCGGCCTGCGGACCTCGCTCCGGTGAGTGGCGCCCCGCGCCCGGCGGCGGCCACCGGCAAGCGCCGGATCGCCCTCGCCTGCCACACCGACCGCGCCCGGCTGCCCGGCCTGCTGGCGCTGCTGCGCAGCCTGGCGCTGACCAACCCCTGGCTGTGCGAGGACTTCCTGCTGCTGCACGACGGGCTGGAGGAGGCCGAACTGGACGCGGCCCGGCGGCTGCACCCGCGCGTCGTGCCGCACCGCGCGGCCTCGCGCGGCGCGTACCTGCGTGCCTTCCGGGACGCGGACGCGGACGCGCGGGGTGAGGGCACCGGCCCCGCCTACGACACGGTGCTCGCGTTCACGACCGGCATGGTGGTGCTCGGCGACCTCGGTGAACTGCTGCGGCTGCGGTACGGCGCCGCCGCCGTCCCCCAGCCGCTCGACGGCGGGGAGCGGACCGTACGGGAGGACGGCCTGTTCGTCCTCCAGCGCGGCGCGGGCGACGGCGGGCCCGCCACCGTGCTGGACGCCCGCTTCGACTTCCTGGCGCGGCGGCTCTACGACGACGCGCCCGTACCGGCCGAGGCCGTCGTCCTCAACTTCGGCACGCCGGAGGAGACGGGGGAGACGGGGGAGGACGCGGTAGGGGAGACGGGGGAGCGCGCGGCGGGCGGCGGCCACCGCCCCTGGGCGGCGCCACGCGCCGGATACGGCCCCGCCGAACGGGCGTGGCACCGCTTCGACCTGGCCGACGACGCGTTCCACCGCGCGTACTGCGCCCTGCGCGTACGCCGCCACCCCGACTACTTCACCCACTGCGTCACCCCCCTGCTGCGCGACTCCCGGCCCTCGATCAACCTGGCCCGCGAGACGGCCGGGGTGCACCTGGAGAAGGGGCGCTACGAGGAGGCCGTCGAGGTGCTCTCCCTGGTGGCCGACCGGGCGCAGGCCAACCAGCCGCGCTTCCACGAGACGTACGGCACCGCGCTGCTGGCCCTCTCACGCCACGACGAGGCGGAGACCCACCTGCTGCTGGCCACCGCCGCCCCGGCCGTCGCCGCGCGGGCATACCGGCAGCTGGCCCGGCTCGCCTGGCTGCGCGGCGACGACGCGGGAGCACGCGCCTACGCCCGCGAGGGGCTGGACGCCGAGCCGACCCACCGGGGCTGCCGCTCCCTGCACCTCGCGGGCACCGGCGCCCAGCAGCCGGACCCCGCATCCGCCGCGCCCGCCGCACCGGCCCCGCCTGCCGCCGAGCAGTACGCGCACGTGGCCCTCTTCTCCACCGGCCAGGAGAACGCCGGGGACAAGGTGCTCCCCGAGGCCGTCCGGATGTGCCTGGACACCGACACCGGCCCGCGCCGCTGGCACTCCGTCCACGTGCACCGCCTCTTCGACGAACAGGCACTGGCGGAGGTGAACGCGCGGCGAGGCGTGATCATCGGCGGCGGCGGGCTGTTCCTGCCGGACACCTGGCCGAACGGCAACAGCGCCTGGCAGTGGAACGTCCCGGACGAGCTGCTCACCCGGATCACCGCCCCCCTGGCGGTCTTCGCGGTCGGCTACAACGCGTTCGAGGGGCAGGAGTACGGGCGTACCCGCTTCACCCGCAGCCTGCGCACCCTGGTCGAGCGGTCGGCCTTCTTCGGGCTGCGCAACCACGGCTCCGTGCGGCGCGTACGGGACCTGCTGCCGCCGGAGCTGCGGGACAAGGTGCGCTGGCAGCCCTGCCCCACCACCGTCGCCCGCCGGCTCGACCCGGACTGGCGCGACCCCGGGCGGCGGGCGGAGACCGTACTGCTCAACTGCGCCTACGACCGGGCGGGCCTGCGCTTCGGGCACGACTACGGCCACTTCCTCGCCCAGCTCGCCGCCTCGGTACGGAGCCTGCGCGAGCACGCGGAGGTCCGGTACGCGGCGCACATGCCCGCCGACGAGCGCCTCGTCCACGACCTGCGCCGGGAGCACGGCCTCACCCTCCCGGTCGATCCCCTCCACGACCTCACCAACGGCGAGATCCGCGACCACTACGCCCGCACCCGGCTGGTGATCGGCATGCGGGGCCACGCGACCATGATCCCGTTCGGCTGCGGCACCCCGGTGCTCAGCCTGATCTCGCACCCCAAACTGGCGTACTTCCTCGACGACATCGGCCGCCCCGAGTGGGGCGTCTCGGTCCACGAACGGGACCTGGGCGCGCTGCTCACCGAACGGGCGCTGGCCCTCCTGGCCGACCACCCGGCTGCGGTAGCCGACGTGCACGCCCGCCAGAGCGAGCTGTGGCAGGTCACCCGGGACAACCTGGCCGAACTGACGAAGCATTTCGCCTGACGGCGGCACGCCGGGGCCGTGTCCGGACGGACACTCGTATCGTTGTACCGCACGGCTGCGCGTACTGAGTGCGGCGGGGAGGGAGCGGCACCGGTGACCGTCGAGATGACCGACAGGATCGATATGGCTGACGCTGACACATCCGGGCTGGAGGAGGAGCTGTGGCTCCTTGACCGGATGGGGGTCCCCGAGGGCTTCAAGGCCGAGATCGTCGAGGGGGCCGTGGTCGTGTCGCCACAGCGGAACACACACTGGGACATCATCGAACTGGTCCTGCTCCAGCTGAAGGAGTGCTTCGGGCGCCGGGCGAAGACCAAGTCCGATGTGTTGCTCCCCCTCCCTGGAAAAGGCAATGGATTCGCCCCCGACCTGCTGAAACTCTCCGACGGGGCGATGCTTGACGCTACGGGCCGCTGGAGTTACCGCGACGTCGAGTTCGTGCTGGAGGTCATCTCCCGGGAGACCCGGGACAACGACTACGGCACCAAGCGGAAGGCGTACGCCCAGGCGGGTGTCCCGGTGTATCTGATCGCCGACCCCTACACCGGGAAGTGCCACGCCTTCGGCCGTCCGGACGGCGAGGTCTACGAGAGCGAGCTGACGGTGAAGTTCGGCGAGGACCTCGATCTGGCGCCGCTCGGCATGGAGTTCCGGCTGGAGACCGAGGACTTTCCCCGCGACTGACCGCCCCGCCCCCAGCACCGCCACCCCCGGCGACGCGGCGCGCCCGCGCGGCCCCCCACCTGCCCGTATACGGTCGGTGCGTGCACCACGAACCCTCCGCGCCCGTCGCTCCGCCGCCGCCCCCGCTCTTCGACTGGGAGTTCGCCACCGACCCCTACCCCGCGTACGCCTGGCTGCGCGAGCACGCGCCCGTACGCCGGACCGAACTGCCCAGCGGGGTCGAGGCGTGGCTGGTCACGCGCTACGCGGACGCCCGGCAGGCGCTCGCGGACCAGCGGCTGAGCAAGAACCCGGGGCACCACCGGGAGGGCGGCGCCGCGCACGGCAAGGGGAAGGTGGGGATTCCGGGGGAGCGCAGCGCGAACCTGATGACGCACCTGCTCAACATCGACCCGCCGGACCACACGCGGTTGCGGCGGCTGGTCTCCAAGGCGTTCACGCCCCGGCGGGTGGCCGCCTTCGAACCCCGGGTCCAGGAGCTGACCGACCGGCTGATCGACGCCGTCCTCGCCCGGCGGCCCGGTGCGGGCGGCGTCGGTGCGGAGCCGGGCAGCGCGGACCTCATCCACGATCTCGCCTTCCCGCTCCCCCTCTACGCGATCTGCGACCTGCTCGGGGTGCCGCCCGAGGAGCAGGACGACTTCCGCGACTGGGCGGGCATGATGATCCGGCACGACCGGGGGCCGCGCGGCGGTGTCGGCCGGGCGGTCAAGAAGATGCGCGCGTATCTGGCCGAGCTGATCCACCGCAAGCGGCGGGACCCCGGGGACGACCTGCTCTCGGGGCTGATCCGCGCCTCCGACCACGGCGAGCACCTCACCGAGAACGAGGCCGCCGCGATGGCGTTCATCCTCCTGTTCGCCGGTTTCGAGACCACGGTGAACCTCATCGGCAACGGCACCTGCGCGCTGCTGCGCCACCCGCGCCAGCGGGCGTACTGGGAGGACGCGGTGGCGCGCGGTGACGAGGCGGCGCAGACCGTCGCGGTCGAGGAGATGCTGCGCTACGACGGGCCGGTGGAGATGGCCACCTGGCGATTCGCCACGGAGGCGCTGGAGTTGGGCGGCCGGCGGGTGGAGCCCGGCGATCCGGTGCTGGTGGTGCTGGCGGCGGCGGACCGCGACCCGGCCAGGTTCGCGGGGCCCGACGTGCTCGACCTGGCGCGACGGGACAACCCGCACCTGGGCTTCGGGCACGGCGTGCACTACTGCCTGGGCGCCCCGTTGGCCCGGCTCGAGGGCCGGATCGCGCTCGGCACCCTCTTCCGGCGGCTGCCCGATCTTCAACTGGCCGTGGAGCCAGCCGATTTGCGGTGGCGCGGCGGCCTGATTATGCGCGGATTGCGGACTTTGCCCGTGACCTTTACGTGATACGCGCGACATTCGCTTGTGACGGGCGGGACGCGCCGCTACGTTCGATGCTCGATCGGTCTGCCAACGGCCGTTCGGTCTACAGCTGTCTTACGAGAGGCATCACATGCGCTCCGGGAACGGCCGTCACCGACGGCCCCGTCAGGCTCCCGCCTTCTTCGTCGCGGCGGGGGTGACCGGCGCCGGGATCGCCATGCCGCTGCTCGGAGCGGGTGCGGCACAGGCGGCCGACGACGGTACCTGGGACCGCGTCGCCCAGTGCGAGAGCGGCGGACTGTGGAGTTCCAACTCCGGCAACGGCTACTACGGCGGCCTCCAGCTGACCCAGGAGTCCTGGGAGCAGTACGGGGGCCGGGACTTCGCGGAGCGGCCCGATCTGGCCAGCCGCAGCCAGCAGATATCCGTGGCGGAGAAGATCCTCGCCGACCAGGGTCCGCGTGCCTGGCCCAGCTGCGCGGTCACCTCCGGGCTGGGCGACGCGGCCCGGCAGCTCCCGGACGCCCTTCCCGGTGCCGACCAGGACCCGGCGCCCGAGAAGCCCTCGTCCGGCGAGCAGACGCCCGAGTCCGGTGACACCGGCACTCCGCCGGAGTCCGGCGAGCCGTCCCCGGAGGAGTCCGCCGCCAAGAAGCCCGCCGGTTCTTCGGACAAGGCGGACCGTGGCGGGCCGAAGGGCTCGGACGCGGCCGACGGCTCCGACCGTGCCGACGCGTCCGACCGCTCCGCCACGCCGGAAGGCTCCGGCGACGCCTCCGGCACCGACGCCGGTGCCCCCGACTCCGGCGACGGCTCCGGTGACGCGCGCGACGGCGGCGAGACGGCCGCGCCCGCTCCCGGCGAGGACCGGGACCGCCGGGACGCCGACGCGCGCGGCAAGCACCGCGGCGCGCCCGACGCGCGCGAGCGGGGCGACGCGGACCGCTCCTCGCGCGGCTCGCACGGCAAGGACGGCCCCCGCGGCGAGGACGGGAGGGACGTGTCGCCGGGCGACGCCTACCGGGTGCAGGACGGCGACTCCCTCTCCGCGATCGCCGCGGACCTCGGGCTGGACGGCTGGACCTCGCTCTACGACGGCAACCGCGACACGGTCGGCTCCGACCCGGACCTGATCCTGCCGGGGCAGCGGCTTTCGCTGTGACATGACTCTCGTGGGAGGTGTCCGGAAAAGGACTTTGGTCCTGACCGGCGTCCCGGCGATGACCTGCGCAGAGTGTCGCCCTTGCTGTCAAGATGTCTGAATTGGTAAGGAAAGAAGGTCCTTGAGGCTTTTGCTCTGACGCCCTTACGGTCGTTCACGCTCGCCTGATCCGGCGGGCACCCGAACGTAAGGAAGACGCGCGCATGTCCACTGTGACCCGCAAGGCCACCGCCCGTATCGCCACGCTCGCCGGTGCCGCCGCCCTCGCCGTCGCGGCCCCGCTCACCGTCGCGAACAGCGCCCAGGCGGCGTCCGCGCCGGCCGCGGCCTCCGCCAACTGGGACGCCATCGCGCAGTGCGAGTCGGGCGGCGACTGGCAGATCAACACCGGCAACGGCTACTACGGCGGACTTCAGTTCTCGCAGTCCAGCTGGGAGGCCGCGGGCGGCACCGCGTACGCGCCGCGCGCCGACCTGGCCGGCAAGGAAGCGCAGATCGCCGTCGCGGAGAAGCTGGCGGCCCTCCAGGGCATGAGCGCCTGGGCCTGTGCCTGACGGGGGCGCCCGCGCCTGATCCGAACCAGAGACCCTGGAGGAAGGTAAACGCTCCGTTACGGACCTGTTCCGTAACGGAGCGTTTTCTTTACCAGCGGAACAAACGCTTCGGTCCGCCAGCCGGATAGGCTGCGGGTGCAGAAGCCATATACACACGAAGGAGAACCTCGTGCCGTCCATCGACGTCGTCGTAGCCCGCGAGATCCTCGACTCGCGAGGCAACCCCACGGTCGAGGTCGAGGTCGGCCTCGACGACGGCAGCACCGGCCGTGCTGCCGTCCCGTCCGGCGCTTCGACCGGTGCCTTCGAGGCCCTCGAACTCCGCGACGGCGACGCCAACCGCTACGGCGGCAAGGGCGTCGAGAAGGCCGTTCTCGCCGTCATCGAGCAGATCGGCCCGGAGCTGGTCGGCTACGACGCGACCGAGCAGCGCCTGATCGACCAGGCGATGTTCGACCTCGACGCCACGGCCGACAAGTCCTCGCTCGGCGCGAACGCCATCCTCGGCGTCTCCCTCGCCGTCGCGCACGCCGCCTCCGAGGCGTCAGACCTGCCGCTCTTCCGCTACCTCGGCGGACCGAACGCGCACCAGCTGCCCGTCCCGATGATGAACATCCTCAACGGCGGCTCGCACGCCGACTCCAACGTGGACATCCAGGAGTTCATGATCGCGCCGATCGGCGCGGAGTCCTTCTCCGAGGCCGTCCGCTGGGGCGCCGAGGTCTACCACGCGCTCAAGGGCGTGCTCAAGGAGCGCGGCCTGGCCACCGGCCTGGGCGACGAGGGTGGCTTCGCCCCCAACCTGGGCTCCAACCGCGACGCGCTCGACCTCATCCTGGAAGCCGTCAAGAAGGCGGGTTACACCCCCGGCCAGGACATCGCGCTGGCGCTGGACGTCGCCGCCTCCGAGTTCTACTCGGACGGCACCTACACCTTCGAGGGCGAGAAGCGCTCCGCCGCCGACATGACCGCGTACTACGAGGAGCTGGTGGCCGCGTACCCGCTGGTCTCCATCGAGGACCCGCTCTTCGAGGACGACTGGGAGGGCTGGGCCGGCCTGACCGCCAAGCTCGGCGACAAGGTGCAGCTCGTCGGCGACGACCTGTTCGTCACCAACCCCGAGCGCCTCGCGCGCGGCATCGAGGAGAAGTCCGCGAACGCGCTGCTGGTGAAGGTCAACCAGATCGGTTCGCTGACCGAGACGCTGGACGCCGTGGAGCTGGCCCAGCGCAGCGGCTTCAAGTGCATGATGTCCCACCGCTCCGGCGAGACCGAGGACGTCACCATCGCCGACCTGGCCGTCGCCACCAACTGCGGCCAGATCAAGGCCGGTGCCCCCGCCCGCTCCGAGCGCGTCGCCAAGTACAACCAGCTGCTGCGCATCGAGGAGATCCTCGACGACGCCGCGGTCTACGCGGGCCGCTCCGCCTTCCCGCGCTTCAAGGGCTGACACGCTGCCGGACCCTACGTCCCCGCCGCCGTTCCCGTACGGTGGCGGGGACGTACGTACGTGACGTGCCGAAGCGCCCGGGCCCCTGCGCGGCGCCGCAGGCGCTCGCGAGGACAGAGGCAGGGGGAGGAACGTGCCCGCGGACCGGTTCTCGACCGCGACCAGGCTCAGGGCGCTCGGCTCGCAGACCGCCGAACGCGTCTACCGCGCGCAGAGCCGCCGCGTGCGCGCACCGCGCCGCAGCCGCCTCACCGGCCGGGCCGCGCTGCTCGCGCTCGTCGTCTGCTCGATGGTCGTGGCGCTCGCCTACCCGATGCGCCAGTACGTCTCGCAGCGCGCGGACATCGCGGACCAGCGGCGCCAGGCCGGCGAGACCGGGGAGCGGGTGCGGGACCTGCGCGAGCTGAAGGCGCGCTGGCAGGACGAGGCGTTCGTCGAGCAGCAGGCGCGCGCACACCTGCACTTCGTGCGGCCGGGCGAGGTGAGCTACATCCTCCCGGACGGCACCCCCCGGTCCGGCCTGCCCCAGGACCACGGCGGCACCGACCGGCCCTGGTACGAGAAGCTCTGGAACGGTGTGGACAAGGCCGACTGACACCCGCCACGTTTCCGGCCCGCCGCCCCGTCCCTTTCACCCCGCCCCGCCCGACGTCCCCTCCGACCACCCTGGACCGCCCCATGCACACTCCGCCGCCGCCGACCGCGCCCACGCCGCCCACCGACGCCGACATCGCGGCCTTCCGCGCCCAGCTCGGCCGCCCGCCGCGCGGGCTGCGCGCCATCGCTCACCGCTGCCCCTGCGGGCAGCCGGACGTCGTCGAGACGGCGCCCAAGCTGGAGGACGGCACGCCGTTCCCCACCACGTACTACCTGACGTGCCCGCGCGCCGCGTCCGCGATCGGCACGCTGGAAGCCGACGGCGTGATGCGGGAGATGACGGCCCGGCTCCAGGAGGACGCCGAACTGGCCGCCGCCTACCGGGCCGCGCACGAGGACTACCTCGCCCGCCGGGACGCCATCGAGGTGCTGACCGGCTTCCCCAGCGCGGGCGGCATGCCTGATCGGGTCAAGTGCCTGCACGTGCTGGTGGCGCACGCGCTGGTGGCCGGGCCGGGCGTGAACCCGCTGGGGGACGAGGCGCTGGCGCTGCTGCCCCCGTGGTGGCGCAAGGGCCCCTGCGTGCCGCTGCCGGACGGGGCGGGGCCCGAGCCCGCACCGGAGCAGCAGCAGCCCGAGCCCGAGCACGAGCAGGGAGAGCGCCCATGACCCGCGTCGCCGCCGTCGACTGCGGCACCAACTCCATCCGGCTGCTGGTCGCCGACGCCGACCCGCGCACCGGCACCCTGGCGGAGCTGGACCGGCGGATGCAGATCGTCCGGCTGGGCCAGGGCGTGGACCGTACGGGCCGCCTCGCGCCGGAGGCGCTGGAGCGCACGTTCGCCGCCTGCCGCGACTACGCCGCCGTCATCCGCGAACTCGGCGCGGAGCGCGTCCGTTTCGTCGCCACCTCCGCGTCCCGGGACGCGGAGAACCGCGCGGACTTCGTACGCGGGGTGCGGGAGACGCTCGGTGTCGACCCCGAGGTGATCACGGGGGACGAGGAGGCGGCGTACTCCTTCGCGGGGGCCACCCAGGAACTGGGCGTGACGGCGGGGCAGGGCGGGGCGGCCGGGACTGCGCACGAGCCGCCGTACCTGGTGGTGGACATCGGCGGCGGCTCGACGGAGTTCGTGCTCGGCGGGGACGACGGCCGGGTGCGGGCGGCCCGTTCGGTCGACATAGGCTGCGTCCGGCTCACCGAGCGCCACCACCTGTCCGACCCCGCCACCGGGCGGCAGCTCGACGCCGTACGGGCCGACATCGCCGCCGCGCTGGACCAGGCGGCGGAGACGGTGCCGCTCACCGAGGCGCACACCCTGGTCGGGCTGGCCGGCACGGTCACCACGCTCGCCGGCATCGCGCTCGGGCTGCCCGCGTACGACTCGGCC
This sequence comes from Streptomyces sp. CNH287, assembly GCF_000424825.1. NCBI lineage: Bacteria > Bacillati > Actinomycetota > Actinomycetes > Kitasatosporales > Streptomycetaceae > Streptomyces > Streptomyces sp. CNH287. Next base: position 7,603 of record NZ_AUKQ01000028.1, on the reverse strand, counting down.
GCCATCCACCACTCGCGGCTGACCGCCGGGGAGGTCCACGAGATCGTCGCCCGCCTGACCGGCTCCACACACGCCGAGCGCGCCGCGATCCCCGTCATGCACCCGGGCCGGGTCGACGTGATCACGGCGGGTGCGCTGATCCTGGCGGCCGTGCTGGAGCGCACCGGTGCCGCGGGGCTGGTGGTGAGCGAGCACGACATCCTGGACGGGATCGCTCACTTCACGGCGCGCGAGGCGCGTTGAGGGGCGGTACCCGGCGGTGCTGGTGTCGGGCGGAGCGTCACAGGTTGCGGTAGACGTCCCGCCGGTCGCCCACCTTGACGACGAGGATGACGAGTTCACCGTCGTTGATCTGGTAGGCGATCCGGTAGCTTCCGACCCGGAGCCGGTAGAGCCCCGACGGGCCGGTGAGTTTCTTGGTGTCGGCGTCCTGGCGGTACGGGTCGTCACCGAGTGCGGTCAGCGCGGTCAGGATGCGCATGGCGTCGGGCCGGGCGATGGCCCGGAGCTGCCGCTGTGCCGCCGTGGTGAACCGGAAGGCGTATTTCACGCCGCCTCGCCGTCCTGCTCGCTGAACAGGTCCGCCAGCAGTTCCGCCATGGTCACGGTGGTGCCGCCCTCGGCCAGCACCGCTTCGGCCTCGCGCGCCAGCATCACGTCGGCCGCTTCCTCCAACGCCTCGAAGTCCGAGATCGGGACCACGGCTGCCACCGGGGCGCCGTTGCGCGTGATGACGGTCGGGACGCCTTCCTCGGCCCGGTTGATGTGGTCGGCGAGGTGTGCGCGTGCTTCCCGTACGGTCACGGTGTTCTCAGTCATGAGGTCAGTGTACGCGTGTGCGTGTACACATGTATCTGAGCGATGCTCGACGGGATCGCGCTCCACACGGCACTCGATGCGCGGTAGGAGGTCAGGGCGTGTGGATGCTCCGGCACTGCGTGCCGGGGAGCTCGGCACTCCGTGTCGAAAAGAATGTTTGTGAAGTCCTTCACAAGAAAAAATCCCCGGTCAGGCCCGTTCGAGGGACGTAAGAGCCGGATAAGACCCACCTGACTCCCCCGCGTGGCGGCGGAGGCGCGTACGGCCCCGCCGGGCCGCTCCGCCCCGGTGCGGCTGGTCTACCCGCGAGTCGGGGGAGACGTGCAGCTCACACCCGGTGCCCTCGTCGCGCCGAGCGCTGCGGTTCGCTGTGGCGACGGCCCTGCCCGGGACGGCGGCGGGGAGTGTAGCAGAACACCCGGGGGTGCTTGTGAACACCCTCACGAGCACCCCCCTCCTGGGTGCTGGATACTCGATGGCATGAGCACCACGGAGCGTCCTCGAATCCTCGTAGTAGGTGGCGGGTACGTCGGCTTGTACGCGGCGCGCCGCATTCTGAAGAAGATGCGCTACGGCGAGGCGACGGTCACCGTCGTCGACCCGCGTTCGTACATGACGTACCAGCCTTTCCTTCCCGAAGCAGCGGCTGGTTCCATCTCCCCCCGCCACGTCGTGGTCCCGCTGCGGCGCGTGCTCCCCAAGGCCGAGGTGCTGACCGGCCGCGTCTCCACCATCGACCAGGACCGGCGGGTGGCCACGGTCGTCCCGCTGGTGGGCGAGTCGTACGAGATCCCGTTCGACTACCTCATCGTCGCCCTGGGCGCGGTCTCCCGCACCTTCCCGATCCCCGGCCTCGCCGAGAACGGCATCGGCATGAAGGGCGTCGAGGAGGCCATCGGCCTGCGCAACCACGTGCTCGAACAGCTCGACAAGGCCGACTCCACGACGGACGAGGACATCCGCCGCCGGGCGCTGACCTTCGTCTTCGTCGGCGGCGGCTTCGCCGGTGCGGAGACCATAGGCGAGATAGAGGACATGGCGCGCGACGCCGCCAAGTACTACCCGAGCGTCAAGCGCGAGGACATGCGCTTCCTGCTCGTCGACGCCGCCGACAAGATCCTCCCGGAGGTCGGCCCCAAGCTCGGCGAGTGGGGGCTCGAACACCTGCAGAAGCGCGGTGTCGAGGTCTACCTCAAGACCTCGATGGACTCCTGCGTCGGCGGCCACGTGGTGCTCAAGAACGGCCTGGAGGTCGACTCCAACACCATCGTGTGGACGGCCGGCGTCAAGCCGAACCCGGTGCTGGCCCGCTTCGGCCTGCCGCTGGGCCCCCGCGGGCACGTCGACACCACGGCCAGGCTCCAGGTCAAGGGCGTCGACTACATCTGGGCCGCGGGCGACAACGCGCAGATCCCGGACCTCGCCGCGGGCGAGGGCAAGTGGTGCCCGCCGAACGCACAGCACGCGCTGCGCCAGGCCAAGACGCTGGGTGACAACGTGATCGCCGCGCTGCGCGGCTTCCCGCAGAGCGACTACAAGCACGCCAACAAGGGTGCGGTCGCCGGGCTGGGGCTGCACAAGGGCGTCGCGATGATCGTCGTGGGCAAGATGAAGATCAAGCTCAAGGGCCGGCTGGCCTGGTACATGCACCGCGGGTACCACGGCATGGCCGTACCGACCTGGAACCGCAAGATCCGCGTCCTCGCCGACTGGACGCTCGCGGTGTTCCTCAAGCGCGAGGTCGTCTCGCTCGGCGCGATGGAGAAGCCGCGCGAGGAGTTCGCCGAGGCCGCCGGTCCCGTGATGGCCGCCGCGACCGCCGGGCGGACCACCGGCGCCGCCAAGCTGGCGCCGCCGCTCGCGCCGGAACCGGGCGCCGGGGCGGAGGCGGCGGAAGCCGTCAAGGGCGAGAAGGCCAGGGCGAGCTGACGGCCCGCCGGGACGCACGCTGATACGCCGAAGGGGCGTGAGCCATCCGTGGTGCTCACGCCCCTTCGGCGTGTCGCGAACCGGTGGGGGAAGCTCGGACGGCATGCCGTTGTTCGACATGTCAGACGCCATGGAAGGCGTACGCCCCGAGCGGGCCGCTCATCACGGAGGTGCCCCATGTCCGACGCCGCGCCGCGGCTCCACGCCCTTGCGGAGAAGGTGCTGAGAACGCCCGTCCCGGTACGCATCCGGGCCTGGGACCGCAGCGAGGCAGGCCCGCCGGGCGCACCGACCGTCGTCATCCGTCATCGGCGCGCACTGCGCCGCATCCTGTGGCGGCCGGGCGAGCTGGGCCTGGCCCGGGCCTGGGTGGCGGGCGAGATCGACATCGAGGGCGACCTGTACGAGGCGCTGGACGGCATCTCCCGGGTCCTCTGGGAGCGCGGCGGCGCCCCCGAACCCGCCCGCGGCCTGCCCGCGCTCGCGCGCGACCCGGCGGTACGGTCCGCCGCCCGCGAGCTGGTACGCCTGGCCGGGCCCTGGCCGCCCCCGCCGCCCCCGTCCGAGGAGGTGCGCCACCGCACCGGCCTGCGCCACACCCCGCACCGCGACCGCCGGGCGATCAGCCACCACTACGACGTCGGCAACGAGTTCTACGAGCTGGTGCTCGGCCCGTCGATGGTCTACTCCTGCGCCTACTGGGACGAGACCGGTCCCGCCGGCACCCTGGACGGCGCGCAGCAGGCCAAGCTCGACCTGATCTGCCGCAAGCTGGCCCTGCGCCCCGGCCTGCGCCTGCTGGACGTGGGGTGCGGCTGGGGCTCGCTCCTCCTGCACGCGGCGCGCGAGTACGGCGTGCACGCCGTCGGCGTCACGCTCTCCCACGAGCAGGCCGCGTACGCCCGCAAGCGGATCGCCGACGCCGGGCTCACCGACCGGGTGGAGGTGCGCGTCCAGGACTACCGCGAGGTGGCGGACGGCCCCTACGACGCGATCGCCTCCGTCGGTATGGCCGAGCACGTGGGCTCCGCGCAGTACCGCGCGTACGTCGCCGCGCTGCACGGGCTGCTCAAGCCGGGCGGGCGGCTGCTCAACCACCAGATCGCGCGGCGCCCCGAGCCGGACGAGGCGGCGTACGAGATCGACGACTTCATCGACGCCTACGTCTTCCCGGACGGCGAACTGGCCCCCGTCGGCCGTACCGTCGGCCTGCTGGAGGAGGCGGGCTTCGAGGTCCGTGACCTGGAGTCGCTCCGCGAGCACTACGCGCGGACGCTGCGCGCCTGGGTCGCCCGGCTGGAGGAGCACTGGACGGAGGCGAATCGATTCGTCACACCGGGGCGCGCCCGGGTGTGGCGCCTGTACATGGCCGCGTCCGCGCTCGCCTTCGAGCACAACCGGATCGGCGTCAACCAGATCCTCGCCGTCCGCACCCCGCCGGGCGGCGCCTCGGGCCTGCCGCCACGCGCCCGCACCTGGCACACGTAGCGCACGGCCGCCGTACGCGCGCCGGGGCCCGCACACCCCCCCCAGCGGGTGTGCGGGCCCCGGCCGTCACTCGGTCCTGCCGTCAGTCGGTCCTGCGTCAGGCCGTCCTGCCGTCACTCGGTCTTGATCGCGGCCAGCATGTTCAGCTTGGCCGCCCGGCGTGCGGGCCACAGTGCGGCCAGCACCCCGACCACGGCGGCGAGCAGCAGGAACACGGCCATCCGGCCCCACGGCAGGACCAGCGTGTAGGTGTCCAGCGCCGGAGCGATCAGTTCGCCGGCCGCCCAGCCGAGGAACACCCCGAGCCCGATCCCCAGCACACCGCCGAAGAGCGAGATCACCAGCGACTCGAGCCGGACCATCCGCTTGATGCCGCGCCGGTCCAGGCCGATGGCCCGCAGCATCCCGATCTCCTGGCCGCGTTCGAAGACGGACATGGCCAGGGTGTTCACGACGCCGAGGACGGCCACGATGACGGCCATCGCCAGCAGCCCGTACAGGATGTTCAGCAGCAGGCTGATGACCTGGGCGATGGACTCGGAGATGTCCTCCTTGTCCTGGACGAGCACGGCCGGGTTGTTCCCCAGCTCCTTCTCCAGCGCCTCCTTGACGGAATCGCTGGTGCCGTCCTTGGTCTTCACCATGACCTGCACGTCCTCGACCTTGGACAGGTGCGGGGTGAGCGTCTTGACGTCGACCATGGCCCCGCTCAGCAGGACGTTGCCCTCGTAGACGCCGCCGACGGTCAGGGTGTCCTTCGCGCCGTCCTCGTACGTCACCGCGACGTCCGAGCCCAGCTTCCAGCCGTAGTCCTTCGCGGTGTCGTCGTCGACGACGATCTTCTTGCCGCCGCTGAGGCCGTCCCAGGAGCCGGCGGTGAAGTCGAGTTCGGTCAGCTCGCCGACGGTGGCGCCGTTCACGCCGGTCAGCATCTCGTTCTCGCCGTCCAGGCGGGTGTCGGCCATCCGGTACGCGCTGCTGGCCGTCACCTCGTCCATGGCCTTGAGCTTCTGCTCCACGTCGGGCGAGAGCGGCCCGAAGTTGGCCATCGAGATGGTGTAGTCGGCCTTGATCGCGTCGCTGGCCATCTTGTCGATGGCGTTCTGGACGCCACCGGCGATGACCGTCAGGCCGGTGATCAGGGTGAGCCCGATCATCAGCGCGGAGGCCGTCGCGGCGGTACGGCGCGGGTTGCGCACGGCGTTCTGCCGGGCGAGCTTGCCGCTGACGTTGAACAGCCGCAGCACGGGGGCCGCCGCCGCGATCATCGGGCGGGAGAGCAGCGGCGTCAGCACGAAGACGCCGATCAGCAGCAGCGCGGCGCCGAGACCCATCAGGGCGTTCTCGCCGCTGGCACTGGCGGCGACCACCAGCGCCGCGCCGCCGCCCGCGAGGACCGCGCCGATGGAGTTCCGGACGATCAGCGAACGGGCGCTGGCGGGCGCGTGCACGCTGCCCATCGCCGCCACCGGCGGGATCTTCGCCGCGCGCCGGGCGGGCAGCCAGGCGGCCAGCACCGTGACCACGACGCCGACGACGAGCGAGGTCACGATCGCGGTCGGCGAGACGATCAGCGGACCGTCGGGCATCTCACCCATCGAACCGACCAGCGCGCGCAGTCCGACCGCGATCCCTACACCGGCGCCCAGGCCCGCGACGGCGGCGACACCGCCGACGGCGATGGCCTCGATCAGGACGGAGCGGGTCACCTGGCGGCGGCTGGCGCCGACCGCGCGCAGCAGCGCCAGTTCCTTGGTGCGCTGGGCGACGAGCATGGTGAAGGTGTTCGCGATGATGAAGATGCCGACGAAGAGCGCGATGCCGGCGAAGGCCAGCATGGCCGTCTGCATGCCGGACAGCTCGCTCTCGATGTCCTTCGACTGGTCGTCGGCGAGCTTCTGCCCGGTGACCGCCTTGGACTCGGGCGGCAGGATCTTCTCGGCCGCCGCCTCCAGCCGCGCCTGCGAGGTGCCCGCGTCGGCCCGCAGCTGGATCTCCGTGTACTCGCCGGGCTTGGCGAACAGCTTCTGCGCCGTCTCGTTGTCGAAGAGGACGAGGGAGCCGCCTGCGGCGACGTTCCCGTCGTCCGTGGTGAAGATGCCGACGATCTTCTCGTGGTGCACCGGGCCGCTGAGCGAGGTGGGCACGGTGTCGCCGATCCGGTAACCGGTGCGGTCGGCGGTCTTGGCGTCGAGGGCGATCTCGTCCGCGCTCCGCGGAGCCCGGCCGTCCTTCATCGGGTACCGGTGGTCGGTGCCCTTGCCGTCCGCGCCCGCGTAGTAGTTGGCGCCGTTGGTCCCCCAGCCGTCGCCGACGAGGTCGCCGTCCTTGTCGGACAGCCCGGCGAAGCCGGACACGACGCCGGTCGCGGACTTGGCGCCGGGCAGTGCCGCCGCCTTGTCCAGGGTCTCCTGGGTGAGGTTGGGCGCGGGGCCGAGGTTCTTCTCGTCGTCCTTGTCCGGGTCGTCGGGCTGGATGGCCACGTCGACGTGGCTGAAGCCCTTCTCGGAACTCTTCTGGAAGGCGTCCTGGATGGTCGAGGTGAAGACCAGGGTGCCGGAGACGAAGGCCACGCCGAGCATGACGGCGAGCACGGTCATCAGCAGCCGGGCCTTGTGCGCGAGCACACTGCGCAAGGCGGTACGGAACATGGGGCAGTCCTGAGAGAGGGGACCCGCCGCCCCGGGGCGCGACGCACCGCCGCACGGGGCGGTGGGCGCGCGGCGCGGGGGCGCGGGGCGCGGAGTGGGGCATGGGGTGCCGTCGGGCGGGCCCGGGCGGCAGGGGGCCGGTACGCGGTGCCGGCCGTAGCCGACCGGTGCTCAGCCGGTGGGGTGCGAGGTCAGCTGGTACGGCCGCGGGCGTCGAAGTCCTTCATGCGGTCGAGTACCGACTCGGCCGTGGGGCGCTGCATCTCGTCGACGATGCGGCCGTCGGCGAGGAAGACCACGCGGTCGGCGTACGAGGCGGCGACCGGGTCGTGGGTAACCATCACGACGGTCTGGCCCAGCTCCCGCACGGAGTTGCGGAGGAAGCCGAGTACTTCGGCGCCGGCGCGGGAGTCGAGGTTTCCGGTGGGTTCGTCGCCGAAGATGATCTCGGGGCGGGAGGCCAGGGCGCGGGCGACGGCGACGCGCTGCTGCTGGCCGCCGGAAAGCTCGTTGGGCCGGTGCTTGAGGCGGCCGGAGAGCCCGACGGTCTCGATCACCCGGTCCAGCCACTCCTTGTCGGGCTTGCGGCCCGCGATGTCCATGGGCAGCGTGATGTTCTCCAGCCCGTTCAGCGTGGGCAGCAGGTTGTACGCCTGGAAGATGAAACCGATCCGGTCCCGCCGCAACTGCGTCAGCTTCTTGTCCTTCAGCGAGGT
>NZ_AUKQ01000027.1:0-56812 GCF_000424825.1 Streptomyces sp. CNH287 | reverse complement strand
ACGTACTACTGGCGTGAGACAGCTGCTCCCGATGGCTACGAGCTGCCTGATCCGAATGTTTTCGGTCCGCTGACGCTGGATGAGGGGAACATCGAGGAGGGTGTCTCCGTCACCGCCGAGGACGACCGGATTCCCGGTGAGGGCGAGGTGACCGTCGTCAAGGTGGACAGCGCGACGGGTGACCCGCTCGCGGGTGCGGAGTTCGAGCTGTGGCAGGAGACCAACGGTGTCGAGGGTCTTCAGACCACGGGCGCGGACCCGGACACGCTGGTGGTCGAGTCCTGCACGACGGAGGCCTCGGGCGAGTGCACCTCCACGCAGGGCGCGGGTACGTACTACTGGCGTGAGACCGCCGCTCCGGATGGCTACGAGCTGCCCGATCCGAACGTCTTCGGTCCGCTGACCCTGGACGAGGAGAACATCGAGGACGGCGTCACCGTCACCGCCAAGAACACCAAGTCCGAGGAGGACGAGGACGGCAAGATCATCGTCGTCAAGAAGGACAAGGCCAACGGCAAGCGGCTCGAAGGAGCCGTCTTCCAGCTCTGGCGCGAGACGAACGGCCGCCCGGGTCCGCAGCTCCGCGGGCCGAACCCGGACACCGAGGTCGGCCCCGCCTGCGCGACGGACTCCCGGGGACTGTGCACCTTCCCGGACCTGCCGCTGGGCACGTACTACCTCCAGGAGACCGACGTACCCGAGGGCTACCGCCTGCCGAGGCAGCCGGTGACCGGACCGTACGAGATCACGTCCGAGAACGCCGAGAAGGGCGTCGTGGTCAAGATCGGCAACAAGCGGGGTGAGCCGGGCAAGGGCAAGTAGGCCCACGGCCGTACGGGCCCGCGGGCCCGTACGGCGGAGGGGGTCACGGCGCGCACCGCGCCGTGGCCCCCTTTCGGCGGTAAAATCGAGGGGTGGCGCGTCCCAACAAGGATGTTCAGGCGCGACTCCAGGAGTACGCGGACCTGACCCTGATCAGCGGCGGTGACGCCTTCCGGGCCCGGGCCTACGAGAGGGCCGCGCGGGCGATCGGCGGCTCCCGTGCTGACGTCTCGCAGCTCGACGCCGAGGGGCTGCGCGAGATCCCCGGCGTGGGCAGGTCCATCGCCGACAAGGTCGTGGAGTACCTGCGCACCGGCGAGATGCCCGGGATCGGGAAAGTGCAGGAGAGGATTCCGGCGGGCGTGCGGCAGCTCATGGAGATTCCCGCCCTCGGCCCCAAGAAGGCCCTGACCCTCTACGAGGAACTGCACGTCTCCTCGGTCGGCGAACTGCGGGAGGCCATCGCGCAGGAGCGGCTGCGCGACCTGAGAGGTTTCGGCCCGAAGACGGAGGAGAACCTCCTGCACGGCATCGAACTGCTGCGGGCGGCCGGGGAACGCGTCCTCCTGCACACCGCGACGGAACTGGCCGAGGAGATCGTCGCCGCGCTGAGCGAGGTGGACGGCTGCGAGAAGTGCACCTGGGCGGGATCGCTGCGCCGTATGCGCGAGACCGTCGGCGACGTGGACATCCTCGTCGCGGCGGAACGGTCCGGGCCCTTGATGGAGACCTTCCGCGCGCTGCCCTTCGCCGCCGAGATCATCGCCCAAGGCGACAAGAAGACCTCTCTGCGCACCACCGCGGGCACACAGGTCGACCTGCGGGTGGTGCCGCCCGGCTCCTGGGGCGCCGCGCTGATCTACTTCACCGGCTCGAAGGCGCACAACATCCGGCTGCGGGAGCGGGCCGTACGGCGCAAGCTCAAGCTCTCCGAGTACGGCCTCTTCCACGCCCGCAGCGGCAGGAAGATCGTTTCGGCGACGGAGGAGGAGGTGTACGCGCGGCTCGGCCTGGAGTGGATTCCGCCGACGCTGCGGGAAGACCGGGGGGAGATCGCGGCAGCCGAGCGGGAGGCGGAGGCGCCGGGGTCCGGGGCAGCCGGGTCCGCGCCGGACCGCGGGGAACCGTCCGGGGTGCCCGCGCTGCCCGTGCTGCTGACCGAGGCCGACATCAAGGGGGACCTGCACACCCACACCGACCTCACCGACGGCCTCGCGCCGCTGGAGGACATGGTGGCCGCGGCGGCCCGGCGCGGGCTGCGCTACTACGCCGTCACCGACCACGCCCCGGACCTGCGGATGCAGCAGATGACGAAGGAGAAGATCCTCGCCCAGCGCACCCGCGTACGCGCCCTGGACCGCAAGGGCGGAATGCGCCTGCTGCACGGCACCGAACTGAACATCGGCCCCACGGGAGACGTGGACTGGCCCGAGGACTTCCTGCGGGAGTTCGACGTCTGCGTGGCCTCCGTCCACTCCCATTTCGGCCAGAGCCGCGACGCGCAGACCCGGCGGCTGCTGCGCGCCTGCGAGAACCCGGGCGTCCACGTCATCGGGCACCCCACCACGCGGATTCTCGGCAAGCGCGCCGGGCTGGACGTCGACCTGGACGCCGTCTTCGCCGCCTGCGCCCGTACAGGCACGGCGCTGGAGGTCAACGCGCACCCGCACCGGCTGGACCTCTGCGACGAACACCTCCTGCGCGCCCGGCAGTACGGCGTCCGGTTCGCGGTCGACACCGACGCCCACTCCGTACCCGACCTGGAGAACCTGCGCTTCGGCGTGGGGACGGCGCAGCGCGGCTGGGTCACCGCCGACGAGGTGGTCAACACCTGGCCACTGCGGCGGCTGCGCCGCTTCCTGGGCGGCGGCCGGTCCTGAACGACCCGCTGCCGGAGGGGGATTAGGGTCCAGGCGACGCGCCCCCTCGGAGCGGAGAGCCCATGCCCCAGCGCCCCCATCTCGACGCCCTGGTCATCCTGGAGCGGGACGGACGAGTCCTGCTGGCCGAACGGCGCAACACCGGTTATGCCGACGGCCTGTTGAACCTGCCCAGCGGGAAGGTCGAGGCCGGCGAGAGCGTCACCCAGGCCGCCGTACGGGAGGCGCGGGAGGAGGTCGGCGTACGGATCGCGCCGGGCGCGCTGCGGGTCGTGCACGTGATGCACTACCGCAACCCCGAAGGACACGAGCGCGTCGGCTGGTTCTTCGCGACCGCGCGCTGGCAGGGCGAACCCGTCAACGCCGAACCGCACAAGTGCGCCGGAATCGGCTGGCATCCGGCCGACCGGCTGCCCGGCCACACCGTGCGCTACAACGCGCTCGGCGTCGCCCACTACCTCCGAGCGGAGGCCGTCAGCGTGCACGGCTGGCCCGAGGCCTCCGCCTGACGGGCCGGGCGGAACTTCTTCGCGGATTTTTTTCCGCGTACAGTGCCGCGTTCTCGCCCGGTGCCGGGCGTCGGTCGGGAGGGCGCGGGTGGGCGGTGGCGGGTGTCCGACCGCGTCATTTCCGCAGTTGCACAGTGGATTTCGGGGTGTGCAATGCCGGTGTTGCACACCCCGATTCGGCGATCCAGTACCCGCTTTTCGTATTCCCCCAGGTCCGTCGGTCTCCGCACTTGCACGCGATTTCGACCCGGCCGCAGGAATTCCAGGTGTGCAACTTGAACAGCCGCATTTCCGGGCTTCCTTCCGTACTCTTCAGATAGTCGGTCAGCTCCGGGCGAGGCGCCGAGTAGGCTCTTGACGCCTGCCCTCGCATCCGTAGAGCATGAGCGTGGCTCCGTTACCGAGGCCCGCGACTGACTTCATTGCGCGTTTCTCCCTGTCCCCTCTCCTGTTCTCCTCTTCCGTGAGGGGAATTGGCGGGCTTCGGTATCTGCGGCCGCGAGCGCGGCAGGACTCCGCCTGTCTTCGCGCGATTCCCAAGGTCCGACTTTCCGAAGCGTGCATGCGAAGCGATACCCCAGCGGCTTTTTCCACGCTGTCCGGGGGTGGCCGCGTGCTGCCGCATTCCCCTTCAGAGAGGTGTTGTCGTGATCGGCAGACGTCTGGAAGTGTGCCTCGTCGGTGTCGGCCCGCGCGGCCTGTCCGTGCTGGAGCGGCTCTGCGCGTACGAGCGGAAGTCCCCGCGCTGGAGCGGGATCACGGTGCATGCCGTCGACCCGGAACCGCCCGGGGCGGGGAGGGTCTGGCGCGCGGCCCAGTCCCGGCACCTCCTGATGAACACGGTCGCCTCCCAGGTCACCGTCTACACCGACGCGAGCGTGAGCATCGCCGGTCCCCTGGAGGAGGGTCCGAGCCTCTACGAGTGGGCCAGGTGCCTGCGGCACCGCGCGCTGCCGTCCGGCGTGCCCGTGGAGTACGAGGCGTACGACGAGGAGACGCTCGCGGAGGCCGCCGCCCTGGGGCCCGACACCTACCCCACCCGCGTCTTCTACGGCCACTACCTGCACTGGGTGTTCCGGCACGTCGTCGCGCACGCCCCCGACCACCTGGAGGTGCGGGTGCACCGCAGCCGCGCCGTGGCGCTCGACGGACCGCCGGGTGCCGGGGGCGCCGGGGGAGCCGGGGGCGCCCGGGGTGCGGCGGGACCGGACGGGCCGCAGACGGTGCTGCTGGCGGACGGCACCCGGCTGACCGGGCTGGCGGCCGTCGTGCTGGCGCAGGGCCACGTCCCGGCCCTGCTGACGGGCACCGAGCGCGAGTTCACCCGCTTCGCCGGGCAGTACGGCCTCACCTACCTGCCGCCCGCCAACCCGGCCGACGTGGACCTCTCCTCCGTCGCGCCGGGCGAGACGGTGCTCCTGCGCGGCCTGGGGCTCAACTTCTTCGACTACATGGCCCTGTTCACGCTCGGCCGGGGCGGCACCTTCGCCCGGGAGGGCTCCCGGCTGATCTACCACCCCTCCGGGCGGGAGCCGAGGATGTACGCGGGCTCGCGGCGCGGGGTGCCGTACCAGGCACGCGGGGAGAACGAGAAGGGCGCGTTCGGCCGCTACTTCCCCCGGCTGCTCACCGTCGAGCGCATCGCCGCGCTGCGTGAGCGGGCCGCGGCGGGGGAGCTGATCCGCTTCCGGGTGGACCTGTGGCCGCTGATCTCCAAGGAGGTGCAGAGCGTCTACTACGGCGCCCTGCTCAAGGCGCGAGCCGGTGCCGCGGCTGAAGCCGGTGCCGGTGCCCAAGCTGGTCCCGATGCGGAGGAGTTCACCGAGCGCTATCTCGCCACCGCGCCCGGCGCGGCCGAGGCGCGGCTGCTCGACTCCGTCGGCATCCCGTCCGAGCAGCGCTGGGACTGGGGCCTGATCGCGCGGCCGTACGGCGAGCGGACGTTCAGCGGGCCCGGCGACTTCCGCTCCTGGCTGCGGGGCTACCTCGCCCGCGACGTGCGCGAGGCGCGGGCGGGCAACGTCAGCGGTCCGGTCAAGGCAGCCTTCGACGTCCTGCGCGATCTGCGTAACGAGATCCGGCTCGCCGTCGACCACGGCGGCCTCGAAGCGGGTTCCCACCGGGACGAGCTGGAGCGCTGGTACACCCCGCTGAACGCCTTCCTCTCGATCGGCCCGCCCGTCTCCCGGATCGAGGAGATGGACGCGCTGATCGAGGCGGGCCTGCTCGAAGTCACCGGTCCTGCCCTGGCAGTTCACGCGGAGGCGGACGCCGGAGGCGGCTGCTTCGTGGGCACCTCGGGAGAGATACCGGGCGTCCGGGTGCGTGCCACCGCGCTGATCGAGGCCCGGCTGCCCGAGATCGACCTGCGGCACACCGCGGACCCGCTGATGCACCACCTCTCGCGTACGGGCCAGTGCCTTCCGTACGTCGTGCGCGGCGGGCGCGGGGCGGGCTCGGACTACGAGACGGGCGGCATCGCGGTCTCGGAGCGGCCGTACCACGTACTGGACGCCCGAGGCGTCGCGCACCCGCGCCGCTTCGCGTACGGCGTGCCCACCGAGTCCGTGCACTGGGTCACCGCGGCGGGCATCCGCCCCGGGGTCGGCTCGGTGACCCTGGAGGACTCGGACGCCGTCGCGGGCGCGGTGCTGGCGCTGCCGCCACTGCCCCCGGCGCCGCCGCCCCCGCCGGCCGTGCCGCCCGTACGAGCCGTGCGCTCCGTACGCGCGGTGCGTTCCGCCGCCGTGGCCGGCGGGAAGGGAGAGCCTGTATGAGCGCGTACGAGGCCGGACTCCCGTCTGACGGCGGCCCGGTGCCCGCCTGGCACGCGCCCGCCTGGCAGGACGCGGGCCTGCTCTCGCCGGTGCGCGCGGGCACCCCGGCCGAGGCGGCGGTGGGGGACCCGGCGTGGTTGCAGGCGATGCTGGACGCGGAGGCCGCCCTCGCCAGAGCGCAGGCGCGTACGGGCGCCGTCCCCGGCTGGGCGGCGGCGGCCATCACGGCGGCGGCCCGCGCGGACCAGCTGGACGTACGGGCGCTCGCCCTGGCGGCCAGGGAGACGGCGAATCCGGTGGTGGGCCTGGTGCGGGAGTTCACCGCCGTGGTGGCCCGGCAGGAGCCGCGTGCCGCCGAGTACGTGCACCGGGGCTCCACCAGTCAGGACATCCTGGACACCGGCGCCATGCTGGTCGCCCGGGAGGCGCTGCGGCTGATCGCCGCCGATCTGCGGCGTACGGCCGCCGCGCTGGCCCGTACGGCGGCGGCGCATCGGGACACCCCGATGGCGGGGCGGACGCTGGCGCTGCACGCGGTGCCCACCACCTTCGGTCTGAAGGCCGCGGGCTGGCGGCAGTTGGTGCTGGAGTCGGCCGAGCGGCTGGAGCGGGTGCTGGACGGCGGCCTGCCGGTGTCGCTCGGCGGCGCGGCGGGCACGCTCGCCGGGTACCTCCAGCACGCCGGGGACGGCGCGGCGGCGGGTGGAGCGGCGGCGGGCGACGTGGCCGCGGGCGGCGCGGAGTTCGTCGACCGGCTGGTCCGCGCGTTCGCCGAGGAGACCGGGCTGGCCCGCCCCGCGCTGCCCTGGCACGCGCTGCGTACGCCCGTCGCCGACCTCGGCGCGGCGCTCGCGCACGCCTCCGGCGCGCTCGGCAAGTTCGCCGCCGACGTGCAGGTGCTCACCCGCACCGAGATAGGCGAGGTCGCGGAGCCCGCCGTGGCCGGGCGGGGCGCGTCCTCCGCCATGCCGCACAAGCGGAACCCGGTGCTGGCCACGCTGATGCGCTCCGCCGCGCTCCAGGTCCCCGCGCTGGCCGCCGTACTGGTGCAGTGCCTCGCCGCCGAGGACGAGCGCTCGGCGGGCGGGTGGCACGCCGAGTGGCAGCCGCTGCGCGAGTGCCTCCGGCTGACCGGCGGAGCCGCGCACACGGCCGTCGAGCTGGCCGAGGGGCTCGTGGTGTCCCCGGAGCGGATGCGCGCCAACCTCGGGCTGACGGGCGGCCTGATCGTCTCGGAGCGCATCGCGGCGGTACTGGCGCCCCGGCTGGGGAAGGGGGCCGCCAAGGAGCTGCTCACCCGGGCCTCGACCCGTGCGTACGAGTCCGGCACGCCGCTGGGCGAGGTGCTGGCGTCCCTGCCCGAGCTGCGCGGGGTGCTCAGCGCGGAGGAGGCGGCCGTACTGCTGGACCCCGGGCGGTACACGGGGGCGGCGGGCCACCTGGTGGACGGCGCCCTCGGGAGCGGGGGTGTCCTGGGGCGGGAGCGCCCTGGGGAGGAAGGGCGAGGAGCGAAGGAGAGCGAGGAGTGAGGCGAGGCGGAGCCGTGGGGGAATGCGGGGCTGTGGGGGGGAGGCGGGCGCGCGCCGTTCAGCGGTGCGGGCTGTCCCGCCCCGGGTCCGTGCGGCTGCCCTCCCGGCCGGGCTCCACCGGGTCGGGCAGCGGCTCCATGTTGCCGATCTGGTCGGTGCCGAGTTCGTAGTACTTGACGGAGCTGCTGCCCTTCATGTCGAACTCCTGGGCCAGCCCGGTGGTGTGCAGTCGGGCCATCTGCCCGTCCTCCATGGTCATCGGCCCGACGGCCACCTTCTTCCCCGCGTCCCAGTTGTAGCGGTCCCAGGCGTTCACCTGGTAGTCGAGCCCGACTCGCGGGGTGCCGTCGGCATCCGGCACGACGGTCACCACGCCGGTGACGTTGGACCGCGTGCTGCCCACCGCGTAGTGCCAGTTCTCGTCCCTTTCCGGGGAGAAGCGGTAGTCGGCGTTCTTCGTCTCGACCGGTATGGCCACGGGCCGCCCGCCGTTCCGCTCGAACTCCGCCAGCGCCTCGGTGCGCCACTCACCCTGCTTGTCCCAGAGCACCTGGTCGACATGGAGGTCGAAGCCCTCGTCGTCGTGCATCATCTTGTCAACCGGAAGATCCATCGTGTTCCCGGTGCCGTCCAGATAGTGCTGCATGTGCCGCGACGCGTCGGGCTTGCCCGACCAGTCGGCGCCCTCGGCCAGCATCTTGGCCTTCGACCGGGTCAACCGGTCGCCGAAACCCGGGGATTCGGAGTCGTGCCGCCCGGAACCCGCGTCGGGCGCGATCTGTTTGAGGGTGGGGTTCAGCAGCCCGGCCGAGAGCAGGTCGTCCTTGTGCCCCTTCCACAGTTCGGCGCGAGCCGCCGGGCTCAGGGACTGCCACAGCCGCCCCAGCTCCGCCCGCTGCTCCGTGTTCCCGTCCCCGCCGAGCGAGGCGAGCTGCGCCGCCCGGGGCGCCATGTCCTCGTCCAGCGAGGTGTAGGTGGCGTGCCCCGCGTTGTGCGGGTCGCCGCCGTGGCTCCTGCGCAGGGCGCGGCCGACGGCGGCGTCGATCTCGGCGGCGTGCGCCACCAGCGAGGTGAGGGTGTCGGCGTACCACTGCATCCGGTCCCTGGTGCGCTGGTCGGTGCCCTCGGCCGGGCACTCCGCCTCCCGTACGCGCACCGTGCCGTCCCCCGGGTCCTGCACCAGCAGAGCGCCGTCCCCCCGGTCCGGGCTGCCCCGGCGCGCCTCCCCGGCCAGCTGCTTTGCGCGTTTCTGAAGGGCCGTCAACTCCGTGTGCGCGTCGTCCAGTACGCTCCAGACGCTCTTCGCCTCACGGTGGAGATCCCGGAACTCCTTCGCCGTCGAGCGGACGAACTCCCGGGTGACCGAGGCGTTCGCGCCCACCCACTTCGCCGCGTCGGACAGCTTCACCAGGCCGGTGCCGACGTCCCGTCCCAGTTTCTCCAGGCCGCCGACCGCCGACTTCCAGTCTCCGGCGGCGGTGTTCAGCTTCCCGAAGTCCACCTCGACGAGATCCGTGTACGTGAACGTCCCCACAGCCCAGCAGCCCTTTCGGTCCGTTCACTTCACCCAGGCGGATATCTCGGACACCGAGACCGCCGCGCCGTCGCGGTGCCGCATCGACGCGGCGATCTCCGCCTCGTCCCTCGCGTGTGCCTTCTTCGAGTAGTCCAGGTGGTTGGAGAGGTGCGCGCACATCTGGAGGACGGTCTTGACCTGGGAGTCCCAGACCTCCAGCGTCGTGCTCAGCGCGCTGCCCATGGTGAGGTTGCGGGCGGAGAGTTCGGCCGCCGCGCGGGCGGTGGAGCCCGCGCCGCCCTTGCCCGCGCCCGCTCCGGCCAGGTCGGCCGCCCTCTTCAGGTCGCCGTGCAGCCGGAACGCCTCGTTGCCCACGGCGCCCAGGTCGTCCTGGTGGACGACCAGCTCCGGCTCGCCGCCGGGCCCCGGGCCTGCCTCGGCGAGTCGCAGGGGCACGGGCCGCCGCTCCCTTGCCTCCGACACCAGCCGCGCCCACTCGCTGTTGAACGTCATCGCCGCTCCCGCCTTGTGCGTATGCGGGTAACGTATGCGAATTGCAATCATCGTAGCGGGCCGGGGAAGGGCATCTCCGGAGATTTAGGCGGCAGTTGCGCAGCGCTTTCCGGGATGTTCACGCGTTTCCCCCGGGTCATTCATCCTGTTCGATGCTTTGCGGCAGCGCATGCGGCAGCACGCGAAGCGGCTCGGCCCGGCTACGCCTCGCCGCCCGGCCGCGGGCCGTCCAGCAGCGCCCGCAGTACGGCCTCGAACTGCCCCGCCGAGGGCGGCTGTTCCCGCAGCAGCCCTTGCAGCAGCATTCCGTCCACGGTGGCGACCAGGAGCTGGACGCGCACGGGGTCGCTTGTGTGGCGGCGGGCGAACTCCTCGAGCGCGTCCAGCCAGCGGTGCGTCGGCGGGCGCAGCTCGGGCTGGCGTGCGGCGAGCAGGAACAGCTCGTACTCCGCGAGCAGCCGGGCCGGTTCGCCGAACAGCCCGGCCAGCACCGTCGCGAGCGACGACAGGCTGTCGGCCCCGCTGTCGGTGGCGGCCGTGAACTGGCGCAGTACGTCCACGCTCTGGTCCATGCAGCGGGTCAGCGCGGCGGTCAGCAGGTCGTCGATGCTCTGGAAGTGGTAGGCGGCGGCCGTCGGGGACAGGCCCGCCTCGCGGGAGACCGTCCGGTGGCTGACCCCGGCGACGCCGTCCCGGGCGACGACGCGCAGAGTCGCCTCGATCAGCTCCCGGCGGCGCCGCTCACCCTTGAGGCGGCGCCCGTCGGTGACGGTTCCGCTCAACGTGCACCTCCCGGGGATCGCCTGCCGGGTAGGCACAGTACCCGGCCGTACCCCGCCGTACGGGGCGTGCACGGGGCGGCGCCCGCCCCGTACGGCACGCGGCGGGCCACCCCGGTGCTCAGCTCGGCCGCGCGTCGCACGACTGCCGCGCATCCGCGGCAGGGGCCGCGTCCCCGCCCGCGTCCCCGCCCGTTTCCCCGCCTGCGTCGCCGCCTTCTTCGGCGGCCGGCGCCGTACGCAGCAGCGACGCTTGCCCCAGCAGCGCCGCCAGCAGCGTGAGGGCGCCGCCGCCGACCGCCACCGCGAATCCGCCGCCCGTGCCGAAGCGGTCGACCGCCGCACCCGAGGCGGCCGCGCCCAGGGCGACGCCGACGGTGAGCCCGGTGGTCGCCCAGGTCATGCCCTCGGTGAGCCGGGACGCGGGGACGGTCCGCTCGATGGTCCCCATCACCACGATCATGGTCGGCGCGAAGAACACCCCGGCGGCGAACACCGCCGCAGCCAGCGCCACCAGGCCGTCGACCACCAGCAGCGGCAGCGTCGTCAGCGCGGTGCCGACGGTGCCGGCCAGCAGCAGCCGGGACGGTGCCGCCCGGAGCGTGAGCAGGCCGAAGGCCAGCCCCGACAACGCCGACCCGGCCGCGTACGAGGCGACCACGAAGCCGGCCGCCGCGGGGCGCCCCAGCTCCTCGGCGAAGGCCACGCTGGCCACGTCCACGGTGCCGACGATCACGCCGCCCGCGAGCAGGACCAGCACCAGCACCCGTACGGTGCCCGACCGGAGCACCGAGGTGGTGTCGGCCGCCGCGTCCGCCGGGTGGGTACGCGGCTCGGTGCCGCGCTGCGCGACGAACATGAGCACGCCCACCGCCAGCAGTACGGCGGCCAGCAGCGGTCCGGCCGCCGGGAAGAGCGCCGTGCACAGCAGGACCGACAGCGCGGGGCCGACCATGAACGTCAGCTCGTCCACCACCGACTCCAGGGAGAAGGCGGTATGCAGCCGGGGCGAGCCGCGGTACAGCTCGGACCAGCGGGCCCGCACCATGGCCGCCATGCTGGGCATGCACCCGGCCGCCGCGGCGCTGGCGAACAGGGTCCAGGCCGGCGCCCCGTAGTGCGCGCAGAGCATCAGCGCGCCGAGCGCCGCGACGCTGACACCGGCGGCGGGCAGCAGCACCCGGCCCTGGCCGCGCCGGTCCACCTCGCGCGCGATGCGGGGTCCGATCAGGGCCATGGACAGGGTGAACACGGCGGCCACGGCACCGGCGAGCCCGTAGTCGCCGTCGCTCTGGGACAGCATGGTGATGATGCCGATGCCGGTCATCGACATGGGCATCCGGGCGACGAACCCGGCGACGGAGAAGGCGAGGGTGCCGGGGGCGGCGAAGAGTTCGCGGTACGGGCTGGCCATGCGGGGTCTCCTGGTTGGGGGACGGGCGCGGGGTCGCGGGAGGGCGTGCGTGGGGCAGGCGCGGTGACAGATGCGGGGACAGATCCGGTGAGAAAATTGAACGTTCGCTTCAATTGAAACACTCGTGAGAGTTATTCGGAAGACGCGCCCCTCGTCCCCGTCCCGTCCCCACTCCGCCCCCGCCTCGCGCCTGCTCGGAAATGTTGACGGCAGGTGTCAGGTTCAACTGCGACGCTGCGCTCCGCAGGCGAAGGGCGCCGGCGCATCAGGACGGAGCAGCGCGATGAACGAACACGACACCGGGCACCCGGCGGCGGCACTGGCCGAGCGGGTGCGCGGACCGGTCCTCACCCCCGGCGACGAGGGCTACGAGGCGGAGACCGCGGGCTTCCAGAGGGGGCTGGAGGCGCGGCCCGCGTACGCCGTCGGCGCGCTCGACGCGGCTGACGTACAGGCCGCCGTGTCCTTCGCCGCCGCGCGCGGGCTCCTGGTGCGCGTGCACGCGACGGGACACGGCCGGTCGGCTGCGGCCGAGGGCGGCGTGCTGATCAGCACCCGCCGGATGGACGAGGTGCGGGTCGACCCGGAGGCGCGGACGGTCCGGGTCGGCGCGGGGGCCCGCTGGGAGCAGGTGATCGAGGCCGCTGCCCCGTACGGCCTGGCCCCGCTGAACGGCAGCGCCCCGCACAGCGGCGTCGTCGGCTTCTCGCTCGGCGGCGGCATCGGCCTGCTCGCCCGTACCTACGGATACACCGCCGACCATGTGCACGCGATCGAGGTCGTCACCCCCGACGGCACCCTCCGGCGGGTCGGCGCGGACGTGGACGCGGAGGCGAACGCCGATGCGACCGCGGACGCGGACCTGTTCTGGGCGCTGCGCGGCGGCCGGGACGGCTTCGGGGTGGTGACCGCGCTGGAGGTCGGCCTCGTGCCGGTGTCCCGGCTCTACGGGGGCTCGCTGTTGTTCGACGCCTCCGTCAGCGCCGAACTGCTGACCGTCTACCGGGACTGGACGGTCCAGCTGCCCGAGGAGCTGACCTCCTCCCTCGCCTTCATCGTCCTCCCCGCCGTCTCGGAGGTCCCCGAGCCGCTGCGCGGTCTGCACGTGGCGCAGCTGCGGGTCGCCTTCACGGGCAGCGCGGCGGAGGGGGAGCGGCTGGTGGCGCCGCTGCGCGCGGTCGGTCCGCCGCTGGCGGACACGCTCCGGGAGATGCCGTACACCGAGAGCCCGTCGATCCACAGCGACCCCGTCGACCCGCACGCGTACACGGGCACGAACGTGCTTCTGGACGGGCCGAGCGGGCCGAGCGGGCCGGACGGCTCCTCGGGGTCCGCCGGGTTCGACGTCGAGGAGGTGCGGGAGTTCGTCGAGCGGGCCGGATACGAGGCGCCGGTGATGTGCGTGGTGCAGCTGACCCACCTCGGCGGCGCGCTCTCCCGTGCGCCCGGTGCGGGCAACGCCGTCGGCAACCGCGATGCGCGGTACTCGCTGAGCGTCCTCTCCGGAGGCGCGGGGGAGTTCGACGCGCCCGCCGCGGCAGCCTTCCACCGCACGCTGCTGGAGCGGCTCAAGCACCGGAAGGAGGGGCGCATCCTCAACTTCCTCTTCGGTGAGCCGGATGCGGGCGAGGTGCGCGACGCGTACGAGCCGCAGGTGCGGCGCCGGCTGACCGAGATCCGGCGGCGGCACGACCCGGACGGGCTCTTCCGCACGCCGGCCACCGACCTCTCCTGACGGCGGGCCGGGGCGGGGTGGGCCAGGGTGCGGGCCGGGGCCGCGCGGGGTCCCTGCCCGGCCCGCCCCGGCCCGCCCCGGCACCCGTCCGGGTGACGCGGCTGATCTGGCCGGGTGACCGGGCCCGCCGCGGGTCGTTGGTCACGTCATGGCAGTGATGCTGAAGCAGTTGAAGCACTGGACGGCGGCCCCTGATGGGCAAGAAGAAACGGTTCCGCGCGGCCCGGCCCGCTCCCTCGGATCGCCCATCTACGAGGCCCTGCTGAACGAGTGGTCGCGGGCGGGCCGGACCCTGCCGGGCGAGGGCGACCCACCGCGTGGCCGCGCCGCCGGGCACGCCCGCAGGCACGACGCGTACGGGAGATACGACGCGCCCCAGCCGGGTGAGCAGTACGACGCGTCCGAGCAGTACGACGCGTCCGAGCCGTACGACGCGCCCGCCGCGTACGACCCCCGCGAGGCGTACCCCGTCCCCGTGCCCGTCCATGCCGCCCCGGTCCGTGCCGCGCTCCCCCCGGACCGGAGTGCCGAAGCCGAGCCCGGGACGCCGCCGCCCACGCCGCCCCCCGCACCGAGCCCCCCGGCCCAGTCGCTCCCGCTCCCGCCCCGCGCCGCGCGGCCGGTCTCCCGGGTGCAGCAGATCAGCCCGCTCGGCCCGGCCGTGCCCGTCAGCCCGCGCGAGCCCGCCTGGGAGCGCGTCGGCACCTTGTGAGCCGCCACCCGGAGCAGCGCCGGGCAGGCTCGGGTCGCCGTCGGGCGGACCGGCGGGCAGATTGGGACGGTGACGCACGAAACGGGCGGCGGCTGTACGGGCCGCGGCAGTACGGTCGATAACGGCACGAGCGGCGGCGCGCGCGGCAAGGGCCCCGGCGCCGTGCCGGGCGGTGCCCGTACCGCCGGCCCGGTGGTGCCGCGCCGCTACGACCGCCTGCTCCCCGTGCTGCTGATCGTCGCCGGAGTGGTCGTCGACCTCTCGGTGCCGCCCCAGTACACGCCCGCCGCGCTGTTCGCCGCCGCGCCGGTGGTCGCCGCGCCGCTGTTGTCCGCGCGGGCGACGGCGGCGTGCGGTGCGCTGGCCGTGCTCGTGCTGGTCACGATGCTGTTCGTCGCCGGGGCGCCGGACGAGGGCGACTCCGTGATGCACGTGGCCACCGTGCTGACCGTCTCGGGGCTCGCGCTCGGCATCAACCGCCTCGTTCGGCGCGGCGAGCAGCGGCTCGCCTCCGCGCGCGGCATCGCCGAGGCCGTGCAGCTCGCCGTGCTGCCGGTGCCGCCCGCCCGGATCGGCGGCCTCGACGTGGCCGCCCGCTACGAGGCCGCCCAGTCGGACGCCCGGATCGGCGGCGACCTGTACGCGGTGCAGGAGACGCCGTACGGCACCCGGCTGATCGTGGGTGACGTACGGGGCAAGGGGCTGGGGTCGGTGGAGGCGGTGGCCGTCATCATCGGGGCCTTCCGCGAGTCCGCCGAGGAGGAACCGACTCTGGAGGGGGTCGCCGCGCGGCTGGAGCGGGCGCTCCAGCGGGAGGGCGGCAGGCGGCGCGACGTGGAAGCGATGGAGGGCTTCACCACGGCCGCGCTCGCGGAGGTGCCCGCCGGCTGCCCGGGACGGCTGCGGATCGTCAACCGCGGGCATCCCCCGCCGCTGCTGCTCGCCGAGGGCGCCGCCCGCTACCTGGAACCGTCCGCGCCCTCACTCCCGCTCGGCATGGCTGACCTGGCCCGCTGGCCGGACCGCGCGGACGAGGCGCGGCTGCCGCCGGGCGCGCTGCTGCTGCTCTACACGGACGGCCTGTCGGAGGCGCGCGACAACGGCGGCGAGTTCTACGACCCGGGCGGGCGGCTCCAGGGCCGCCGCTTCGGCCATCCCGAGGCGCTGCTGGACGCGATCGTCGCGGATGTGCGGGTGTTCACGGGCGGTGACTCGGGGGACGACATGGCGCTGCTCGCGGTGTGCCGCCGTCCCGGCGGGTGAGGCGGGCCGGGCGGGTTCGCCGTGAGGGTGACGCGCTGTAGGGGCGCGCGGTCGGCAAGCGGGCCTGACGTAAGGGCCGTACGGGCCGGACGCGGCTGACCAGGGGCGGCGCGGAAGGAGCGACGGTGTGAGGAAGGGATCTCGGCCGCCGACGGCTTGCCCCAATTGCCCAACACTGACAGCTAAGTCCAGGCCAATGGAGAGTCAAAAACCCGGGAACGACTTGGATTCTCAGCCGCAAGTCTATTAACGTTCGATAACGCAGCGCGGTCGTCACTGCCGTCACGAGAGACGGCACCGTGCGCCGTCGCCTAATCCCGCAAGTGCGGCATCGCGAGCAACCAGCACGCGATACCACCGCGCAGAGGGAGCCGGGGAACCACCACTTGGGGTGAATCGGACACGTCCCGCCCATGGACGCGCCCGTAGGAGACCTTCCTGCTCCGAACCCGTCAGCTAACCCGGTAGGCGAGAAGGAAGGAAAGGAGAGCGCCCCGAGTGGCGTCCAAGACGTATGCCCCCGAGCCCTCGTACGACCCGTACTACGAGGTGGACGACCGCGGTTACCGCTCCGGCGACAACTACGGCGGGTACGGCACGCAAACGCTCTCCGAGTCCCCGGCCCCGGCCTACGGCCCGGACCGTGACGACTCCCTCCAGGAGTGGAACCCGACCGAGGACTCCATCCGTCCCGTGCGGGGCCGCCACCGGGTGGCCAAGCAGCGCGGCGGCATGGCCCGCAGCGGAGCGGTGCTCGGCGTCGGCGTGATCGCCGCGGTCGGCGCCGGCGGCATGGCCTCGGCCAGCGACAAGTCGCCCGCCCCCGTCTCGATGCCGGACCTCTCCGTCATGGAGGACCTCCCCGGCGTCGGCAGCCTGGTCTCGGACGACGACGAGGACGCCTCGGACGAGACCGTCCAGGCGGCCTCCCAGGCCCCCCTCAGCTACGCGGCGCTCAGCACCACCGAGGCCGAAGCGGGTCAGACCGACCCGGGCGAGGCGCTGCGCGCCCGCATCCTCGAACAGGCCGCACAGCAGCAGACCGAGGCCGACCGCACCGCCCGCGAGGACGCGGCGGCAGCCGCCGCCCAGAAGGCGGCGGACGAGGCTGCGGCCAAGGTCACCGCCGAGGCGAAGGCGGAGGCGGAGCGCAAGGCCGAGGCCAAGCGCAAGGCGGAGGCGGAGGCCAAGCGCAAGGCGGAGGCCGAGCGGCTCGCCAAGCTCGCCGCCAGCTACACGCTGCCGACCTCCAACTACCAGCTCACCTCCGGGTTCGGCGCCGCGGGCGGCATGTGGCAGAACGACCACACCGGCCAGGACTTCGCCGCACCGACCGGCACCCCGGTCAAGGCGGTCCACAGCGGCACGATCAAGGAAGCGGGCTGGGCCGGCTCGTACGGCTACCGCATCGTGCTGCAGCTGGATGACGGTACGGAGATCTGGTACTGCCACCTCTCCTCCATGCAGGTGTCCGCCGGTGCCGACGTCAGCACGAAGGACGTCATCGGCAACGTCGGCTCCACCGGCAACTCGACGGGCCCGCACCTCCACCTCGAAGTCCTGCCCGGCGGCGGCGACGCGGTCGATCCGCTGGCCTGGCTGCGCGGCAAGGGCCTCAGCGTCTGACGCGTCCGGCGCGCCCGGTACGCCAGGCGCGCCCGGTACGTCCGGTACGTCCGCGGATGGGGTACGTATGGCGCGTCGGCTGCCGCCGCCCCGTCCGGACGCCCCGTCCGGACGCCCCGCGGCACCTGAACCACAGATCACGGCCCGACCCCCCACATCCCGTACAGGGACCGAGCCGCCGCCCCGAACCGACCGGGCGCTGTGCCCCTTTACCTCAGCCCCGGCGAGCAGGAGGGGACGGGGCGGCGGCCCTCGGGGAGGTCCGAGCGGCCCGCCCGCCGGCGCTGCGCCCCACGCCCGGCCGCGCCGCCGCGCTCCCCTCCTCGCGCGTCAACGCCCCGCGCGTGCCCGCGCGGGCACCCCTGCCCCGGCGGCCCTGGTGGACTACCCCCCGACACCAGGGCCGTCGGTCCGCCCGCTCCCGCCGCCTTCCGAGCCCGCCGGTGCGCGCCTCAGCGGCGCGGCTGCCCGTACGCCCGCTCGACCCGCAGCCGTACGACCTGCCGCCGGTCGGCGACCATCGCGGCGCGGTACTCGTCCCAGTCGGGGTGCTCGCCCTGGATCGCGCGGTAGACCTCGATCAGCTCCTCGACGGCCGCGTCGCCTGGCCGGGCCGCGACGGCGGACAGCTCCGCGGTGCCCTCGGCCACCGTCCAGGCCCAGCCGTCCGCGCTGGTCACGTGGTAGCTCGCCCGCGGGTCACGTGCCAGGTTGCGGGTCTTGGCGCGGTCCGCGGTGACGGAGATCCGGAGCAGGCCGGTGGCCGGGTCGTAGGTGTGGTTGACGTTCGAGAGCTGTGGCCGCCCGTCACGCTTCAGGGTGACCAGCACCCCCCGGTCGTACGCGGTGAGCAGCGCGAGCAGTGCGTCCTGCGCCTTTGTATCCGGTGCGGTCACGGTCGTCCTCTCCTGGAAGGCGGGTTGACGCGTCCCACGGTGCCACGGTCCGGCCTCGGCCGGGGGCCTGCGGGGTGTGGGCGGGGCGTACGCGGGCCTGGCCGGGCGGTGCCCGGAGCGCTGCGAGAATATGGGGCATGGACGATTTGAACGAAGAGGTCATCCCCATCCTGCACGTCACGGACGCCGCCGCCGCGGTCCGCTGGTACGGGCGCCTCGGCTTCGGCAAGCGCTGGGAGCACCGTTTCGAGCCCGGGTTCCCCGCCTTCGTGGAGATCGCGCGGGGCCGGGTGCGGCTGTTTTTGTCCGAGCACCGGGAGGACGCGCGGCCGGACACCCTGATCTACCTGCGGGTCCGCGATGTGGAGGCGCTCGCGGCGGAGTTCGGCACGGAGACCCGGACGGCGCCGTGGGCGCGGGAGATCGAGCTGACCGACCCCGACGGCAACCGGCTGCGGATCGGCACCCCGACCGAGTGAGCGCGCGGGGCACGGCAGTTCAGAACTCGGAGTCGCCCCACGCGGTGACCGTCGCCTCGTCGCCCACCGACACCTTGCCGGGCCGCAGCACCGAGAACTTCGCGCCGAACGCGACGCCCCCCTCCGCCGCCCGCCGGTAGTCGGCGAGCGTACGCAGCGGCTCCGGGCCCGCGCGGCTCCCGGACCGCTGCTCCACGGTGGTGACGGCGCAGCGGATGGCGAGCTTCGCGTAGCCGAACTCGGCGCCACCGGCCTCGATCCGGCGTACCCGGTCCTCCGCGTGCGGTTCGGCGTCCTGGTCCGGCCAGCCGTCCACGACGATGTTCGGGCGGAAGCGCGCCATCGGCAGGGGCGCGCAACCACGCGCCGCGAGCCGCTCGTTGAGCAGGGCGAGGCTGGGCAGCGACAGCAGGTGCAGCGCGGAGCTGTCGGCGAAGCCGCTGGTCCCGGGCGTCTGCCCGTCGGTCACCCGGTTGTGCTCCGGCGGCACCCGCACGAGTCTGCTGGGTTCGCCCAGCACCGCCGACAGCCACGCCGCCACGGCGTCGCCCTGGTCGATGCCCTGGTACGGCTTGCGGAACATCTCGACCGCGCGCCGGGGCCCGTCCGCCGCCACCTCGATGCGCAGCGGCTCGGCCTCGGGTGCGCGCAGCGTGAGCCGTTCGCCGCCCGCCTCGGGCTCCGGCCGGATCACGGCCAGCCGGGGGCTGCGGCGCTGGCTGCGAAAGACGCCGTCCTCCGAGATCACCAGGAAGCTGCGGTCGTGCGCGAGCCCCGCCCACGTCACGGCCGCGTCGCGCAGTGCGACTCCGGCGCACCCTTTTACCGGGTAGGAGATCAGCTCCGTAATTCTGGCCACATCCGCAGCCTACGGGCTGGGCCGGTGCGCTTCCGCGCCGCGCTCAGCGGGCGAGGTCGGCGAGCGAGAGCAGCAGGTGCGCCGACTCCGGGTGGCAGTAGTCCGAGTGCGCGCCGACCGGGCTCCACCATCGCCCGCGCCGAAACCGCGAACCCGCCTCGACATTCACGATCCGGTGGTCCAACTCGGCCCGCCGGTACGGGGTTTCCGTGTCGTGCAGCGGCACGACGCCGACATGCTCGGCCGGCCGTACCACCCCCGCGTACCCGATGCCGGGAGTGCCCTCGGCCATCCGGTGCCACAGGCCCGTAGCCCGGTCCGCGCGGGATCGGGTCAACACGATCGGCCCGTTGACCGGGGCGTCGTACAGGAGGCGAGGGAGGCGTTCGGCGAAGATGCCGGGCGAGGCGGCCATCTGGAAGACGAGCAGCGAGTCGACCGCGTACGGGTAGCGCGGGTCGGCGCGCTGCCAGCCGAGCACTCCGGGACGGGAGTCGGCGGCGGCCTGCACCGCCTGGGTCAGGAAGCGCCCGCCGAAGGAGTGCCCGACGCAGTGCAGGTACTGGCCCCCGGCCGTACGCAGCGTCGGCGGGCCGCCGGGCAGGCGCCGCCGTTCGTTGAGGTAGCCCAGCAGCTGGGCGAGCACCTCGGCCGCGCGGCCCTGGGTCGTCATGGCGTGCGCGCGGTCGCGGATGCGGCGGTAGCCGTGCGGCAGCGGGCTGCTCATCGACGGCCAGCGCACCACGACGTAGTGCGCGTCCCAGCGCGGCAGCGCCGGGTACGCGCCGGGGCGGCGCGCGTACTGCGCCTCCACCAGGTCGAACAATCGCTGCGCCGAAGTCAGCGCACGTGAGGGTGTGTTGCGCCAGCCATGGACGAACACCACGATGTCGGTGGCCCCTTCGGGCACCCGCAGCCGGTCGGCGAGGAAGCTGCGTACGGCGGCGGGCGGTACGGGCGCACCCGCCGCGTTGCGGCTGCGCGCGGCGCCTGGGCCACGCGCGGCGTCGGGGTCGAGGAGGTCGCCCGCCTCCGTCAGGTCGAGCACCGTCGGCGACCGCACGGCTTCCGTGCTCAACGGGCCACCCCCGGCTCCTCGTCGGGCGACCACAGGTGGACGTCGACGCCCCGGTGCAGCGAGAAGATCAGTCCGAGCGGGTTCCCGTGCTCCCGCGCGAAGTCCCGTGCCAGCGACTGCGTGATGTCCCCGATCCGGCCGCCTTTGTCCAGGAACGCGGTGAAGAAGCGGGCGGTGTACTCGCGGGCGAAGTCCCGGGGCAGGTCGATCTGCGGACCCACCAGGCAGCGGGCGCCCATGTCCAGCAACTGCCGTCCGAAGGACGGATAGAAGTCGGACCCCAGCTGACCGCCCTGGCACGCGGCGACGAACACCACCGGCCGCTGCGGCAGCTTCTCCACCGGCCGCCAGCCCGCCAGGTCGGACACGTGGATCTTCTCGTCGTCACCCAGCACGAAGTACGGCTGCCCGGGGCCGCGCGCCGACGTGGCGACCTCGGCGTGGCAGCCGAAGTAGCTGATGTGGTCGGCGAATTCGGGACTGCTGAGCGCCCGCGCCAGCTCCACCTTCCGCTCCCGTACCTGCACGCGCGAACGCCGGTCGCAGCCCTGGAAGATGCCGGGCAGCGCGCCGACGAACTCCGTACGCGGATACTCCTCGTCCACCCGGCCGTCCACGTTCAGCCCGACCGCCACCTCCCCGTCCGGCAGCGCGATCCGGCTCTCGAAGCCGGGCATCCGGGAGAAGTTGTGCTCCACGACGTGCTGGTACCCCCAGAAGCCCTCCAGTGACCAGGGGTCCTCGGCCGGGTCCTCGGCCAGATCCCGCAACAGGTCGTCGGCGGCGTCCGGCGGCGTGTAGAGCATGCCCCAGGGCACGTACAGGTCGTCCGACTCCATCGTCAGCACGCACGGACCCCCGCGCAGCGCCTCCGTGAGCTGGGCGGTGATCTCCTGCAGCGCCGCGTCCGGCCCGTGGAAGAGCAGGGAGAAGAGGCTGTGCCCGGCCCGCGCCAGACCCAGCCACACCTCTCGGCGCGCCTCCTGCGGGAGGCGCGCGCTCGTACGCCAGTCGTCCACGTACGGATGGCAGGTGCGGCCCGACTCCGGGTCGGCCCGCTGGTATTCGATCAGCGTGCGCTGCCATTCCGCGCGCAGCGCGGCGATACCGCCCCGCAGCTTGCCGGCCTCGGCGGCCAGCCGCGCCTGGTACCCGCCGCCGCCCGTCTCCTCGAAGGCGGGGCCCCACGCCTGGACGGTGTAGTAGCGCTCGTCCCGGTCCCGGACGAAGCGCAGGTGCGCCGTCCGCGAGCGGTTGTACGAAGGTCCCCGGGCCCGGCGCATCCCCTGTGCGGGGTCGTGCGTGACGACGTGCGGCAGCAGCTGGTTCATGCGCGCGGCCCCTGCGGCCCGAACAGGGCGAGCTGCCAAGGCGATGGGGCGAGGACCTCCAGCTCGGAGCGCACCTCCAGCAGCAGTTCGCTGTCCGCCTCCCGGTAGACACGGAAGAGGAGCCCGAGGCGCCCCGCCTCGGCGGGCACCACGTCGAAGGGCACGGGCTCCGTCGTCCCGTCCCGTCTCAGCTCCACCAGCCGCGTCACCGGCCAACTGGCCGCCTGTGAACCGGCGTCGAGCAGCACCCGCAGCTTCACCGTCTCCGGCAGCGGCGGCTCGGGAAGACCGCGGGTGCTCCGCGCGTCGCGGCTGGCGGCAGCCGTCAGCGCGAAGGCGACCGGTACCGGCTCGCCGACCCGGGCCGAGGCGGTGCCGAGCCGCTCGATGCGCGGCTCGCTGAGCGGCGGCGGCACGGTGGTGTGCGCGCGGGTGAACGGCAGGCCCGGATCGGGGGAGTACGGCTCCTGGAGGTAGTTGGTCTGCACGATATTCGCCGTGCCCACCGCGAAGGCCGCCCCGCCCCTCATGGTGACGAAGTGGATCGGCCGCACCGTAGGCCGGGACACGGATGTCGTTCGCGACGTCGACGTCAAAGACACGGACTCGGACACGGGGCCTCTCAGCAGCCCTGCCCAGGTGTCCGCGCGGTCGTCGAGCGTCAACGGAGGGGCCGCACCCGTGTCCACGAACTCGGAGCCCGGAACGTCCACCTGGGGGGTCGGGTGCCTGGTGCCGAGCGACCGTTCGCTGAACGGCCCACCCTCCCCTCGCGTGAGTGGACGACGCCTCTCGCCCGGGTCCTTCAGGCGGATGACACCCCACGCGGGATCGATGATGTCGGCCAGCCGCCGCAGCAAGGTCGGCACCGCGCGGACGCCCAGCGCGTGCGCGAGCGAGACCGCGCGGCCCCACTCCCGCGTCGCCCGCACCGCCTCGCCTGCTTCGTACGCCGCGTCGCCCGCCTCGACGGCCCGGTCCAGTTCGGCTCGCAGCTCCTCGGTGGACCCGCCGTGCTCGGGGCGCGGTGCGGCGCGCTGCTCGCCGAGTACGTCCTCCAGTACGTCCGTCAGGTCCTCGCACATGTCCTCCGTGGAGGCGTAGCGCTCGTCGTATGCCGCGGTGGCCCGGTCGAGGACTTGGTGCAGCGCGCGCCCGGCGGGGGTGTGCCGCACCGCGCCGTCCGACCGCTCCGCCGCTTCGACCAGGGCGCGCAGCGTCGTCCCCACCGTGTGGATGTCGGAGCGCACGGACAGCCCGCGCTCGTGGATCTCGGCCTCCGCCACCTGGTAGTGCGGAGTGCCGACGGCGGGGGAGTGCTGATCGTCGATCCGCCGCAGTGCTCCCAGGTCGATCAGCGTGATGTGCCCGTTCCGCAGGATGACGTTGCCGGGCTTCAGGTCGCAGTAGAGCAGGCCCAGCCGGTGCAGATGACCCAGCACCTCCAGCAGTTGGGTGCCGTACGCGAGCGCCTGCTCGATCAGCAGAGGCGGGCCCCCGGCACGTGCGGAGCGCATCAGCTGGCTCAGCGTGGGTCCGGCGACGTACTCCATTACGATGTACGACGACTCGCGCCGCCCGTAAGGCCGTTGGTGGGTGACGAGGTCCTGGATGCGGACGATGTGCGGATGCCGGACGAGCGACATGAACTCGCGTTCCGGCGCCATGGCCCGGCCCGACGCGCCCTCCTGGGCGGTCTCGTCCGCCAACTCCTTGAGTACCACCAGCCGTTGGGCGGGTCCGCTCTCCGCAGCACTGGCATCCGTCGCCGTGCCGCCGCCCGCGCTCCCCTCCTCCGGACTGTCGTCGGCGGCCAGGTGGAGCCAGCCCCTCCCGCCCCGCGCCAGCGGGCCGATGACCCGGTAGCGGCGGCCGAGCAGTTCGCCCCGGGGCATCGGCGGGGTGGGCAGTTCGTGAGGCGGCGTTGCGCGCCGAACGGGCCTCGCACTGCTCAACGCTCCGGCCAGTCCATGCCTCAACACCAGGTAGTCGGGGAGTAACTGAACACCCATCACCATCGACGCGGCGCGCACGTCCGGCCCGACGCCCGGTGCGCCCGGCCCGCGCGCCAGAGCCCGCTGCTCGGTCTCGACGATCATGCCGAGCACGCGATCCGGAGCCTGCGGATTGACGATCGCGGAACCCGGCACCAGCGGCACCGAGGGCGAGGGCACCCACTCGTCCCGGCGCAGGGCCACCCGGACACCGTCGGGCCGGAACCCCTCGACCCGCCACTGCGTGACGACCGGCTCCTCGCGCGGGCGGGAGGAAGCGGCGAACCCGTACACCAGGGCACCCGGCCGCAGCTCCTCCGGCCTTCCCCACGTGACCGGGCGCGCTCCGGTCAGCGACTGCGCGAGGCGTAGCAGCGCACCGAAGCCCGAGCCTCCGGACGGGCCTCGGCCCGCCCGCACCATCGCGGACTCCACGGTGGCGCCCACGGGCGCGGCGCCCGTCAGACCGGGGACATCGACAAGGCACTCCCGGGTACCGCCCGCCCCCTCGGCACCCGGGAGGACATGCGCGGACGTCAGCACGTAGAGCGGTGACACCAGGATGCCCGAGCCGAGCACCGAACCGTCGGGCGCGCTCACCCGAACCGTCGACACCGCACGCGGCGTAACCGACGCCCCCCGCTCCCGCCCGGATTCACCCTCCATACAGGCCCATGCTACGACGCCCCACCGCCCGACGGCAGGACACGAGCAGGTCCGGATGCGGCCTGCTGGGCATCGGGCGCCACCATGCCCGCGGCTTCGGGGCGTTCGTGCTCAGCCCCGCACGCCTGCCACGAAGCATCGCCATGCCCGAGGCGTGAACCGCAACACGGGACCGGCGGGGTCCTTGCTGTCCCGCACGGCCACCACGCGATCAGGGGTGGCTATCTCTATGCAGTTGCCCCCGGAACCGTTGCTGTAGCTGCTCTTGCGCCAAGGGAGCTGAGTGGGTTCGGTCATGAAGTCAGTCCTCGCATCGCATCTCTGCCGCCCACAAGTGTGGCGCAGGACCCACTCCTGCACGATGACCCAGAGGTCGGGAGGCAAGGCGGGCTTGAGCAGTTCCTGCCGCTCCATACGGACCGCGATCATTCGCTCGGTGTCATCAGACGAGGGTGCCGACGAGGCGACGTGCAGCTCCCGTGCGTATGCCTCGGCCTGGAGCAGCCCTGGGACGAAATCGCACTTGTGGGTACGCAGGGCCCACGACTGGTGGCGCTCCACAGCCTCGACGCCACCTCCCGCACGCACGGGGCTAGTGACCGGCACTCCTGCTGGAGTCCTGAGGTTGTGGTGCGCCTCAGGGCAGGCGGGCCACGTGCTATCCCGTCACCTGACTTGTGACGATCTGTGCCAGGAACTCTTGCCACGCCTCCGGCGTAAACCGCAATACCGGCCCACCAGCACGTCTGCTGTCTCGTACGGCGGTGCACCCCGGCACGATCGCGGCCTCCACGCATTCGGTTGTGCTTGCCCCGCTGTGTGACGA
Organism: Streptomyces sp. CNH287; assembly: GCF_000424825.1. Taxonomy (NCBI): domain Bacteria; kingdom Bacillati; phylum Actinomycetota; class Actinomycetes; order Kitasatosporales; family Streptomycetaceae; genus Streptomyces; species Streptomyces sp. CNH287. Next base: position 31,608 of record NZ_AUKQ01000027.1, on the reverse strand, counting down.
CTTGAACCAGGCGTCGTCAGAGATGGGTGTTTCCGCAGCGCGCATCACAACTCCTCACAGACACGTTCGATGAAGGCCGACGACGCGGCCATATCCAAGGCTTGAGCCCGAAGGTACTCGAACGCAAGTCGGTATCGCGCAAGCTCCTCGTCCTTCTCCATGAAGAGCGAGCCCACATGGATATCGACGTACACGACGTCCAGGGAGGGTTCCGCGCCGCCGAGGACCACGAAGCTGCCCATGGCCGCCGAGTGAGCACCCTTCGCGAACGGAAGCACCTGGAGGGTGATGTCAGCAGAGTGGTTCGCTCTCGTCAGGTGATCCAACTGCTCCTTCATGATGCTGCGGGAGCCGACGACCCGACGGATCACGGACTCATCGAGGATCGCCCAGAGGTGAGGCGGCTTGGCTCTGCCGAGGATCTCCTGGCGTTTCATCCGGATGTCGACCAGGCGGTCGACTTCACCTGGAGGAAGCCGCATCTCGGAGGCGTGCTGCACAGCCTCTGTGTACCGGCGCGTCTGGAGCAGCCCCGGTACGTAGAGGCAGGCGAAGTGGTCCTCCCGCACTGCTTCGTCCTCAAGAGTGAGCAGCAGGTTCATGTCCTCAGGAATCGAGTCGGCGAAGGAGTCCCACCAACCCTGCTGCCGGGCGTCTTTGGCCAGACGGACGAGGGCTCCTCGTTCAGCGTCGCTCACTCCATACTCGCGGCAAAGGGCATCCACCACGAGCCACTTCACCGGGCCTGCCTGAGTCTCGTAGCGACTGACCGTTGCTTTGGAGACGCCGACCCGGGTGCCGGCCTCCTCCAGCGTCATGCCCGTGCGGGCGCGCAGCTTCCGCAGCATCGCGCCGAGCTGTCGGCGCCGGGTCGTTGCCCTCGGTGGCATGACTGTCCCTCACTGAAGATCATCTATGTGGATATTGCCAGCGCAGGCTATTGCTGGACAGAGATTCGCTACCACTTGATTCACTCGAACGAGTCTATGAGAAGTTACACAGGGATACTTCTCAATGCCATACTTCCTGTCACAGGCCACGTGGTTAAGCCGGGCAGGAACGGCAGATGCAGCGCTGACGTGGCACGGGAAGGGGCGCAGCCATGCATGGTGATGACATCGCCGGTCCTGGCCTTCGATGGGCAATGCCATTCGAAGCAAAAAGTTCGGAATTTCATTCGATTCGCCGTGAGGTGCGGGATCAACTCAGGGTCTGGGGGCTGCCCGAACTGGTTGGTGATGCGCAGTTGGCCGTGAGTGAGCTGGCTGCCAACGTCGTTGAACACGTAGGTGAAGGAGCACAGGCGTCGCTCGTCCTCGCGACCGGGGTCGGCTGTCTTCGAGTGGAGGTTCACGACACAAGCCATGATGTTCCGGTTCTGGGGCAGCCTGCCCTGGGTGACGAGCACGGCCGCGGGCTGCTGCTCCTCGAAGCACTGGGGCTCGGCTGGGGGACGCTGCTCACTGCGGCCGGGAAGGCAGTCTGGTGCGAGCTTCCGTTGCAGGCTGACCGGAACTGGCGGCGGAAACAGCGCGCGATGGGGGCGCTGGAAAGCTACTGCCTTGCTTCAGGTGGTCCGGCGCCCTCGCAGACCCGTAGTCTCCCGGTGCTCGAAACCCAGGCCACCGGCCTCGTCGCCGACCTGCTCCACTGGCTGGCGGCACAGGGCCGAGACCCCGACGAGGTGCTGGCAAACGCCCAACTGCGATTCGACGCCGAGGCATCCTGATGCTGTGGAGCAACGGGCAGCGCCGGGCGGGGCAAGCACTACACGGGTGCGCCGCGCCACGCTGGCGTCGGTCTGCACACTGCCACCCACTCACACACGCCTCAGCGCACCTCCTGTATCAGCGCGCGCAGTTCGACTGGAGTGCGCCAGGGCTCTGCGGAGCTGCTACTTCTGTGGCACATCCGATGACAGTTCGCGCAGAGCAGCGCAAGGTCCTTGAGGGACGTCCGGACCTCACCGGAAACATGCAGCGGAAGCACGTGGTGCACCTCTATGTAGCCATGTCCGAGGCTGCCGTAGAACGTATGGAAGTTGAAGTCACAGACCTCGCAGGCCAGGGCCCCTTTCGCTGTCAGCACGGTTTCGATCTTCCGCTGTCGGAGCCCCGGATTCCGCTCGCGCTGCTGGTGGAGGCGAGCGAGGAGGTGCCCCTCCGGCGCCGTGAGCCGGCCGTGTTCGCTGCCGTCGTCCAGGTCTGGCGGCAGCAGTGTTCCGCTCTGCACAGTGGCCCGTATCCGGTCTGCGGAGGCCTGCATCTCAGCAGGACGTGCGAGGAAGGCGGTCACCACAAGCGGGTCGAGCCTGCCGCCACGCGTCCGCCCGCCTTTGTAGGACGGATGTGCCGTTGCCAGGTCGGTAGTCTTCCGGCTGACGCTCCCCGCAGAGCGGAACTGGGCCGCGCGGACCTCGGCGGCATGGAAGGCCGGCAGTTGCAGCAGCGCGGAGAGGTCGCGCACGGCCGGGTCCCCTTCGCGCAGCTCTTTCCACCCGTTTCTCGCAACAAGGGCACATGCGAGGACGAGCTCATCCCACTCCCAGGCCGGATTCTTCATGGGCAATATCGTATGGGTGTTCGTTCGGCGTGGGGGAGGCCGACGCTGGTGGAGCTTGCGGCGTGGCACACACTGAGGGAGGCGCGTTGTCAGTGGGACATGTCACCCTCTGTGAAGAGCAGTTGCAATGAGTGTCCGTGGGAAGTTCAGAAGGAGGGTGCATGAATCGGACGGGGCGGCCGTTCACCTCAGTGGAGATCTGCGCCGGAGCTGGCGGGCAGGCTGTTGGGCTGCACAAGGCGGGTTTCCAGCACCTGGGCCTGATTGAGATCGATGACAACGCATGCGACACGCTGCGCTTGAACGTGACCAGCCGGAAGGGCTGGGGTGACTGCCAGGTGCTCCAGGAAGACCTCACCCGGCTCCAGCCCGAAGAGCTGGCGAAGCGTCTTGGGCTGGAGGAAGGCGATCTGGACCTGCTGGCCGGGGGTGTTCCCTGCCCGCCGTTCTCTGCGGCGGGCAAGCAGCTTGGGCAGGATGACGATCGTGACCTCTTCCCTTGCATGCTTGACCTGGTCGATTACCTCAAGCCCAGCGCGGTAATGATCGAGAACGTCCGGGGGCTGCTGGAGCCACGGCATAAATTCCGTGACTACCGCGAGAATTTCATCAAACGACGATTGCGCGATGCCGGGTACGTGATCCGTGGCTGGAAGGTCGTAGAAGCGTGCGACTACGGCGTCCCGCAGTTGCGGCCACGTTCGATCCTGATTGCCTTGAGGCTTGATTATGCCGGTCATTTTGAATGGCCGGAGCCGGGGAAGGCGGATCGTGTCAGCGTTGCCACGGCTCTCGCGCCTTCCATGCGCAAGAGGTTCGGCACTTCGCCGGAAGGGCGTGCGGCCTACAAGCGCTGGTATGCAATGGCCAGTAAAGGCGTTGCCCCGACGCTGGTGGGAGGATCGAAAAAGCACGGCGGTGCAGACCTGGGGCCGACGCGCGCGAAACAAGCCTGGCGTCAACTGGGCGTGGACGCCATGGGTGTCGCGAACAATCCGGAAGAAATGGTGGACGCCGGGCGCGACCTATACAGCGCCGATCCTGACGGAAACTTGATCGGTCCTAAGCTGACGGTAGCCCAGGCGGCGATCATCCAGGGTTTTCCGAAGACCTGGAAGTTCTCGGGGCGTAAGACGGCAGCATACCGGCAGGTGGGCAATGCGTTTCCGCCGCCGGTGGCGCAGGCGATCGGGGAGAGGATCTATGCTGCGCTGGTAGCAGGGGCCGAAAGGCCGTGCTTTGAGGCGGCAGAGCTGGATGAAGACGGGAACGAAGTGCTCTTCGCCGACATTCCTCAGCAGTCAGGAACCAGTACGACGGATCTGGCGGACCGTATCGGCGATGCTGCGAGCGCAGTCGTCGGGTGACTCGTGCTCCCAGAATCGGAGAACGGTCCAGCCGGCCTCGCTGAGGGCCCGGTTGGTGTCCTGGTCTCGCGCTATGTTGCGGGCTACCTTGCCAGACCAGTAGCCGACGTTGGTCTTGGGCGGCACGTAGTGCTCAGGACACCCGTGCCAGTAGCACCCGTCGATGAACACTGCCACCTTCGCGGGACGGAAGACCATGTCCGCCGTCCTGCGAAGGTCAGGCAGTGGCCGTGCCGCCACCCGGTACCGGAGCCCTTGCGCATGGACAATTCTGCGGATTAGCCATTCAGGCCGCGTGTCCCGGCTTCGAATTGCTTGCATGTTCCGACGACGGGAATCCGAGGATGCCCACGACCCTTCTGGACGGTCCCATGTGCTGCTCATGAAGGACTCGTAAAATCCCTTCTCTCCTTCTCCCGTCGGCTGATTTCCGTTCTGATGGGGCCGTCGGGCCATGGTTCCCAACGCTCGACTCGGTACCAGGAGAGGGAACGTCTTGTCTTTGGGTCAGTAGTCTTCCGCGCTGTGATCACCCAGCCAAGATTGCGGATCTCGCGGAGCCGTCTTTGCCAGTCATCCTGGTATTGTTGCATTGAGGCAACTACCTTTATCAACTCCGAAGGCACCCAATCGCCATGGAACGCTTTGAGGAGTTCACCGATCCGCTTGTGCGGATCATCGTACGTGGCAGACTCCTTGATCTGCTGCGCGTACTGATCGTAGGTGGCAAAGAATGCCTGCTTACCTGAGTTGCACTCCTCGCAGAGCGGCTGCAGATTATCGACATCATCTGTGCCGCCCCAGTCGTGTGGCAACTTGTGATCGACTACCAAGGCGACATGGTGGTCAAGTGGAGACCTCCCGCACTGAGCGCACCGCTGGGGTGCGAGAACTTGGGCCCGGACCCGGCTGCTCAGTTTCCCACGGGATTGTTTTCCACGCACTTTTGACCGGCCGCATAGCAAGTAGCGATGATTCTTCCCGGAGCGAACTGTTTTGACAGCGAAATGAACTCTAAGCTCGCGTAGGCGACGATCGGTCTGTGCTAGCGGCCCTCCTGTCACCTCTTCGACTCGGGCTCGGATCTCGTTCATCGTTGGGGGAGCATTCCGACGCTGGTGTAGAAACTCGTAGATCACTCGGTGCGACGCGTCGGGGAGGAGACTCAGCAGTTCCGGTGTCCCTGGCTCAGGCAGGGGCGTTTCCGCTTCCTCACCCGCTGCCGGTTCGCCGTTTTGTTTCATGTCAAAGCCTCCCTGCTGCCGCGCCTTCCGGCAGTAACTGTCAGGACAGACATATCCTGCTTTGCTCGGTCAGTGAACTGATGACGGACCCGGAACGGTACCCTGGTCAGCCCAGTTCGAGGGTGGTGACCGCGTACAGGGCGGTGTGGTCGGGGTCGGGGGTGGGGCCGGTGTACATGCGGGCGGCCTCGAAGGTCGGGGTGAGGCCGAGTTGGGTCAGCAGGTGGGCGGCGCGGGGGTTGAGGTCCGGGGCGTCGATGGTCAGCGGGGTGGCCGGGGCGGTGGCGGCCAGGGTGGTGATCAGGGTGGCGGCGACGTCGGGGGAGGCGGCGTAGAGGGGGCCGAGGCGGGAGGATGTGCGGGCGGGGCGCAGGACGGCGAAGCCGTGGAGTTCGCCGTCCTGGAGGGCGGCCAGGGCGGTGTGCCCGGGCGTGGTGATCCAGGAGGCGAGGAAGTTGTCGCGGGGTGCGGGGAAGAAGCGCCGGTCGTAGGCGGCGAGTTGGGCGAACGGTACCGTGCGGGCGTCGACGAGGGTCAGGCCGGCGGGTGGCGTGGGGGCGGTGGCGGCGGGGGTGCCCTCGTAGCGGATGTTGTTCCAGGCGTGCCGGAAGCCGGAGCGTCGGTAGTTGACCTGCTGGGCCACCACTCCGTCCAGGCCGACGGTGCGGGCGTGCAGGTGCGCCATGCCCGCGCGCCACAGCTGGCTGCCGTAGCCCTGGCCGCGAAGCGCTGGGCGGGTGAGGTAGAGGCCGAGGAACCCGAAGTCGGTGCCGTAGCGCACGACGGAGATGCAGGCGATGGGCTCGCCGTCGAGGCGTCCGACGAGGAAGCCGTGCGGGTCGGCCGCGAAGAAGACGCGCTGGTCGGCGTCGCCCGGATTCCAGCCCTCGGCCGCGGCCCACTCCGCGATGAGGCGGAGGTCCTCGGCGCTCGCGACGCTGATGTCGAATGCGGTCACTGGTCGCTCTCCCACGGAACGAAGGCCAATATGGCAGGACTTGAACCCGCAATCTACCCCTCTGCGGACCCCGTACGCCGAACCCCTGCCGCGGACCGGAGCACGGTAGTCTGGCCGGAGCGTCGCGTGCCGGTGGCAGGCCGTGTCAGGCATGGAGGCGCCGTATCGAAGGAGGTCGACGATGAGTTCGTCGCACCCTTCGTTCTCGCGTGACTGAGCGCGAGACGACCAGGCTCGTCGCCTGGAGCCAGGAACTGCGTCAGGTGCACCACCGGCTGCGCGAGGCGCTGGAGGTGACCCGCGTCTCCCTCGCCGCAGGTACCGCCGGTGAGGCGGCCACCCGTGAGCTGCTGCTGTACTGCCACGGCTTCTGTGCCGCCCTCGACGGCCATCATCGGGGTGAGGACCGCACCTTGTTCCCGGCCATCGCCGCAGCGTATCCCTCGCTGCGCCCGGTGCTGCGCTCGCTGGAGCAGGACCACTCGATGATCGGCAGTCTCCTGGCCGGTCTGCGTGCCGCGGTGGACCGGGCGGCGGAACCGGCGGAGTTGGACGCCCACTTCGAGGGCATCGCCGCCCTGATGGAGAGCCACTTCCGCTACGAGGAGCGGCAACTGCTCGGCGTGCTGGAGACGCTGGACCTGGACGCGTCGCCCGCGGAGGTGCTGGGCCCGTTGTGAACACAGAACGCGCCCCCGGTCCAACTTTCTCTGGACGGGGGCGCGTTCGGCGTCGGAGCCGGGGCGAGGTCAGTGGCGGGTGGCGGCCGGGGTCCTGCGGCGCGGCAGGGTCCAGGCGCGGGGCCCCAGCAGGGCGAGTGCGGCCGGGAGGAGGACGCCCCGTACGAGGGTCGCGTCGATGAGGATGGCCACGCCCATGCCCACGCCCATCATCTTGTACTCGATCGCGGACAGCGTCATGAAGACGGAGAAGGCCGCCGTCATGATGACCGCCGCGCTGGTGACGACTCCGGCACTGCTGGAGATGCCGCCGACGATCGAGTCGGTCACGCTCCCGCCGGTCAGGCGGCGTTCGCGGATGCGGCTCAGGATGAAGATGTGGTAGTCCATGCTCAGCCCGAAGAGGATCACGAACATGAACAGCGGCAGCCAGCTGACCACGCCGCCATACGAGGTGAAGCCGAGCACCGATTCGAGGTGCCCGTCCTGGAAGACCCAGGTCAGCACCCCGTAAGCCGCGCCGACCGACAGCAGGTTGAGCGCGATGGAGACCAGCGGGACGGCCAGCGAGCGGAAGGTGGCCAGGAGCAGGACGAAGGCGAGCACGAGGACGAAGGCGAAGACGTACGGCGTGCGGTCGTTCACCTGCTCGGCGAAGTCGTGCGGCAGCGCGGTGCGTCCGGTGACCGCGTACGTGACCCCGTCGAGCTTCCCCACGGTGGCGGGCAGCACATCCTCGCGCAGGTGCGTGAGGGCCCGTACGGAGGCGGGGTCGGTGCCCGGGCCGGCCAGCGGTACGCGGATCTCGGTCAGGCCGCCGGTGCCGGGCGTGACGGTGATCGGCTCGTGCAGCAGGTCCTTGCCGCTCGCCGCGTCGGCGCGCAGACCGGCCACGGCCTGGCGCAGCTGGGCCGGGTCGGCGTCGCCGCGCACCACGACCCGGGCCGGGGCGGGGGAGCCGGGGAACGCCTCCTGCATGCGGACCGCCGCGTCCACCGTCGCTGAGGCGTCGCGCGGCAGGCTCTCGGTCACGGCCGCGTCCTGGAGCCGGATGTCCAGCGCGGGGGCCGCCGCGATCAGCAGGGCGAGGGTGGCGAGCCCGCCGGTCAGCAGCGGTCGGCGGACGGCCACCCGCGCGATGGCGCCCCACCGGCGGGAGGCGGTGGCCTCGGCGCGCCGCCTGCCGAGCCAGGGGATGCGGCTGCGGACGACCCGGTCGCCGAGGGTGGCCAGCATCGCGGGCAGTGCGGTCACCGAGCCGAGCAGCGCCAGGCCGACGACCAGGACGGTGCCGACGGTGAGGCCCTGGAGCTGGTCCACGCCGGTGAGCCAGAGCCCGCACACGCACACCATCACCGTCACGCCGGCCACCAGCACGGCGCGCCCGGAGGTGCGGGCGGTGATGCGCAGCGCCTCGTCCATGCCGCGTCCGGCGGCGCGTTCCTCGCGCACGCGGCGCAGCGAGAAGAGCGAGTAGTCGATTCCCACCGCCACGCCGATCAGCAGCACCATGGAGGAGGCGGCGCTGTTGAACGCGACCAGCGGGGCGAGGAGTTGCAGCAGTCCGAAGGCCCCTGCCACGGAGGTCGCGGCGAGCAGCAGGGGAATTCCGGCGGCGAGTACGGAGCCGAAGACGACCAGCAGGATCAGCAGCGTGAGCGGCAGGGACAGGTACTCGGCGCGCTGGAAATCGTCCTTGATGCCCTCCTCCACGACGCCGGAGAGGCTCGCGTCGCCCGCTTGTGCCAGCCGCGTTTCCGGATGGCGTTCCCGCACCGCGGCCAGGGCCTCGCCGATGGCCTCCTCATGCGCCGCGAACCGCTCGCCGACGCCGGTGATGTCGAAGGTGACGAGCGCGGAGCGGCCGTCCTGCGACAGGTGGCGGCGGCCCTCCGCGCCGTCGCTCAGCGGGGAGCCGACGCGGGCCGCGCCCGTGGCCGCGGGGCCGTCGCGCAGGGCGGCGACGAGATCGGCGGTCGCGGCGCGTACGTCGGGGTCGTCGGCGAAGCGGGGGCCACCCCCGTCCCGGGACTGGATCAGGATGTTCTCGCGGGTGGTGTTCTGGGCCCCCGCGTCCCGCACCATCGCGCCCGCACGACCCGCCTCACCCGGGTCGACGGTGTCGGCGGGGACGCCGCCGAGAGAGCTGCCGAGGACGGTGAGCGCGATCAGCGCGAACCATCCGGTCAGCGTGAGCGCACGGTGCCGTACGGACCAGGCGGCCAGGGCTTCGAAGATTCCGTTGCGCCGGTCGGCGGCAGCGGCGGGGGGTGGGGCGATGGGGCCGGGTGAGGTGACGGTGCCGGGTGAGGTGACGGTGCCGGGCGACGGATCGGCCGGCTTGCTTTCGCGCAGCATGAGCTGCTCTCCTTCGGGTGGAGGAGCGTTCCTGTGGATGCTCGCCCGCGGGCGAGGTGGTGCGTCTTCCGTTACCTGGGCCGCCGAGTTGCCGCTCGGCGGCCCAGGGTCTGATCAGAGCCGGTCCGTGGCCGGCTGCCGTGGGGCGGTGGCTATTCGACGTCCTTGAGGATGCGTTCCTGCGCGCTCATCCGGCGTTGCAACTCGGTCAGCTGTGTGCCCAGTTCGGCGAGCCGGAGTTCGGTGTTCTGCTGGGTGCTCAGGGCGGCCTCGGCGAGCTTCTTGTACGAGTCGTCGCGGGCCAGCACAGCCTTGGCCCGCAGGCTCTTGGCCACCTGCGAAATGGTCACCGTCACGACGGTGATGAGCAGTGCGAACATCCCGATGACACCGATGATCTCCTGCCACTCGTGTTCGTTCATTCTCCGGTTCCCTTCTCCTCGGTGGGTGTGGCGGATTCCGGCAGGTGCAGCGTCTCCACGGCGGTTCGGATGCCGTCCGGCGTGAGGTGGACCGCGAACGGGTGCACCTCGTAGAACTTCATCGCTTTCCCGTCCTCCGAAAGCTCCAGCTGCGACGACACCAGGCCCACCGCCTCCAGGCGCTTGAGGTGGACCTGGAGCAGGGCGCGGCTGATGTCCAGCTCGCGGGCCAGTCTGCTCACGTAGTTCCGTCCGCCCGCGAGGGCGGCGACGACGCGCAGGCGGTGCGGGTTGGAGAGCGTCGCGAGTACGCGCACCAGGGCGTCACCCGTGGGTGCGGGGTTCTTCATGGCCAAATCCTGCACATGCAAAAGAACTTTAGCAGGTGCTGTGCTGGGTTGGCGTGAGCGGTCCGGGGTGTGCGCCCGGCGGTGACCGCGGAGGGCGCATGGGGGCGTGCGAGGCGTGCGGCCATAGGGGGGCGCGCGGCATATACCGGGAACATCTCCGCTTGCCCCCGGCAAGCCGGGGCGTGCGGGGGGTGGGGGACCGCCGGATCGGCGTCCCCCGCGGGTGCGTCGCTCAGTGCGGCAGCGGTGGCAGGGGCTCCGCGCGCCGGCGGAAGAGGAGGTCACGCACGCGGTGCCCGTGCTTCAGCCCCTGCCCCTCGAAACGCGTGAGCGGCCGGAAGCCCGGGCGCGGGGCGAAGCCGTCACCGTCTTCGGGCGTGGAGGTCCCGGTGTCCGGCTGGGTGTTCTCGTACGCGGGGTGGGCGCGCAGCAGGTCGAGCATGCGCTCGGCGTACGGCTCCCAGTCCGTCGCGAGGTGCACCAGCGCGCCCGGTGCGAGCGCGTTGGCGGCCAGGTCCAGGAACTCCGGCTGTACGATCCGCCGCTTCTGGTGCCGTGTCTTGGGCCAGGGGTCCGGGAAGTAGACACGCAGTCCGGAGAGTGAGCCGGGCGCGAGCATCTCGCGCAGCAGGATCACCGCGTCGCCGTTGGCCACCCGGATGTTGGACAGCCCGTCCCGCTCCGCGAGACGCAGCAGGTTTCCCTGGCCCGGGGTGTGCACGTCGGTGGCGAGAATGCCCGTGCCGGGGTCGTCGGCGGCCATCCGCGCGGTCGCCTCGCCCATGCCGAAGCCGACCTCCAGGACGATCGGCGCGTCCGGCGGGAGAGGCGCGAACAGGGCGGGCAGGTCGAGGCGGGCGAGCCCGTCGACATCCAGCCCGTAGGACGGCCACAGGCGCTCCAGCGCACCGCGCTGACCACGGGTGACGCGGCTGCGGCGGGGCTGGAAGCTGCGGATGCGGCGCTCGTGGTGCGCGCCCGCCGGGTCGGCGGCGGGGCCCGCGCCGGGCGCGAACATGCGGGCGCCGGGCGGCGCGGCGGGCGGGTCGGGACGTTTCTCGGACACAGTGCCGCCGATTCTACGGGCGGGCGCGCGGAGCCCGGGGCGGGGCGGGGCGCACGGCGGCGGGGCCGAAGCGCCCGTTCCCGCGCGGAGGGCCGCCGCCGCCCGCTACCGTCGTGGACAGGTGCGTCGTCGCGGATGACCGGCTGGGGGGCGGATGACCGACGAGGGGGAGGCCGCCGGAGCCGACCGGCTCGGCGCGCTGGCCGCTCTCTACACCGCGGAGCGGCAGGAGGGCGCGATGCTCGTCACCGCCCGGCTCGCGCTGCTGGCCCTCCAGCTGACGTATCTGAGCCTGGCCGCCGTCGCCCTCGGCACCGAATCCGCCGATGTCGGTCCGTGGGTCGCCGCCTCCAGCCCGCTCCCGCTGTGGTTCCTGCACGCCTACCACGTGGTCCTGGTGGCGCTCAGCAACGCCCGGCTCGCGTCCACGATCGCCGTCGAGGACGCGCTCTACGCGCGGAGTGGACTGCCCGCGGCCCACCGCGCCCGGATCGGTACGTACGCCGGGCGCGAGGTGGTCGACGTCACCCGGCAGTCGGGCGCGCTGTGGTTCCAGATGGCGGTGAGCTACGGCGGTCTCGGGCTGGCCCTGCTCGCCTTCTCCGGTTTCGGGCTGTCGGTGGCGGCGGACGGCGCGGGGTGGGTCTCGCCGCCGGTGCTGGTGTCGGCGGGCGTCCAGGCGTTCCTGCTCGGCGCGGCCGTGCTGGGGTGGCTCCGCGTCGTCCGGGACGTGGAGTGAGGTGCCGGGACGCGGCGCGCCGGGAAGCAGCGGCGAAGGAAGCGCGGCAGGCCGACGACGGGCGTGCGGCGCCGCGCGGGCGGGTGGTCAGGCGGGGGCCAGCGTACGCAGCGCACGCCGCGCGATCTCGCGGCCGATCGGCAGCGAGGCCGTCGCGGCGGGAGAGGGCGCGTTGAGCACGTGCACGGTGTGCGCGGCCTCGGCGAGCAGGAAGTCGTCGGCGAGGCCGCCGTCCGGCAGCACCGCCTGGGCGCGCACCCCCGCCGGTGCCGGGCGCAGGTCGGCGGCGGTCACCTCGGGCAGCAGCCTGCGCACCGCCGCCGCGAAGGCCCGGCGGGAGAGCGAACGGCGCAGCTCCCCCGCGCCGTACCGCCAGTGGCGCTGGGCCAGCCGCCACGTGCCCCCGTACGCCAGCGTCCCGGCCAGCTCGCGCGGGCGCACGGCGCCCCAGTCGTACCCCTCGCGGGCGAGAGCTGGCACGGCGTTCGGTCCGACGTGGACGGTGCCGTCGATCCCGCGCGTGAGGTGCACGCCCAGGAAGGGGAAGGCCGGGTCGGGCACCGGGTAGACCAGGCCGCGCACCAGACCGGCGCGGTCCGGCGCCAGCTCGTGGTACTCACCGCGGAACGGCACGATCCGCATGCCCGGTTCGTCCCCCGCCAGCCGCGCCAGGCGGTCGCTGTACAGCCCCGCGCAGTTGACCAGCGCGCGGGCACGCAGCACGCTGCCGTCGCTCGTACGGACGGCGACTCCGCGGCCGGGGCGGCGGTCGACGGCGATGACCTCGGCCCCGCAGCGCACCGCGGCGCCCGCCTCCGCGGCCAGCCGGGCCAGCGTCGCCGCGACGGCGCCGTAGTCGCAGATGCCGGTGCTCCCGACGTGGATCGCGGCGAGACCGCGGACGTGCGGCTCGTGCTCGGTGATCTGGGCGGGGCCCAGCTCCCGCACGGGGATGCCGTTCTCCCGGCCGCGCTGGGCGAGGGCGTGCAGCCGGGGCAGCTCGGCGCGCTCGGCGGCGACGATCAGCTTTCCGGTCAGCTCGTGCGCAACGCCGTGCTCCACGCAGAACTTGACCGTCTCGGCCGCCCCCTGCGCGGCGAAGCGGGCCTTCAGCGAGCCGGGGCGGTAGTAGATACCGCTGTGGATCACGCCGCTGTTCCGCCCGGTCTGGTGGCGGGCGGTGCTGGGCTCCTTCTCCAGGACGAGCACCCGGGTGCCGGGCGCGGCCCGCGTCAGCGCGTAGGCCGTCGAGAGGCCGACGATGCCGCCGCCGACCACCAGCACGTCGCAGTCGTACGCCCGGGCAGGCGGCTGGGCCGGGGCCGGGGCGGCGGAGGATGCCGTGGACTCGCTGAACACGTCCCCCATCATGGCCGCCGCCACTGACAGTCCGCACCGGTGGCGGCGGCAGCGGCGGTGGCGCGGGCGGGTGCACGGGCCGCACGCCGCGCGGTCACGGGGGCCACGGCCGCGGTGCCCGCTCTCCGCGCGCGGCGTCGGAGCAGGTGCCGATGCCGCCGCCAAGGCCGGTGCAGGTGTCCGTGCCCCGGCCGCCGGCGGCCCCGCGGCCCGGCCCCGTCACGCCGGGGCCACCAGCAGCGGTCTGGCACGCTCGCGCAGCTCGGCCACCCGCGGCTCGTCGCCGTACGGCTCCAGCCGGTGCAGCAGGTCGCGGACGTACTCCGTGGTCCGGGCGGAGGAGATGCGGTTCGCGACCTCCACCGCCCGCGTACCCGCCGCGCAGGCCGCGTCCAGGTTGCCCGACTCCAGCTCCGCGACGGCCGAGACGACCAGCCGCAGCCCGTGCGAACGTACGAACTCCTCCGTCGGACGGGAGAGCGCCTTCTCGGTGAAGCGGCGCACCTGGCGCGGTGCCTTCAGGTCGCGGTAGCACTCGGCCGCGTCGGCGGCGAGGCGGTCGTAGGAGTAGAAGTCCAGCCAGGAAGGGTCGGCGTCGCCCTCACGGGAGCGTTCCAGCCAGCCCTCGGCGGCGGCGAGGGCCGCGCCGCAGGCCTGCGAGTCGTTCGCCTTCGCGTGGGCGCGGGCCTCCACCAGCCGGAAGAAGCTCATCGTGCGGGCCGTCGCCAGGCCCCGGTTGCGCTCCAGGGCGGCCTGCGCGAGGTCCACGCCCTCGTCCGCGAAACCCCGGTAGGTGGCCTGGAGTGACATCGATGCCAGCACGTAGCCGCCCAGCGGTACGTCGGCCGCCGCGCGCGCCAGCCGCAGCGCCTGGATGTAGTACCGCTGCGCCGCCTCCTGTTGACCCGTGTCGAAGGCCATCCACCCGGCCAGGCGGGTGAGTTCGGAGGTGGCGCCGAAGAGCGCGCGGCCCACCTCGTCCGAGTACGCGCCCAGCAGCAGCGGTGCGGCGTCCACCCGCAGGCACTCGGGCACCATCGACGAACGCCAGTCCCCCCCGCCGTACTTGGAGTCCCAGCGGCGCGCCTCGTCGGCCGCCTCACGGAGTTTGGAGACGTCGGTGTGGCCGACACGTATCAACTTCGGTCCCTGGGACCCCGTTTCACCGCTCTCCGCGGCGCCGCCGCTCAGTGCCGCGGCGGCGGCAGCGGCTGCCGCCGCCGCGCGGGCGGCGTCGGTGTCCCGCGCCACGGAGCTGTCGGCCGGGGTGATCAGCCAGCGGGAGGCGGGCGTGGCGTAGGCGCTCACGGCGAACGAGCCCGCGAGCGTCTGCCAGATGCCGCCGCCGCGCCGGCCGCCCAGATCCAGCCGGTACAGGTCGGTGGCGGCCTTGACCGCCGCCGCGACGTCGCGCGGGAACGCGAGACCCACCTCCGGCGCCGGATCGGCGTCCGCCAGCCCTATCTCGTGCAGTGGTACCGGACGCCCCAGCTTGCTGCCGATGGCGGCGGCGATGAGGTGGGGCGCCGCTCCCTGCGGCACCATCCCCTTCGAGACCCACCGGGCGACCGACGTCTTGTCGTAACGAAGCGTCAGACCGCGCTGGGCTCCGAGGTCGTTGACCCGGCGGGCCAGTCCGGCGTTGCTGATTCCTGCGAGGGCGAGAACGGTGCCGAGCTTCTCATTCGGCCCGCGTGGCTCCCTGGACATGCGCACCCCTGACACACACCGACGGCCGCCCCGTGACGAACGCGGAGCACCCCTGACCTCCAACTCCGGTCAGGGGCTTACCCGTTCGCCTTGGCACGGGAAAGTTACTGCGACCCAGCGTAGTTCGCCGCATCCCGACCGTTAAGGGTTGATATCCCGGATGGCGGGATTCGTGTCCGTGTCCGGGGGGCGTCTTACGGAGGGATGGGGCATGTGCTCCTGGTGTGTGGCCATGCGCCCGCCCATGCGCTCTGTGCCCGCCCGAGCGGAAGCGCTTCCATGTGAGTCGCGTGGGTCGGCCCGCTGAACCGTACGAGCGGGCTGGGGGAGAACGCCGTCTTCATTCCCCGCGGACGGCGGTTCGGTCCGGGGGACGTGGTCGTCCCCCGGACCCAGATTTGGCTGAATGACACCGGTTGACTCACCCGGCATATTCCTTCTCCGCCCAGCAGGCCGGGGACGCACACCGGGGCGCGCGGTCGCGGCGCACCTCACAAAGACGTGCGCCCCGTGAGCGCCTCCACCCTGCCCTTCTCGTGGCAGCATGGTCACAACAGCGGCTGGCAGCGGCGTCTTTCGGGCTCCGCGAGCCCCTGGACATGTTGACCTTCCGGGCCCTTCGGGCCCGTCGGTCGCTTTGGACGGCACGGGCGGAGGCGGGGCGGCGATGCGATGGCTGGTGGGGTGGAGCAGCGCCGCGGGTGGTCCGGGAGCGAACGGCAACGGGCACGGCAACGGGTACGCAGGCGGCCACCGCGGCGCGCACGGCCCCGGCACGGGCAACGGCTCCGGCGTCGGCAACGGCTCCGGTGCGGGCTCCGGCACCGGTGAAACGGTCCGTCCCGTCGGCGCCCAACCGCTGTGGGAGGACCCCGACCCGCTCTGGGCCGTAGGCGACTGGCGCCCCGACGAAGTCCGCGTCATCCACGCCGAACCAGGCCACCAACTCGCCGTCCTCGGCCACTGCGGCGCCACCGACGAACAGCTCCGGGTCGGCCTGTACGCCGCGCGCGGCGGCGCGTTCCGCCACCTCACCGCCTGGCCGGGCAGCTATACGGCGGTCGCCTGCGTCGGCCGCCGGATCACCGTCACCACCGACCTGGCCGGACTGCGGCCCGTCTTCCACACCCCCTGGGCGGGCGGCAACGCCTACGCGACGGCCGCCCTCCCCCTCGCCGACCTGGTCGAGGCGCAGCTCGACATCTCCCACCTCGCCGCCCTGCTCGCCTGCCCCGACGCCCCCGAGGCGCTGGGCGACGGCACCCCGTACGCGGGGGTGCGCCGCGTACCGCCGGGGCACGCGCTGATCCTCCGCGACGGCAGCTGCGAGATCGCCAGCTACGAACCGACCGCCTCCACCGTCCTCTCCGCGCCCCCGCCCGTGGACGTGGACACCGCCGTGGCAGGCGTGCGCGACGCCCTGGTGGAGGCCGTACGTGCCCGGATGACCGCGCCCCGGCACGCGTACGAGGCGGACTTCGACCGCCTCGACCCCGGCCCCGTCCCCGGCATGGGCCCCGCCCAGCGCCGCGCGGCCCGCGGCGGCCGACCCGGCCCCGCGCCGGGCATCGGCGCCGACCTGTCCGGCGGCCCCGCCTCCGCCACGCTGGCGCTGCTCGCGGCCGGACTGCCCGGCATGCCCGGCACGGTGCTCGGCACCGGCGGCGCCGAGGCGGGCGAGCGGCTCCTCGCGGTCACCTTCAACGACCTGACCGCGGCGGCGGCCTCCGGCTCGGCCGCCCCCGAGAGCGCGAGCGGCGGCTACGCGGCGGAGCTGGAGCGCGCCCGCGCCCTCGCCGAGAACCCCCGGCTGCACCACGTCGTCGTCACCGGCGGCGAGGAGGCGCTCCCGTACGCCGACCTGGAGAGCGGCCCGCTGACCGATGAGCCCGCCCCCTCCCTGGTCTCCGCCGAACGCCACCGGCTGCGCCTCTCGGCCGGCAGCGCCGACCACTTCGTGGGCCTCGGCGCCCGCCAGGTGCTCGACGCGCACCCGGCCCGCCTCGCCGACCTGCTGCTGGACCGGCGCCGCCGCCACCTGGTGCGCCCGGTGGCGGCGCTGGCCCGCGCCGAGGGTGCCGAACGCGGCCTCTCCGGAGGCAGCACGGTGCTGGCCCCGCTGACCGTCTACCGTGCCGCACGCCGCCTCGCCCGTACGCCCTACCGCGCCGGGGTGGAGGAGGCGGCGGCCCGGCTGCGCGAGAGACGCTTCGCCGACGAGGGCTTCGGCCCGCCGGGCCACGGGGACGAAGTGACCGCGCTGGACGCCTCGCTGGCCGCCCTCACCTGGTGCCGTCCCGGGCCCGCCGCCCGCTGGATGACCGGGGAGGCACTGGCCGAGGTGTCCCTGCGGCTGGAGGCCGCTGCCGCCGCCCGCCCCATCGCCGAACGCCCCGGCGAGCGCCGTGCCCGCGCCGCCCTCGCCCGGCAGGCCGCCGACCAGCGCGTGCTCGAACAGGCCGCCGAGATCCGCAACCAGCGCCTGCACGCGCCCTTCTACGACAACCAGGTCGTACGGGCCTGCCGCGCCCTCCCCGAAGCCGCCCGCGTCAAACCGGGCGCCCGGGTCTCGGTACTGCGCGCGGTCCTCGCGGGCGCGGGCGTACGCGACCTGCCGCCCGGCTGGGGCGCGCCCTCGCACGCCCCGCACATCGCCTCCGCACGCGCCGGGCTCCGGCTCGCCGCGAGCGACCTGATCGGCTTCTTCGACGCCCCGCTGCTCGCCGACGCCGGACTCATCGAGGCCCGCGTCGTACGCAAGGCGCTGCGCGCCGCGGCGGACGGCGAGCCGCTGCCACTCGACGGGCTGGCCGACCTGGTCTCGACAGAGGTGTGGCTGCGGCGGCTGCTGGCCCGGCGCGGCACCTGCTGGACGGGCTCCGCCGCGCCCCGCCGACGCGCGGCGGCGGCCGGGGTGACGCCCGGCCCGCAGCGCCCGGCGCTGTGAGCGCCGTTGACCGCGCTCGCGGCAGGGGTCCCGTACGGCCGTGAACGCCGCGTCCGATTTCCGCCGGTCCGGCCGCCCGATTCCCCGCACACTGGGCACCTGACCAGGAAACACAGGGAAGGGAAAGGGCCATGACGGTCTACACGACCCTCGACACCCCGCTCGGCGAAATCCTGCTGACCGGCGAGGAGGCGCCCGGCGCCGACGGCGGGCTCACCCTCACCTCGCTGTCGATGCCCGGCCGACGGAACGCGCCCGTACACGGCCCCGCCTGGCGCGCGGACCCCGGCCTGTTCGGCGGCGCCGTACGCCAGCTGCGGGCGTACTTCGCGGGCGAGCTGACCGAGTTCGACCTGCCGCGTACGGCGCCGGGCGGCACGGCCTTCACACGCCGCGTCTGGCGCGCGCTGGAGACCATCCCGTACGGCACCACCACGACGTACGGGAAGATCGCCGAGCGGATCGGCGCCCCGCGCGCGGCGGTGCGCGCGGTGGGGTCCGCGATCGGGGCCAACCCGCTGCTGATCATGCTGCCCTGCCACCGCGTGATCGGCGCCAACGGCTCGCTCACCGGCTACGCGGGCGGGCTGGAGCGCAAGGAGGCGCTGCTCACGCTCGAGGGGGCGCTGCCGCCCCGGCTCGGCTGAGCGCGCGGCGCCCGCCTGCTCGCGCGCGGCGCCCGCCTGCTCGCGCGCGGCGGCCCAAGGCAGCAGCGGGGCAAAATTCCGGCGCCCTTGTCCGCCTTCCCGGTGACAATGGGGTCGTGCGGTATCTGATTCTGGGCGCGACCGAGGTGCTGGACGAGCACGGGCAGGCCGTTCCCCTCGGGGGACACCGGCTGCGCGCACTGCTCGCCGCGCTCGCGCTGCGCGCGCACAGCGACGCCGCCGTGCCCGTCGAGGCGCTCATCGCGGAGGTCTGGGCGGACCCGGACGCCCTGCCCGGTGACGCGCCCGCCGCCCTCCAGGCGCTGGTCGGGCGGCTGCGCAGGGCTCTGGGCAGGGACGCGGTGGAGTCGCTCCCGGGCGGCTACCGCCTGCGCGCCGCACCGGACGACGTCGACCTGCACCGCTTCGAGCGCCTCGTGCGGAGCGGGGAGCGGGCGTTGGAGGCGGAGGAGCCCGCGAGGGCGGCCCGGCTGCTGCGCGAGGCGCTGACCCTGTGGCGCGGCCCCGCCCTCGCTGACCTGCCCGACCGCGTCGCGGCCGCCGCCCGCCCGGAGGGACTGCGGCAGGCGGCCGTCCAGGGGCGGATCGCCGCCGACCTCGCCCTCGGCCACGCCGCGCGGCTGCTGCCCGAACTGCGCGAGCTGGCCGCCGCCCGCCCCTTGGACGAGCCCTTGCAGGCCCTCCACCTGCGCGCCCTGTGCGAGGCGGGGCGCCCGGCCGAAGCGCTGGAGGCGTACGAGACCGTACGGCGGGCCATCGCGGACCGGCTGGGTGCCGATCCGGGCGCGGAACTGCGCGCGCTCCACGCGGCCCTGCTGCGGGAGGCGCCCGGCCTGGCGCGCGAAGCCGCCTCCGTACCCGGTCCGGCAGCCGCGCACACCCCCCGGCAGCCGCCGCCACCCGCCTCGCGCGGGAACCTGCGGGCCCGGCTGGACAGCTTCGTCGGCCGCGAGCACGATCTGGACACCCTCGCCGCCGACCTCGCCGCCGCCCGGCTGGTCACCCTCACCGGGCCCGGCGGCTCGGGCAAGACCCGGCTCGCCGAGGAGACCGCCGCCGCCCTGCCGTACCGGGACGGCGCCTGGCTGGTCGAGCTGGCGCCGCTGGACCATCCCGCCGCCGTGCCCGGCGCCGCGCTCAGCGCGCTCGGGCGCCGCGAGACGGCCCGGCTCACCGGCGGCATCGAGGGCCCACGTGCGGGCAGCTCCGAGCACGCGAGCGCGTCCACCGCACGCCTGATCGAGCACCTGGAACACCGCGAGCTGCTCCTCGTACTCGACAACTGCGAGCACGTCATCGACGCCGCGGCCACCCTCGCCGCCACGCTGCTGGAGCACTGTCCCGGCCTCGTGGTGCTGGCCACCAGCCGGGAGCCGCTGGGCGTGCCGGGCGAGGCCGTACGGCCGGTCGAACCGCTGCCGCCGGTGCCCGCGCACCGCCTGTTCGCCGAGCGCGGTGCCGCCGCGCGGCCGGGCTTCGCACCGGACGCGACGGTGGCGGACCGTACGGCCCTCGCCGAGATCTGCCGCCGCCTGGACGGCCTGCCGCTCGCCATCGAACTGGCCGCCGCCCGGCTGCGCGCCCTCACCCCGCGCCAGATCGCGGACCGCCTCGACGACCGCTTCCGGCTGCTCACCCAGGGCAGCCGCACCGTGCTGCCGCGCCAGCAGACGCTGCGCGCGGTGGTGGACTGGTCCTGGGACCTGCTGGACGGACGGGAGCGTACGGTGCTCCGGCGCATCTCCGTCTTCGCCGGCGGATGCACGCTCTCGGCGGCGGAGTACGTCTGCGCGGACGGCCCGGCACCGGACGGGGCGGTCCCGGGCGGCGCGGCACCGGACGGCGTCCCCGTCAGCGAGGACGACGTCCTCGACGCGCTCGGCACGCTCGTCGACAAGTCCATCCTCATCGTCGACACCCCGCCCTCCGCCGCCCACACCGGCGTCCGCTACCGCCTGCTGGAGACGATCCACGAGTACGCCAAGGAGCGCGCCGCCGAGTACCCCGAGGACCGGGCGGCGGCCGAGACCAGGCACACCGCGCAGATGCGCCGCTTCGTCACCGCCGCCGAGCCACGCCTGCGCTCCGCCGACCAACTCGCCTGGTTCCCCCGGGTGGAGGCCGACCTCGACAACATCCGCGCCGTCCTCACCCGCCTCCTGCACGCCCGCGACGCGGACAACCTCTTCGCCGTGATCGACGCCGTCAGCTGGTTCTGGTGGCTGCGCAACTACCGGGACGAGGGCGCCGAGTGGATCGACTGCGCCATGCGGCTGCTGCCGAGCGAGCGCACCGCCCGCGACGCCGAACAGGAGGTGCGCTGGCGTGAGTTGCAGCTGCTCATGTACTTCCTCCTGCACGAGCACCAGAACCAGGAGCTGCTGGGGCAGTACACGAACACCGAGTCCGTCACCCGCGGGGTCGTCGAGACCTTCCGCCGCCCCGGGCCGCGGAGCACCCGCTTCCCGGGCCTGCTCTGGCCGTTCTCCGCGTATCTGACCCGCGGGGTGGAGGAGGTCGGCGCGCTGATGAACATCTCGGTCACCAACTGCCGTGTCCTCGGCGGCGCCTGGGAGCTGGCCGTCACCCTTCTCTTCCGCGCGCACCTGCGGGTCGACATGCCCGGCGGCCTGGCCCGCGCCGTCGTCGACCTGCCGGAGATCGACTGCCTCGCCGAAACCACCGGTGACCGCTGGCTGATCGGCCATGTCGCCGCGCTGCGGGCCGAGATCGCGCTGATCCATGGGAACTACGACGCGGCCCGGCGCGAGTACGAGGTCGCGCTGGGGCACGCGCAGGCGCTGGGCGCGCTGACCGAGATGCCGTTCCTGCTCGTCCGCATCGCCGAGGCGTGGTACCGGCAGGGGGACAGCGAGCAGGCGGAGAGGCTCGCGCAGCGCGTGCTGGAGGACGCCGAGGCGCTGAACGTCATGGACGCCCGCATCTTCAGCTCGTTCCTGTGCTCCCTCATCCGCTTCGACCGGGGCGACATCGTACGGGCGCGCGCGCTGATGGACGAGACCTCGCGCCTGGCGCTGCTCGGCAGCCCGCCCGCCATGTTCGACGCGATCACCGCCGCGCAACGGGCCCAGCTCATGGCGGCCGAGGGCGGCCCTCCGCTGGAGGCCGTGCGGCAGGCGCGCGAAGCGCTGCGGCGGGCCGAGAACGGCCGGGTGGCGGAGGGGCTGTGCGCCGGCGTCCTGCTGGCCACCGCCAACGTCACGCTCGCCGCCGGGCATCCGGCGACGGCCGTGCGGCTGGCCGACGGAGCCCGGGCGATGCGCGGTGACCTGCCGGCGAGCGTGCCCGAACTGCGCCGGGAGGGTGAACTGCGCGCGGTGGCGGGCGGCCTCGGGGCGCACGGCGCGGGGGAGGGCGGCGCCCGGTTGAGCCTGCGGGAGGCCGAGGAACTCCTGACCGCCGTGCTCGGCGAGACCTCCCGCCCGGCGGGGGACGGGGCGGGCGGGGCCCGCAGCGCGACCGCCACCCGCCTCGCGGGTGGGCGGTAGGGCGGCGGCGCTGAGCGCCCTGGGTCCGCCGTGAGGCACCGCAGGTGACGCCGCGCGCCGATCGCTCAGCGAGTGCCTTCAAGGAGCGCCTTGAGGGACTGCCTTCAGGGAGTGCCCGCGCTGCCCGGACCGCCCGGACCGAGGGGGTCCAGGGAGCCGACGGGGCCGTCGCCGCCGAGGGCCGTGCGCGCGACGCGCTGCGCGAAGTCCCGCCCCGGGCGCCCGGCGGGCCCGTCCGCCGCGTTGAACTCGCTGACTCCGGCAAGCGGTTTGAACTTGCCGCACAGGCGGTCGAGGCTCGGAGGCCCCGGCCGCTGGGCGCCCGGCCCGCCGCCGGGCGGCCCGCCGGGGCCGTTCGGACCACCCGGGGTGCCGGGATTGCCGGGGCTTCCCGCGTTGCCCGGGTTGAAGGAGTCCTTGTCCAGGCAGTTGAACGGGAAGCGGTTCGGCGGCTTCGGGACGGGCGGAGGCGTCGGAGCGGGCGCGGGCGGAGCCGGCTTCGCAGGCGGCTCCGGGGCCGGCTCGGGCGGCGGAGGCGTGGGCTCCGGCTCCGGGGCCGGCTCGGGCGGCGGCGCGGCCGGAGCGGTCTCCGGCTCGGGCTCGGGCTCGGGCGCCGGAGCCGGCGGCTCCGGCGCGGGGCGCGGCGGCGGCTTCGGCGGCGGGGCCCCGGGCTGGTGTCCGGGGCCCGGCTTCTCGGGCGGAGTCGGGGCGACCGGCGCGGCCGACGGCTTGGCCTGCGGCTTCGGCAACTCCTTGTCGCCCCCCGACATGGCGAGGGCGACGGCGATACCGGCCGCGGTCATGATGCCCGCCGCGATCCCGACCTTGGCGGGCGTGCCCAGCCCTTCGCTCGCGGCGGCGCCACCGGCCGCCGCGCCGCCCGCCGCGCCCGTACCCGTACCCGTACTCGCCGTGCCGCTCGCGGCGGCGGCCACCCCCGCGCCGCCCGCTGCGGCGGCTCCGCCACTGCCGGAGATCAACCCGCCGAAGGCCTTGGCGCCACCGGCCGCGAACCAGCCGATGAACGCCGTCGGGAGCAGCAGGCGGATCTCGCTGTTGAGGTCCTTGACCTCCATGGCGGCGGTGCGGCACTGGGCGCACTCCTCCAGGTGCTTGCGCAGCCCGCGTTCCGCCCGCATCCGCAGCCCGCCGCGCGCGTACGCGCCCAGCCGGTCCGCGTAGCGGGCGCAGTCGCCGCCGGAGGTCAGGGCATGGCTGACGTGCGCCTGGAGATAGGCCTGCTTGAGCTTCTCCCGTGCCCGGTGGGCCAGCACGGCCGTCGCGTTGTCCGAGAGGCCGAGCAGCGGCGCGACGTCCTTGGGCGACTCGTCCTCGACGGTGGTGTGCCACAGCACCGTCTGGTACTTCTCCGGCAGGCTGCGGAACGCCTGCACCGCCAGCGAGCGGTCCGCCTCCCGCATCGCCCGTACGTCCGCGCCGGGGTCGTGCGCATCCCCCTCGGCGGCGGAGGCGTCGGCCGACTGGGCGAACACCGCGAAGTCCTCGACCAGTTGCTCCCGCTTGGCGGTCCTGGTCCAGGCGGCGGCCACCCGCCGGACCGAGGTCAGCAGGTAGGCGCGGACCGCCGTCTGGGGCCCGGAGCCGCCCCGTACGGCCTGGAGGGTGCGGGTGAACACCTCGTTGGTCAGGTCGTCGGCGGTATGCGAATCGCGGCAGCAGCTACGGGCGTAGCGGCGCACGGCGTCCGCGTGGCGGCGGTACAGCTCGTCGTACGCGTCGGTGTCGCCCGCGCGCATCCGGGCGACGAGGGTGGTGTCGGGCAGTTCGTCGCCGCTCTCGCCTCGCCGCCTGAGCTGCCGGGGGACGCTGGCCGCACTGGACACGTCACCGGCCTGCTCACCGGCCTGCTCCCCGGACGATCCGGCCGGGCCGCCGCCGGTGGAGCCGCGCGCGGCGCCGCCCGTCCCGCGGTCCACCGGACCGCCCTGCCCCGGGACCAGGGGCGCCGGGAACCCGGCGCCGGTCTCCCCGCCCTCTGTGCCGTGCGGGTCCTCGCGCCCCTCAACGCCCACAGCGGATTCCCCCGTTCGCGCCATCGCCGCCAAACATCGGGTAAGAGTGCCACAGAGGAGAAGATTGGGACGCGATCAAGGACAACAACCACTCGTACGAGGTGAGTTCAGGTATTGTGCCCCGCCCTCAAGCCGAAGCGTGGTCGCCCGTACGCGCGCCGCGCCCCGCGCGAGGCAGCGCGGCGCACGGCGGGCGGGCAGCGTACGGCGCCTGAGCCGTCAGTGGACGGGGCGCGAGCGCAGGCCCTCCAGCAGGATGTCCAGCAACCGCGCGGAGGCCGCCGCCTGCTGATGCGCGTCCGGCAGCATGGGCGCCGCCGTCGCTATGACCAGCAGGACGTCGCCGACCGTCACACCGGCCCGCAGCTCACCCGCCGCCCGCGCCCGCTCGACCAGCTGACCGACCACCTCGAGCAGCTCGGCCTCGCCCGAGTCGTCCGCCGCCGGGTCGAAGTCGCCCGGCTCCAGGCTCCCCGCACCTCGCTCGCGGGCGAGCTGCGCCGGCTCGGGCGCCGCGCGCTGCTCCACCAGGACCAGCCCCGGCTGGCGCTCCCGGGCGGCCTGCCGCTGCTGCGGCACCCGCACCCCCGCGTCCAGCTGCTCGGACCGGCCCTGACCGCCCTCGCCGCCCTCCCCCGTGCTCTCGACACCGCTCGCCGCTTCCCCCGCGACGGCGCCCGCCTCGTCCTCCACCGGCCCGGTGCGCAGTATCCGGGGAGGCAGCAGCCGCCCCGCACCCGAGGCGACCGACGTGCGCAGGAAGCGGGAGAGAGCCGCCCACGGCTGCTCCTCCTGCCCCAGCGCCGTCTTCGCCTGCTCCGTCAGCCGGGCCGTCTCCTCCTCCGCTATGCGGCGGACCAGCACGTCCTTGCTCGGGAAGCGGCGGTACACCGTCCCGACGCCGACCCGGGCGCGCCGCGCCACGTCCTCCATCGGCGCGCCGTACCCCAGCTCGCCGAAGACCTCACGCGCGGCACGCAGAACGTGCTCCAGATTGCGCTGGGCGTCGACGCGCAGTGGAGTCGCGCGTGATGAGTCCTGAATCCCCTGAATGTGCATAGATGTTCCCCCGGTAATGATGTCTCCCCCCGGAGACCCCCGCCCTCGTGTGGTCGGTGCCGCTCTCAGTCCGCAGAGCGCTCCGACGGGTAACGAACATAGTTGAGCCCACGTCAAGTGAGAAGAGGGCACCTCCCCGGGCCCCCGGCCCCGATTGGAGTACGGGTCGGGAACGGCGCGCCCAGCCCTCCTCCGCACCCCCCTGCGAACTCGTGCTGACCTGCGCCGACTCCCTCCGGTCAAGCCGCCGCGGTGAAACGGACCAGATACCTCCGTCGGTCATACAATTTGCTGGACCTGTGGACAAACACCGGACGGCGGGTGCGTCATGGACATGTGACGAAGGAACCCGTGCGCATTCTCGTGGTCGGCGGCGGCTATGTCGGCATGTACACCGCCCTGCGGCTCCAGCAGACCCTGAAACGGCAGCTCGGGCGCGGAGAAGTGCAGGTCGTGGTGGTCGACCCCGAGCCCTACATGACGTATCAGCCCTTTCTGCCGGAGGCAGCCGCGGGCTCCATCTCACCGCGCCACGTCGTCGTGCCGCTGCGCCGCACGCTGACGAGATGCCAGGTCGTCATCGGCGAGGTCAAGAGGATCGACCACGCCGAGCGGGTCGCCGTGATCGAGACCCTGGCCACGGCCGAGGACGGCACCGACGCCCTCGAGATGCCGTACGACGAGCTGGTCCTCGCACCCGGCTCCGTTTCGCGCACCCTCCCCGTCCCCGGACTCGCCGAGCACGGCATCGGCTTCAAGACCGTCGAGGAGGCCATCGGCCTGCGGAACCACGTCCTCGAACAGCTCGACATCGCCTCCTCCACCCGCAGCCCCGAAGTCCGCGACGCCGCGCTCACCTTCGTCTTCGTCGGCGGCGGCTACGCGGGGGTCGAGGCGCTCGCCGAACTGGAGGACATGGCCCGCTACGCCTGCCGCTACTACCACAACATCCAGCCGGACGACGTGCGGTTCCTGCTCGTCGAGGCCAGCGACCGCATCCTCCCCGAGGTCGGTGCGGAGATGGGGCGCTACGCCCTCCGCGAGCTGCGCGGGCGCAACATCGACGTACGCCTGGACACCCGGCTGGCCACCTGCGAGGGCCGGGTCGCCGTGCTCAGCGACGGCTCGCGGCACCCCAGCCGCACCCTGGTGTGGACGGCGGGCGTCAAGCCGCACCCCCTCCTCGCCGCCACCGCCCTCCCGCTGGACGAGCGCGGCAGGCTGCGCTGCACTCCCCAGCTCCGCGTGCACGGCACCGAGCACGCGTGGTCGGCGGGCGACGCGGCGGCCGTACCGGATCTGGCGGCCGAGGATGCGGGCAGCCCCGGCGCCCTCTGCGCGCCCAACGCCCAGCACGCCGTACGCCAGGCGCGACGGCTCGCCGCGAACATCGCGGCCTCGCTGGCGGGGGAGGAGCTGACCGACTACCGGCACACGTACGCGGGCTCCGTGGCCTCGCTGGGCCTGCACAAGGGCGTGGCCCACGTGTACGGCCGCAAGGTCAAGGGCTACCCCGCCTGGTTCATGCACCGGGCCTATCACCTCAGCCGGGTGCCCACCTTCAACCGCAAGGCAAAGGTGCTGGCCGAATGGACCTTGGCGGGACTGTTCAAGCGCGAGATCGTCTCCCTCGGCTCACTCGAACACCCACGCGCGGAATTCGAACTGGCGGCTGGTACGGGTCGCCGTCCCGAGGCCCCCTGAGCCCTTCGGGGGCCTCGCGGGAACTCCGCGGCGCCCCGCACCGTCCGACGGGTGTCAGTGCCCTCGGCCACGCCGGACGTGTGACCATGGGTGGGGCCGCGTCTGCGAAGAGTGACAGCCAGGCATCTCCCGTGACACAGATCAGCAACACCTGACGCACGCACAGGACAACGCGAGGAATCGGACGACGTGAACTTCACGCGCTGGAGCGCCCGACTGCCCGGCACACAGCGGCGCACCGCCGCCGCCCAGGCGGCGAAGGCGGCCGAGACGGCCGAGGCGGCGAAGACCGCCGACGCCGGCAAGGCGGCACCGGCGCGGCGCAAGCCCGCCGCGGGCGCCAGGCCCGGCCGCGGCAGCCCCCCGGCCCGCGAGCCCGAGGTCGACGCCGGGACGGCCGGTCCAGGCACCGGCACCGTCCCGGCCGCGCGGGGCGAGCGGGCCGCCGCCGGCCCGGACGGCACCGGGAGCGCTGAGAGCGCAGAGAGCGCAGAGAGCCCCAGCGGTCCCAGCAGCCCCGACGGCCCCGGGAGCGACGGCCGCCGTACCGACCCGGCCGCCCCCGCACCATCCCCCGCACCCGACGCGCCCGACCCGGTCGCCGCCGCAGGCGTGGCCCGCAGCATCGACGCCCTCTCCGTACACGACCTCCTCGGCCAGGTGCCCGCCCTCGCCGCCGTCGTCTACGGCGCGGAGCACCGCGTCGCGTACGTCAACGACGCCTACGCGCGCGTCTTCGGCCCCCGCGACCGCGGCACCCCCGCCCGCAGCGGCCTCCCCGAGCTGGCCGCGCTCGGCCTGCTGCCCCTGATGGACCAGGTGCTGCGCAGCGGCAAGCCCCGTACGGTCAAATCGCGGCGCGTCCAGGGCCGCGACCGCCCCGGGTACTACACCTTCACCTGCACGCCCATCTCCGCCACCGACGACGACGGCGTGCTGATCTTCGCCGCCGAGGTCACCGACCAGGTCGAGAGCGCCGAGCGGCTCCGGGTGAGCGAACGCCTCCAGCGCGAGGCCGCCGTCACGCTCCAGCGGAGCCTGCTGCCGCAGGAGCTGGAGCAGCCCGACGAACTGCGCGTCGCCGCGACCTACCAGCCCGGCGGCACGGACGCGGCCGTCGGCGGCGACTGGTACGACGTCATCACCCTCGGCGCCGGCCGCACCGCCCTGGTCATCGGCGACGTCATGGGCCGCGGCGTACGCGCCGCCGCCGTCATGGGCCAGCTGCGCACCGCCGTACGCGCGTACGCCCGGCTCGACCTCCCGCCGCACGAGGTGCTCCAGCTGCTGGACGGCCTGGCCGCCGAGATCGACTCCAGCCAGATCGCGACCTGCGTGTACGCCGTCCACGACCCGAGCGAGGGCCGTCTCCACTACGCCTCGGCGGGCCACCTGCCCATCCTCGTGAGGGACGTCGAGGGCGCGGTCCACTCGACCGCCGAACCGACCGGACCGCCGCTGGGCACCGGCGGCTGGATGCACACCACCGGCTCGGTCCCGCTGGAGCCGGGCGCTACCGCCGTGCTCTACACCGACGGCCTCGTCGAGCGCCGCGACGCCGACATCGACGAGGGCATCGCCGCGCTCGAACACGCCTTCGCGGGGGCGACCGGCGACCCGCAGGTCATCTGCGACCGCATGCTGCGCGCCATGCGGATCACCGCCGAGCACGACGACGACGTCGCCGTGCTCGTCCTCCAGCACCCCCGCCGTACGGGGGCGCAGGCCGATCTCTTCCGCGGCGCCTCGCTGGAACTGCTCGGCGGTACGGAGGCCGCCTCCCGAGCCCGCGCGTTCGCCTCGGGCGTGCTCACCTCCTGGCGCTTCCCCGCCGAGCTGCACGATCTCGGGGTGCTGGCCGCCAGCGAGCTGGTCGCCAACTCCCTCCAGCACGGCACCCCGCCGATGCGGCTGCGGCTGCGCCGCACGGACCGCAGGCTGACCGTCGAGGTGACCGACGGCGACGACCACCTGCCGCGCCGCCGCCGTGCGGAGCCTGCGGACGAGGCCGGCCGGGGCATCTCCATCGTCGCGACGATCGCCGCGTCCTGGGGCTCGCGCCGCACCCTGGGCGGCGGCAAGGCGGTGTGGTGCGAGTTCCCCCTGCCGGAGTGAGCGTGGCGGGGGCGCCGGCCGTCTCCGCCACGCGCCTGCTCAGACCGCGGCCAGCTGCCCAGCCTTCGCCGCGGGCGCGCTGTCCGCGCCCGCAGGCCCGCTCCCGGAGCTGCCCCCCGAGCTGACCCGCAGGCTCCGGCGCGGGGTGTCCTGCGCCGGGGTCAGATGCCGCCCGAGCCACAGCGCGAGCACCGTAACCCCCAGCGAGCAGCCGACGAGCAGCACGATGTACACGACGAACGCCCCCTGCGCCGCCAGGAGACCGCCGATCGCCGGGCCCACGGCCACCCCGAGCTGCTTCACCAGGGCGAACGCCGAGTTGTAGCGGCCCACCATCCGGCTCGGCGCCAGATCGGCGACGAGCGGCGCGACCGTCGGCGACAGCATCGACTCCCCGAGGCCGAAGAGCGCGTACGTCGAGATCAGCAGCGCCGTCGCGACCCCCTGCATGTGCGGCACCAGCCCGGAGAGCCCGGCCGCCAGCCACGCCACCATCCAGATCAGCCCGACCAGCGCCACTACCCGGCTGCGCCGGCGGCCCTCCACCAGCCGCAGCACCACGAACTGCGCCAGCGCGATCACCGCCGTGTTGGCGAAGAGCGCGAAGCCCAGCGTGGACGTGGAGATCCCGGTGACCTCGACCCCGTACGCGGGCAGCCCCGACTCGAACTGCCCGTAGCAGGTGAAGAAGAGCACGAAGCCCAGCACGCACAGCAGCACCATCGCCCGGTGGTTCAGCAACTGCCGCCATCCGGCCTCCGGCTGCTGCCCGGCGCCGTCCGAGGGGGCACCGCCGTCCATGGTCACGGTCTTCGGCAGCTTCACGGCGAGCAGCACCGCGCCCAGCACCAGGAACATGGCTGCCTCGACGCTGAAGAGCATGGTGAAGGTGCCCGGCCGGTGCTCGTCCGCGATCTGGCCGCCGAGCAGGCCGCCGAAGCCCATCCCCAGGTTGATCAGGAAGAACTGGGTGGCGAAGGCGTGCGACCGGTTGGCGCTGGTGGAGCAGTGCACGATCATCGTGGCCAGCGCGGGCTGGAGCACCGCGACACCCCCGCCCATCACGGCGGAGGCGACCAGCACGGAGGGCGCGCTGCCCGCCAGCCCGAAGCCCAGCGCCCCGGCGGACGCGGCGACCGCGCCGCCGAGCGCCACCGGCATCGGCCCGCGCCGGTCGATCACCCGTCCCACCAGGGGCAGCACCAGCAGCGCCGCGGCGGCGAAGGCCGCGAGCACGACACCGGCCGTCGTGGCACCGAGATCCCGCACGTTCGCCACGTAGATGAACAGATACGGGATGGTGAAGCCGCTGCCGAAGGCCGCCAGGGCGTTTCCGAGCTGGATACGGCGCAGGGTCGCGCCCATCGCGGTGGTCACACTCACCTACCTAGGTAGTCGGGGGCTGAGAGCCCAAGAGTTCAACACTAAAGTTCGATGCTAAAGAGTACACAGCGCAAGCGTTCGAGCCTAATCAGTTCCGTGGCATACTTCCGCCATGCCGGACCTACCGCCGCCGCAGCAGAAGTCGCTCGACGAGCAGATCGCGATCTACCAGCGCGAGTACCGCGACCTCGACCCCCAGGTGGAGAAGGTCGTCAGCGCCGTGAGCCGCCTCGACCGGCGTATGAGCGTGGCGTACGGGCGCAGCCTCGCGACGCTGGGCCTCAGCAACGCGGAGTGGGAGGTCCTGCGGGAGCTGGTGATCGCGGGAAAGCCGTACCAGCTGTGGCCCGGCACCCTCGCGAAGCGCCTCGGACTCACCCCGGCCGCGATGACCCACCGCGTCGACCGCATGCTCAACGACGGGCTGGTGACACGGGAGCGCGATCCGGACAACCGGGTCCGCGTCATCATCGGTCTGACCGACAGCGGCCGGGAGAAGTGGCTCCAGGTCATGCGCCGCGCCTCGGTCTTCGAGGAGCAACTGCTCCAGGACCTGTCGGGGGACGAGCGGGGCGTCCTGGGGGAGCTGCTCACGCGCCTGCTCCGCCGGGTGGAGACGGCCCAGCACGACGCGGGCGGCCGGCTCACCGATCTGGACTGAGCGGGTGCGGACAACTGCCCCCGCGATCACGGCAATTGACGGCCCGCGGGACAGCACACGCGCGGGCGGCGGCTCCGTTTGACACGGCCCCCGGCGATCCGTAGTGTCCTCCGGGCTGCCACGGGGTTGTTGTGACCTCGGGTGGCCATCCCGCTGTCTTCGTGACGGCATCCATTTCAGAAGTGTGATTTCCCTCCGGGGATGATTTCGGCGTGCCGTAATCGCTTCGGAAGGCCCGGTTTGGAATTCGGGTGGGTGATCCTCTAACGTGGTGGACACGCCGAAAGGCGAAAACAGCAGGACCGCAGTACACAGTAGGAACCCCGCTCGACCGGGGGCAGGACCGGGAAAAGGATCTGCTAGAGTCGGGAACACGAAATACCGAAGGGAAAGCCCGGAGGGTGTCGGAGACGGCATTCGAAGGAAGCGTCCGTTCTTTGAGAACTCAACAGCGTGCCAAAAGTCAACGCCAGATATGTTGATCCCCCTGCCATTCGGGGTCTGCCTGCAAGTCTGTGGGTGGGTTTCGGTGGTGGTGGTTCCTTTGAATGATGTTGTACAGCGAGGACGCTGTGGTCGGCTGGATTATTCCTCCGGTCGACCCGCTCTCGTGCTGCTTTTTAAAGCATTCACGGAGAGTTTGATCCTGGCTCAGGACGAACGCTGGCGGCGTGCTTAACACATGCAAGTCGAACGATGAAGCCGCTTCGGTGG
>NZ_AUKQ01000026.1:0-56902 GCF_000424825.1 Streptomyces sp. CNH287 | reverse complement strand
GTTGAGGGGGATGTCGGCGAAGGCAGTGTAGTTCTTATGGCGTTCGAACGGGCTCTGCCTGGAGCTGACGGTGCCGACCTGCAGGGGGGTGCGGTAGGCCGGGGGCATGAGGGCTGCGGTCTCGTGGAGTGTTTCGGCAAAGATTTCCGCCGCGTCGATGCAGGGGTGGAAGGTCAGGGTGCGGCGCAGGTCGTAGCGGTGCTGCGCGACCAGCAGGGCGACTTGGGCGGCTGCGGCACGGAGGGCTTCGCCGGTCCAGGTGTTCGCGGGAAGCCGGTTCAGGAGACCGCGCAGGTCTTCGTTTCTGATGACGACGCCGGCGATGCGGTAGTCGGCGAGGAGTCCCTCGTCGATCGCTTCCCTCAGGGAGATGCGGTAGACGACGGGGCCGTAGATGCTCTCGTCGTCCATGGAGGCGATGACGGTGTTGGTGTGGATGCCTTTGGCGCGGGCTTTCTTCTCGTCGAAGACACGGGGCGTCGCGGTCATGTAGAGACGGTGGCGGGCGGGCAGCTTGTCGTCGTGGTGGACACGGGCCCACGGTTTGTCGTAGTCACCGGCGGTGCGGTGGGCTTCGTCGGCGACTACGACGTCCCAGCGGGGCAGGTGGAAGTCGCGGTGTGCTTCGACGACCTTGTCCAGTGAGTCGTAGGTGCAGAAGACATTGAGCGGTCCGTGGGTGTCGGCTGCCTGGTCGGCCAGGTCGTCGGCGGTATCGACCATGGTGAGGACGCCGGCCAGGTACGGATCCGCCGGATTGCCCGAGGAACAGACGCCGAGGTAGCGGCCGGGACGTCCTTCGCGGTGCCATACCTTTGCGGTCTGCTCGAGCAGTCGCAGTGACGGCACGAGGACCAGGGAGACACCGTCGGGCGCCGTCTCCTGGACGATGTGCAGGGCCACCAAGGTCTTTCCGGTGCCCGTGGCCATGATGACGGTGGCGCGGCGGTAGCCCTCGATGAAGCTGCTCACGACGGTGTCTGCGGCACATTGCTGGCGTCCGCGCAGACGGGTCTTCAGTCGAGGGGCTGAAGCGGGGAAGGTCGAGTCCGGGCGGATGCGCGTCGTCGTGGCCATGGTCCTCCCCCGGTGACGGTGTGCACGTGCACCTGGTTCACAGGGTGAAAGGGGTGTGCTGGGCCATGACTGGGCGTTTGCCGGGCTTCACCCGAACGAGTGCTGGTGCTCTTGACCAGCCTCCGGCGGGCCGGTCAAGGTGACCGTGGTGGCGGCTTCAGTGGAAGGGCAGCGGTGCTGGACGATCCCGGCCTGTACGGGCCGCGCCGGCCGCTGCCGCTGCGTGTGCGGCCGGTGCCGGGTGAGTCGACGGGGTCGTTCGTGAACCGGCTCGCGCACGCCAACGGCCTGAGCCTGGCGGCGTTCCTCGACCGCGTCGGGCAGGGCGAGGCATCCGCGTACCCCGAGCGGGTGGAGAAGTACCCGCAGTCCACCGAGATGCACGTGAATGAGGCGGGGCTGCGCTATCTGGCTGTCCTTGCTGACCGTGCGGCTGATCTTCTGCAGCAGGATCTGCCCAGCCTGGGCGCGGAACACCTGCTGCCCGGCCCAGAGGCGGCGCAGTGGAGGTGGCGCTGGGAGCCTGTGGCGGGGCACCTCGTGCGGTACTGCCCGCTGTGCGCTGATGCCCTGGGTGTCGGTGAGACGGTGTGGCTGATGTCGCCGGACAGCTGGCAGGTCTGTCTGCGGCACGGTTACTGGTCGGATGACTCCCGCGGCCGTGGTCCGGACTTCGTGCAGCTGGCCGAGCTGCCTGAGACGGTGACGGCGCACCAGGTGCGCCAGCAGCTGGCCGAAGAGTGGGGGCCGGCCGGCGAAGAGTTGTTCGCCGATGCCTTCCAGGTGGCGGTGTACTGGTGGACGCGGATGCCGGACACCGTGTGCTGGGTGCGGCGGGCCTGGACGGCTGGGCTGGACGCGCGGGAGATGCGGGCGGCCCCGCTGGTGATCTACCCGGAAGTCGCGGAACTCGCGGGCGCCATGCTGGACTTCGAACGGGCGGGGCAGCGGGATACGGCGGACCGGTCCCGATGGCTTGCGGGCGTGGAGCAGTTGATGGCCGGGTGGGGGGTGGACGTGGCTGAAGGGCGTCAGGCGCTGCTGATGTGGCTGGGGCGCCACCGCAGGGGGGTGCCCGCGCCGTCCGGTCGTGCGGGCGGAAACGGGCTGCTGCTTGGGGCGGGACACAGCCGGATCGCGTCCCGGACCGGTCCGGTGAGCCAACGCTCATGTCTGACCTGGCAGTTGGGCATGCCAGCCGCCGACATGTAGGCCACATCCGAGCGGGGGGCTCCGAACCGTATGGTTCTGAGATTATCCGGGCAGGTTGATGTCCATGCGCACCGCCGCAGCAATGGGGGCACCTCGCTGACTGAAGACGCGTCGCAGTCCCTCATTGTCCGTTGCGTCGTCGACTACGTAGCCATCGAGACAAGATAGCACTCTGTCAACCACGAATTCGGGAAGACGATAGCCCACTTGTCCGCGCCCATCTCGCAGCTCACCATAAGAAGCGGCATAATTCCGTGCAAATTCACGAGTAAGTAGCCGAAGGGCCTCCCCTGAGAGTACGCGCGCCCCCACATCAGGCGGAGCAATTGGACGCTCCATTGGGATAGCTACCGGGATAGATGCTTGCGTCGGTATCGAGTGAGGATGATACAGCAGATAATGAACGGGGAGATTGTACTCTTTTTCATAGTGCGAAATCGCTTGCCACTGGGTGTCGCCCACCTGAAGGGCTTTGTATCGGCAAGCCTCGTCAAACCGAAACGTACGTGACCCCAGAGAGGCGGGGAGCGAGGGGCGCATCAGCGATCCGAAACCACCAGGGCGAGTGATCCCTTCATCCTCGATAAATTCAGATTCCCTGGGATAGAGGCGCTTGCTCTGCAGTAGCACGACCTTGGTACGTAGGAGAGTGTTGTCGAGTCGGAAAGTGACGATGAAGCCGATATCGGCAACTTCCCATCGATCCCAATGTCGGCCACCGCCAACAAAGTGAACATCAATATCGACGAGGGTGCCGGATGGCAACAGATGAGGACCCTGCGCTTCGGCGACTGCGTCTACGAATGCGAAGTCGAGGGTCTCCTCATGCACGGTCGGCATGCGGTCGAGTCTCGCCGTTACGCGTTCGTTCACGTCGAAAAAGACACCCCGTACGTATTCGATGACGTCGGGCGATAGCGGAATGGGTGTTGCCGTTGGCAATGGCCCTCCAGAAGCGACGAGCGCCGAGGTGGCCTCGGCTGGCCCTGGAACCAAGGGTAGATCCAGAGGCGGCCGCAAGCAGCGCTTCTCGCTGCTTCGAGCGGTAGTTCGGAGAAGACCTCTGGGCTATGAGCCGGCGAGCTATCGAGTTGCTCAACCCCGCGCCGGTGAACACCACCGGACGTCAGGGCGGCGGCGCTGGAGACCCCTTTTTGTCGGGCGCAGGCTGCTACGCGGCGAAGCCGATGTTTTTGACGTATTCGTACTGGCCCCACTGGGAGCCCAGGTCGGGCAGGACATCGGCGGTCCAGGCGTCGTCCAGGCCTTGGTGGTCGCCGGCCGCCCAGGACGCGACGATCTTGTCCCAGCGGCGCACGTTCATCGTCCGGTGGGCCACCACCCGCTGGAGCTGGCGCGCCACGCCGGACTGGTCGAGGGGGTGGATCTCCACGCGAGTGCCGCGGCCCTTGCGGTTGAGGCGGGCGGTGAGGTGGCGGGCGACGTTGCGGCGCCGCACCGCCTTGTAGGCGGCGTCGATGCGTTCCAGGTTGGTCTTCGAGGGACGGCGTGTGCCCTGCAGCCATGCCTTCAGCGTCCGGTCGCTCACGGTCAGTCCGGCGTCCTTGGCCGCCTGCCAGGCCCTGTCCGATGTCGTCAGGTAGTGCAGGCGTGCCATCAGGCCACGCCTGGCGGTCACCGGGGTGGCGATGTGAGCGGCGAGCCGGTCGAGCTGGCGGGCGACGGCTTCGCTGCCCTTGATCCCGCTCGCGCCGAACTTCCCGAAGTCGATGTTCTTCTCCGGCATCTACTGCTTCTCCCCCGTGCTGGCTTCGGCATCGGTTCCGGCGGTGTACGTGTCCTTGACCTTGACCTCGGTAACACCGCGACCTTCAGGGAAGACACGGCGCCAGTCTCCGATGACGTGGAGTTCGTCGGTGCCCATCGCCCGCACGACGGTCAGTCCCGCGTCGTGGGCCTTGAGCGTCTTCATCCAGAGGTTGGCGAAGGCCTGGGAGCGGATGATGTGCATCCAGTCCGGGCGGTAGAGCTCCCGGTTGTAGTTCGACTCCCCCATCGTGGAGACGAACTTGGAGTACATCGCCTTCACGTACTCCAGCGTCAGCCCGTCGCCGTCAGCGATCGCGGTGTCGCGGGCGTCCTTGAGGGCGATCCGGAACTTCTCCAGGAGGTTCTCGGTGGCGCCCGAGGTGTACGACTCGTGGATCTCGGGCGGCTCGCACAGGCGGTGCTTTGGGCCGGACAGGCGCAGCAACAGGCGCAGGGTCGGTTCGGTGACCCACAGGGGTCCTGGTTCGTCGCGCTGACCGATCGGGTTGGGCAGCACCGCGTCGTGCTCCCAGGCGGGCGGGGTGATCAGGTGGACTCCGGCGCGGCGCCGGTCGTGTGCGAAGCCCGTGGAGTGTTCCAGCTGGCCGAGCGGGAGGTGGGTCTTGAGGGCCGAGAGGTAGGCACCGTTGATGTCGAGTGCGGTGACCTCGTGCTGGCCGGGCGGCAGTTCCGGCCGCGTCCACTTTGGGCGGGCCTCCCAGATCTGGTCGGCGCCCCTGGAGGTCTGCTTCTTGAGGATGTCGGGGATCCAGGGGTGGGCGATCACGTCGTAGCGGGCGCCCTTGCGGGTCTCGTCCAGCAGGCGCATCGCGTCCGGGATGGCCCGCTTCAGCAACGCGGCGCTCGCGGCTTCGACATCGCCTTGGTGCTCGGCGAGTGCGGCGTGCGCCGCTTCGTGGATCAAGTCGGCCGGTCCGGACGGCTCCTGGAACGCCCGCCCGCGCGGGGCCGCACCTTTCCCGCCGGCCGGGCGGGGCGGGCGTGCTGTGCGCGGCTCGTGGGCCTGGGCAGACGGCGCGGCGGGCTTGGGTTTCGGGGTTTCGACAGGGGTCGCCTGGCAGTCGGAGGAGTCCAGGTGCTGAGCGAACCCCGCCACGCGTTGTCCGGCGGGACGGCCGCACAGCACACACGGCTCGGGCACGGCGAGCAGTTCCACCTCGTCTTCGTCCTGGCCGACTTCCGGCGAAGACGTGGAGGTAACGGCCGCCGCAGCAGCGCCTGACGCCATGGGCTGCTCGGCCGGCTCCGCCGTGTTCTCAGTCTCGTTCGGGGTCTCGGTGGCGAGCTTGGCGTTCAGTCCGTCCAGCAGGTATGCGTATTTGGCCCGGGCCTCGCCTGCGGGGTCCCGGCCGCTCTCCCATCCGCTGAGGGTGGACGGGCTCACGCCGAGCGCGCGTGCCACCTGCGCCTTGGACAACTGGGCCCGTTCCCGCAGCTCGCGGCGCACCTTACAGGGCGGGAGTTGGACCTGCGGGCCGACGGCGTCGAGCAGCGAGTCGATCGCGTCGAAGTCACTCACCGGCTCGTGCCCTTCGCCTCGGCTCGGGCGGAACGGTGCCGGTCGGCGGGCAGCACCTCGCACGCTCTGGTCGGGCCCGCCAGCAGGTCCAGCGCGCCGATGCCGTAGTGCTCGGCCAGGACATCGACGTCACGCAGGCTCCACGAAACGGCACCCGACTGCCGGCGCGACACCTGCGTCTGCGTCAGTCCCAGCACCCCCGCAACCGACCGCTGCGAGTCACCCGTCACCTGCATCAATGCGGCCACCGTCAGCCGCAACGACTCCTCCAAAGCCAATCCCATACCCCTAATCTACCCGATTCGATGCGACTATCGCATGAAAATTAGCTAATTGCTATCAGTGATGCATAGGAGCTTAACCTGCTCACGAGTGAGCTGAGGGCCCTCGCTATGGCGGTCTCTCGCCCGGGCCGACAGGCCAGCGGTGAGGACCGCTTTACTCACGCGGAAGCCTGCGGGACGCCCGCCGGGCGTCCCGCCTCGCCTGGCGTGCCTCTTCAACCGCCCGATCGGACAGGCACCGCGGGCACACGAGGTCCAAGACACGGCGGCGCAGGACCCGGCGCAGCCGGGGTCCGGGAGGCAGCGGCCACCCACGGCAGTGACGGTGCACCGTACGCGCGCTGGTGCCCAAGAGCACAGCGACCACAGAAGCGCTGCCGGCGTAGGCGGCCAGGAGGAATGCCATCTGCGCCTGGTGGCCTGCCGGGAACCGCGCGGCGGACTCGGCCTGCTCCTCCGGGTGGAGGAAGGCGTCGTGGCGCTCGCAGCGCGGCGCCTTCCTGCTGTTCCGGGCGATGCCCGGCGAGCTGGTGTTCATGGCTCCAAAAGCCTGCCCGGGGCCGCCTGTGGACAGCGGGCGGCCGGTGAGACCGTTCCGCATGCGGCGGGTGACAGGGCTTCCCGTGCGTCACCCGGGCTGATGTCGGCTGGCTGTCCGCATGGTGCACAGGTTGGCGTCCGAGTTACGCCTGTGCCGTTGTGGCGCGATGATGGCGTTGCGCTACGGCAGAGGTGGCCGTGCGTACAGCCCTCTCACGTTTGCGGAGTTACCCGTGTACGAGACTGCGAGAGCCGCTCTGCAGGAGCTCGAAAACGATCAGGTCTTCGAGCGGGTGGCGCTGCATGTGCTGCGGGTCCGTTTTCCGCAACTGCGGATCACCAGCTCCACGGGGGATCTGGGCCGGGATGCGTTCGGCCGTCCCTTGTTCGGCGAGAACGACCAAGTCGTGCTGTGGGCGAGTCTGCAGCAGCGGTGGACGGACAAGCTGAAGTCCGAGCTGGTGAAGAACGCCAAGCACAGCAGGCGGGCCAAAGCGATCTACGTGATGAACCGCTCGACCAACGAGATCACCAAGGAGAAGTGGAGACAGAAAGCGCGTACGGAGTATGGCGTTGAGATGGAGATCGTCACTCTGGCTGAACTGGTCACCGAACTGGAGACAGACGGCTTGCGGTGGGTGGCGGAACTCGAACTCGGTGTACGTCCGCGGGCTCCGCGCAGGCTGTCGACGTGGGCGCAGTACATCGACGCCCTGTCCGTGTCGGTGCCCGGGATGACCGCGCCCTTGGTGGGACGCGAGGCGGAGATGCAAGCGCTCAGAGCGGCATTGGCTGACAGGAGTCCGGCGGCGCGGGTCGTGGTGGTGGAGGGTGCGGGCGGGGTCGGAAAGACCCGTCTGGCGATCGAGGCGTCGCGGTCGGTGTCGGCGGTGCTCGTCGCGCCCACAGGTGTGTCGTTGGAAGCCGGCGCGTTCACGGAAGCACCAGTCGATGCTCCCCTACTTGTTCTCATTGACGATGCCGACCGTGCCCCGGATCTGAGCGGTCTTCCCGCGCTCCTGCACGACGGCCGTTTCGACCGCGTACGTCTTGTCCTGACAGTGCGGCCCGGCCGTCACCTGGGGGTGCTGCAGCGCTGGAACATCGAACGCTGGGGCGGTGCTGTCGTCCCGCTTCGTTCCCTGGACAGAGGAGGCATCGACGCGCTTGTCACCGGGCGGGGGATCCTGAATCCGGCCTTCCGTGAAACCGTCATCAATCTGGCTCAGGGCAACCCGCTCATCGCTCATGCGGCCTGTGAAGCGGGGCTTGCCGCAAACAGGTTCGACTGGCCGAGCGCGGCCGATCTGCTGCGGGTCACCGTCGGGAGGCGTCTACCGGCCGACGACCCCGCGCAGGAGCACCGGGCCGCGGCGGTGGCGCTGGCGGTGCTGGGCACGGTCACCAGTGGGGAGGATCTCGCCATGCTGGCTGGTGCGGTGTCGACGCTTCCACCGGAGCCACACCGGTTGTCCGTCCTGCTGGATGAGCTGGCCGATGCCGGGCTGGCCGATTCTTCGCCGTACTCGGTGCGCCCTGCCCTGCTTGCCCCGGTTCTCCTCGCCGACGCGCTCGATCCTCACGCCCGGGTCCGGCTGGACGTGGACCGGGTGCTGCAAGCGGTGGCGGGAAT
Organism: Streptomyces sp. CNH287; assembly: GCF_000424825.1. Lineage (NCBI taxonomy): Bacteria > Bacillati > Actinomycetota > Actinomycetes > Kitasatosporales > Streptomycetaceae > Streptomyces > Streptomyces sp. CNH287. Next base: position 48,846 of record NZ_AUKQ01000026.1, on the reverse strand, counting down.
GGCCGGGCTCGAGCTGGACGGGCAGTCCATCACGTCCGCTGGCCGGCACCTGGAATTCGGGGCGTCCCGGCTCGGTCCTCAGCTGAACGTCCTGGCCCAGGCAGCACACGACCGGGCAGACCATGTGGTGGGTGCTCGGCTGGCTGCGGCTGTCCGCGCGCTGCTGCCGTCCGAGGCGCATCTGGGCGAGTGGGCGGCTGTGGTCGGACTGGCCGGTGAAGTGGCCGTGGCCGCCCCCACTATCTTCGCGGACCTGCACGAGATGTTTGTGAAGCGGTGGCCGCCGGATCCTGCACCCCGCTTGCTGGACGGCGGAGACCAGGTTGCCCACTACCGGTACGGTCTGCAGCACTTGGGCGAGCGGTTCGCTCAGCTCGCCCACCGCATCGGGCTCGATGCGGTACCCAGTCCGGTCAGCCTGCTGCTCGATGTGGCCTGGTTGATGGAACCGGCCCTCCACGTGGAAAACTCTGACCGGCGCGAGGGGGTTCTGCGTGCCATCGGGCAGTGGTGCTCCGCGCCGGCCCACGCCCTGCCGCAGCAAATTGACGCACTGTTCGAGCGGCGTCGCGAGGTCCTGCGGGTCATCGCCCAGTGGCACCGGGACCGGGCTGCCTACCCTCCGCAGGAGTTGGACGCTGGGGAGAGCGCCATCCGTGGCCCCCTCAGCCTGGCGCGCGTGCTTCTGGGAGCCCTCCAGCCGCTGCTACGCCTGACTGTGGAGAGCACTGGCGGCACACCCGAGTCAGCGAGCACCATCTCCCTGCACGCCACTGTGCTGCCCGATCGCCCCGAAACCCTCACCCTGCTGCGCGAGGCGCTCACGCTGCTCGCCCCGCTGCTGGAGGAACCCACAATGCGCAGTGGTGAAGGCTTGCCCGTACTGCACACGCTCGTCTCCCTGCCCGGTCAGTTGCGTAGCGAAGGAGCGCGGCCGATGGCGTTCTCCGGCGTGCCCCTGGCCAGCCATGCGGTCGCCGTATTGGACATCGCGGCGGGAGAGTTCACCGAACAAATCGCCGCGCGGTGGGACTCGCTTCCTTTGGCGGTGAGGCGCAGCGCAGCCCAGGCTGTACTGGGACCTGATCCACGGCCTCATTCCCTTGCCGAAGCGGCCGAAGCCGGGGATGCGGTGGCAGCCGTGGCACTCGTGGACACCCGACTTGGCCGTCTCCTTGTTCTGCAGCCGCTGCGCAGCCGCGCTCCCTGGCGTGAGGCGCTTGAAGACCAGCAGCGCGCCGCACAGCAACTGGGCGGCGAGATGGATCTGCCGGAGGCGCTCCGGCTGCTGGAGGAGACCGGCCCGAATGTCACGGGCGTAGCAGTCAGCGCGCTTCCTGCTTTCACTCGGGCGGTCGGAGCTGCGGCCCCGGATCCCCAGCCGGCGTTCGAGCGGATAGCCCAGGCGCCGATGGCCGGCGAAGATGCTCTGCTGGCGGGACTCGCACAGCGTCACCCCGATGCCGTGTGGTCCTGGATGGAGGAACGGGTGGGCGATCCGCGTCTGGCCGCTGCGGCGCTGTCCTTCGCCCACGAGCACCCAGCGCGCGAGCCCCGCCTGTTCGACTTGATCCTGCAGGCCGCCTCCGCTGCCTCGGCGGCAGGGGGTGAGGGCGCGGCCCGCTTGGCAGGGAACCTGACGTGGCATTTGGTCGCGTGCAATCAGCCGCTCGCCCAACGCATGGCCGTCCTTGCCTTGCTCGCGGAGCTGTGCCCTGCCACGGCTCTTCCCACCACGCTCGAGGTGATCGGTTTCCTGCTCCAGGAGGCGCGCAAAAGCAGCCTTCGCATCGATACCGCCGTCGCCGCGAAGTACGCGGATGGGCTGCGCCGTCGGTTCAGCGAGTCCGATCAGATTGCCGCGACCGTCGACTTCGACGAGGACACGGCCTACGGCGCCGCCGAGATCGCCTCCTCCCTGCCGGAGGAATTCGCCGCCGTCGCATCCGGGCAGCTGCTGGCCGTCGACGGCAGATCCGGCCTCCCGCTCGCTTGGAAGCGGTCACTCGAGAAGCTCCCTCCGTCGGCGCGCGAACGGCTCGTCATCGCCTTCCAACGGAGGATGGACGAAGCCCGCGCTGCGGCGGGAGTCAGTGCCCGTGTCGACCTGACGGCCGCTGGGATTCTGACGGCGCTCGGTAACGGAACGACGGCCTGGGCCGACATCCTGCGGCAGTGGGCGTCCGGGGCACCAGCCCAACGTCGGCAGGCCGCGGCCGCCGTCCAGCACTCATGGCAGGATCCGCTGTGGGCAGAGATCATCTCGGTGCTTCTGTCCGCAGGCGTCGACGCAGCCACCAAAGACGCCCTCCTGGCGGGTGTCGTCCTACCCGGTATGACAACCGATCTTCCTGATGCACTTCAGCCTCGCCGGGAGGCATTGTCCCCGCTGCTCACAGACCCGACCGCTGCTGTCCGCGCTTTCGCCGCCGACGCCCTGCACAGCCTCGACGTCCTCGAAGAGGAAGAACGTCGGCGGGAAGCCGACTTCGACCGCGGATACCGCACCTGAACCATCCTGGGTCGGTGCGGTCCTGCGTCCCGCCTGTAGCTGTCGCGCCCGCCGCTCCGCCCTGCACTCCTCCAGGCAAACCACCGACCGCCAGAGCCCGCAGGGCGTGATCACTGCAGCGACCGAGAACTGGCCAGGACTCCTTCCGGATGCTCGTCGATCCAGGACAGACCTCCCAGGTCGAGGCGTCGGCGGGTGCGGGTGACGGCGACGTAGGCGAGGCGGGCTTCGGCGTCGTCGACGGGGTCGGGGGCGGGCGCCGGTGTGCTTCCTGCCGGGTCACCGGCGGTGTCGTTCGGGGAGCGGGCGAAGTCCTCGGCAATGAGGACACAGGGCCATTCGCGTCCCTTGGACTTGTGGGCGGTGGAGACGGTGACGTGTGCGTGCGGTTCGAGGGCGAGCTGGGTGAGGGCGGCGAGGATGGCGTCGGCGCCGTGGGTGTCGACGAGGTTGACCAAGGGCTGGAGGTCGCGGCCGGCGGGGTCGTGGGCGGCGTAGTCCTGCAGGTCGCCCCAGCAGGGGAAGAGAAGCAGTTCGGGATGGTGGGTGCGGCGGCCTTCTTTGAGGTCGCGGGCTGCGAGGGCCAGGGCGTGCAGGCTGTCCCCTCCCCCGGCCAGGGCGACCCGGTGCCCGGCTGCCATGTGGGTCATGACCTGGGCCATGGCGCCGACGTTGGTGCGGCACAGGACGGCGTCCGGCTGGGTGACAGGGCCGAGTTCGGTGGGCACGGCGGGGGTGCCGGTGAGGCGGATCGGCGCGTCGGCCAGGTGCAGCCAGCGGTTGGCTTCGGCGGCGAGGTCGGGGCCGAAGCGGAAGGACTGGGACAAGGCGAGCTGGGTGCCGTCGAAGCCGGTCATGATGTCCTTGGCGCCGCGCCAGTGGTAGATGGCCTGGGCGGAGTCGCCGACCATGACCAGCTGGGCGTGGTCGCGCTGGGCGAGGAAGATCTGTTCGACGACGGGGTTGGTGTCCTGGGCCTCGTCCAGCAGCAGGAAGTCGGCGTCGATGCGCGGCCGGGTCAGGGCCCAGATCTTCAGGTAGTGGTCGTGGTCGAAGCGGACGGCGCCGTCGTCGGGGTGCTGCAGGTCGGCCCACGCCTTGTGGGCGAACGGCACGATGTGGGCGGCGAGTTGGGTGTGGAGGTCGGCGTCGTCCAGGCCGCGCAGTCGGGGCACGTGATGGGGGGTGATGGCCTCGTCGGCGGTGTGGCAGAAGCGGGCGACGGTGCGCAGGGTGGCGTTGGAGAGGGCTCGTTGTGTCACCTCGCGGTCGCCGACGCGGACGGCTTTGTTGATGCCGAGCATCTGTCCGGTCTGCCAGGCGGGGCGGCGGGGTGCGTTCAGGCGGTGGGTGTAGCGGTGGCCGACGGCCGCGTAGGCCAGGGCGTGGGCGGTTTTGCACTGGACGGTGTCGGGGAAACGGCTGCGGGCGTCCTGGGCGATGGCCCGGTTGTAGGCGAGGTAGCGGCCGCGGCGTGTGGTGGCGTGGGCGAGCAGGGCCAGGGTGGTGGTCTTGCCCGTGCCGGCGCCGGCCTGCAGGGCGAGGTGCTGGCCGGCGTGGAAGGCGTCGGCCGCGGCCGTCTGTTCGTCGGTCGGGTTCATGCGGGGGCTGCTCCCGGGGTGTGGGTCAGGACGTGGCCAACGGCTGCCAGAAGGCGTGCGGCCGTAGTGCCGACGAGTAGTTGCTGCACGGCCCGGTCGAGCCGGTCGGCCTCGTCGCTGGCGTGCTGGGCCAGCGCGCGGTGCAGGGCCAGCTTCACGAGGAGTTCCGGGCTCTGCCCCGCTTCATGGGCAGCCTGGCGGATCGTGGCGTGGACGGCGGGCGGGAAGGCGAGGTTGAGCAGGACCTGTCCTGCGGCGTCCGGATAGTGGGTGGTGATCACGTCCACGGGAAGCCGTGCGGCGAGGCGTTGGCGCAGCCGGTGCGCGGCGCGGTGGGGGTTTGGCGCGTACGAGGGTCATGAGGCGGGTGGTGTCGTGGTTGGTGGCGAGCGGCAGCACGCGGACGGCTTCGCGGAGTTGGGCTGAAGTTAGAGGGCGGGTCAGGATGACTTCCAGGGCGTGGTGCGGCATCGTCATCGCTCTCCGCTGTCGTGTGCCGGTGGACGCGGCAGATCGGTACGCAGGTGCTCGGCGTGCAGAAGGGGATCGAAGACCTGCCATCCGGCCAGTGCCAGATCGGCGGCGCCGTGGGGGACGGCGTGCGCGGAGCAGCGCTGGATGCGCCAGCGCCGTTGTTCGACGTGAGGCAGTCGGCTGAGGTCGTAGACGGCCATCGTCTGTTCGGCAGAGCGGGTTGGCCGCGCCGAGGGCCGACAGGCAGCAGCCTCCAGGATCCGGCGGGGCCGTCCGGGGCAAGGACGGGGCGGGGGCAGCGGCGGCAGTGGTTGGTCTGGGCTACGCAGCGGACGGCCTCCACGGGGGCGTCGGCGAGGTAGAGGCACAGCAGTATCCGTACGACCGGGCGGTCGGGGGAGGCGGTGTCGGTGGGCATTGTTGTGGTGGGGCAAGCCGTGGGTGTGAAGGCGCCGGTATCGATCAGGCGGCGGGTCCGTACTGCGAGTTGGCGGCGCGCGGACCCAAGAGGTGGGCTGATCCGGCAGATGGGGGTGCGCTGCGGGCAGAGCACGGCGTGCGGAATGCGGCACCAGATACGGCCGTCGTCGTGCGGGTGGGCGATGCCGGAGCTCAGGTGCCAGCGGCAGGGGGCGGGGACCTGGGCGGTGACGATTTCGGCGGGATGCAGGGCGATGGGCCGGCCGTCCGTACGAGGGTAGAGGTCGATGCGGTTGCCGCATTGGTGGCAACGGCGGCTCTGGCCGGTGCGCAGCAGGCGGCTGGGGCTGGTGGTGGCCACCCGCAGCGGACGGCGCAGGGGTGCGGTGCGGGGGCTGCCGTCCCAGTGGCAGCCGGTGGGGGCGGTGTTGGGGCGCATGGCGAGGACCGTGCCAGGCGAAGCGTGCCGGGGGCGGAGCAGGCGGGCGGGCAGTCCCCCGGCCGGCCCAGCGGTATCGAACGGTGACGCGGTTCTGCGAGTGTGCGTTCTATGCGTGCTCGCCGGTTCGGGTGATTTGTGCCGCGCTGCAGGCCTGGCGCGACCGGAGTCAGGCGCCGTTGGATCCGGGCGGGGTGTGGTCTTCGCAGAGCGAGCCGAGCAGTTGCTCGATGGGGACATCGAAGGCGTGCGCGAGGGCATGCCAGGTGGTGACGGTGCCGGCCGCTCGGCCGTGTTCGAGGTCGATCAGCGTGCGCCGGGCCAGACCGCTGCGGCCGGCGAGTTCGTCGAAGGTCCACCCGCGCTCATTCCTCAACCGTGCCAGCGTCACACGCAGGGCGTCGCGGTCCGGGTCGGGCGGCAAGATCGTCACCCCACCATCCGACGGTGCAGACACCTGCCCTGTCAGTGCGGATTTCTGCACTATCAGTGCAGGTGAGCGCACCGGGCCCCCACTTCTGCGCGAGTGCAGGAATCTGCACTACGGTGCGGGCGGCTCCCGCGTGCGCACCGGGAGACCACCGCGCGACGCCGGCGCAGACCAGAGCGGAGGGACAACGAGCCGATGCGGCTTGCCAGCACACACGCCACGGTGCAGCGCATCTGGACAGTGCGCCTGCGCCCGCAGACGGGCGGACCGGCCCTGGCCTGCCCCCGCTGCACGCACAGCCCCGTCCTGCAGTCCGTCTCCGCCCGCTCGGCCGCCCTCACTCATCTGGCCCGCCATGCCCGCGCCGACGCGTTGCCCGGGCATCTGCGCACCTGCCAGTGCCGGGCGCTGGGCTGCCGCTGGCACCCCCGCCACCGCGGCTGTGCGGGGCCCGTTCTGCTCGCCCTGACCTGCGACCGCGGCGGCCGTACCTGGCGGCTGGCCGATGCCTGCGCCGCCTGCGCGGCGGCGATGAGCCGCACCGCCGTCGTGCCGCCCACCCTGCTCCGCGCCGACCGCGCCCAGACGCACTCCAGTACGTCGCGCTCTGCGCGCATCGCACCGCCATTCGGCCCGGCAGAGCAGCAACGCGTACGCGAAATGCTCACCTACCTCGCCACAGCACTGCCGCGTTTCTCCTCCCCCGCGGCCCGGCTGCTCGCCCTGCAGTGCGCGCTGCGCGCTGACCGCCAGGGGCAGATCCGGCTGCCCCACGGCTTCCTGCGCGGCATGCGGCTGCACGGCCGCGTAGAGCTGTGGCTGGAGCTGGAACACGCCGACTGGCTGCACCGCTGCGGACGCAGATGCTCCCCCATCCAGGCGCAGCTGCTCGATGCCGCCGTCCTCCATCAGGATCCCGGACGCACCGCGCGCGTCCGCGCCGCCCAATGGGCGCTGCGCCCCACCCCGCTGGCTCTCTCGACTGCCCTGCCCTCCGCTCTGCGGCTGGCCGCACTGGCACTGGCCGCCAACAGCACCGCCGGGGTGGGCGGTGGTGAGCTCGATGCTCTCGCTCGCCAGTGCGGGCAGCCGCCTCAGCAGTTGGAGGATCTCCTCGACCAGCTGGTCCGCGCCCGTGTCGTGACCGTCTGGCGCCACCATCACGACGGCGACGAGGTGCGGTGGGAGCTGCCCTCGCACTCCTGATCGGGCAGAAGCCGTCCAGCGGGCCGAAGTCGGCTTCTTGGCAGGCGAGTTCAGCAGCCGAGCCGCCGCGCAGGATGCCGAGCGGGCAGCGCCCGGAGACCCTTCATTGTGCCCGACTTGTTCACCCTTTCAGGTGTATCCGGCAGGCGGGAAAGTCCTCGCAGCGCGGAGCGGAGCAGCATGGGCATGCCGGGCTGCGGCAGCAGTCATCACCGAAAGAGGCAGGGGCGGGTGAACAGGTGACGGGAGCTTGGCTGTCCGGCTCCCGCCAACCCGTGCCGGTGCGGGGGCAGTCGCCGGCGGACGGTTTCGTGGGCCAGCCGGTGCATGGTCAGGGACTGGGCCCAAAGGGGCTGCCGACCGGACAGGTATGCGGGATCCTGCGGCGGCACGGCAAGGGGTGTGCGGCGTGAATGCGGCGGAGGGTCCCGACGGCCTGATGGAAGGCGAGGCCGTGCCGAAGGCGGGGCAGGGTGTCGTGGTTCTGTACCGCGAGCCGTACGGGCCGGTGCGCCTGTGCAGCGCGGCCGGGCTTCGGGGCGTGGCACTGGAGGAGTTCGGGCCGGTGAGCGAACCGGTGCCCTACCGGGGCCGCAAGGGCATCATCACCTACTGGCCAGTGGCGACCCGAGAGCAGACCGTCGTGTGCGGCAGCCTGCGGCAGTGGCGGCTGGCGATCGAGCTGGACTTCGAGCCGGCCTGGGCGGCGTTCAGTGCCGGCCCGGTGGAACTGCGGTGGCGGGCGGGAGGCCGCCTTCGCCGCTGGCGCCCCGACTTCGTGGCGCGCACGGCCGAGGGCGAGCGTGAGGTGCTGGTGCTGAAGCCGCCCCGACAGGAGAGCCTGCCCGCGGTGAGACTCGAGGTGCTTCAGGAGGTGGCGCAGGCGGCCGGGTGGCGGGTGCGGCAAGTGCGTGAGCCGTCGGGGCTGCGCGTACGCAATCTCGGTTGGCTGGCCGGCTACCGGTTTCCCGCGGGCGACGAGGAGGACCAGGGGCGAGCGCTGCTGGAGGCGTTCAGGCAGCCAACGGGCCTGCGGGCGGGGGTGGCGGCGAGCGGGCTGGACGAGCTGACGGGGCTGGACCTCGCCTACCGGATGCTCTGGCAGCGACGACTGCTGTTCGACCGCGCACAGCCGCTGCTGCCCGACGCCATGGCCTGGACGGCCTGATGGCGCAGAGGGGGCGCATGGCGGGGTCGGGTGAGGGCCAGCTTGCGGGGTCGCTGTCCATCGGGGCACGGGTGCGCTGGCAGGAGCGCGAGTGGGAGGTGGTGGCATGGCAGGGGTCGCAGGTCACGCTGCTGCCGCAGGACGGCGAGCAGGCACCGCGGGCAGTGTCGTACCGGTGGCTGGTGGGCTCGGAGGACTTCACGGTTCTCAACGGCGGCAGGGCACCGGCCGCGGACAGCACGGCTCTTGACGGGTGGGGGCGGCAAGAGGGCCGAGAGGAAGAAGCCGCGCTGTGGCAGGCGCGCATGGTGGAGATCGACACCGGTCTGGCGCCGGGCCGAAGCGAGCATGCGCGGGGATTCGGGCCGGAAACGACGCTGGCCCAGCGGTGCGCCGCAATGTCGGCGCGGCTGGCCGCCGACGGCGTCCGCTGCTCCGCCCACACCCTCGCCGACAAGCGGCGCAAGTGGAAAGCGGCCGGGGAGAACCCGGTCGTCCTGCTGCCCGGGCCGCGGGACAAACGGCCGGGAGGCTTCACCGACCCGCGGTGTCTGACCGCCATGCAGGAGGTGGTGGCCCGGCGCTCACACGCGTCGGACGTGACCATCGACGTGATCCGCGAGGAAGTCGAGGACCTGCTGCACTCGCGCTACGACGAGGAACTCGGCTCGGCTGCCGTGGCGGCTCTGTTGCCCTCCCGTTCCACCTTCTACCTGCGGATGAAGGAGTCCGGCCTGGCCGATGCCCTGGGCCAGCCGACACGGGCCCGGGCCGCCCTGGCCTCCACGCCGCCGCTGCCCCATGGCGGGCGCGAGGTCGTGCTGCGGCCGGGACAGGTGACCCAGGCAGACACCACTCCGCTGCGGATTCTGGCCCGCGGCGACGACGGCCGGCCCACCGCCACGGAGCTGACCACGCTCATCGATGTGGCCAACCACAGCGCGTGCGCGCTGATGATCACGCCCAGCCGTCCCCGGGACGCCGAGAGCGGACAGGCGGGCCAGGCGACCCGGGCGATCGACTTGACCCTGATGCTGGCCCAGGCTCTCGCGCCCTGGCCGGTGATGCCCGGCTGGGACCCGCTGAGTGCGGCCGCCGCCTCCAGTCTGCCGTTCGGGGCGCTGCAGGCGGCGGACGAGCGGTTCACCGAGACAACCGCCGCCCGCCCTGTCATCCGCCCCGAGCTGATCATCTACGACCAGGGCAGCCCCTATGTGAGCGAGCATTTCACCGAGGTCTGCGACCGGCTGCGCATCGCCCGCCGCCCGGCGCGCAAGAAGACCCCGACCGACAAGCCGCTCCCCGAGCACTTCTTCGTCACCCTCGCGCACCGCTTCAGTCAGCACGTCACGCACGGCTGGCAGGGCCGCAGCCACAAGAAACGCGGCCGCGGCATCGAGCGGATGCCGCTATACACGATCGCCGAACTCCAGCAGATGGCCCAGGAATGGGTGGCCCTGGAGTACCAGCAGACCCCCGACGCGGGGCTGCGCGACCCGTTCCGGCCAGGCGTCGTGCTGTCCCCCAACGACATGTATGCCGTCCAGGTGGCCCGCAGCGGCTACCGGGCCGTGCCACTCTCCCCCGCCCAGAACCGCCTCTTCCTGCTGCTGCGGTGGGTCGTCCCCGGCAAGAGCGGCTTCATGATCAACTATCGGACCTATCAGCCCGTCGCGCAGGACGCCGCCCACTACCGGGAGATCCTCCTGCGCGGCCGCTCGAAGCTGCCCGGCGCAGAGGACAAGTGGGAATGCCGCTTCAACCCCTACCGTCCCGAGCGGGTATGGCTCTACGACCACACCGCGGGCACCTGGGTGACGTGCGACTTCCGGCTGCGGCACCTGCTCACCGACCCGTGGACCGCAGACATGTGGCAGGAGCACGCCGAGCAGCACCGCGCGGTGGGCGGCAGCGAGCAGGACGAGGAAGCGATCGCCCTGTCCCTGGCCCAGCGTGACCGGCGCCGCCGCAGCCACAGGCCGCCGCCCAAGCGCACCGGGGCCGAACCACCATTCCAGGGACTGGAGTTGGAGACCGAACAGCCCTCCCACAATCCCTACGCGAGTCTGAAGGAGTTCGACCTGTCGACGCTGCGGCCCTACCCGGCGCTGCCCATCTCCCCTCTGGCTCCCCCGTCCGCAGCCGCCCCGCCGGCGCTTCCGACAGGCACGGGCGGCGCGGAACGGCCCTCGGACAGCGGGCAGGCTCCGCATCCGCTGGCAGCACTCTTCCCCGACGACGGCGACGACAGCCCGCCGGATGCCTCCGCTGCCGGAACATCGGCAGCTGCCTACGAGGTCGTCGAGGCGGAACTCCTCGACGACCTCGATCCGGACGGTGATGACGGTGACGAGGGCGAGGGCGACGTATGGGAGATGTAAACGACCAAGGACAGGAGCCGTGTCGACGCAGCCCCAGGCCGACCCCGCGAGCGGACAGGTTTTTGCGGTCCGGAGCCGGTGGCCGGTGCAGTGCAGGACCGTGGCGAGAGAGAAGCGTGATGAAGGCATCCATCGAACTGCGCGACAAACGTGAAGCCCGTCTGCGTCAGCAGCTGAAGGACACCCCGATGCGTCCTCTGCCGCTGTTCCAACTCACAGGCTGGACCCACTTCGTCGACGAGGAAGTGGAGCCGCCCGCACTGGCGGCTGCCAGCAGTCCGACCGAGGGCAGGAAGACGGACGAACAGGTCATCGCCTACCACCGGCATCTGCGGATGGTGCCCACCGACGCGATGACCCACATGCAGGAAATGGTCGTCGAGGCAGTCCACGCCAACAGCGGGCGCCGTGACGGGCTGATGGACCATGTCATCGACGGCCCCGCGGGCACCGGCAAGACCTGTCTGCTGCGGGCGATTGGACGCACCGCCCAGAGGGAGATCGAAACCGCCATGGGCGGCAGGCGCCAGAACACGATCCCGGTGGTGCACATCACCACCCCCGCGGACCCTGAGCCCAGGGTGAACTGGCTCTGGGAGATCGGCTCTTACCTAGGTCTCAACCCCGAGCCAAAGAGCCTCGTGGAAGTCCTGGAGATGCGCAGGCACCAGGACGTGACCCTGCCGGTCAACTACGTCCTGGAGACGGCGCAGACCCGTCTGCTGCTCATCGACGACATCAACCGCGCCTCGCCGCAGCATCTGGCGAACGTGCTGCCCTACTTCGACTACCTGCGCGACAAACTGGGCATCTCCATCGTCTTCTGCGGCACCGGAGCCAGCCACCGCCTGCACCAGGCCCGCATCCTGGCCGGAGAGCTGACCCGAGTCAGCGAGGAGAACCGGGTACGGCTCGAACAGGCGGGACGGCCGGCCGAACCCGTCTCGCCCTCCCCCACCGCCCTGCTGCCGGTGACCTGGCTGCACCCCCTGCCCCTGGACACCGAAGACGACGAGACCTTCCGGCGCGTCCTGGCGAGCTTCGAGGCCGACCTGAGCCTGTACCGGCTGGAGGAGAACGCCCTGAGCAAACACGCCGTCACACTGCACCAGCGCACCGGCGGCTACTTCAAGGCCCTCACCTACGTCATCTCCACCGCAGCCGTCATCGCGATCCGCAGCGGCAGCGAGAACATCACCATGAAAGAAATCGACGCCGCAACGGCCCAACTCGGCTCCTGAATCGAGCCGGAGCGGGCAGCGCGCCACGCCTCGTGTCACGAACTACCCGGTGGATCCGGTTTCGCCGCCGCCCACACGAGCGCCGTCTGCCGGCACGTTGGCGTAATCGACCCCGTGAAAGAGCCGGATGCGGCTCTCATCGACGCGGACTCTGGCTGGCCGCAGAGCGTCGTCCGAGAGGCGGCACAGCACGTCCGCTTCGCGGCGGCCGTCCCTGGTGGTGTGCCAGGACCGCAGCTGGCCGAAGCGGCGTTTCCCGTCTGCGGTCTCCACGAGCACGAGCGGGTCCGGTGCGCGTCCCGGCCCCTCGGTGACCTGGGCAAAAAAGCCTTCCTGGCGCAGCCGGGTGCACAGTTCCACCAGTGAGGGTGCCTGGGTGCTTCCCAGTTCCATGCCGATTTCGAAGTGCTCTTGAAGACCGAGGGAGGACAGGTTCGCGCTGCCGAAGTAGCCGGTGGCACGGTCGGCGACCACGAACTTTGCGTGCATGATGCCGGGGTTGGCCCCGGTCCACCAGTACAAGGACGTTCTTCCGTAGTCGGCGCAGTCTTTGACGAGGTCGGTCAGGGGTTGGGCCCGGCTGCTCGGGTCGTGGGCGTAGAAGTGGACGGCGACTTGGCGCTCGGCGACGGCGGGCAGCAGGACCTCGCGCAGCAGGTCGCAGCCGTGGCGGTTCCAGAAGGGGCCACCGATGTGGAGTTCGCTGGTGGCTCCGGCGATGACGTCCTGGACTAGCAGGTCCAGGCGCCGGACGGGGGGCGTCACCAGGTGGGCGGCGGCTCGGGGGGTGGTGAACACCAGGGGGCGCTCGGATGGTGGTGCTGCGGGCGGTGAGTCAAGGCCGTCCAGGACGTCCAGGAGCACCTGGAGTTGGGAGAGGCGGGCAGGGACGAGCCCTGCCAGCCGATCTGAGCCCAGTAGGCCGCACTCGACGGCGAGCTGGCGTACGGCGGTAGCGTGATCGTCTGCGACCCCGTGCACGCGGAGGGCGTCAAGGGTGTCAGCTCTGGCGATCTCCCGTGTCCATTCGGCGGCTGCCGCGTAGCTGCCCGCGAGGCGCTCCAGGAGTTGGGCGAGCGGGACCAACGGTCGCAGGTCGTCGGTCATGTGTGGCTCGAGGCGGCGGTGTGGCGGAGGAACTCTGCGGCGAGGCCCCGGTCGAGGTCGTCGTTGAACAGCTGGCAGCCGAATGTGAGGTAGACGCAGCGTTCGCAGCAGCGTGGTGAGGACTGATGGCACAGCGGGTTGTTCTCGCAGCTGAGCACCGAGTCGGCGGTGCTCTCCAGCCAGCTGAGTACGCGGTTGCTGAGCAGGGTCCATAGTGATCCGAGGGTGAATTCACGGACGTTGTCGGCGTAGATGGCGACGGTGAGTGCCTTCGTGACAACCCATTCGGCGAGCGTGTTCTCGGCTAGTCCTACTTGGCCGTCGTCCAGGGACCGAAGCAGGAGGTGGCCGAGGGTGTGGATGACCGTGTGTACGGTTGCTGCCGCGCGGGCGGCTACCGGGTTGTCCTGGTCTGTGAACAGTTCCAGCAGCCGCCGACGGGCCGCCGATTCGTCTTCGGCCGTCCCGACGGCGAGTCCTTTGGTGTTCAGGAATGACAGGACGGAACGTGCGGAGAAGGTGACCAGGAGGGCTTCGGTGTCCGATGCTGCGACATAGACCGGGTACTTTCCGTCGTGGTGGTACTTGTTGTGGAAGCCGGTCAGGACACCCCGCTCGGGCTCGTGCTCTTCTCTGGTGTAGCCGAAGGCGACTCGGGCTACGGGGAACTCCCAGGTGACCGCGATCTCTGCGATCCCCAAGGTGCGGGCCTGCTCGCGGGCGCGTTCCGTGGTCTGCTGGGCCAGCCGGTCTTGGAGCTCGGCGAAGCGTGCGCACTGGTCGTCGAGGGTGATGCGCTGGATCTGGGCGGGGTCGAAGACGGCTGCGCGTTCCACGAAGGGGCGGTCTGCACCGAGCAGTTCCCACCGCGCGTTATCGGCGTCCGTACTGGGCAGAGCAGCCAGGCCGCTCTCCTCGGGGCCCATCATTCTTCGGATCTGCTCGATTGCCTCCTCCCCCATATGGATCTGGCGCAGTTGTTGTTCTTTTTGCTGCCATTCCTGCGGGGACAGGCGCGGCACCGTGACGGTCTGGGCGGCGTCGCCGAGGCCCTGGGCCGTAGAGTCGATCAGGTTGAGGTAGTGGGCGGCCGCGATCCGGCCGCGCTGGGGGTGGCGCTGGTACTGCCGGAACTCGGAGTTGTCGATGTTGACGAGTTGGAGGGCGTGGACCTGGTAGGCGCGGGTGTCGTTGAACGTCCTTGCCCGCATCATGGCTCGGCCGGCGGCGTCCTTCCATTCGCAGCCGCAGGGGGACTGCGAGGTGCCCTGGAGCTTCGCGCCGCCGCAGCCTGGGCCGACGCAGCGCCAGAGGGCGGTGACGAAGCTTCCCGTGTTCTCAAACACGATGTGGTCGTAGCTATGCGCGGGAACACGGCACTTGGGCACGTACATGGGGCGGATGCGTCCGCAGTTGTGTGCGTTGAAGTACGGGAGCTGCCGCAGCGGTGCGCTGCAGGTGCGGCACCGGGGGTCGGCCGCGAGTTGCTGGGCCTTCACGTAGGTGCGCACGCGGCGGCAGGAGCGGCGGACGCATTCGAGGACGAGCGGGAATACCTCGAAGCGGACGAGGTCGGGACTGACCAGGACGAAATTCTGCCGTAGTCGGCCCTGCGGCACGGGCAGGGCGGCTCTGGCGTCTTCGCTCCAGCGCTCCAGGTAGCGGGAGATTTCGTCGTAGATGACGTCTTCGTTGAGTTTTTTGACCACGTCCCCGTCGACTGCCTGGACCCTGCCTCGCAGCCGCTGTTCGTGGCGGAAGACCGCACCGGGCAGGAAGGCGGTCATGGCCTGGCTACGGCTGCGGTTCATCCTCGCCCCCCTTGCTGTCGGCGGTGTTGGTGGCGAGCGCTTTGAAGGCGTCCTGGCTGCTGGTCAGTGACTGGAACTCTGTGCTCTTGTCGATGTCGCGGAAGCTGGTGAGCGGCTGTTGGAGGAACAGGTAGGCGGTGCGCTTTTCCTCTGCGCCCTTGTTGAGGTTGGGGCGTTCCTCCTGCCGCCAGGTGTCCATGATCCGCGCAACGAGGTCGTTCTCCAGGCCGCGCCCGTTGACGCCCTCCACACGCTCGCGATAGCAGGCTGGGATGCGTCGTTCCAGCCAGGGGTCGAGAAGTGGTCGTTGGGCGCTCCACCAGCGCTTGAAGTCTTTGGAGTAGTCAGCTCCTTCCGGTGGTGGCTTCAGCGCGGGGTCGCGGGCGGCGTCGTGGAGCAGCGCCAGCACGATGCCAGGCAGGGTGCGTCGGGCTGCGAAGTAGGCGTACTTGTTGACGGGCACGGGGGTGACCATGCGGTCGAGCAGGCGGTGGTAGCTCAGGAAGTTGGAGAACATGGAGCGTTCGCGGCGCGAGACGGGGTCGTAGACGGTGACGACGAGGCCTGCGTGGGTCCGCCCGGCCCGGGCGGTGACCTGGATGTAGTCGGCGGCGGTCGGCGGCATGCCGGCCAGGACCAGGAGGTTGAGACGCTCGAGGTCCACCCCGTGGCTGAGCACGCTGGTGCCGACCAGGGCGCGCAGCCGCTCTCCTCGCGGGGTGTCCAGGTGCTCGCGTTGGACCCGGGCGATGGCCGCGGCGAGGTCGGGGACCGGGACTTCGCCGGTGAGCACCGCGTGCACGACGCGGTCGAGTCCGGCGTGCTGCAGGTCGTCGGAGAGCTGGCCGAGCTCCTCGTCGAGCTGGGTGCCGTGCTGCTTGCTGTTCACATAGGCCAAGGAGACCTCGTACGGGAAGAGGAGCCGTGGGAGTTCCGAGTCGGGTAGCCCGTGCAGGGCGAGGCGCTCACGCAGGGCCTTGGGCTCCTCCTGGAGCCGGGCGATCTCGGTGAGGAGCTCGCCCTGCACGATCGCGGCGACATCGGCTTTGCGGCGCTTGTGCGGGAGCACGCCGATGTGAACGCGCCGGAAGTCGGGCCGGGTGGTGGTGTAAAAGCTCTCGCCGAGTGTCCATCCCGGTGCGGGGAAGGCGCGGGGGCGGCGGCCGTAGAGCTGGCGGAGCTGGTCCTGGTACTGCTCGATGGTGGCGGAGGCGCCCAGTATCTTGCTGGGCAGGCCGCTGCCTGCTCCTGACTGGAGTTCGGCGATCATGCCTTCGTAGTGCGCGTTGAACGCGCCGAGCTCCTCCTTGAGGAGGTGCATCTCGTCCTGCACTGTCAGTGCCGGTACCGGGTCCTTGATCGGGCGGGCCGGCGGGTAGCCCTGGCTCGGCGCGGTGCAGTGGCTCGGTCCGGCCAGGCAGGCTCCAAAACGCGGGAAGGAGAAGTAGCC
Organism: Streptomyces sp. CNH287; assembly: GCF_000424825.1. Taxonomy (NCBI): domain Bacteria; kingdom Bacillati; phylum Actinomycetota; class Actinomycetes; order Kitasatosporales; family Streptomycetaceae; genus Streptomyces; species Streptomyces sp. CNH287. The sequence continues at coordinate 32,606 of NZ_AUKQ01000026.1, read as the reverse complement.
GTGCTCGGCGCAGCGGTGTCTCGGTCCGTGCTGGAACGCGGTGAACTCGGGGAACCAGCTGTGCCCGGTGAGTTTGTCGACGGTGGAGATGACGATCGCGGGCAGGGTGCGATAGACCTCGACGTCGCTCACGTGCAGGGGCAGGATCCGCTTGCAGGCGGCGCACTCGTGGTGCAGACGGACCGCGTCGGTGTCCAGGCGCAGCCGTACGCTGTCGCGCTCGCAGTAGGGGCAGGTGATCACGAGCCGGTCGCGCAGGTGGTCTTCGGCGAAGGTCCCCGTCCGGGTGGCGGCGGCCTCGGTCTCCCAGCCGCGCCACCAGCCCCGCTCCCAGTGGAGGTCGTTGGGGCTGCCCGCCCCGCCGGCCAGGTAGCCGAGCGCGAAGGGGTCGTCGTGGGGGGATCCGATCCCGCGCTCGGCGCGGAGTTCTTCGGCGGCGATCAGCATGCGCAGGGTGCGGTCGAGTTGCTGCACGCTGAGCATGCGCAGCGGGAAGCGCAGCCAGGCGGTGACCCCTGCGTGTTTTCCTCGCAGCCGGTCGTAGAACAGGGCCGTGAGGATCAGTCCCAGGTATGCCTCGGTCTTCCCGCCGCCTGCGGGGAACCACAGTACGTCGGTGTGGTCGAGTTCAGCGCGCAGGTCTGCCCGCTGCGGGTGTTCGCGCACGGCGAGTGCCGGCAGGTGGGAGACGATGTAGACCAGCTGGAAGAGACGCCAACTGTCGTATGGGCGGCCGTCGTTGACGCGGGCGAAGACCTCGTTGGCGAGCTGGAAGGCGCGCTTGAGGTCCGGGTCCAGGTCCAGGCACTCGCGGCCGAGGCCGAACCGCCTGGCCTCGTCGTCGAACTGGGCGCGGTCGGCTTCGATGGCCTTGTGGTGCGGCAATTGCTCAGCAGCACGGCAGGCTGTGGCGAACTCCCGGGCGTAGCGGGCCATCGCGACCTCGACGGAGTCCAGGATCGGGGCCGGGTCGTCGGCGAGCTCACGCCACCGCGGGTGCCGCACCCCGGCTTGGCGAGGCACGACGGTGCGTTGGACGTGGACGGGCAGGGTCTCGGTCCGCAGGCCGACGCCGTGGGGAACTGCTGCGCAGCCGGTGCCGCGACCGATCACCTCCGCCAGTTCCTCCAGGCGGTAGTCACGTGGGGCGAGGTGGAAGCGCTGAGGCACGATGCTGATGCCGTCCCCGGGCAGGACCGCGAAGCGGCAGTCGTACACGGAGAGGTCCTGCCAGTCGCTCTGCGCCGTGTCGCTCTGGTTGTGCAGGGAGACGCGTATGAGGTGGTCGCCGCCGTCCAGGGCCTGGGCGTGCGCGGACAGCACCAGCTGGGGCGCGCAAGGGGCCGCGTCGCGGTCCAGCAGTGCCGCGACGTGGTGGTGGAATGCCTCCTCGTCGGCCATGGCCTCGGCGGGGAGCACGTTGCGCCTGCGCCGCCCCTGGCGACCCTGCGGCCCCGCGGTGAGCGGGCGACGGGCCTCGGGGCGGGCGAAGTGCGCGTCCACCGCGCGGCGGACCGCCCGGTCCAGCACCTGCTGGGCCTCGCTGAGCGCGGGCGGATCGAGGTCGCCTTCCCCGAGCGGCACTTCAATCACCAGGTCCGGCACGTGAACGTCGTGGCGGCGCCAGACGCCCAGCAGCTCTCCCGGCCGGGCCTGTGCGCCGGAGGGGCCTTCGTCGCCGCGCAGGTACTCCATATGCTCGGCGTAGCTGGCGATGTCTTCCAGGTAGAGGGCGAATCGGCAGTGGACGGCGAGTTGCGCGGTCCTGCGGCCGGGGATGGTGCCCACCCGGAAGTCGAGTGCCAGGACCGGGGGCGCTTGGGTGCCGCGTAGGGACTCAACGGGCCGGCGGATCGGGTCGCCCGTCGCCTCGTCTGGTGCCGATAGGTGTCGCGGCGGGACCGCGACGGCGGGCAGCACTCCGACGACCACGTGGTCGCGTGGTGTCCACGGGGGTTTGTGCGGGGCGCCGCTGCGGTCGGCGAGCCTGTCGGCGAGGACCTGCGTCAGGTGGTCGATCAGCGCCGTCTCCCGCTGATTGTCCGCAGCGCTGTCGGGGTGCGGCGCCAGCGGGTTGTTGCGGGCATCGTTCACGGCGCCTCCTGTGGTGAGCTGCTTGCGCTGCGGGGGCCTGGCACGCGGCCCAGGACGGTTGTGGACACGCTCTTCTGGCCGCCGACGCTGCGGACGACGACCAGGGCGAACTCCTCGAGGACCTCTGAGACGTCGATCCCGGAGCACAGTGTCTTCAGCTGGCGCAGCGCGGGGCCTTCCGTGCCCCGTGCGGCCTCGGTCATCGCCGCCGCCGCGGTGTGGCCCAGCGCCCGGTGTAAGCGGCGTAGTTCCTCCGCCATACGGGCCAGGCGCTGCCAGGTGCCTCCTGCGGTCAGGCGGGTGTCCCGGGCCAGCAGGGCAACCCGGTGGATGTCTTGCGGGTCCTCCGGGGCGATGACGCTGCCGTCGGCCCATTTGCTCACGGCCTGCCATGACGAGACCTCGCTCCCGAGGTTCTTCAGGGCGGTGAGCACGTTTGGCCACGACCCTCGTTGCTCGTGCACGGTGGTGATGGCCTGGCGGAAGAAGCCGATCATCGTGTCCATGGCGGTCACTTCGGCGCTGTCGTGCATCACCATGACGAGCCGGTCGTGGAGTCTGGACTGCCCGTCGCCGCGTGCGCGCAGGAGCCGGCTGCCGGGGGTGAGTGCGGTCACGGGCACCCTGGCGTAGCGCTGGCCGATGAGGACGTCGACCTGCTCGTCGCTGCGCAGCCAGAGCACTGCCCCTTCGGGTTCGGTGAGCACGGCCGTGGCCGGCACCGGGTCGTCCGCGGCCGCCACCGCTGTGGCGCTGCGGCCGGGGTCCGCCGAGGTGCCGATGGCCCTGGCCGGGGCGTCGTAGTCCTCGAAGAGCGCTGAGAGGTCGAGGGCGAGCCGACTGTCGTGCTGGGGCGGCTCTTCTGGTGCGGTGGACGGTCTGGAGAGGTCGACGGGGCCGTACGCGACGGGCAGCGGGGGCGTCACCCGCTCTGGTACCTCGCCCAGCCTCAGCACCGCGGCGGTCTGGCGTATCTGCTCGTGCCAGCCGTGCAGCGCGCGGTTGGCTGAACGCTCCAGCCAGGTGTACTCGCTTTGCTCTACAACGGCGAGGTGTTCATCGGCAGCACCGGAGAACAGCACGCCGGTGCGTGAGGCCGCGGGAACACCAAGGTGGAGCTCGAGCCTCGGCGAGGCGTCCCAGGGCAGGCGTTCCGTATAGGGCATCACATGCAGCGTTCCGGCTCCCCTGCTGGCGGCGGGCCCGGACCGGGGAGCGAGCAGCAGGGAGTCGGCGTCACCGCCGAGCGTGTCGGCCAGCTCCTCGGCGACAGCGGCGGCGGCAGAGCGGGAGCGGGTGCGGACGAGAACGGGGACGTCTGCCCGGTCGGCCCGTGCCCAGGCGATCAGCGCAAGCAGCAGGTCCCGGCGGGGGTTGTCGTCGTAGAGCAGTTCATACAGGTCCAGCACGCTGCGCCGGAGGTCGGGCCATTGGGTTTCGCGGAACAGCCCCCACGGCCCGGCCCGGCCCTCCAATGTCCCGCGGGACACCGACCGGGCCAGCGTCCGTGCGCCGCTGCCGCGCCCCATCAGCACCTGCCAGGCGTCTTGCTTTCCGATCGAACCCCAGCTGCACCACAGCAGGTTGAGCAGGCGCACGGCGTCGGCGATCGGCTGCGGCCAGGGCTCCGACGTGTGGATACGCCGTGCTGCAACCACACCCGCCACGACGGTCCGGTACAGCTCGGCGAGCTGCTCGTGGCGGTATACCGCCACGCTTGGTGCGGCTGCCGGGCGATGGGCGAGGAGGGCGTTGCTGGTCAGGGGGCCGTATGCGGAGCGGTGTCCGAGGGTGTGCCGCACGTCGGTGCGCAGCGCGGGAGTCCACGGCCATTGGGTCCAGGCCCTGCTGCTGCCCGGCTGGGTGCCCAGGTCGGCGACGCCTACGACGCGAGCGGCGTCGTGCTCGCTCGCCCAGGCCAACGCGCGCTCCCAGGACTGGTCGTTGGCCATGCTGGTGCGGTCGATGACGACGGTGCCGACGCTGCTCCCCAGCGAGGGCCTGCCGAGCGCGGTGTTGAGGTAGAACAGTCCCGAGGGCGAGTCGACAGCCCTGGTGATCCTTCCTTGGAGGTCAACAACCCGCCCGTCACCGCGGATTCTCTGCATGCGCAGGGCTCGCGAGAGGTTCTGTCGGCCGATCGCGAGCTGTGCCAGCCGTACGGTGACGTTGGTGCGCAATCCGACGACAACCACCGGTCCGTCAGGGACCGGACAGGGCGATCCGCCGGTCAGCTCTGCGCCGCGCCGTATGAGCTGGAGGTAGATCCCGATCAGCACGGCCAGGTCGTGCCGCCCGCGCGGGAGTCCCAGGTACACGCTGTGTTGGTCGCTCGATAAGGCGCGGGACAGCAGGGTCAGGGTGGCGCGGTCCAGTGGACCGAGATCGACGGTGCGGCCGCGGTCCGTCATACGAAGGGCCTGCACGCGCTCGAAGAAGTCGGCCGGGTCTGCGTCGGGAGGGACGAGACAGTCCAGATACGTCACGCGTGCCATCACCCACCTGGTATCCCCCCACTACCTGCCGTTACAGTAACGCACGTTGACAGGCCGTCACCTGCTCCTGCCCAATCCGAGGGCGGTGGATCCGGGTTCGGACCACCGGGGGCGTACACATGAACGAGAAGCCAGGGGCGGGCCTTCCCCCGGTGTCACTTCTCGAGGCCGGGCCGGCGCCAGTGGAGTGGAGCCGGATCGCCGAGCACGAGTCGTGGCGCAAGGAGGTGCACCGGCCCGCGACCTACGTGCACAAGTGGTGGGCGAGGCGCCTGGGCAGCGTCGCACGCCACTTACTGTTGGCTGCGGTGTCCGGGCCGGACGACTCTGTTGCGGACGCCGCGGCCAGGCTGCGGGGGCTCGTCGTCTATGATCCATTCGCCGGATCGGGCACCACCCTTGTCGAGGCGGCCAAACTCGGGGCCGCCGTTGTCGGTCGCGACATCAATCCCGTCGCGACGCTCACCCAGCGGCAGGCGCTGCAGCCATGGGATCTAGAGGTGCTCGCGGACCTCTTCGGGCAGGTCGTCAGGAAGTGCGCCCGTCCCGTCCAGGAACTGCACCGCACCGTCTCCAACGAGCCGGTCCTGCACTACTTCTGGGTGGCCCTCGCGTACTGCCCGGAGTGCGGCGAGGACGTGGAGCTCTTCACCACCCGGGTCTTCGCCCGCCATGCGTACCCGCGCCGATTCCCCCGCGCCCAGGCCGTATGCCCGGGCTGCCGAGGCATCTGCGTCACCGACTTGAGCAAGGACGAGAGGGGGCACTGCCCCGCCTGCGGCATGACCTTCCCGCTCCAAGGGGCCGCCCGCGGAAGGTTCATGACATGTCGTCACGGGCACCGCACCCCTGTCATTGCTGCGCTGAACGGCGCCGTCCCGGAGCGGCGCATGTACGCGAAGCTGGTGCTGCGCGCCGACGGCCAGCGTGAGTACCGGGCGATCGACGACTTCGACCTCTGCCTGTACGACAAGGCGGCGAAGTCCCTCGCCGACACATCGCCCGATGAGCTCGTCCGCCCGCTCGGCGCGCTGGAGGAAGGCGTCAGCACCATCCAGGCGCTGCGCTGGGGGTACGACTCCTGGGAGCGGTTCTTCAACGAGCGCCAGCGTTACAGCCTCGGACTGATCGGCGCGGCGCTGCGCGATCTGCCCGGGGCTTCCGCGGAACGCGAGGCGCTCATCGCATCGTTCGGCAGAACCGTCGAACACCACAACCTGTTCTGCTCCTACAAGGGGGAGGGTACCGGCCCGGTCCGCTCGGTCTTCCACAACCACGTACTGCGACCGGAGAGGTGCAGCGTCGAAGGAGACCCCTGGGGCGCCCAGGGGGGATCGGCTGGGTTCTCCGGGGTGCTCACCCGGCTGCACAAAGCGGCCCAGTACAAGAGCACCCCGCTGGACTTCAAGGCCGAGGCCGACCGGATCCTCGCCGTCGACCAGTCCTCGCTGCCCGTCGCCCGCCCCCTGAGCACGACGTGGCACCAGTTCGTGCGGAATCCCACAACGGCCTACACCACTACCGGCGACGCCTCGCGCACGGACCTCCCCGACGACAGCGTGGACCTCATCGTCACCGACCCCCCCTACGTCGACAACGTCCACTACTCGGAACTGGCCGACTTCTTCCACGCCTGGCTCAGCGCCATGCGCCCCTACCAGGGCTACCCGGACATGCCCAGCACCCGGGCCGTCCAAGAAGTACAGAACGCCGCCCCTGATGGATTCCAAGCCACCGCAGCCCGCGTCTGGCGCGAGTGCCGACGCGTCCTCAAGCCCGGCGGCCGCCTCCTATTCAGCTTCCACCAGTCGCAGACCACGGGCTGGTGCGCTCTGATGCGGTCGCTGTCCGACGCCGGCTTCACCGTTACCACCACCCGCGCCGTGATCGCCGAAGTGGCGACCAGTCTCTCCAAGACCGCAGCGGCGGAGCCCAACCGCATAGACGTCATCGTGCTGTGCCGGGACGCTGCCGGCACGTCTGCCGGGGCAACCCCCGACCTCGACCAGGCCGCCGCGCAGGCGCTGTCGGAAATCCAGGGCCTTAGGGGAGCCGGGCTGCGGGTAGGTCCCGGCGATGTCCGCACCGCCGTACGCGCCGCGGTCCTCGCGGCGGGAACACGCCAGGCAGCCGCCGACTGGGAGACCCTGCAAGCAGAGGCAGACCAGCGAGCCACGGCGGCGGTAGCGGAATTCAGCACCACCTGACTCCCCCGGTGCCGGTGCCAGTCACATCCCGGCCTGGCCCCCGCCAGCGAGGAGGACCGAGTACGGCCCCAGCACGCGGACCACCCGCCGGCGACTGCCCTCGCACTGCTGCCAGTCGCCTGCCGAGGAACAGCGGGCCGCGTCGCACTGCTCACGACCGGCACTGTGGTCCGGCTCAGAGCCCGAGGCGGTCCTGCGGCGGCGTTGCGCGGAAGAAGGCACGCAGGGGTTCGTCGATGGCGCGTTCGCGGCCGGTGCCGGCAGCAGCAGCGTCGAGGAGGGGTGCGAGGTCTTCAGTGTCGCAGGGGGTGAGGACGAGCCAGCGCAGAACAACCTGCCGCACGATCAGCCTGAGGTCACGCAGGGCGGCCAGTTTCTCGCTCTCCTCCTGGTCCTTGAGGACGTCCCCGTGCACGTACTTGGAGCGCGCGCTATACGCCTCCTGCACAATTGTCTCGACCTGCTGGCGCAGGGACGGGGTAAGAAACAGGGCGGCTGCACGGGACCGGATCCTTTCGCTGACGCCCTCGTGCTTGTCCTCGGGGCTAGCCATCAGGGCTTCCAGCGTGATGACGTAGTCTAGGTGCAGCTCGTCAGCCTCCTGCTCCCACACGCCGTAGTCGCTGTGAGTGCGCTGGTGGGCCTGCAGCAGGTGCCGGGCCGCGCGCTCCAAGCGCAGGGCGCGCCTCCTGGGCAGCCTTCGGCTGCTGGTGGCGCCGTCCATGACGGCGTCGATCATTGCGGTCACGGCGGCGCAGAAGGCTTGCAGGCGCGGGAGTTGCGCCGGGGTGACGTCGAAGCTGCCAATCTCGCGGACCTCGACTTCCTCCTGCCTGCCGTCATGGTCCTCGTAGATCTGGAGGGTGGTGGGCACGTGGTTTGGGTGCAGCCCGAACTCGCGGCCGCACTCAACGTCGAACACCGCGTCGACATACAGGAGTTCGGGACTCCACAGGATCAGCGGCAGCAGCGCCCTCCAGTGCCGGGCCTCCGGCCGCGGGCCGGTGAAATCGAACCAGGGCGCGCCACTGCGGTCCGACGCACGGTCCGGATCGGGGGCGTGGACGAACGGCGCACCAGCCAGGAGACGGAGGTCGAGCCCGCCCGGCTGAAGGCCGTAAAGGGCGGGCATCGGGCCCAACTGCCTCAGCTCGTCGGCGGTGAAGGTCTGCAGGGTGTACCGGCCCAGCGGGATCCGTGTCCCCTCGGGGAGGTCGCCAGTCAGCAACAGCCAGTCCTCCACTGCTGGCGCGGGCGCCGTGCAGAAGGCGACGAAGCTGTCCGCAACCTCTTCCACCGGCACCGTCGCCCCCTGGGCAACCAGACGGGTTGCATCCCCCAGCCCTGATCCGCTCAGGAGCGTGGACCATCGAGGCGCCCAGTCGTCATCGGCCTTGCCGTACAGGTCGCGGTGTTCGGATTTCGGCGCGGCGCCCGCCACGGCGTTGATCACGGCATCGAACTCCGGCTGCGTCGACAGTGCTACATCGGTGATTGCCTGGGGTATCGAGGGCAGGTCCCGTGCCTGTTCAAGCCAGGCGAGGACGGCCTGACGCAGTAGGGAGGTGTCTTCCATGCGGTACGAAAATAGCGCACCCTCGCCGCCCGCCAGACCCGACACCAGGCCACAGCTCCCGGCCTGAGCGGCCGTTACCTACGTTGGCCGACGTGGGGCGGCACCGGCGGTTACGTGCACCCCGCGGTCCTCAGCCCCCGGCCTCGCGGAGGCCGATGATGGCGATCTGGACTGGACTCCCTCGTGCAGAACGCGGTGTCGCGGTGCGATGCCCCCGGCGCAGCGCGCGAGCGTTTCAGCAAACCCGGGCCGCTCGCTGTACCGCGCGCGGCCCACGGGCTCAGGCGGCCGAGCCGGGCACGCCGTCGACTGCCCAGTACGTCCTCATGTAGGGGGCGTGCCAGGGCCACGTCCTGGAACACGCACCGGGCATCAGCGGACTCGGCCGCACCCACCCACCGACCGCCGCTGACGGTCGCGTTCGGCGTCGCCTGCGGGGGCCTCTAGGTCGAGGCCGCCCACTGGCGTGCTCAATCGCTCTTACCCGGTAGTCGCGACACCGAGCTTCAGCCGCCTTCCGTTCTTGTTGGCAGGGCGGCCGCGAGCGATCTGCGAACGCTGCGCGTCCGCGTTGCTCGTCGAACGGTCCCGGTCTGACGGGGGCTTGCGTTCGATCCGGTGGTTCCACTCGTTGGGCTTGTGCAGGTTCTTGAAGAGTTCGTTGTCGTACCAGGAGTGCCTCTTGTCCCACACCCGGGACAGAGCGTCCACCCAGTCCTGGTGCTCACGCTCGGGCACGTCACAGACCGTGAGGAAGGCCAGCATCTGGTCCTTGCTGAGCATCGTGGTGCCGTCGAGCACGCGGCGCATCGTGCTACGCGGCAGACGCCCCAGGCCCGCCCGGCGTTCCATCTCGCGCAGTGGCATCGCACCGGCCCGGTGGTACATCTCGCGCAGAGCGGCACGTAGTTCCGCCGCGTTCTCGACCAGTCGGGGTCGGGGCGCGCTGCCGAGCGCAAGCGCAGCGCTGTGCTCCACGGCGCGCGCGTGGCGCCAGCGGCGACGGGCCTGCTCCAACGGTTGGCCGCAGGCCACGGCATACGCCTCCGCCACCGACAGGCGCGGGACGCGCTTGCCGCTCGCAGCGCGCTGCAGCGTGGTGGCCGAGTACGCGTTGCCGGTCCTCGCCGCGAGCTCGACATACGTGAGCTGGGCGTTGGTACGGATCTCTCGCAGCCACCCGGCGAGAGCCAGGAGACCCAGGTTGAGCGTGGCGATCGGCTTCTCAGGACGTCCCATGACGCCCCCTCAAACCTTCGGCAGGGGCAGCGGGACCCGGCGGCCGAAGCGCAGTGTCACCACGGCCCCCACCGCGATCAGACCGGCACCGGCGAGCAGTCGGAGGACGGTGCCCGGATCCATGCCGCCCCACGCGAGTGCGACGCTGGTCAGGACGATGACGATGATGACGGCGGTCTCGGTTCCGGTGAGACGGTGCGGGGCGGGCGTACGACCCCCCGCGGCATGGCGTTTGCGGCTCATGCGGACTCCCTGTTGTTGATCAGGCGGCTGCACTCGTGGGTGCTGCCGCCGGCGGCTGCGGACTCCTCACCACACCTGGACGGTGACACGTCCAAGGGGTCTAAGTGCATGGTGCCCTACCGCCTTGCAGGGACCCCAGCAGTTGATGCGTCCACGGGCCCCTTAGCAGTCCTGTTAGCTGGCTCCGTAAGCAATCCACGCGGATCAGCCCCGCTGACCTGCAATATTCTGGCGCGGTGTACGGAACCCCGTACAGTTGATGCACCTGCGACCCAGCTTCGGCACGGCGAGCTTGCACCCCCGTAGGCAGGGATGCGACGCTCCATGACAGGTTCCAACTCCCCGGCGGCTGCGGACTCCTCCCTACCAAACGGGCCAGAACCTTCGGGCACCGGCGTGCGTGACAGCACCCGTCCCAACCGTGAGGGCCGACCTGCTCCAGGTCGGCCCTCTGCCATGCCGTGGAGACGGCGAAAGACAGCACCCTGTTGTGCGCGGGAGCTCGTGCGGTCAGGCAGCGAAGCCCACACTCGTACAGAACTCGTAGGCCCCGTACCGGGATCCCAGGTCGGGCAGGATGCCGTCGGTCCAGGCCCGCCGCGTCGCCGGCCGCCCAGGCGCCCAGATGCAACCGGGCGAGATCGCCCAGGAGTTCACCGACCGGGCGCTCGGGCCTCGCTGACGTCATGTCCACAGCCCAGGAGCGGGCACTGACACCCGCCGGGAAACGGTATGACGGGCACCTTGCACGAGGCCAGCCAACCATCTTGTCACCTACGACCATGCCCGCAGCCGCGCTCTCGGCCCACCTCACTCCCCCACACCACCACCCCCCTGACCAGCACAGACTCGCTCCGCCTGATCCACCCGGCAATAGCGAATCCTTCGACGATCACTGGATTCCGGAACGATCACTGACCTCGCACTTCAGAGGGCTCTTTGGCTCTTGGACCTCCACGGAAACCCCAGCTCAGATCGATCCGCCAGGACGGCTCGGGATCCTGCAACGATCACTAGATCAGCAGCTCAACGCATCACTCATGCAGTGATCCTTCGTGGATTTGTCAAAGATCGCCGAACTTCTCAAGCCCCTCTACACCGCGGCAACCGAAAAAGCCGCGCTCGAGCGGTTCGCGGGGTTCGCCGACGCGTGGGGCACGAAGTATCCGGCGACCGTCCGGCTCTGGGAGAACGCCTGGGAGGAGTTCACTCCCTTCCCCCAGTTCGACACCGAGATCCGCCGCGTCGTCTGCACGACGAACGCCATCGAATCGGTGAACGCCCCAACCTCGGCGGGCAGTCAAGGCTCGCGGGCACTTCCCGAACGAGCAGGCCGCCGTGAAGTGCCTCTACACGGCGATCATGTCGCTGGACCCGGCCGGCAAGGGCCAGGCCCGCTGGACCATGCGCTGCAAGACCGCCCTGAACGCCTTCGGTATCACCTTCGACGGCCGCCTCTCCGCAGCCCGCCAGTAACCCTCAACAATCCTAGCTACACGCTCCTTTGACAGACCCGACGGTTGTGGCGGCTCTGGCAGCTTGGCTGGGTGGGTGTCAGGTGGTGTCTGCCGCTGCCAGAGGCTTTTCGTTCTTTTCTTTCGGCTGGTCTTCCCCCGGTCTCACCTTGCGCAGGAGGAGTGACGCGGCTACGGCGAGAATCAGTACGAGGGTCGCGCTGATACCGGCGGCGGTGCGCAGGCTCAGGGTGAATGCCTCGGCCGCCGCGTCACGCAGGTCCTCGCCGAGGCGGCCGGAGAGTCTGCCTGCGGCGGCCACCGCCGCTCCGGGCGTGTCCCGCGCGGCTTCGGCCACCGTGTCCGGGACACCGGCGGGCAGGCGGTCGTCGATCTCGTCGCGGTAGACCGCCGTGCCGATGCTCCCCATGATCGCAATGCCGAGCGCGGCGCCCAGGTCCGTGCCGGTCTCAGAGATCGCCGAGGCGGCGCCCGCCCTCGCCGGCGGCGCCGAGCCGATGATCATGTCGTTGCCCAGCGAGAGCGTCGGACCGAAGCCGAGGGACATCACGACACCGCCGACCATGATGACGGCGAACCCGGAGTCGGGGCCGACCTGGGTGAGAATCCCCAGACCCGTGGCCGCCAGTACCAGGCCGCCGGCCATCAGGTACGCCGGGCGCAGCCGCGTCGCGAGCAGCGGGGTCAGCATGGTGCTGAGAATGTTCGCCAGGGCGTTGGGCACTACGACCAGGCCGGCCTCGAACGGCGACAGCCCGACCACGGCCTGGAGATACTGCGCCACGAAGAAGTTCGTTCCCGTCATCGCGAAGACGACCAGCGTCAAAGTGCCGAGCGAGGTGCTGAAGGAGCGGTCGCCGAAGAGCCGCAGGTCGAGCAGGGGCGTGGCAAGCCCGCGCTGCCGCAGGACGAAGTAGACGCCGAGGACCGCGCCCGCCAGGAAGACGAGCACCGCGGGGACTCTGATTCCCGCCACCGCGAACTGCTTGAGCCCGTAGACGACCGACAGCGTGGACACCAGCAGGGTCAGCACGCTCACGAGGTCCAGGCGTCCTGGATCGGCGGTGCGGTACTCCGGCAGCAGGACCGGACCCACGACGACCAGCAGAAGAGCCACGGGAACGGCCAGCAGGAACACCGACCCCCACCAGAAGTGCTCCAGCATCAGACCGCCGATCACGGGTCCGAGCGCCGTTCCGGCAGTGAAGCTGGAGATCCAGACGCTGATGGCGACGGTGCGCTGCCGGGCGTCCACGAACATCGTGCGGATCAGCGACATGGTGGACGGCATCAGGGTCGCGCCCGCGACCCCCATCAGCGCGCGCGCCGTGATCAGCATCTCGACGCTGGTCGACAGCGCCGCGAGGAGGGAAGCGGCGCCGAAGGCCGCCCCTCCGATGACGAGGAGCTTGCGCCGGCCGATCCGGTCACCGATCGTGCCCATGGTGATCAGCAGGCCGGCAATGAGGAACCCGTAGATGTCGATGATCCACAGCAGTTGCGTACCGTCGGGTTTCAGGTCCGCGCTCAGGCTCGGTACCGCGAGGATCAGTACGGTCATGCTGAGGGCGATGACAACGGTGGGCAGCGCGAGCACCGCGAGCCCCAGCCATTCCCGTGTGGTCGCGCGAGGAGGCGCGGCGGCGTTCGCGGCGTTCATGGAAGCCCTCTCTGGATCTCGTCCTGGCGAGTCGGCGTGCGGGGGGTGTACGGACGGGGCGTCGTACGCCGGTCACGTCACCGGGGCCGTGGAGCGGCCGGCGACCGGCCGCCTCTTCTCCCACTCCTCGACAAGCATCGCGAGCATGGCGTCCGAGTCCACGGCCCCGTGGATGACCTGCCGCCCGTCGACGACGAAGGACGGCACCGAGGTCACCCCCGCGTGACGGGCTCCCGCCTCCTGCGCGCGGATCTCGTCGGCGAAGCGGTCGCCGCCCAGCAGGGAGACCACGTCGTCGTCCGCCAGCCCCACCTCGGCGGCCAGTTCCCGCAGCACGTCCCTGTCGGCGATGTTGAGCAGCTCGGTGTGGTAGGCCCGGAAGAGCCGGTCGTCCATGGCGTCGCCGGCCCCCTCCGTCCGTGCCAGCCGGGACAGCCGGTGCGCGTCGAACGAGTTGACGGGGCGCACCCCCTCCGGGCGCAGGACGACGCCTTCACCGGCCCCGAGCCTGCGGATCCTGTCGAACACCGCGTCGATGTCGGGCTTCGGCATGCCGTAGTTCGTGACCATGAGGTCCGCGAGCAGGTCGCCCTGGGTACGGCGATGATCCGGGCGCAGCTCGAAGGCGCGCCACTGCACGGTCACTTCGCCAGCGTGGAGAAAGCGCTCCAGAGCCTTCTCCCAGCGGAGCCTTCCCAGGTAACACCAGGGGCAGACGAGGTCGGACCAGATGTGAACCGTGAGCACGCGGAACCGCCTTCTCTCTTCGTCGTGGAGCGCGCTCGCCATGCTTCAACCTCAAGTGCGGTTGATGTCAAGACGGAGCGGATTCCGGGGCGGCGGCTCCGAGCCGGCTGCGAACCGGTGTCGAGCGGCCTTCGAATCCCGCTCCAGTGCGTCCCCTCGGCGCTCGGCCGTGCTGCTGTTGCGGCCCCGATGCCGGAGGTCGATCCGGTCACGACGGCGACCCGCTGTTCGGGCATGGGCGCACATCCTGCGTAGCCGGGAGCGCGGCGGCGCGGTCCGTACCCGTCCTACGGTCGCTGCCGCCGCTCGAAAGTGCCTCAAGTCGAAAGGGCCTCAAGAGGCTCTCGATCGAGCGGCGGTCCGGTAGCACAGTCGTTCCCGCCGGTTCAGTCGACCAGAAGGGCGATCTTGCCGCGCACGTGACCGCCTTCCATCTCCCGGTGCGCCTCGGCCGCCTGTGCCAGCGGGTAGGTGCGGGAGACCACGATGCGCAGCCTCCCCTCCTCGTACAGGCCGGTGAGTGCGCTCAGCCGCGCCGTGGAGCGCTGGGTGCTGATCGCCTGGATCCCGTACTCGCCGGCCCGGTCGAAGTCCGCGACGGTTCCGATGCGCTGCCTGTCCTGGACCAGTTCCAGCGAGACATCGAGCGCGGCGCCACCGATCGCGTCGAGCGCCGCGGTGACCCCGTCCGGTGCCAAGGCCTGCACCCGCTCGGCCAGGCCCTCGCCGTATGCGACCGGGACCGCCCCGAGGGAGCGGAGGTATTCGTGGTTGCGCGGCGCGGCGGTCCCGATCACGGTGCCACCGAGCGCCTTGGCGACCTGTACGGCCACCGTGCCCACGCCACCGGCCGCCGCGTGGATCAGAACGGTGTCACCCACGCCGACCTTGAGCTGCTCGACGGCGGTGTGCGCGGTCTGGCCGGACGCCGAGAGGACCCCGGCCTGGTCCCACGGCATCGACGCGGGCTTCCGCACCAACTGGTCGGTGGGAACGGCCACATACTCGGCGTGACCGGACAGCAGCGCCCATCCGAGGGCTTCGGTGCCGACCGGGAACCCGGCGGCGCCCGGGCCCACCTGGTCGACCACACCGGCGAATTCGTTACCGATCGTCCGCGGGAATCCCGCGGGCACGCCGGGGATCGTCAGGCCGCGCCGGATCGCGCAGTCGAAGGGCTGAATCCCGGCCGCCCTGATCCGCAGCCGGACCTGGCCGGGGCCCGCCTGCGGAGTCTCGACGTCGAGCAGTTCCACCACTTCGGGACCGCCGACGGAGTTGATAGCCGCTGCCTTCACACCGCGTCCTCTCGTCAACACCATGAACATCGCACAACGCGTGCGCAGCCGGTTCCGGCCGCACGTCGCCGCCATCCTGCAACTTCATGTCCGGTTCAGGTCAACACCGTTCATCCTCCGCGTCCCCGGCCCGTTCCGGGCGGAGCTCCGGCGCGGGCCGGTCCCGTTTCGCGAGCTTCTTGTAGCAGGTCAGTCGGGAAGGTCAGCGCCTTCGGTGGCCTTGACGATCTCGCGCCCGGCGGGGTTGACGCGCAGGGCGGTGAACCGGGAGTACCTCCGTGTGCGGCCGTTCTCGCTCTTGCCGGGACGGGATCCCTCCCGCCACCGCGCGGCCTGGCCGCTTTCCGGCCCGCCGCGATAGCCAGCTCCTTCACCGGTCGCGGTTCGTCCGGGAACGTGGGCACCGGCGGCCGTCCCGTCCCGCTGTAGGGCGGTGCCACCGGTACTGCCCCGGCGGGCTGGGCCGCGAGTGTGGTGGAGATCCCGACCATGTGGTGGAGGCCGCGGGCTTGCAGGCCGAGCCGGAAGGCGGCGGCATCCCCGTGTCCGGCGTCCGCGACGGCCAGGGGCACCTCGATGCCCCAGGAGCGGGTCTCATCGAGCATGTCGAGTGCGAGCTGCCACTTCTCCACACGCCCGACATCGTCGGGGAGCTGGCACGCGGTGCGGCGGGCGGCCTTGTCCGGACCGGCCTTGGCGGACCCGGCCGCCCAGGTCTCGGGCAGGAACAGCAGCGACACCCGACCTGGCAATCGGTGACCTTGCCCGCGGTACCGGTGTACTGCCGCGACACGCACGCCACCTCAGCAACTGACAGGTGCGCCGGGGCCCTCGCCCTGTTGCTCAGCCGGCTTGACACTCTCCTGGGGTGTCGGCTTGGGCAACGCATGTGCTGGACGGATCCGCGGGCGGCTTGCATCATTGTGCGGAAGTCCGTACATGATCGTACTGGGGGTGTGATGTCAGCCGAGGCACGCCTGCCGGGTGGGCTCGACCACGTCGAGTCGGACGGCCCCCTTGCCCGGCTGCAGCGCCTGGCGGACACGACGAGTGAGGAGTTCGGCCGCGCTGTCGGTATCGATGACCATCAGCTGAGGCTGCTGGTCTACACCGAGCAGACTCCGGAGGAGATGGATCAGGTCCGGCTGCTCTCGATCATGAAGAGGCAGTTCAGCCCGGACGTCATCGAGCACTTCGCTTCCCATGGGCTCTACAGCGCCACCTCGACGTTCGTCGTGCCCGCCAACGACCGCATCGGGCTCTACCAGCGCGTCTGCACGCCGATCCGGTGCCAGGGTCACCTGCTGGGGTTTCTCTGGCTGACCGACCGCGGCGACGAGCTGTCGAAGCGGGCCCGCGAGTGGCTGGACGAGGTCGCGGCCGAGGCGGGGATCGTGCTCTACCAACGGCTTGCGTCCAGCAACAGCAGCGCCCAGCGTATCCGCGAGTTGTGCAGCGACCTGTTGTTCGCCGATGCCGGCGGCCAGGCCGCGGCTGCCGGCCAGCTCGCCCGGCTGGAGCTGTTCCCGGCCGGTCAGGCCGCCGTGGCGCTGGTGGCGCCGCTGCCCGGGACGAAGCGCGCCGCGGATGCCGAGCGTGTGCAGGTGATGGCCGAGGAGGCGCTGCAGCGCACACCGCTGCGTCGCAGCGGTCACCACATGCTCCATCTGGTGCGCCCCGGCCAGGCGATCGTCGTGGTCACCTTGGACGCAGTCGACACACCTCCCTCCGGGGCCGGCGAGCTCGCCGCCCGATGGCGCGACAACCTCCAGGCGGCACTGCCGTCGCTGGAGACGGGGGGCACCGCCGTGGTGGGGGTGGGCGGTGCGGTCAGGGGCGTCGACGCCGTCGCCCGCTCGTATCGCCAGGCCGTCACGGCGGCGAGCCTGGCCACGGTCCGCCCGGATCACCGGGGTGTCGTGTTCTGGGACCAGCTCGGGCTCTACGCGAGGCTGGTCGAGCTGGGGCTGGACGGCATCGAGGTCGACGCGCTGCACGCCGGGCTGGCGGAACTCATCAATGATCCGCAACAGGAGGTGCTGGCGCGCACACTTGAGTGCTACCTCGACCACGCCGGCGACAGCCAGGCCACCGCTGAGGACCTCTTCGTCCACCGGACCACCCTGTATCACCGCCTTCGCCGGATCGAGAGCCTCACCGAGACCGATCTCAGCGAGGGCGATGACCGCCTCGTCCTGCACCTCGGCCTCAAGATCGCACGCCTGCAGCGCCTGGCCGGGGGGCACACACAGCCCCAGGACGACTTATCCGGCAGCCCGCATGACGGCCTCCATACCGGTCCGGCCCGCGCAGAGGTCATCGAGGAGGGGGCCGGGCAGCGGCTCCAGTGGCGCGTCGTCCTCGCCGGGCAGGATCTGGTCCTTGAGCCCCACTGATGTGCCCACCACGACGACCGAGTCAGCCGGATCGACCAACCCGTCCTGCACGGCACGCCGGACCCCGGCGAACGCGGCCGCCGAGGACAGCTCGTGGTGGGCTCCCGCGAGCCTGCCCAGCGCCTCCCGCGCCTGGAGCGCTTCCTGGTCGGTGACGGTCACGGCATGCCCGGCGCTGGCGCGTACCGCGTGCAGCGCCTGGTAGGTGCCCTGCGGGCAGGCGATCGAGAGTGCGCTGGGCGCCTGTACGGCGGCGGCGCGCGGCTGGTCGGTCCCGGTGCGCAGGGCCTCCACGAGGGTGCCCGTGGTCTCCACGGCGAGCATGCGGGGCAGGCGGGTGGTCAGACCGGCTGCGGCCAGTGTGCGGAAGCCCTTGGCGATACCGGAGAGTCCGTCGCCGTATCCGACCGGGACGGCGACCCAGTCCGGGAGAGCGCCGGACTGGTCCGCGATCTCCCAGGCGATGGGCTGGTAGCCGTCGACGAGGTAGGGGCTGCTGCCGATGGGCGGGTTGTGGAAGTTCCCGGCCGGGAACCAGCCCAGTTCTTCCACGCCGGCCTGCACCAGGCGCCAGCGGTCCTCGGCGGTGGCCACCGCGATCAGCTGTCCGCCGCATCCGGTGATCAGCCGGCGCATGGCCGGGGCGATGCTCGTCATGGTCACCACGACCGCACGCAGGCCGATGGCCGTCGCGGCGCGGGAGACGGCCGCGCCGTGGTTGCCTGAGGAGGCGACCACCAGGGTGTCCGCGCCGGCCTGCCGGGCGCGGACCGCGGCCACCTCCGCGAGCCGGTCCTTGTAGGAGAGGCTGGGATTCAGCCGCTCATCCTTGACGCTCACGCGCACTCCGATATCGGCGCTGAAGCGCTCCAGAGGGGTCAGCGGTGTCGGCGGGCGGGCCTCCATACGCGGCGGAAGCACCGCGGCCGCGAGTTCCGCGGTGCCGGACACCGTACTCGGCAGCGTTATCGCGGTGTCGCCGTTGACGCTGACACCGTCTTGGGTGAGGCATTTCGGGCACGGGTTGAAGGGGCGATCGATCGGCTGCTCGCAGCGGAGGCAGTAAACGTCAGGGAATTCAGGGAACATGAAGGGACAGTAGCGCGCGTCCCAGCTTTTTCAATGGTTCCGGATGACGCGCATCAGGTGATGCGGAAAGTTCGCCCAGGACAGCACGGGTGTTGCTTGCCACTGCCCGCGGGCGCCGGCGGGAGCGGCGATCTGCCAGGTGCCGGGCCTCGGCCGCCCCCTGGGACCGCTGGCCGGAAGGGGCGCAACACATGTTGCGCCGATTCCGGTAAGCGTCGGACAAACGTTGTGGTGCTCTTCGCGGCCGCCGCTATTACGCTCACCTCCATCGTGGCGGGCACGAGTTCCTTCGCATCGAGAGAAACAATTGGGGCGGCTCGCCGAGAAGTTTACCTACGGAGGCTCGCGACTGTGCCGAACAACACCGTCGACGTCGCTGTCATCGGCGCGGGAGTTTATGGCGCCAGTGTCGCCTACCATCTTGGCCGGGCGGGCGTGCAGACCACGATCTTCGAACAGGATACTCCTGGAGCCGGACCGACCGGGAGTTCAAGCGGAATGTGCCGGGCGAACTACAAGAATGCGTTCCTGGCGCAGATCGCGGCGGAGAGCATGGCCATGCTGGAGGATTTCGCGGCGCTCACCGAGGGCGGCGACGCCGGCTTTCACCGCACCGGTCTGCTCTACCTCTACCCGCCCGAGGCGGCCGGTACCGTGCCGGCGCAGCTGGCCGAGCTGGCCGGGCTGGGTATCCGCCTGGAGCCTGTGGGGCCCGCGGAGATGGGCCGCAGCTACCCGTATGTCAGCCTGGCCGAGGGCGAGTCGGCGGTGTGGGAGGCCGGCGGCGGCTACGCCGACCCGGCTCTTGCCACCAGCGCTCTGTTCGCCGACGCCCGGCGCCACGGCGTCCAGACACGGCTGCGTACGAAGGTGGTCCGCGTCCAGGCGCGGAATGGCGGGGGCGCGGTTGTCCACACCGCCGAGGGCGAGAGCGTCGAGTGTGCCCGCGTGCTGCTGGCTGCTGGGCCCTGGACCCGGCCGCTGGCGCGCGGGTTGGGGGTCGAGCTGCCGCTGACCGTGGAGCGGCACATCGTCGCGCTGTTCAACTGGGGCGAGGCGGCCCCGATGAGGCACGGCATCAGTGACATCAGCGGCGGGTACTACCTCAAGGCCGAGGCAGGGTCGCACTTCTGCTTGGGAAGCCTGCTGCCGGACGCGTCGGCCGACCCGGACGACTTCCGCCGTTCGGTGCGCGTGGAGGAGGCCATGGCCCTGGCCGAGCGTGCCGTTCGGCGGGTGCCCGCGCTGGAGGCGGCCACCTTCACCGGCGGCTGGGCGAGCGTGTATGACGTCAGTCCGGACTGGCAGCCGGTGATCGGCGAGATCGCCGAGGGCGTCTTCGTCATGGCGGGGACCAGCGGGCACGGCTTCAAGCTCGCCCCGGCGCTGGGCCGGCACATCGCCGCCATGGTCACCGGCGGCGACCAGGAGGGCGGCTTGGCCCAGTTCAGTCCGCAGCGCTTCACCGGCGGGAGTGAGCCGCTGTCCGCGGGCTTCGGCACGGCACGGATCCTGGGATGAGAGCCCGGGCGCTTCTTCTGTTCGCCGCGCGGCGCCTCCTGGCGCTCTCGGCGCTTCTGGTCGGCGTCTCCTTCGTCGTTTTCGCCCTGCTGCGCCTGGCTCCCGGCAGCGCAGAGCAGGTTCTGCTGGGCACCCGCCCCGCCACCCCGGAGCTGCGTGCCTCCATCCGCGCCCAGTTCCACCTCGATCTGCCCTTCCTCCAGCAGTACTGGCTGTGGCTGCGTGATGCGGTGACGCTCGACTTCGGCAGCTCGATCCGCAACGGGCGGCCGGTCACCGACGTCATGTCCGCGCGGCTGCCGATATCGCTGTTCCTGGGCGGTTACGCCTTCGTGCTCGCGGTCGTGATCGGCGTACCGCTCAGTGTCGTGGCGGCGATGCGCAAGAACAGTCTGATCGACCGCGGCGCGGTCGGTGTCAGTGTCCTGTTCGTGAGCGCCCCGTCGTTCGTGACCGGTGCCGGACTGCTGTACGTCTTCGCCATCGCCCTCGGCGCTTTCCCCAGCTACGGCACCGGCGAGGGTTTCTGGGACCGGCTGTGGCACCTGACGCTGCCCGCGGTCGCGCTGGCGCTGACCGCGATGGCACTCATCGTCAAACTGACCCGCGCCGCCATGATCAGGGTCCTTGAGCAGGACTTCGTCGACTTCGCCCGCGCCCGGGGCGTCCCCGCCTCCCGGGTGGTCTTCCGGCACGTTCTGCGCAACGTGCTGGTTCCGCTGGCCACCGCGGCCGGCCTGGTGCTGACGATCGTGCTGACCGGGACGATCCTGGTGGAGAGCACGTTCACACTGCCGGGGCTGGGGACGACGCTGGTGGAGGCGGTCCAGCACAAGGACCTGCCGGTGCTGCAGGGCGTCGCGATGCTGCTGGCCACGCTGATCGTGTTGGTGCAGCTGCTCGTCGACCTCGCCTACGCCGTGATCGATCCGCGGATCACCTTCTCCCAGGGGCGGGCGGCATGAGCGCCCCCGAAGAGGTCCTGGAGACCCGGCTGGGGCGTCCGCCCTGGCTGATCGCCGGATGCATGGTCTACGTGCTGGCCGTGGTGGCGTGCACCGTCGCCGCAGGGTGGCTCACGCCGTACTCCCCCTCCGCCCAGGACCTGACGAACACGCTCCAGGCGCCCGGTGACGGGCACCTGCTGGGCACCGACGCCTCCGGGCGCGACATCTTCTCCCGGCTCATCGCCGCCGCCCAGGCCGGTTTCATCGGGCCGCTGCTGGTGGCCCTGGGGGCGGCGCTGGTGGGCACCGTGGTGGGGCTGCCCGCCGGCTACCGGGGCGGCTGGCTGGACTCGGCGGTCATGAGAGCGGCGGACCTGGTGTACGCGCTGCCCGGCCTGCTCGTGGCGATCGTGCTGCTGGGTGTGCTGTCGGGCGGATACTACGCCGCGGTCCTGGCGCTGGTGCTGTTCATGGCGCCGAACGACGTGCGGATCGTGCGGGCGGCGGCGCTGGAGCAGCGGCATCTGCCGTATGTGGATGCCGCGCGCGCCACCGGTCTGCCCGCCCGCCGGATCATGTACCGGCACATCTGGCCCAACCTGGTGCCGTTGGTGGTGGCGAACGCGTGCACCACCTTCGCCTACGCCCTGGTCTCCCTCTCGGCTCTGTCCTTCCTGGGTTTCGGCAGCACGGCTGATGCTCCCGATTGGGGCCTGATGCTCAGCAACGGGCTGCCGCATCTGGAGACGGCGCCCTGGCAGGTGCTGGCGCCGGGGGCGGCGCTGGTGCTGACGTCGCTGGCGATGAACCTGATCGGTGACTGGATCTTCGAGCAGCTGGAGCGGCGAGGGAGGACGCAATGAGCGACATCGTGCTGAGCGTGCGCGGCCTGCAGATCAGGGCGACCGGAGGCGGGAGGACGATCGTCTCCGATCTGGACCTGGCGGTCCGTGCGGGCGAGGCCCTGGGCGTCGTCGGAGAGTCCGGGAGCGGGAAGTCGATGACGGCCCGCGCGGTGATGAACCTGCTGCCGCCGGGGGTGCGGGCGCGCGGCGAGGTGACCTTCGGCGGGCGCAACCTGCTGGGCCTGTCCCAGCGGGAGATGGCGAAGGTCCGCGGTTCCGGCATCGCGATGGTCTTCCAGGATCCGTTCACCATGCTCAACCCGCTCATGCGCTGCGGTGACCAGATCACCGAGCTGTTGAGGGATGAGCGGGGCAGGCGGCTGCGGGGCGGGCAGCGCCGTGAGGAGGCCGTGCGGCGGCTGGCCGAAGTCGGCATCGAGGACGAGGGCGTCGCCCGGGCCTACCCCTTCGAGCTCTCCGGCGGGATGCGGCAGCGCGTGGGCATCGCCGCGGTCCTCGCCCGTGATCCGCAGGTCCTCATCGCCGACGAGCCCTCCACCGCCTTGGACGTCACCACCCAGAAAGCGATCCTGGACAGCCTCAAGCAGCTCCAGCAGACGCGGGGGATCGCGCTCCTGCTGATCACGCACGATCTGCGGGTCGCCTTCGATGTGTGTGACCGCCTCGCGGTGCTGTACGCGGGCACCGTGCTGGAGACCGGCGCCGCCGCGGACATCGAAGGCGAACCCCACCACCCCTACACCAGCGGCCTGCTGCGCTCCGAGCCGCCGGTGGACCGCAGGCTGCACCGGCTCGCCGCCATCGGCGGCTCCGTGCCCTCCCCCGACGCGGTCGCCGATCGCTGCGCGTTCTCCCCCCGGTGCGCGTGGAGCCAGAGCGCGTGCACGCACGCACGCCCGGCGCTGCGCCCGAGCGCTCCGGACCGCCAGAGCGCGTGCGTGCGGCTGCCGCACATCGCCACGGAGTTGGCGGCGGCCCGCACAGCGGCCCTCGCGGAGGCTCCCGTCCCGGAGCCGG
Organism: Streptomyces sp. CNH287; assembly: GCF_000424825.1. Taxonomy (NCBI): domain Bacteria; kingdom Bacillati; phylum Actinomycetota; class Actinomycetes; order Kitasatosporales; family Streptomycetaceae; genus Streptomyces; species Streptomyces sp. CNH287. The sequence continues at coordinate 9,736 of NZ_AUKQ01000026.1, read as the reverse complement.
GAGCGGCGGCAGCGCCTCTGGTGGAGGTCCGCGAGGTGGGCAAGACCTTCGGGCGGCGCACCCGCGGCAAGCGCCGGACGGCGGCGCTGCGCGAGGTCTCCCTCCACATCGACCGGGGCGAGAGCGTCGGCCTGGTCGGCGAGTCGGGCTCGGGCAAGACCACGCTGGGCCGCTGCCTGGTCGGCTTGGAGCAGGCCACCAGCGGCACCGTGACCGTCGGCTCCCTCGACGTGCGCGATGTCGCCGCGCTCTCCGTCGCCGAGCGGCGGACGCTGAGCCGCACCGTCCAGATGATCTTCCAGGACCCCTACTCGACACTGAACCCGGTCCGCACCGTGGGCGCCGTCCTGACCGAGGCACTGGCCGTCCACCGACGGGAGGGCGCCACTCCCCTCACGGCCGGTGACCTCCTTCAACAGGTGGGGCTGCCACCGGAGTACGCGCGCCGCAAACCCTCGGCCCTCTCGGGCGGGCAGCGCCAGCGGGTGGCGATCGCACGCGCCCTGGCGGCCGGCCCCGACCTCCTGGTCTGCGACGAAGCCGTCTCCGCCCTGGATGTCTCCGTGCAGGCGCAGATCCTCAACCTGCTCGGCGAGCTGCGCACCAGCCTGGGCCTCGCGCTGCTGTTCATCACCCACGACCTGGCCGTCGCGCGGCAGGTGACCGACCGCCTCTACGTCCTGCACGGGGGCGAGGTCGTCGAGCACGGCGCCACCGCCGACCTCCTCGACCGTCCCAGCCATCCCTACACCCGCCTGCTTGTCGACTCCGTACCGGGCCGACGCCCCGCATGACCGCGTATCACCGCGTATCACCGCGTGAAAGGACGGCACAATGAACATCCAAGCCCCAGGAACGGGAACTGCCGGCTCCGGGAGAGCGGAGCACGTCGTCGAGCGGCGGCGTGTCCTGCACGCCATGGGCGTCGGAGGAATCGCGCTGGCCCTGCCCGCCCTCCTTGCCTCCTGCACCGCGGGCACCGACTCCGGCGGCCCGGCGGGCACCGGCGGCAAGGGCACCGATGAGGAGATCGACTCCGTGAAGTGGGGCGTCCGCTCCGCCGTGGAGTCCCTGGATGTGGGCACCGTCCCCGCGGTGGACGGCATGATCGCGATGGGCCTGGCCCTGGAGGGCCTGGTCGCCCTGGACGCCGACCTCAAACTCAAGCCGTCTCTCGCCGAATCCTGGAAGACCCCGGACAACCTGCACCACATCTTCCGGCTGCGCCAAGGCGTCCGTTTCTGGGACGGGACCCAGCTGAGCGCGCAGGACGTCCTGTGGTCCATCCAGCGCCACCTCGATCCGGGCGGCGCCTCCAGGATCGCGGGCTACTTCAGCAACGTCGCCTCCGTACGGGCGACCGGCGAGCACGAGATCACCATGACGCTCCGCAGGCCCGATCCCACGGTGCTGTACACGCTGAGTTTCACCTTCATCACCCCGAAGAAGTTCAGCCAGAAGCTCGGCGACAAGCTCGGCGCTCCCTCCGGCACGGTGACCACCATGGGCACCGGCCCCTACCGCGTCACCTCCTACTCCGCCGAGTCGGGCATCACCTACAAGCGCTTCGACACCTACTGGGGCGAGCGGCCGAAGGTGCGCTCCGCCCAGCTGAGCTTCCTCACCAGCCAGCAGTCCCAGCTCTTCGCCGTCCGCTCAGGCGAGGTGCAGGGAATCTTCGACTTCGCCGTCGAGCAGGGCAAGACCTGGGACGGCATCGGCGGCGTGGCCACCCAGTACGCCCCGGGCAACCGGTCGCTGTTCCTGTGCTTCAACATGGACACCGCACCGTGGGACGACGTGCACGTGCGCCGTGCCCTGCTGTACGCGGCCGACCGCGCCGGCTACATCAAGGCATTCCTCGGCGGTCACGGGGAGGTGGCCTCCTCCATCGTGCCCAAGTCGCACTGGTGGAGCATCCTCGGCAAGCGCGAGACGGACAAGATCTACGGCAAGCTCACCGACTACGGCTACGACCTGGCCGCCGCGCGCCGGGAGCTGGCCAAGTCAGCGCATCCGGACGGCTTCACCGCCGACGTCGAGTACCCCGACCACGAGCCGTCCGTGGGCCGGGCGCTGGTCAGCCTCTCCGAGGCGGTCCGCGACCTGGGCATCACCCTCAACGTCCGCGAGCGCACCCGGGCCGAGTGGGGCGCGAAGATCGACTCCCGCAAGGGCATCGGCCTGTACTACCTGGGGCTCTCCCCCGACTATCCCGACCCGGTCAACTTCATGACCATCTGCCTGGCCTCGAAAGAGGCCGGCGGCGCCTACAACCTGGCCAACTTCCGTGACAAGCGCGTCCAGACGCTGCTGACCCAGCAGGCCGCGCTGCTCAAGGGCTCCGAGCGCGCGCCGCTGCTGGCCGAGATCCTCCAGATCGCCGACGAGCAGGTCCCCTACCTCCCGCTGTGGTGGCAGCAGAGCTCGCTGGCCCTGAAGAAGGACTACGTCTACGAGGACTTCAGCAGCTACCACTACGTGCTGCCCGCGTTCCTGGGCGACGTGAAGGCGCGGGCATGAGCCCGGCAGGGGGGCTTGAGGAGGCCCTGGACACGCTCATGGAGCACAACCTGGCGCTGCGCCCGGGCGAGAACCTGCTGGTCCTGGCCGACCGCGCCTCGGCCGGCCTGGCGGATGCGATGTGGCGGGCGGGCGCGCGGCGCCGAGCGGAGGTGGCCACCGTTTTGATCGATGACCATGGCGAGCTGGAGCTGCCCCGGGTCGCGGAGGCCGCCTTGATGGCGTGCGACGTCTTCCTCGCCCCCACACACCGGCGCTCCCTCTCCCACGCACCCGCGCGGCTGCGCGCCACGGCGGCGGGCGCCCGCGGCGCGACGCTGCCCGGCGTGACCGAGCAGATGATCACCCGGCTCCTCACCGCCGACCCCACGGCCCTGCGCCGGCGCTCCACGGCCGTCGCCCAGCTCCTGGACGCCGCGACCACCGCGCGGGTGACCTGCCCGCGGGGGACCGAGCTGACGCTCGACATCAGCGGCCGCCCCGGGGGCGCCGACACCGGAGACCTCACGGCCGCGCACGCCTTCGGCAATCTGCCCACCGGTGAGGCGTTCGTCGCGCCCCTGAACGGCAGCGGCCGCATCGCGGTGCGCAGCGTGACACCGCACGGCCTCCTCGACCCTTCGATGCTCCTGCAGGTCCACGAGGGCCGCCTGGCCGGTGCGGAGGGCCCGCACGCGCGCGACTTCCTCGCCCATCTCGACGCCCACGGCCCCACAGCCCGCAACCTGGCCGAACTGGGTGTCGGCACCAACGACCGCGCCACCTGGACCGGCAACGTCCTGGAGGACGAAAAGATCTTGGGCAGCGTCCACGTCGCGTTCGGCTCCAGCGCCGGGTTCGGCGGCACGGTGGCCGCCTCCGTCCACCGCGACGTCGTGATCATCGATCCCACCTTGGACATCGGCTCCACCCGCGTGATCGAGCACGGCCGCTGGCAGCTGGAGGCCCCGGCCCCCCGCTGATCCGGCCGCGCCCCGGCCACCCCCGCCCGTGCCGCCCGGACCACGTACCCGCACGCCCCTGAACCGGCTGGGTGAGTGCGGCCGGCAGCCTCAGTTTCGTCGCCTCCTCGCGTTCCGAGAGCGCCAGCATCCGGGCGTTGCCCGCGTAGGCGAGGGCGAGGTCGATGATGCGGCGAGAAGGCCGGCTGCCGGCGTATGCCGCGGCGTGGTCGATCATCCACTGGGCGGCATCGTCGGCCTGCGTCTGCCACCGCTCCCGCTCGTCCGCGAGGGCCCAGATGAGAATCTCCATCGAGAAACAGCAAGGAACGCCGCACAGAGCCAGTCACGGGAGCACGATAGCGACAGAGCCAAACTGGGGACGGCACAGAGGGCCGCTGCCTCGATGACCAATTTCAGGGTCGGCGTACTGCCCTGGGAAGCGCAGAGGGCAGGAGTCCGCGCCCGGTGGGGCGGGGAGGGGCGTTCCTCAGAGGGTGGTGCGCGGTTGCCAGGCTACGTCCCCATCCGGGGGGGGCAGTTCTGTTGGGCCCTCCATGGGGGCTCGCCTGCTGTTCGGGGCGCGGCTGCTACAGGTCGAACTCCAGGTGCTCCACGTCCGTGAACCGGACCTCTTCCAGGCTCCCGGCGCGGTGGCCGCCGTCCTGGAAGTAGACCTCCTTGAGGGCTTCGGCCGCGATCTGCTGGAGTTGCTGGTCGGTGGCGCCGGCCTCCTGGGCGTCGAAGAGGCGGGCGGCGTAGCGGGGTGGCAGGGCGAGGGTCAGATGCCGGATGCGGTCCTGGTCGGTGGACCCGATCGGTGCGGTGTAGCCAAGGCGGGCGCGGGTGTCGATGACGATGCCGCCGGTGGTCGCCGCCTTCTGTCGGGCCTTGGCGCGGATCTGCGGCTGCCAGCGCGCCTTCACCTGGCGCTCCAGGCGCGCGGCGAGGTCCGGGCGGGGCTTCCTCGCCTTGCCGGCCACGTACCGCTCCACCTGCCGCTGGGACATTCTGAGGAGTTCGGCGACGGCCTTCGTGCCGCCCAACTGCTTGACCAGGTACCGCATCTGCGGGCCCGCAGACTTGGGGGCGGGGCGGGTGAACGCCTTGTGCACCGCGGCGTCCAGGCCGTCCCCGAACATGCTCATCGTGGACCTCTCCTACTCGCCGTTGTCGACGTCGGTGACGGTGCCGTCCTTGATGTACCGGGCGAGGTTGAGCCCCGGCGCCTCGAACTGGTCGCGCACTCCTTCACCCCACAGCACACTCTGGGTGCCCTCGTGCTTGACCAGGCCGGGGTTGATGCCGAGCTTGAAGCCGCCGGGCAGGGGCTTGCCTCCCCGGTAGGGCAGGAAGTCGAGCGGCGAGGGGCCGCCGGCGGCGTAGACGACGCAGTCGGAGAGGATCGCGACCGGGTACTGGCCGGTGAACGCCGCGTGTCTGACGATCTTGCGGTGGAGGTTGATGCGGGTGCGGGAGATGACCGCCGCGCGGATGTCCGGCCGCCAGGTGGGGCGGGAAAGCGCCCGCCACGGCTCGCCCGGCCGCCAGCCCTCCCCGCGCGGGCGCTCGCGCAGCTTGCCCAGACCGCCCTTGACTGTGGCCTTGATCGCCGAGACGACGAGTCCCAGCTGCGGGTCGCGGTCCTTGTAGCCGTTCATCGCGGTGAGGAAGTCGGCCGGGGCAAGGTCGGCGTGGACGCCGAGGTCGGCCATCGTGGCGAGGTAGGCGTCGCGCAGCCGCTGGTACCAGCCGTCCAGGTAGCGGCCGCTCTCGCGCCGTACCCACGCCTCGGTCGGGTGCACCTCGTAGCCCAGCTCCACCGCGTAGGCGACGGTGGGCGTCGCGTACCAGGCCGGGCCGGTCGGTCGCTCGCCCTTCGGTGTGAACGGGCTCGGCAACAGGCCGGCGTCCAGCTCCAGCCGCTCCTTGCCGGCCTTCACCTTGGACAGGTCGACGTGGCTCAGGTCCACCAGCCAGCTGCCGGGCACTTTCGGGTCGAAGACCGGGCTGGTGACGTGCGTCGGCTCGCCGAGGCCGACGTTCAGCCCGTTCGCTCCGGCGGCGAACGCCATGTTCACGTCGATGCCCACGAGGTTGCGGCGCAGGCATTCGTCGTCCGTCATCGGCCGGGCCCAGTCGTAAGCCTCCTCGAAAAGCTTCTGCGCCGGGCCGCGCACGTGGAAGCGCGGCAGGTCCTTGACGAGCGGGTGTCCGTCGGGGGCCTCGCACGGCGCGCAGTCGACCGGGGCCTTCCCCAGTGAGCCGGGGTTGTGCTCGGGGTGCCGCTTGCCGTCGGCGTCCGGCTCGGAGGCGCGGATGGGCGGGTGCAGCGCGGTCATCAGCTCAAGGCCGGTCACGGCGGTCGATCCGCGCGGCGTCATCACCCTGGAGGCGTACACGCCCAGGACGCGGGCGAGTTCGGCCGGCGCAAGCTGCGCGGCGTCGCCCCAGTGCCGGATGTCCAGCGCGTTCCACGACGGGATGCACAGCTGCACGCACGCGCGCTCCGAGCCGGTGGCGGGGCGGTAGATCCGCGCCCACGGCCCGAACCCGCGCTTGGTCAGCTGCCACTGCGCGCGGGTCAGCTGGTTGATGACCTTGTGGCCCTCCGGAATGCGCCCCGCGTGCCGCTCCTCCTGCGTGAGCGCGGCCGGGAGGCCGTAGCGCTCCAGCGCGGCCTCGGTGAGCACGAGCAGCGGGTCGGCGTCCTTGCCGGGACCGGCGAGCTTGGGCGCCCCGAGCTTCGCCTCCGTGAGGGTCCAGTCCACCAGGGACGGGATGCTCTTGGCGGGCACGTCCAGGACCAGGCCGCCGGTGCAGTACGCCAGCACCGTGCCGTCGGCGCCGACGTCGAGGACCGCCAGCGGCCCGTTCTCGAACCGCGGGCCGGGGCCTCCCTCTTCGCGCCGGGACGACGCGTCGACGGCCTGGTGGTGTTCGCTGGGCGGCGCGCGGCGTCCGGAGCGGCGGCGAAGGAGGCCGGGGCGGGGGGCTGGGTGTTCTCGGCTGCAGTCATGACCGCAGCCTCGGACGCCAAAGCTGTGGGCGGGGACCGGGATTCCGCCGGTGCGGGTGCGTCGGTGAGCGTGGCGGGCACCGGGGCCGGGTAGAGCTTTGCGAGCTGCGCCAGCAGCCGTGCGTATGCCTCGCGCTCGGGGCCGCGCGGCTCGGTGGGCTTCTTGGTCGACTCCCAGGCGGACACCGTGGCCCGGCGGACCTTCAGCGCGCCGGCGACGTCGTCCAGCGTCAGGCCATGAACCGTAAGGTTCGCATACTTCCACCGCACAAATACCGTACGTACCCTCAAGTCGTTGGACTGTCGCTGGCAGGGGCGCATGGGTTGACATTGCCCCCTCGCAGTGAAGGCTGAGCATTCTCGTCGAAGGTGGAGCGCGGACGTGCCGCAGGTTCAGGTGCCCGTTGAGGGCCCTCGGCGTGCATGCCCGCGCCGCGAGTCGGGCGGCTCGCCGCCTTGTTGGCGGCCACGATGATGCGGTCTGCTCCAGGCGGGCCTTCGTCGCCCATGCTGACGACTCCGGGCACGCGGTCAGCCGACTGGAGTCCGAGTCTTACGCCACGGCGGCGACGTGCCCGGCAAGGTCGGGGGCGATGGCCGCACGGAGCGTCATGGCATCCGGTGGTCAGCGTCTTCCAGACGGGCGCGTGTCTCCATCAGGGCGAAGCCGAGCAGGTTCTGGCCTTTCCACCGGGTTGGATCGGTAGCGCGGCCGTCGTCGGCGGCGAGCCCGATCCCCCACACACGGTCGAGCGGACTTGCCTCGACCAGCACCCGATTTCCCGTGCCCAGGAGGTAGGTGGCCAGCGCGGGGTGCTGCTGGAACTTGGCGAGGTTGCCCGCGACGACGAGGCCGAACCGGGCGGCGGCCCAGCGCTCTTCGCTGAAGCCGCGGACCAGGCGCCCGTGCTCCTTGGCCTCGGCGGGCGTGCGCGCCGAGAGGACCGCCGCGAGGGACGCGTCGTCACCGAAGAGGCGGGCTTTGCCCGCCATCATCCAATGCTCGGCGCTGGGATACGCCACACCCTCCACGGTGAACGGGGACAGCCACCATTGACTGAGCGCTTCCCGGCCGACAGCACCGTCCCGCTGCGGCTGATGCCCCCAGAACATCAGCCACTTCGGCCGCGCTCCGGCGGCGACGAGCGCCACGAGATCCTCTCGTGTGCGGGCGCGGGCACAACTCACCGCGTCGAACGATTCCATGACAGGCATCCTCCCAGCCACCCACGGCAACGGGCAGCCCGGTGACATCGCGAACGGGCCTCGCAGCGGGGCCCGCGGCGGGCGCGGTGGTCTGGTCGTCGACCACCGAGTCGCGCACGAAGGCGGCCCGGTCGGTGCAGGGGACTTCGAGCGAGCGGGCGGTCGTCCTCGCCGGAACCACCTTGGCGACCGATCCGCACGAGGACCGCGAACTGGCCGCCGCCGACGAGTACGGCCTCGAGCAGGGCGCGGTTGCCGGGACGGGCGCACTTGACCAGTTCGCCGGCAGACGGTCTCGCGCGCCCTCACGCGCAAGCCCTGTGATCTCGCGGACCGGGTGTCCCAAATCGCCCCCACTGGCATCTGGAGCGCCGCCTGACCAACGGCCTCCAGGTGACACCCCCACCGCAGTACGCCCCTGGCCGGGAGACCGGGGCGTCTGCGTCTGATCCGCTAAGTCGTTGCGGGAGGTATTCGTGCGGCGAAAGGGGAAAACCGGGGGGAAGCCGTCCTGGCGGCTGTGGCCCCGGTACATCGGTCAGGGAGCGGGGGCTGCGTCAGCGGGCTTGTCCGCCCCGTTCCGCCTGCTGCTTCGGCCTGTTCTTCTCCTTGATGCGCACCGCTTCCTTGCGGACCTCGGCCTGAGTGGCGCGTTCCTGCCTCAGCCACTCGGGGAGTTCCCTCTTCAGCGCCTCGATCTGCTCGGTGGTGAGGGGCTCGGTGGCCCCGCCACGCGCGAGGCCGGAGGTGGAGACGCCCAGTTTCGCCGCTACGACCGGGCGGGGGTGCGGCCCGTTGCGGCGAAGTTCCACAAGCCACTCCGGCGGATCGGCCTGCAGCGCGTTCAGCTCGCTGCGCGAGACGGCGCCCTCCTGGAACTCGGGGGGCGTGGCCTCGAGGTACACACCCAGTTTCTTCGCCGCGGTCGCGGGCTTCATGGTCTGGGAGTTCTGGCGAGACGTCATGACGTCCAGGGTATCGAGTGCGCGTCGGGCCCCCGACCGCGCCCGCTATTCTGGCGGCGTGGCCAGCTCTGAAGCATCCCCGTCGTTCCGGGTCGCGTACGTACCGGGCGTGACGCCGGCCAAGTGGGTGCGGATCTGGAACGAGCGGCTGCCCGACGTTCCGCTGATCCTCGTCGCGGTGAGCGCCGCCGAAGCGTCGGAGGTGCTGCGGGAGGGCGGCGCCGACGCGGGCTTCGTACGGTTGCCGGTCGACCGTACGTACTTCAGTGCGATCCCCCTCTACACCGAGACGACGGTGGTCGTGGTCCCCAAGGGCCACGCGGTGACGGAGGCTGAGGAGGTCACGACCGGGAGTCTGGCCGACGAGGTCGTGCTGCATCCCCTTGACGACACCCTCGGCTGGGAGCGGCTGCCGGGCCGGCCGGCGATCGAGCGGCCCGCCACGACAAAGGATGCGGTCGAACTGGTGGCGGCAGGGGTGGGCCTGCTCGTCGTACCGCAGTCTCTCGCCCGCTTGTACCACCGCAGGGACCTCACCTACCGGCCGGTCACCGATGCCCCGCAGTCACGTGTCGCACTGGCGTGGCCGGAAGAGAGGACCACCGACATGGTGGAGGACTTCATCGGGGTCGTCCGCGGGCGGACCGTCAACAGCACGCGGGGGCGTGCAGCCGCCCCGGCGCAGCCGAAGCGCGCCTCGGCACGCGGTGCGCAGGGCAAGTCCGCGGGAGGAAATCCGCGTCAGGGCACCGGAGGCCCCCGGGGCGGCAGGCGCCGCGGGCCTCGCCGCCGGTCGTAGCCTCGGCGCCACGCCCGCCGCCCGGGCGGTGGGGTCTGCCACAGGGGGCCTGCGACGCCCGCGTCCGCCGCCCGGCGGGTGCGGGGAGGCCATCGCCGCTGTCTTCAGCTTGCGGTGACGGCTCCCGTGGACCGTCGAAAGCAGCGGCACGGTGCTTTCGGGCGGCACCGCTGCCGGCCTGGATCTGGTCCTTCGCTCCGGCGAGGCGAGACCTGACCGCAGTCATCGCCTCGCGGGTCAGTCGCCGGCAGCTGCGGCGGAGCCGGTGGGATACGCGGGCGCC
>NZ_AUKQ01000025.1:0-60208 GCF_000424825.1 Streptomyces sp. CNH287 | reverse complement strand
TGACCGGGTTGATAGGCCGGATATGGAAGCCTCGTGAGGGGTGGAGTTGACCGGTACTAATAGGCCGAGGGCTTGTCCTCAGTTGTTCGCGTCCACTGTGTGGTTTCTGAGACCACAACCAAGCCGGCACACACTGCTATCTGTTTTTTGGGGTGGGTGGTGTGGTGCTGCTGGTGTGTGTTTCACCGTGTTTCGGTGGTCATAGTGTGAGGGAAACGCCCGGTTACATTCCGAACCCGGAAGCTAAGCCTTGTTACGCCGATGGTACTGCATGCGGGAGCGTGTGGGAGAGTAGGTCACCGCCGAACAATCATTGTGGGTCGGGTTCTCTGAATTCATTTCAGAGAACCCGACCCTTTTTCGTGGCGTCATCGGATGTTCACATCCTGCGGGAAGTATCCGCCTCATGGGGACGACACAGTTGAGAGAAGCCGGCGTAGGCGCCGGCCATGAGGTTGTTGTGCCCGCCTACGGCGGGGGCGCGGTCGCGGAGTCCGTACGTGCTGTGGGGGCTCACCCCGTCATTGTCGACATTGACCCGCTCAGTTACTGCCTGGACCCGGCAGCTGCCGCAGCCGCGGTGACGGACCGGACCGCGGCCGTCGCGGCTGTCCACCTCTTCGGTCATTCCGCCGACACTGCCCGGCTCGGGCAGCTGACGGGGCGGCACGGGCTGAAGATCGTGGAGTTCGGCGCCCGGCCCGAGGAGGGCACGCTGGAGGCCGTCCGCCGCCGGAGGCATGCCGCCTACCTCAACTCCCGGCTGACCGGCGTGATCGTGCCGCGCGCGCTGGACGGCGCGAGCCACACCTACAGTGAATACGTGGTGCGGGTACCGGGGAACGGGCGGCCGGACCGTGACGCCTTCAAGCACGCCCTGCGTGCCCGCGGGGTGCGGTGCTGGGTGCCCGTGAAGATACCCGTCCACTGGATGCCGGAGTTCCGCGCGGCCATCCGGCGGCCCGAGGCCGAGCGGGCGGCCGACCAGTGCCTCGCGCTCGCCGTCGACGCCTCGCTGTCCCAGCGCGAGTTGCAGCGGATGGTCTCCGCCTGCAACTCGCTGGGCGGCCTGCTGCTGGAGCCGGCCTGCTAGAACCCCGCTGCCGGGTGACCGGCCGATCCGGGACGGGCTTCCACCCACGCGGGTGGAAGCCCTTCGCGTGGGAGGCGGCCCCTCAGCCGGCGGCTGGTACGCGCATGGCGAGGATGGCCATGTCGTCCGACGGAGCGTCGCTCGCGAAGCGCTCCACCGTACGCATGATGCGCCCGGCGACGGCGCCCGCCGTGAGGCCCGTACAGGTGGTGAGCGCATCGGTCAGGCCGTCGTCCCCCAGCATGCGGATGCCCTCACGGCGCTCGGTGACCCCGTCGGTCACGCACAGCAGGACATCGCCCGGGTCGAGGACCACGCGCTGCTCGTACAGCTCCAGATCGTCCATGACACCGAGCAGCGGCTGGGGCTCGGCCGCCGGTTCGACGCTGCCGTCCGGGCGCAGCCGTAGGGGCAGCGGGTGTCCGGCGCAGACGACCTTGAGTTCCGCGCCGCCCTCGGGCTGCGGCCACAGCTCGCCGTAGAGCAGGGTGAGGAAGCGACTGCGGGCGCCCTCGTCGAGGATGGCGGCGTTGAGGCGCTCCAGTACGGCCGGGCCGCCGAAGCCCTCGCGGGCCAGCAGCCGCAGCGCGTGCCGGGCCAGGCCCGTGACGGCTGCGGCCTCCGGCCCGGTGCCGCACACATCGCCGATGGCGAAGCCGTAGACACCGTCACGGATCTCGAAGACGTCGTAGAAGTCGCCGCCGACCTCGTTGCCCTCGCCCGCCGCGCGGTAGATGACCTCGACCTCGACGCCCGGCACGTCGGGCAGTTCCGGGGGGAGGAGGCTGCGCTGGAGGGACTGGCTGATCGCGGTGCGCTCGGAGTAGAGGCGGGCGTTGTCCAGGGCGAGGGCCGCACGGCGGGAGAGGTCCTCCGCCAGTTCCAGGATCTCCTGGCGGAAGCGTTCGTCGGCGGGCTTGCCGAGCGTGAGCATGCCGATCACGCGGTTGCGTGCGACCAGCGGCAGCACCACGGTCTCGCCGCCGACCGCCGCCGCCGTGGTGAAACTGGAGTGGGGGGACAGCGGGGGCTCGTCCGGTGGCTGCGAGACGTCGTGCAGCGAGGCGTGCAGGACGCCTGCCCGCGCCGCCTCGGTCGGGGCGCTCCAGACCCGGGCACCCGGCGTGGGCACCGGGTCCGGCGGGTCGACGTTGCCCAGCAGCGCCTTGAGGCTGTCGATCCTGTCCTCGTCCTCGTGCAGGACGTAGGAGAGCGTGGGCTCCGAGCCCGGGTCGGCGACCGTGTAGACGGCGCACCAGGTGGCGAGCGTCGGGACGGTCATCTGGGCCATCAGCGCCAGCGTCTGGTCCCGGTCCAGCGTGCCCGCCAGCAGGTCCGAGGCCTCGACGAGGAAGGAGAGCGAACCGCGCCGGAGCCGCTCCAGTTCGGTCAGCCGGGCGCGCTCCACGGCGAGCGCGATGCGGTCGGCGGCGAACTGGAGACGCAGGGCTTCCTCGTTGGTGTAGCGGGCCGGTGCCTCGGTGGCCACCCCGAGGGAGCCGGTGAGGCGGCCCTCGACTTTCAGCGGCACGGTTACCACCGAGCGCATGCCCGTCTCCGCCAGCAGCGGCACGGCGCCGGGCACCACGTTCAGGTCCTCGTGGACCGAGGGCATCCGGGCCGAGCCGTAGCGCCCGCTGCTCAGCTCGACGGGGACCCGCGCGAACCGCTGGCGGGCGGCGGGCAGGCCGGTGGAGGCGCGGACCTCCAGCTCCGTCTCGTCGTCGGTGGCCAGCAGGAGGTAGGCGGCGTCGCCATCCAGCATGTCGCGGGCGCGCTCGACCGTGCGCTGGAGCAGTCCGTCCAGGTCGTCGGGGGTGGGTGAACCGATGAAGACCTCGAAGGGGTCCGCGTTGGCGTGCTCGTGGCCGTCGTAGCCGCTCGCCGCGTCCGGTGCCGGTCCGCGCGGCGGGGACTGGAGTACGGCCCGCTCGTGGTCGGGGACGAGCAGGCAGACGGTGGAAGGCTCGCCCGCGTGGTCGCGGACGCGCAGGTGCGAGGCGTAGACGGGGACGGTCCGGCCGTCCTCGCCGCGTACGCCGTACGAGCCCTCCCAGCGGGAGAGCTGGAGGGCCTCGGCGATGCCGGTGCCGGTGCCGGGGGTGTGCGGCCAGGCGGCGAAGTCGGTCAGCCGCTTGCCGACGACCTGCTCCGGTGCGTAGCCGAAGAGGGCCTGCGCGTCGTCGTTCCACGCGGCGACGGCGCCGCCGCGGTCCACCTGGACGACGGCGACGTGCACCCGGGCCGCGGCGACCGGCAGCGCGGCGTCGGGCACCGCCGGGCCGGCGGAGCGGGTCCCCACGGGGCGGTCGGGCAGGTCGAGCTGGAACCACACCCGCTTGTCCGAGGCGGTGTACTCCACGCCCCAGCGGGTGGCGAGGGCGGCGCAGAGCAGCAGCCCGCGCCCGCCCTCCCGGTCCGGGCTGCTGGGCGCCTGGCCCGCGTTGTGCAGCGGCAGCTCGCGCTCGGGATAGCGGTCGGCGACCTCGATCCGGACGCCGTCGCTGTCGCGGAGGCAGAGCACGTCCGCGGCGGTGCCCGCGTGTACGACGGCGTTGGTGACCAGCTCGCTGGTGAGGACCACGGCGTCGTCCACGATGTCGCCCAGCCCCCAGCCCTGGAGGGTGTCGCGTACGAAGCCGCGGGCGGTCGCCACCGAGCGCCCGACCGGTTCGAAGGTGGCCGCGGCCCGTGCGGTGATCACTGGTCTCCCCAAGAATGTCTGTTCGCCGCCCGCAGCCACGGGAGTACGAGGGCGTACGGGTGTGCGCTGGGCGCCGACCGTAACCGCCGGTGCCCGCTCGGCGCTCTGCTCCTGCATTCCCCGGAGCCCCTCCCTTGCCATTGTCCTCGCACCACCGCCCCGTCCCGGCGTACCGGGGTGAATGGACAGCCGCATGCCAGGTTACTTACGTTCGCGGGGAGCGCGGGTGCCGGTTACCGGTGTTTTCGCTACGCGACCGGATGGGAGCCTGGTGTGCCATGCTGCCGAACTGTTATCGCCTGGTTCCGGCAGGGTGAAACACTGGGGCAGAGTTCGAAGTACGGCCCGTACAAGGCGGTCGACCCTACGGGAGGGACACGGTGGAGTCTGGCGCAGCGGCGCGTACGAACACGCGCGCGAAAGGCGGACGCTCCCGGAAGAACGGGACGATCGAAGTCGACGCCGCGTCGGTCAACAGGCTGTTGACCGCGCTGTCGTCCATGCGGGACGGCAACTTCCGCAAACGCCTGACCGTCACCGGTGAGGGACCGATGGCGGAGATCGCGGCGGTCTTCAACGAGGTGGCGGACCGCAATCTGCACCTGACCAGCGAGCTGGCGCGCGTGCGCCGCGTCGTCGGCAGGGACGGCAAGCTCACCGAGCGGCTGGAGACGGGCGCTTGCGAGGGGTCCTGGGCGGCGGCGATCGACGGGTCGAACGCGCTGGTCGAGGACTTGGTCCGGCCCGTCTCCGAGGTCGGCCGGGTGCTCTCCGCGGTGGCCGACGGCGACCTCGAGCAGCGGATGGACCTGCGAGCCCAGGGCACGGACGGCACGGCGCACCCGCTGCGCGGGGAGTTCCTCAAGGTCGGCCGTACGGTCAACGGGCTCGTCGACCAGCTCTCCTCGTTCACCGACGAGGTCACCCGGGTCGCGAGCGAGGTGGGCACCGAGGGCAAGCTCGGCGGGCAGGCGAAGCTGCGCGGCATGTCCGGCTCGTGGAAGGACCTGACCGACTCGGTCAACACGATGGCCTCCCGGCTGACCGCGCAGGTGCGCGACATCGCGCTGGTGACCACGGCGGTGGCCAAGGGCGACCTGTCGCGGAAGGTCACGGTGCACGTCTCGGGCGAGATGCTCGAACTGAAGAACACCGTCAACACCATGGTCGACCAGCTCTCCTCCTTCCAGTCGGAGGTCACCCGCGTCGCACGTGAGGTGGGCACCGAGGGTGCGCTCGGCGGTCAGGCGCGGGTGCAGGGCGTCGCGGGGGTGTGGAAGGACCTCACCGACTCGGTCAACCTGATGGCGGGCAACCTGACCTCACAGGTGCGGGAGATCGCCCAGGTCACCACGGCGGTCGCCAGCGGCGACCTGTCGCAGAAGATCACGGTGACGGCCCGGGGCGAGGTCGCCCAGCTCGCCGAGACGATCAACGCGATGACCGAGACGCTGCGCACGTTCGCGGACGAGGTCACCCGCGCGGCGAGCGAGGTCGGCACGGAGGGCGTCCTCGGCGGCCAGGCGCAGGTGCCGGGCGCCGCGGGGATCTGGAAGGACCTGACCGATTCGGTCAACACGGCCTTCCGCAACCTCACGGCGCAGGTGCGGGACATCGCGCAGGTGACGACGGCGGTGGCGAACGGTGATCTGTCGCAGAAGGTCACTGTCGACGTCTCCGGTGAGATGCAGGAGCTGAAGAACACCGTCAACAAGATGGTCGACCAGCTGGGCTCCTTCGGCGACGAGGTCACCCGGGTGGCCCGGGAGATCGGCGTCGAGGGCGAGCTGGGCGGTCAGGCGGAGGTGCCGGGCGCGGCGGGCACCTGGAAGGACCTGACCGATTCGGTCAACACGGCCTTCCGCAACCTCACCGGACAGGTCCGCAACATCGCGCAGGTGACGACGGCGGTGGCGAACGGTGATCTGTCGCAGAAGGTCACCGTGGACGTCTCCGGTGAGATGCTCCAGCTGAAGAACACCGTCAACACGATGGTCGACCAGCTCTCCGCCTTCGCCGAGCAGGTCACGCGCATGGCCCGGGACGTCGGTACGGAAGGCCGGCTGGGCGGTCAGGCGGAGGTGCCGGGCGCGGCGGGCACCTGGAAGGACCTGACCGATTCGGTCAACTCCATGGCCGGAAACCTCACCGACCAGGTGCGGCAGATCGCGCAGGTGACCACGGCGGTCGCGCGGGGTGACCTCTCGCAGAAGATCGAGGTCGACGCGCGAGGGGAGATCCTCGAACTCAAGAACACGATCAACACGATGGTCGACCAGCTCTCCGCCTTCGCGGACCAGGTCACGCGCATGGCCACGGAGGTCGGCACCGAGGGGCGGCTGGGGGGCCAGGCCCAGGTGCCCGGGGTCGCCGGCGTCTGGCGGGAGCTGACCGACTCCGTCAACGGCATGGCGGGCAATCTCACCGATCAGGTGCGCAACATCTCGCAGGTCGCCACGGCGGTCGCGCGGGGTGACCTTTCGCAGAAGATCGGGGTGGACGCGCGAGGGGAGATCCTGGAGCTGAAGACGACCATCAACACGATGGTCGACCAGCTCTCGTCCTTCGCCGAGCAGGTCACCCGGGTGGCGCGCGAGGTCGGCACCGAGGGCATCCTGGGTGGCCAGGCCGAGGTCAAGGGTGTCGCGGGCACCTGGAAGGACCTCACCCAGTCGGTCAACTTCATGGCCAACAACCTGACCTCGCAGGTGCGCAACATCGCCGAGGTGACCACGGCGGTCGCGCAGGGCGATCTGTCGAAGAAGATCACCGTCGACGCGAAGGGCGAGATCCTGGCTCTGGTCACCACCGTCAACACGATGGTGGACCAGCTGTCGTCGTTCGCGGAGCAGGTGACGCGCGTGGCCCGTGAGGTGGGCACCGACGGACAGCTCGGCGGCCAGGCCAGGGTGCGGGACGTCTCCGGTATCTGGAAGGACCTGACCGACAACGTCAACCTGATGGCGAACAACCTCACGGGGCAGGTCCGCAACATCTCGCAGGTCGCGGGGGCGGTCGCGAACGGCGACCTGACCAAGAAGGTCACGGTGGAGGCCAGCGGCGAGGTGGCCCAGCTCGCCGACACGGTGAACAAGATGGTGATGACGCTGTCGTCGTTCGCGGAGCAGGTCACCCGGGTGGCCCGTGAGGTGGGCACCGACGGAGTGCTCGGCGGGCAGGCGCGGGTGGCGGGGGTCGCCGGCACCTGGAAGGACCTCACCGAGTCCGTGAACTCGATGGCGTCGAACCTGACCGGCCAGGTCCGCAACATCGCCAGTGTCACCACGGCCATCGCCAAGGGCGACCTGACCCAGAAGATCGACATCGAGGCGAACGGCGAGATCCTCGAGCTGAAGACCACCATCAACACGATGGTGGACCAGCTGTCCTCGTTCGCCGAGCAGGTGACGCGCGTCGCCCGCGAGGTCGGTACGGAAGGCATCCTGGGCGGCCAGGCGCGCGTCCGTGACGTGGCCGGCACCTGGAAGGACCTGACGGAGTCGGTGAACGAGATGGCGGGCAACCTGACCCGCCAGGTGCGCGCGATCACCACGGTGGCCCAGGCGGTCACCCGCGGCGATCACAACGTGCACATCGACGTGGACGCGGCGGGGGAGATCCTCGATCTCCAGGACCGCATCAACTCCATGATCACGAACCTGCGCGAGACCACCATGGCCAACAACGACCAGGACTGGCTCAAGGGCAACCTCGCCCGCGTCTCCGCGCTGATGCAGGGCCGCCGGGACCTCAAGGACGTGGCCGGGCTGATCATGAGCGAGCTGGCCCCGGTCATGGCCGCCCAGCACGGCGCGTTCTTCGTCGCCGCACCGGTCCGTGCGGACAACGGAGGTACGGAGGGTACGGACGTCGGGGAGATCGGCGAGATCATCGGCGCGGGCGACGGCGGTGACACCTCGTACGAGCTGCGGCTCGTCGGCCGGTACGGCTACGCTCTGGGCAGCATGCCCGCCACCTTCGGGCCCGGTGAGTCGCTGATCGGCACCGCGGCGGAGGAGAAGCGCATGATCCTGGTGGAGAACGCGCCGCCGGGTTATCTCAAGATCTCCTCCGGTCTGGGCGAGGCGCCGCCCGCGCATGTCATCGTGCTGCCGGTGATCTTCGAGGGCACCGTGCTCGGCGTGGTCGAACTGGCGGCGTTCCAGCCGTTCACCCAGATCCAGAAGGACTTCCTCACCCAGATCGCCGAGGTCATCGCGACCAGCGTCAACACCATCAGCGTCAACACCAAGACCGAGGTGCTGCTGCGCCAGTCGCAGGAGCTGACCGAGCAGCTCAAGGAGCGTTCGGGAGAGCTGGAGAACCGGCAGCGGGCCCTTCAGGAGTCCAACGCGCAGCTGGAGGTCAAGGCCGAGCAGCTCGCCCAGACCAACAGCGACATCGAGATCAAGAACCGTGAGATCGAGGAGGCCCGGCAGGTCCTGGAGGAGCGCGCGGAGCAGCTCTCGGTGTCCATGCGCTACAAGTCCGAGTTCCTGGCGAACATGTCGCACGAGCTGCGCACGCCGCTCAACTCACTGCTCATCCTGGCCAAGCTGCTCGCCGACAACGCGGAGGGCAATCTCTCGCCGAAGCAGGTGGAGTTCGCCGAGACCATCCACGGCGCCGGTTCCGACCTGCTCCAGCTGATCAACGACATCCTCGACCTGTCCAAGGTCGAGGCGGGCAAGATGGACGTCAGCCCGACGCGGATCGCGCTGGTCCAGCTCGTCGACTACGTGGAGGCCACGTTCCGGCCGCTCACGGCGGAGAAGGGCCTGGACTTCTCGGTCCGGGTCTCGCCGGAACTGCCCGCGACCCTGCACACCGACGAGCAGCGGCTGCTCCAGGTCCTGCGCAACCTGCTGGCGAACGCGGTGAAGTTCACCGACACGGGCGCCGTGGAGCTGGTCATCCGGTCCGCGGGCGGCACGGCCCCCGACTACATCCGGGAGCAGATGCTGGAGCACGGTTCCCTGCGGGACGCGGACGCCGACCTGATCGCCTTCTCGGTCACCGACACCGGCATCGGCATCGCGGCGAGCAAGATGCGGGTGATCTTCGAGGCGTTCAAGCAGGCGGACGGCACGACCAGCCGCAAGTACGGCGGCACCGGCCTGGGCCTGTCCATCAGCAGGGAGATCGCCCGCCTCCTCGGCGGGGAGATCCACGCCTCCAGCGAGCCGGGGCGCGGCTCCACCTTCACCCTCTATCTGCCCCTGCAGCCCGTCGAGCTGCCGCCGCAGGGCTACCTGCCGCTCGACATCGGCTCCCTGGCCGCGGCGGCCGGCGGGTCGGCCGGCGCCGACGCCCTCACCGGACCGGCGGCTGGAGCGTTGCCGGAACTGGCGAGCGGCACGTCCGCGGACACGGCCGGCGCGTCCGCACCCGGCGCGCGCCCGCAGGGCGCCGGTGAACCCGAGCTGTCCGGTCCGGCCGCGCTCGAAGCGGCCTCGGCGGACGCGGGCCGGGCGGCCAGCTCCCTGGTACGGCGTCGCCGCGAACGTGCCGCGGCGGCGGGCCGGAAGCCGGGGCAGCGGTCCCCGCAGGCATCCGAGCGGGGCGCCTCCGAACCGCGGGAGCAGGGGAGGACCGACGGCGGAGAGGGTGCGGAGTCCGGAGCGCCGGAGCAGGCGGTCACCTGGCCGCAGGAGGCCGAGGAGTGGCGCAACAACGGCCAGGACCTGGTGCGTCCGGGCCCCCGCGCGCACTTCAGCGGGCAGAAGGTGCTCATTGTGGACGACGACATCCGCAACGTCTTCGCGCTCACCAGCGTGCTCGAGCAGAACGGGCTGCAGGTGCTCTACGCGGAGAACGGCCGGGAGGGCATCGAGGTGCTGGAGCAGCACGACGATGCCGCCGTCGTGCTGATGGACATCATGATGCCGGAGATGGACGGGTACGCCACCACGGCGGCGATCCGCCGGATGCCGCAGTTCGCGGGACTGCCGATCATCGCGCTGACGGCCAAGGCGATGAAGGGCGACCGGGAGAAGAGCATCGAGTCCGGCGCCTCCGACTACGTCGCCAAACCTGTGGACACGGATCACCTGCTGTCCGTCATGGGACAGTGGATGGAGGCACGTTGATGTGAAACGGTGGGGTGCACACGGAGCGGGCCCGGCGACAGACGGTGGTCGGGTACGTGTGAAAACGTAGGATACCGGGAACGATCCGGTGTCCTGAGCCGTTTTTTCTGTGTGCACGGTGACATCTCGGTGACAGGGTGTGGCGAGCCGTCCGGTGCGGCTACCATGACCGGCACAAGGACGGGCGGCGGCGTTCCGGAGCCGCTCCCAGGGGCGGCGTCCGGTGGGCCGCCGGGGCGAGGAGGACGGGCCATGGTGCAGAAGGCCAAGATCCTCCTGGTCGATGACCGGCCGGAGAATCTGCTGGCGCTGGAGGCGATCCTCTCGGCGCTCGATCAGACACTGGTGCGGGCATCGTCAGGGGAGGAAGCGCTCAAGGCGCTGTTGACGGATGATTTCGCGGTCATTCTGCTGGATGTGCAGATGCCGGGTATGGACGGCTTCGAGACCGCCGCGCACATCAAGCGCCGCGAGCGGACACGCGACATCCCCATCATCTTCCTCACGGCCATCAACCACGGCCCGCACCACACCTTCCGCGGCTACGCGGCGGGCGCGGTGGACTACATCTCCAAGCCGTTCGACCCCTGGGTGCTGCGCGCCAAGGTGTCCGTCTTCGTCGAGTTGTACATGAAGAACGTCCAGCTGCGGGAGCAGGCGGCGCTGCTGCGGCTGCAACTGGAGGGCACCAGGCAGGCGGAGGCGGCGGCCGGCGAGCGCGAGCCCGCCGGCCTCCTCGCCGAACTCTCCGCCCGGCTCGCGGCGGTGGAGGAGCAGGCCGAGGCGCTGTCCAAGCACCTCGACGAGTCGGCCGACGCCGCGGCGATGGCCACCGCCGCTCACCTGGAGCGCAAACTCACGGGGCTGCGCAGGGCACTTGACGCGCTCGAGCCGGGCGCGGACGGCTCGGCCGCGCAGCTTCCCTCGCAGAGCTAGTGACGCGGCGCCTGGCCGCCTGACCGTCCGCGCGCTGCCGTCGGCCCGCCTTCGTCCCCTCGCCGTGGCGGCTCTGCCGACCGCTGAGGGGGCATCACCGACACCTCGGCGTACGGCCATCCCACGGCCATCCCGCGACTCGTCCGTGCCCCGTGGAAGCAACTTCTGTAATCTCGGCGTCATGGCCTCACGTACGCCCGGCAAGGCGGCCAAGAAGGCGCCCGCGAAGAAGGCCGTGGCCAAGAAGGCCCCGGCCAAGAAGGCGGCGCCCAAGAAGGCACCGGCGAAGAAGGCCCCCGCGAAGAAGGCGGTGGGCAAGCCCGCGCCCAAGCCCGCCCCCTCACCGACGAACGTCGTCTACCGCGTGGTCCGCGCCTGCTGGCTCGGTACGGCGCACGCGCTCGGCGCGCTGTTCCGCGGGATAGGCAGGGGCGCGCGAGGGCTCGACCCGGCACACCGCAAGGACGGCATCGCGCTGCTGCTCCTGGCGCTGGCGCTGATCGTCGCTGCGGGGACCTGGTCCAACCTGCGCGGGCCGGTGGGGGAACTGGTCGAGATGCTGGTGACCGGCGCCTTCGGCCGGCTCGACCTGCTGGTCCCGGTGCTGTTCGGCGGGATGTCGGTGCGGCTGATCCTGCACCCGGAGAAACCGGAGGCCAACGGCCGTATCGTCGTCGGCCTCTCGGCCCTGGTGATCGGCGCCCTGGGCCTGGTCCACCTCGCGTGCGGCGCCCCGGGCCGGGGCGAGGGCACCGAGCCGATACGCGATGCGGGCGGGCTCATCGGCTGGGGCGTCTCCGCGCCGCTGAAGTTCACGGTCGGCGAGGTGCTGGCCGTGCCGCTGCTGGTGCTGCTGACCGTGTTCGGTCTGCTCGTCGTCACCGCGACACCGGTGAACGCCATCCCGGCGCGGCTGAGGGGCCTGCTCGTACGCCTCGGGGTGGTCTCCCCGCCGCTCCCCGCCGACCGGTACGACGGCTACGGCTACGAGGGGGAGGACGAGGACGGTGCGGAGCCCGCGTACCCGGCGCGCCGGCACCGCATGCGCAAGGACTACGGCCCCGGCTCCGACGGCGACGACGCCGAGCGCGCGGAGCGGGAGGCCCTGGCGAGCCGTCGGCGCCGACGGCCCCGTTCCGGCGCGCAGCCGCTGCCGCTCGACGCCGCGGGTGCCCAAGAGGGTTCGCCGGGCCGGCGCGAGCCGGACGCGGTGGACGTGGCGGCGGCTGCCGCCGCCTCGCTGGACGGCGCGGTGCTGCACGGGGTGCAGCCTTCCCCGCTGGTCGCCGACCTCACCAGCGGCGTGGCTGCGGAGCGGCGGCGGCACGAGGACTCCGGCGGCGCCGCGGTGCCTCCCGCGCGCAGCCAGGAGGAGCTGACCGAGCGGACTCCGACCTCCGTGCCGGACCTCACCAAGAGTCCGGCCACCTCGCCCGCCGAGCCGCTGCCGCCCCGTGCCGAGCAGCTTCAGCTCGCCGGTGACATCACCTACTCGCTGCCCACTCTCGACCTGCTGGCGCGCGGCGGCCCGGGGCGTACCCGCAGTGCCGCCAACGATCAGGTGGTCGCCTCGCTGACCACGGTCTTCAGTGAGTTCAAGGTGGACGCCACGGTCACCGGTTTCACCCGCGGCCCCACCGTGACGCGGTACGAGGTCGAGCTGGGCCCCGCCGTGAAGGTCGAGAAGATCACCGCGCTGGCCAAGAACATCGCCTACGCCGTGGCCAGCCCCGACATCCGGATCATCAGCCCCATCCCGGGGAAGTCGGCCGTCGGCATCGAGATCCCCAACAGCGATCGCGAGATGGTCAACCTCGGCGACGTACTGCGCTCCGCCGAGGCCAGCGGGGACGAGCATCCGCTGCTGGTCGCGCTCGGCAAGGACGTCGAGGGCGGCTACGTCTCTGCCGACCTGACGAAGATGCCGCACCTGCTGGTCGCCGGCGCGACCGGCTCGGGCAAGTCGTCCTGCATCAACTGCCTGATCACCTCGGTGATGGCCCGCGCCACCCCGGAGGACGTGCGGATGGTGCTGGTCGACCCCAAGCGGGTGGAGCTCACCGCCTACGAGGGCATCCCGCACCTGATCACGCCGATCATCACCAACCCGAAGCGGGCCGCCGAGGCACTCCAGTGGGTCGTCCGCGAGATGGACCTGCGGTACGACGACCTCGCCGCGTACGGCTACCGGCACATCGACGACTTCAACGCCGCCGTGCGCAGCGGCAAGGCCCAGGCCCCCGAGGGCAGTGAGCGCGAGCTGTCGCCGTACCCGTATCTGCTGGTCATCGTGGACGAGCTGGCGGATCTGATGATGGTGGCCCCGCGTGACGTCGAGGACGCGATCGTGCGGATCACCCAGCTGGCCCGGGCCGCCGGCATCCACCTGGTCCTGGCGACGCAGCGGCCGTCCGTCGACGTGGTCACCGGGCTGATCAAGGCCAATGTGCCCTCCCGGCTGGCCTTCTCCACCTCCTCCCTGGCCGACAGCCGGGTCATCCTGGACCAGCCCGGTGCCGAGAAGCTGATCGGCAAGGGGGACGGCCTCTTCCTGCCCATGGGCGCGAACAAGCCGATCCGCATGCAGGGGGCCTATGTCACCGAGGACGAGGTCGGCGGGGTGGTCGAGCACTGCAAGGCGCAGATGGCGCCGGTCTTCCGGCAGGACGTCACGGTCGGCCAGACGCGGACGAAGGAGATCGACGAGGAGATCGGCGACGACCTGGACCTGCTGTGCCAGGCGGCTGAGCTGGTGGTCTCGACCCAGTTCGGCTCCACCTCCATGCTCCAGCGCAAGCTGCGGGTCGGCTTCGCGAAGGCGGGCCGCCTGATGGACCTGATGGAGTCGCGCGGGGTGGTGGGTCCGAGTGAGGGTTCCAAGGCGCGGGACGTGCTGGTCAAACCGGACGAAATGGATGGCGTGCTCGCCGTCATCCGGGGGGAGACTGAGCCGTAAGGATGAATCGGGCAACCGTTCTGCCTGTCGTCACGTCAACTTGAGGAGGCGGACGCGCGAATGTCCCACTGTCAGTCGGTATGGCAATCCTGATGGCGGACAAAGTCCGTCCGCCCGGTTGCCCCACCCTTTTGCGACCCCCCTAGACTGAACCTCCAGCAGGTGGCTACACGCTCGAAAGGCGCTCCCGTGTCCATCGGCAACTCCCCCGAAGAGGACCGGCCCACGGTCGGTCGAGCTCTCCAGAAGGCCCGGATCGACGCCCACCTGACCGTCGACGAGGTCAGTACCTCGACCCGCGTGCGTATCCCGATCGTGCACGGCATCGAGGAGGACGACTTCTCGCGCTGCGGCGGTGACGTCTACGCCCGCGGCCACATCCGTACGCTGGCGCGCGCCGTCGGGCTCGACGGTGACGCCCTGGTCGAGCAGTTCGACGCCGAGCACGGCGGGCGCCCCGAGCCCACCCCGGCGGCCACTCTGTTCGAGGCCGAGCGCATCCGCCCCGAGCCGCGCCGGCCGAACTGGACGGCGGCCATGGTCGCCGCCATCGTCGCCGTCACGGGGTTCGTCGGTTTCACCCTCTTCAGCGGCGAGGACGACGATTCCGGCCGGCAGGTCGCCGAGGATGCCGCGTCCGAAGCACCTGCCTCCAAGAAGCCCGCGCCCGAGTCCTCCAAGCCCGCCGATCCCAAGCCGGACCCTTCCGAGAGCGCTGTCGCCGGGGTCCCCGCCGACAAGGTCACGGTCCGTATGGAGGCGGACGGCGGCCCCAGCTGGGTCTCCGCCGTCGACCACCGCGGCAAGCTGGTCTTCGAGGGTCAGCTCACGGAGGGCGCGACGAAGACGTTCACCGACGACAAGCGGCTCGACCTGGTGCTGGGCAACGCCGGTTTCGTCAAGCTCTGGGTCAACGGCAAGGAGGTCAAGCGGCTGGGCGAGGTCGGCAACGTGGAGCGGGTCAGCTACACGCGCGGTGATCCGGAGCAGGGCTGACATTCCCCGAAGCGCACGGCGGAGCGGCGGCGTGGGACAACGTAGGCTGAGCCCATGCCCGAACCGCGTACCGTCGCCCTTGTCACGCTCGGATGTGCCCGTAACGAGGTGGACTCCGAGGAGCTCGCCGGCCGTCTCTCGGCGGACGGCTGGGACCTCGTCGAGGATGCCGCCGCCGCCGACGTCGCCGTCGTCAACACCTGCGGGTTCGTCGAGGCCGCCAAGAAGGACTCCGTCGACGCGCTGCTCGAGGCCAACGACCTGAAGGGCCACGGCAGAACCCAGGCCGTGGTGGCCGTCGGATGCATGGCGGAACGGTACGGCAAGGAGCTGGCCGAGGCGCTGCCCGAGGCGGACGGCGTGCTGGGCTTCGACGACTACGCGCACATCTCCGACCGGCTGCGCACCATCCTCTCCGGCGGCGTCCACGCGCCGCACACCCCCCGCGACCGCCGCAAGCTGCTCCCGGTCAGCCCGGCCGCACGGCAGGACGCAGGCGTCGCCGTGGCGCTTCCGGGGCACGGGGGCGCAGCGGCGGGCGAGGAGGCGGGCACGGACGCGCCCGTCACCGGCGCGGCGGCCCCCGCCGACCTGCCCGAGGGCGTTGCCCCCGTCTCCGGCCCCAGGGCGCCGCTGCGGCGGCGCCTGGGCAGCAGCCCCGTCGCCTCCGTCAAGCTCGCGTCGGGCTGCGACCGCCGGTGCACGTTCTGTGCCATCCCCTCCTTCCGCGGCTCTTTCATCTCCCGGCGCCCCTCCGACGTCCTGGGGGAGACCCGCTGGCTGGCGGAGCAGGGCGTCTCCGAGATCATGCTGGTGTCCGAGAACAACACCTCGTACGGCAAGGACCTGGGCGACGTCCGGCTGCTCGAGACGCTGCTGCCGGAGCTGGCGGCGGTCGACGGGATCGAGCGGGTGCGCGTCAGCTACCTCCAGCCCGCCGAGATGCGGCCGGGGCTCATCGAGGTGCTGACGGGCACGGACAAGGTGGCGCCCTACTTCGACCTGTCCTTCCAGCACTCCGCGCCGGGTGTGCTGCGTGCCATGCGACGCTTCGGCGACACGGACAGCTTCCTCGGGCTGCTCGAGTCGATCCGGGTGAAGGCACCGCACGCGGGCGTCCGGTCGAACTTCATCGTGGGCTTCCCCGGCGAGACCGAGGAGGACGTGGCCGAGCTGGAGCGCTTCCTCAGCGCGGCGCGGCTGGACGCGATCGGCGTCTTCGGCTACTCGGACGAGGAGGGCACGGAGGCGGCCGGGCACGACCGGAAGAACGCGCCCGAGGTGGTGGCCGAGCGCCTGGAGCGGATGTCCCGGCTCGCCGACGAGCTGACGGCCCAGCGGGCGGAGGAGCGGATCGGCGAGGTGGTGCGGGTGCTGGTCGAGTCGGCCGGGGCCGCCGGGGCTGAGGGTGCTGACGGGGACGCCGGTGCTGCGGGCGACGACGAGGGGCCGCTGGGCCGGGGCGCCCACCAGGCTCCCGAGACGGACGGGCAGGTGCTGCTGACCGGCGCGTACTCCACGGGCCTGGCCGTCGGAAGTATCGTCGAGGCGAGGGTGCTGGGGGCCGAGGGAGTGGACCTCGTCGCCGCGCCGTTCGGGACCGGGAGCGAGGAGGCGGCCAGATGACCGGAGTGCCGGCCTCTGCGGCCGGTGGCGGTCCGGTGGCCAAGTCCAAGGCCCCCGCCGCCGTGCCGCAGGCGAGCCTGTGGAACATCGCCAACATCCTCACGATGGTGCGGCTGCTGCTGGTGCCGTGCTTCGTGCTGCTCATGCTGGCGGACGGCGGGCACGACCCCGCCTGGCGCTCCTTCGCCTGGGCGGCCTTCACCATCGCCATGATCACCGATCTGTTCGACGGCGAGCTGGCGCGGCGCAACAACCTCATCACCGACTTCGGGAAGCTGGCGGACCCGATCGCGGACAAGGCGATCATGGGCTCCGCGCTGATCTGCCTCTCCGCCCTGGGCGACCTCGACTGGTGGGTCACCGGGGTGATCCTCGCGCGCGAGCTGGGGATCACGCTGATGCGCTTCTGGGTGATCCGGCACGGGGTGATCCCGGCCAGCCGGGGCGGCAAGATGAAGACGCTCGCCCAGGGCATCGCGGTGGGCATGTACGTCCTGGCACTCACCGGGCCGCTGGCCTCGGTGCGCTGGTGGGTGATGGGCATCGCGGTGCTGCTGACCCTGGGCACGGGGCTGGACTACGTACGGCAGGCCGTCGTCCTGCGGCGGGCGAGCCGCGCGGCGGGGCGGCCGTGAGCGCAGCGGCCGGCGGCGCCCCCGACGAGCCTGCCAGCGGCGGTACCGCCGCTGGTGAGACCGCCGCGCGCGTGCTGGACCTGCTGGTCGGCCGGGGGGAGACCCTCGCCGTCGCGGAGTCGCTGACCGGCGGCCTGGTGGCGGCCCGGCTGACCGCCGTGCCGGGCGCCTCGCGGGCCTTCCGCGGCTCGGTGACCGCCTACGCGACACCGCTCAAAGCGGAACTGCTCGGGGTGGACGGCGCACTGCTGGCAGAGCGGGGCGCGGTGGACGCCGAGGTGGCGCGCCAGATGGCGGGGGGCGTGCGCGAGGCGCTGGGCGCCGACTGGGGCGTCGCTACGACGGGAGTGGCCGGGCCCGAGCCGCAGGACGGCCGACCGGTGGGGACGGTGTTCACCGCGGTCGTCGGCCCCGCCGTTCACCAGGTACGGGTGCGCGGACTGCGGTTGAACGGCGACCGGGCGGGCATCCGGGAAGAGACGGTCCGAGCCGCGCTGGACTTGCTGCGGGGCGAACTCCTCGGCAATGCGCGGGCAAATGATACGGAACAGCATGGGGAGAATGGATGTTTGCAGCCCTGAGTGAACACGACATCGCTCCCCGCACGGCTACTGGCTGAGGCTGTACGGTGGAGCATGAAGGATGCGGGTCGCCCGGCCCCTGGGCCGTCGGCCCGGCCGCAGACCACGCAGTATTGGGGCACGCAGAAGACGCCGCGCGTTGTAGAGGGAGGAGCACCGATGATTCTGCTCCGTCGCCTGTTGGGTGACGTGCTGCGTCGGCAGCGCCAACGCCAGGGGCGTACCCTGCGCGAAGTCTCTTCGTCCGCACGAGTGTCGCTCGGCTATCTGTCCGAGGTCGAGCGCGGCCAGAAGGAAGCCTCCTCGGAGCTTCTCTCGTCGATCTGTGACGCGCTGGAAGTGCGGATGTCGGAGGTCATGCGCGAGGTCAGTGACGAGCTGGCGCTCGCCGAGCTGGCCGAGTCCGCGGCGAGTGACACCGTGCCGGGGCCGATGCGTCCGATGCTGAATCCGATCGAGCGGATGACCTCCGTGACCTCGGTCACAGGAGTGCCGGAGGAGCGCGTCACGATCAAGGCGCCCAGCGAAGCGGTGAACGTCGTCGCCGCCTGAGCGGGAGCGCTTCGCGGCTCCGGCCGAGCCGAGCACGCAGTGCGAGAGACCCCTTCCGGCATGACGCCGGGCGGGGTCTCGCGCTGCGCGACCTCCCCCGTGCTCCCCCCGCGGGTGGGCGGCCCTCAGTCGCCGGTGCGCTGGCAGCGCGGACACCAGTACGTAAGGCGCTGCTCGCCCGGTGGGCCCAGTTCGGCGGCGCGGACGGCGGTGCCGCAGCGCAGGCAGGGGCGGCGTCCGCGCCCGTACACCCACAGCAGCCGGTCGCGGTGCCGTTCGCCCGTGGTGCTGCGCCCGGTACGGGCCTTGTTGGCCTCCAGCAGCCGTCGGGCCAGCGCGACCAGCCGGTCGGGTGCGGGAGCTTGGCCGACGGGCAGCCAGGGCGGCACCTGGGCCAGGAAGCACAGCTCGGAGCGGTAGACGTTGCCGATGCCGGCGAGATTGCGCTGGTCCAGCAGCGCCTCGCCCAGCGGACGGGCCGGGTCCGCGAGCAGCCTGCGCACGGCCTCGGCCGGGTCCCAGTCGCCGCCCAGGAGGTCGGGGCCCAGATGTCCGACGACCCGCTCCTCGTCGGAGGTGCGGAGCAGTTCGACCACGCGCAGGCGGACGCCGACGGCCGTGTGCGCCTCGGTGCCGAGCACGGCGCGCACCTGGTGGGCGGGGCCGCCCCGGCGCCGCTCGTCCGCGGCGTACACCCGCCAGGCTCCCTCCATGCCCAGATGGGAGTGGAGCGTCAGCTCACCCTCGACGCGGGCGAGGAGGTGTTTGCCGCGCGGCACGACACCGAGAACGCGGCGCCCGGTGAGGTCGGCCGTGGCGAACTTCGGCACCCGCAGGTCACTGCGGGTCAGCACCGCGCCTCCCAGCGCCTCGTGCAGCCGGTGGGCCGTGCGCCACACGGTGTCTCCTTCTGGCATGCACTCCATGATGCGGCACACGGCCCGGGGACCGGCCCTGGTTGCCCGGGGTCAGGCCCGGGCGCGCAGCCCGCGCGGTGTGGCGTGGAAGCCCGCTGCCTCCAGTTCGGCGCCGAACGGGGAGGAGAGGGCCGGGGCCCCGTTGACCCGCTCCACCGTGAGGGTGCCCAGCGTCCCGGCGCGCGCCGCCCGGCCGAGGGCCTCGGCGGCGGCCCGCAGCAGGCCCGCGCCCTCCGGCCCGGTCGCGTCGCCGACGGGCCAGGCCAGCAGCGTCTTGCCGCCGCGCTCCAGATAGAGCACCAGCTCGCCTTCGACCAGGACGACCAGGGACCCCGCCTTGCGGCCCGGCTTGTGTGTGGCCCCCGCGGGCGGCTCGGGCCAGGGCAGCGCGGCGCCGTAGGCGTTCGCCGGATCGGCTGCCGCCAGGAGGAGCGGACGGGCCGCCCCGCTCTCCCCGCCGGGATACGCGGGCGCCTCGCGCTCGCGCGCCTGGCTCACGGCACGGAGCCGGTCCACGGCGCCGTCCATGGCGAACTGCGCCGCGCCGAGCCCCTCGACCACATAGCCGCGCCGGGCCTTGCCGCTCTCCTCGAACACGGCCAGCACCCGGTACGCGGCGGCGAACCCGCCCGCCACCCCCTCGGCCACGACCGCGCCGCGCGTGACCACGCCGTGCCGGTCGAGCAGCGTACGGGCGAGCGCGTGCGCGCGGTGGGTCGGGTCGGGCTCCGGGAGGGGCAGCAGGGACCAGCGGCCGGCCACGGTGGGCGGGCCGTTCCGGCCGGCGGTGGGGCGGGCGGCGCCGGTCAGCGAGCCGTACCGGCCGCGTGGCACCGCGCGCCTGGCCCGGTGGGCGGTGGAGCCGGCGGTGCGGCCCGAGCCCAGCAGTGCCCGCAGCGGTGCCACCGTGTCGTTGGTCAGCCGGCCCGTCCACGCCAGCTCCCAGACGGCGTCGGCGAGCTGCGGTTCGGTGCACTCGGGGTGCACGGCGCGCACGTGGTCGGCGATCTGGCGGAAGAAGAGGCCGTATCCGCCGCGCAGGGCGTCCAGGACCGACTGGTGCAGCGGTGAGATCTCCAGCGGGAGCGGGGGCGCCAGCAGCAGGGGTGCCGCGTCGGCCAGGTGCAGCGACACCCAGCCGTCCTTGCCCGGTAGCGCCCCGGCCCCGGCCCAGACCACCTCTCCGGAGACGGTGAGCTGGTCGAGCAGCTCCGGGGTGTAGTGCCGGACCCGGCCGGGAAGTACCAGCTTCTCCAGCGCGGAGGCGGGCACGGGCGCTCCCTGCAACTGCTCGACCGCGCGCACCAGGCCGTCGAGCCCGGTCAGACTGCCGGTGTCCACGTGCTGCCAGCGGGGCAGGAACGCGGCCAGCGCCGTCGGTGGGACGGGCTCCAGCTCCTGGCGCAGCGCGGCCAGCGAACGCCGCCGCAGCCTGCGCAGCACGCTCGCGTCGCACCACTCCTGGCTGATCCCCGAAGGATGGAACTCGCCCTGCACCAGCCGGCCCGAGGCCGCGAGCCGGTGCAGCGCGCCGTCCGCCACGGCAGTGCCCAGGCCGAAGCGCTGGGCGGCGTCGGCCGAGGTGAACGGGCCGTGCGTACGGGCGTACCGGGCGAGGAGGTCGCCGAGCGGGTCCGGCACGGGCTCGGTGAAGGCCTCCGGCACCCCGACGGGCAACGCGGCGCCCAGCGCGTCGCGCAGCCGGCCGGCGTCCTCCACCGCCGCCCAGTGGTCCGCGGCGGCGATGCGCACGCGCAGGGCACGCCGGGAGTCCGCCAGCTCTCGCGCCCATCCCGCCTGCGCGCCGCGCTCGGCCAGCTCCGCGTCCGTCAGCGGGCCCAGTATCCGCAGCAGGTCGGCGACGCCCTCGGCGTCCTTGACACGGCGGTCCTCGGTGCGCCACTGGAGTTCGCTCTCCAGCTGGGCCAGCACCTCCGGGTCCAGCAGCTCGCGCAGCTCGGCCTGGCCCAGCAGCTCCGCCAGCAGCCGGGAGTCAAGGGAGAGCGCGGCGGCACGGCGCTCGGCCAGCGGCGAGTCGCCCTCGTACAGGTACTGCGCGACGTAGCCGAACAGCAGGGAGCGGGCGAAGGGGGAGGGCTCCGTCGTGGTCACCTCCACCAGGCGCACCCGGCGCGACTCGATGTCGCCCATCAGCTCCGTCAGGCCGGGGACGTCGAAGACGTCCTGGAGGCATTCCCGTACGGCCTCCAGGATGATGGGGAAGGAACCGAACTCGCTGGTCACCTGGAGCAGTTGGGCGGCGCGCTGGCGCTGCTGCCACAGCGGCGTGCGCTTGCCGGGGGAGCGCCGCGGGAGGAGCAGGGCGCGCGCGGCGCACTCGCGGAAGCGGGCGGCGAACAGCGCTGAGCCGCCCACCTGGTCGGTGACGATGCCGTCGACCTCGCCCTTGTCGAACAGCACGTCGGCGATGCCGACCGGCGCCTGCTCGTCGTCGTAGGAGGCGTCGCCGCCGGTCGGCTCGGTGAGGGTGCCCAGGGGCGCACCGTCTGGCGCGCTGCCGCCGCCCGGGTCGAAGTCCAGGCCGAAGTTGGCCGTACCCGCGTCGGGGAGCCGCAGCACGATGCCGTCGTCGGCATGCATGACCTGCGCGTCCATGCCGTAGCGCTCCGTCAGCCGGGCACCCAGGGCCAGCGCCCAGGGCGCGTGCACCTGGGCACCGAAAGGTGAGTGGACGACCACCCGCCAGTCACCCAGCTCGTCCCGGAAGCGCTCGACCACGATCGTCCGGTCGTCCGGTACGTGCCCGCAGGCCGCCCGCTGCTCGTCCAGATAGGCCAGGACGTTGCGCACGGCCAGCTCGTCCAGCCCCGCCGCGGCGAGGCGGGCGCGGGCGGCCTCCGGCGCGAGACCCCCGATCTCCCGCACGAACGCGCCCAGCGCCCGCCCCAGCTCAAGCGGCCGGCCCAGCTGGTCGCCCTTCCAGAAGGGCAGCCTTCCCGGCACGCCGGGGGCCGGGGTGACCAGCACGCGGTCCCGCGTGATGTCCTCGATCCGCCAGGAGGTCGTGCCCAGGGTGAAGACGTCGCCGACCCGCGACTCGTACACCATCTCCTCGTCCAGCTCGCCGACCCGGCGGGCACCGGACTTGGCGTCGGCGCCCGCGAGGAAGACGCCGAACAGGCCGCGGTCGGGGATGGTGCCCCCGGAGGTGACCGCCAGCCGCTGCGCACCCGGCCGCGCGGTGACCGTCTGCGCGACGCGGTCCCACACGACGCGGGGCCGCAGCTCGGCGAAGGCGTCCGAGGGGTAGCGGCCCGCCAGCATGTCGAGCACCGCCGAGTACGCCGACTCCGGCAGCGCGGCGAAGGGGGCGGCGCGGCGGACGAGGGTGAGCAGCTCCTCGACGTCCCAGGTGTCCATGGCGGTCATGGCCACGAGCTGCTGCGCGAGGACGTCCAGCGGATTGGCCGGGATGCGCAGGGACTCGATCGCGCCCTCCCGCATCCGCTCGGTGACCACGGCGGCCTGCACCAGATCCCCGCGGTACTTGGGGAAGACGACCCCGGCCGAGACGGCGCCGACCTGGTGCCCGGCACGGCCCACCCGCTGCAGCCCGGAGGCGACCGAGGGCGGTGACTCGACCTGGATGACGAGATCCACCGCGCCCATGTCGATGCCGAGCTCGAGGCTGGAGGTCGCCACCACGGACGGCAGCCGGCCCGCCTTGAGGTCCTCCTCCACCTGGAGGCGCTGCTCCTTGGAGACCGAGCCGTGATGGGCGCGGGCCAGCACCGGGGGCGCGCCCTTGGCGGCGCCCGACTCGGCCATCAGCTCGGCGGGGGAGTGGTGCTCCGGGAGCGGCTCGCCCGTCGCCCGCTCGTACGCGATCTCGTTGAGTCTGTTGCACAGGCGCTCGGCGAGGCGGCGGGAGTTGGCGAAGACGATCGTGGAGCGGTGGGCCTGCACCAGATCGGCGATCCGCTCCTCCACCGACGGCCAGATCGACGGCTTCCCGCCCGGCTGCCCGGCGCTCTCGGAGTCACGGGCGGGGGAGCCGCCCAGCTCGCCCATGTCCTCCACCGGCACGACCACCGAGAGGTCGAACTCCTTGCCCGAGGGCGGCTGCACGACGGTCGCCTTCCGCTGCGGGGAGAGGAAGCGCGCCACCTCGTCCACCGGACGTACCGTCGCCGACAGCCCGATCCGGCGGGCCGGACGCGAAAGCAGCGCGTCCAGCCGCTCCAGGGAGAGCGCCAGATGCGCGCCGCGCTTCGTCCCCGCGACCGCGTGCACCTCGTCCAGGATGACCGTCTCCACACCCGCCAGGGCGTCTCTGGCGGCGGAGGTCAGCATCAGGAAGAGCGACTCGGGGGTGGTGATCAGGATGTCCGGCGGGCGGCGCGCGATCGAGCGCCGCTCACCGGCCGGGGTGTCCCCCGAGCGGATGGCGACCCGCACGTCCGGCTCGGGCAGCCCCAGCCGCACCGACTCCTGGCGGATACCGGTCAGCGGGCTGCGCAGATTCCGCTCCACGTCCGCGCCCAGCGCCTTCATCGGCGACACGTAGAGTACCCGGCAGCGGGACAGCGGGTCGGCGGGGGGCGGGGCGGAGGCGAGGCGGTCCAGCGAGGCGAGGAACGCGGCGAGCGTCTTGCCGGAGCCCGTCGGCGCGACGACCAGGGCGTCGCTCTCCTCCGCGAGCGCCCGCCAGGCGCCCACCTGCGCGGAGGTAGGCGCGCGGAAGGCGCCCGTGAACCACGCACGCGTCGCGGGGGAGAACATGTCCAGCACCGCGGCGCCCTCATCCTCTGCCATGCCCCCATCGTGCACCCCGGCACCGACAACGCCGAGAATGGACCCATGGCGACCGGGGAGTGGGCACGGCACTGGCGGTACGAGCAGCTGCCCGGCCTCGACCTGCTGCGGGCCCGCTACGTCGGGCACACCTTCCCGCGCCACACGCACGACGGCTACGTCTTCGGCGCGATTGTCGCCGGGGTGGAGGAGATCGGCCTTCCGCACGGCACCGAGCGGGTGGGCGCGGGCGGCGTCGTCATGATCAACCCGGAGGTGGCGCACACGGCGCGCGCCGGCGCCCCGGAGGGCTGGGCCTACGTCACGCTCTACCCCGCCGCGCACACCGTCGCCGAGATCGCCGCGGAGACGGCCGCGCTGCGCGGCTCCGCCGGATTCACCCGCAGCGTCGTGTACGACGCGGGGGCGGCGCGCCTGATAGCCGGAGTGCATCAGGCCGCGGAGGAGGGTGACGCGCTGGCCGCCGACAGCCTGCTGCGCGTGGCCGTCGCCCGGCTGCTGGCGCGCTACGGCGGCCCGCTGCCGGAGCGTACGGTGCGCACCGCGGGGGCGCGCAACGCCGTACGCGCCCGCGCGCTCCTGGAGCAGCGGCTGCTCCAGCCGCCGACCCTGGAAGAGCTGGCCCGGGAACTGGGCACCAGCCCGTTCTCGCTGCTGCGTGCCTTCCGGGAGCGCTACGGCCTGCCTCCGCACGCCTGGCTCACCAACACGCGGGTGCGGCGGGCCCGTAGGCTGCTGGAGGCGGGTATCCCGCCCGCCGAGACGGCGACCGCCGTCGGCTTCACCGATCAGTCGCACCTGAGCAGGCACTTCAGCCGGATCGTCGGGGTGCCGCCGGGGGCCTACCGCCGCGAGCGGACCGGCGGCCGAGCCGAGGCCGACCGGCGGCCGGAGGAGCGCGGCGAGAGCCCGGTGAGCTGAAGCGCGCGGGCGCGGCCACCCGCGGGTGCGCAAGAACGTACAAGAACCCGGAGGACGGTGCCGCATAGCGTGGCGCGCGTGCCAGAAAGCAGTGAACCCACGCCGCCCGCGCCCAGGCCGCACGCCCCGGACGGTGCGCTGTCCGCCCCCGCGCCGACCGCTTCCCCCGCGCCGCCCGGCCGCCCCGACCGCGCCGTCGTACGGGACGCGCTCGGGGTGGGGGTGGCCGTCGGCGTGTCCGGCTTCGCGTTCGGCGTGACGTCCGCCGGAGCGGGGCTCAGCCTGCCGCAGACGTGCGCGCTGAGCCTTCTCGTCTTCACCGGAGCCTCCCAGTTCGCGCTGGTCGGTGCGATCGCGGCGGGTGGCGGCCCGTTCACCGCCGCGGCGGGCGCCTTCTTCCTGGGCACCCGGAACGCCTTCTACGGGCTTCGGCTGTCCTCTCTCCTGCGCCTGCCCCGCGCGCTCCGTCCGCTCGCCGCGCACTGGGTGATCGACGAGACCGCGGTGGTGGCCCTGGCGCAGACCGACAGGCGTGCCGCCCGGATCGGTTTCACCGTCACCGGCGCCACGCTCTACGTGCTGTGGAACCTCACCACACTGCTCGGCGCCGTCGGCGCCTCGAAGCTGGGGGACACCGCCGCCTGGGGGCTGGACGCGGCAGCGCCCGCGGTCTTTCTGGCCCTGCTCGCGCCGATGCTGCGCACGGTCGTGGAGCGGCTGACCGCGGGGCTGGCGGCAGCCCTGGGCCTGGCCTTCCTGCCGCTGCTGCCCGCCGGCGTGCCGGTGCTGGTCGCGGCGCTCGCGGCGCCCGCCGTACTGCTGCTGCACGGACGCGCGCTCCGCTCCGCCGCGGCGTACGGGGCGGGCGAGGGAGACGATCCGGACCAGGCGGGCGGCGCAGGAAAGAGGCATGGAGCTGCGGGGAGCGACGAGCGGGCCGGGCGGGGGGCCGGCGAGTGAGCGGGACGGCGGTCTGGCTCGCGATCGGCGCCACGGCTGCGGGCTGCTACCTGGTGAAGCTGCTCGGCCTGAGCGTGCCGCCGAGCGTGCTGGAGCGGCCCTGGGTCCGGCGGCTGGCCGCGCTGCTGCCGGTCGCGCTGCTCGCGGCGCTCACCGCGCAGCAGACCTTCGGCGACGGCGGCGAGCTGCTGCTCGACGCTCGCGCGGCCGGACTCGCGGCGGCGACGGCGGCGCTCCTGCTGCGCGCGCCGTTCCTTGCCGTCATCGCGGCCGCCGTGCTGACGACGGCCGGTGTGCGGGCGCTGTGAGGGGTCCGGTCGCGGCGCGCGATACTGGCCGCATGCGGTTGACGGATTTCTGGCGTCGGATGGCGGACCACTTCGGCGAGGGCTACGCCGACACCTTCGCCCGCGACCACGTGATGTCCGGGTTGGGCGGCCGCACGGTCCGGGAGGCGCTCGACGCGGGCTGGGCGGCCAAGGATGTCTGGCGGGTGGTGTGCGCCGCGATGGAGGTCCCACCCGACAAGAGGTGAGCCGTGCCGAGTCTTCTGTTCGCTTTGAGTCATAATCCGGCATGTGTCCCTGGCAGCGCGTGAACCGGGTGGGGAGGGCGCGCTCGGCGCGGACGGCCCGGGTGCGGACGACGCGGACCGTGCTGCCCCGCCGCCGCCGGAGCGGCCCGCCGGACGGCCCCCCGGACGGGGCGGCGGAATGCCCCCGTGGCTGCCGCGCGCGATGGCGCTCGTCTTCGTCCTGCTGGGGTGCTTCCAGCTGGCGAACTGGGCGTTCGGCCGACTGACGGGGCTCCTGCTGAACGTCCTGATCGCGTTCTTCCTCGCGCTGGCGATGGAACCCGCCGTCGACTGGCTGGCGGCGCGCGGTCTGCGGCGCGGGCTCGCCACCGGACTGGTCCTCCTCGGGGTGCTGGTGGCGGCCGTCGGCTTCTTCGCGGCGCTGGGGTCCGTACTGGCCGAGCAGGTCACCCGGATCCTCGAGAACCTGCCGTCCTACGTGGACGACGTCGTGCGCTGGATCAACCACAGCTTCGGCACGGAGCTGAGCGCGGGCAGGCTCCAGGAGGGAGTGCTGCACTCGGACTGGGTCCGGGGGTACCTCCAGGAGAGCGCGGGCAGCGTGTGGGGCCTGTCCGCCACCGTGCTGGGCGGCGTCTTCCAACTGCTCACAGTCCTCCTCTTCGCCTTCTACCTCGCCGCCGACGGTCCCCGACTGCGCCGCACGCTGTGCTCCGTGCTGCCACCGGCCCGGCAGGCCGAGGTGCTGCGTGCCTGGGAGATCGCGGTGGTCAAGACCGGCGGCTACCTCTACTCCCGGGCGCTCATGGCGCTCGTCTCCGGCCTGGCCCACTACGTCTTCCTCCAGGTGCTCGGGGTGCCCTACGCGCCGGCGCTGGCGAGCTGGGTGGGGGTGGTCTCGCAGTTCGTCCCGACGGTCGGCACGTACCTGGCGGGCGGGCTGCCGATGCTGCTCGCCTTCACCGAGGACCCGTGGTCGGCGCTGTGGGTGCTCTGTTTCGTGGTGCTCTACCAGCAGTTCGAGAACTACCTGTTGCAGCCGAGGATCACCGCGCGGACGGTGGACATCCATCCGGCGGTCGCCTTCGGCTCCGTGGTCGGCGGCACCGCGCTGCTGGGAGTGGTCGGTGCGCTGATCGCGGTTCCGGCTACGGCGACGTTGCAGGCGTTTCTCGGCGCGTACGTGAAGCGGTACGACGTCACGGACCCGCGGGCACAGGGGCAGACGCGCCGGTCAGGGCGGGTGCGGCGGCCCCGGAAGCGCCCTTGAGCTGGGCCTTTTCGGTTGTCCACAGCCAGCGCGGGTCGCTTGACATAAAAATCGAACAGCCATTCTTATGGAGGGGTCGGAGCACCGCGGAGTGAAGTCCGGGCCGATTGTCAGTGGCAGGCGCTAGCGTCTTGGACGTGAAGCGATCGACTCAAGCAAGTAACCGGGTGGCACCCATGGCAGGAACCGACCGCGAGAAGGCGCTCGACGCCGCTCTCGCCCAGATTGAACGGCAGTTCGGCAAGGGCGCCGTGATGCGGCTCGGCGAGCGGCCGAACGAACCGATCGAGGTGATCCCCACCGGCTCGACCGCGCTCGACGTGGCGCTCGGTGTCGGTGGGCTGCCGCGTGGCCGTGTGGTGGAGGTGTTCGGGCCGGAGTCCTCCGGCAAGACGACCCTCACGCTGCACGCGGTGGCCAACGCGCAGCGGCGCGGCGGCACGGTCGCCTTCGTGGACGCCGAGCACGCGCTCGACCCCGAGTACGCGCGGAACCTCGGCGTGGACGTGGACTCGCTGATCCTCTCCCAGCCGGACAGCGGCGAGCAGGCGCTCGAGATCGTCGACATGCTGGTCCGCTCCGGGGCCCTGGACCTGATCGTCATCGACTCCGTCGCCGCCCTGGTGCCGCGCGCGGAGATCGAGGGCGAGATGGGCGACTCCCACGTCGGCCTGCAGGCCCGGCTGATGAGCCAGGCGCTGCGGAAGATCGCCGGGGCGCTCAGCTACTCCAAGACCACCGCGATCTTCATCAACCAGCTCCGGGAGAAGATCGGAGTGATGTTCGGCTCCCCGGAGACCACGACCGGTGGCAAGGCGCTCAAGTTCTACGCCTCGGTGCGGCTCGACATCCGCCGTATCGAGACGCTCAAGGACGGCACGGAGGCGGTCGGCAACCGCACCCGCGTCAAGGTCGTCAAGAACAAGGTCGCGCCGCCCTTCAAGCAGGCCGAGTTCGACATCCTCTACGGCCAGGGCATCAGCCGCGAGGGCGGTCTGATCGACATGGGCGTCGAGCACGGCTTCATCCGCAAGTCCGGCGCCTGGTACACCTACGAGGGCGACCAGCTGGGGCAGGGCAAGGAGAACTCCCGCAACTTCCTCCGGGACAACCCTGACCTCGCCAACGAGATCGAGAAGAAGATCAAGGACAAGCTGGGTATCGGCGTCAAGCCGGCGGCGCCCGACGCCGAGCCCGCGCCGGACGCCAAGGCGGCAGCCAAGGGAGCGGACGCGAAGGCGGCCGAGGCGAAGACGCCGGACTCGAAGACAGCGGAGGCGAAGACACCGGAGGCGAAGACGGTGCCCGCACCGGCGGCGAAGGCCAAGACCGCCAGGGCCACCGCCGCCAAGAGCTAGCGCATGACCCGCCGCAGCGACTGGCCGGGAGAGGAAGACCTGCCCGGCAGGGAGCGCGAAGACGGCGGTGGTCCGGCCTCGTCGAGGGCCGCGGCCGGACCACCGCGCAAGCCGAGAGAAGCGGACCGGGAAGCGGACCCGGCTGAGCGGGCCCGGGCGATCTGCTTGCGGCTGCTCACCGGGACCCCGCGCACCCGGCAGCAGCTCGCGGATGCGCTGGCCAAGCGGGATATACCGGCGGATGTCGCGGAGGAGGTGCTGGCCCGCTTCCAGGACGTCGGGCTGATCGACGACGCGGCCTTCGCCGACGCCTGGGTGGAGTCCCGCCACCACAGTCGGGGACTCGCCCGCCGTGCGCTCGCTCGCGAACTGCGGACCAAGGGCGTGGAGTCCGAGGTCATCGACCAGGCGGTCGGTCAGCTCGACGCCGAGCGCGAGGCGGAGACGGCACGGGCGCTGGTGGAGCGGAAGCTGCGTACCACCCGAGGGCTGGACCGGGACCGGCGGCTCCGCAGGCTGGCCGGGATGCTGGCCCGCAAAGGGTACTCCGAGGGACTCGCCCTCCGGGTCGTCCGGCAGGCGCTGGAGGAGGAGGGCGAGGACCCGGAACTGCTGGAGGAGTACCTTCCGGACAGCTGAGCCCGAAGCCGTCGCCACGGCGCCGTGACAGCAGAGCACAAGCACAGCACGGCACGGCACTGTGGCACCCCAGCGCCGTGGCACCAGCACACAAGCTCAGGTGCCCGGGTGCCCGGGTGCCCGCGGCCTGGTGCTCGACGCCACGGGCGCCCCCCCCCGAGGGACCGGAGCCGAGTGCCGGGTGCCTGGGCCCGAACTGCCTCAAGACGGCTCAGGCAGTACGGGCCCCACGGTCAGTCCCGGGGCGCCCGGCGTGCCGGGCCCGCCTGTTCCGCGGTCCCGCCACGCACGCTCTCCGCGCACAGCCGCAGCTCCTTGGGCCGCAGCCCCGGCAGCGCGGCCACCAGGCACCCGTCCGGCCGGATGACCAGTACGGTGTGGGCCGCCGCCCCCGGGTAGCCCTCGGCGACCAGCAGCTCCGTGCGCAGCGGCAGCGTCTCCACGGCCGCGGCGAGCGTGGGCATGAGCCCGGCCGACAGCCAGTGGCGGCTGTCCCAGATTCCGGTGCCGGGCGCGACCAGCAGCACCAGCAGTTCGCCGCCGACGCCGCCCAGCCGCTCCCGTAGGCGACCGCGTGTCCCGTCCAGCGCGGTCACCGGCACGTCCCGCACGGCCGCACCCGGCGCGGTTCCCACGGGCACCGTGGTCACGCCACCGCGCGGCGGGGTCAGCGGCGAGCGCTCGTAGGCGGGCGGCGCCCCCAGCAGCCCCCGCCCCAGGTGCCCGTCCGTCAGCAGCGCCAGCGGAGCCCGAGCTCCGCCGCCCGGCAGCAGCGCGCGCACCCCGCCCTCGCGCCGTACCAGCGGAAGTGCCTGATCGACGGCGCGCAGCCGGGACCCGAGCGCGGTGCGGCGTTCCGCCTCGTAGCTGTCCAGCAGCGCCCCGGCGGCGTCGTGCCCGTGATGCCAGGCCAGCGCCAGCTTCCAGGCGAGGTTCGCCGTGTCCTGGAGCCCTTCGTCGGTGGCCTGCAGCCCCAGGGCGCCGACCAGATGGGCTGCGTCGCCCGCCAGGAAGGCGCGCCCCAGCCGCCAGCGCCGTGCGAGCCGCTGGTGGGAGAGGTGCACTCCCGTGTCCAGGAGTTCGTAGGAGGGAGGCGCGGCGCCGTCGCCGCCGGCCCGGTACCACTCCTTGAGCGTGTCGTGGACGCGTGCGCGCAACTGCTCGGGAGTGACCTGCTCGCCGCGGGGAGGCAGCAGCCAGTCCAGGCGCCATATGCCGCGCGGCAGCGGCCGTGCCGTCACCTCCTCCGCCCTCCGTCCCCCCGGAGCGCGGTGCAGCAGCGCCTCCTCCGGCCAGGGCAGCCGCGTGCGTACGGCGGCGACCGCGTGCCGTTCCACGGCGGTCCGCCCGGCGAAGCGCACCTTGAGCAGTTTGCGCACCGTGGACCGCGCGCCGTCGCAGCCCACCAGGTAGCTGCCCCGCCACCAGGTACCCGCGGCGCCTCGGGTGTGCGCGCTGACGCCGTCCCTGTCCTGTTCCAGCTGGTCCAGGTGGCTGCAGGCGGCCAGGCGGACCAGCTTCTCGTCCGCGAGGGCGGCGCGCAGCCCGCGGACCAGTTCGTGCTGCGTGACGTGGAACGGCGAGGTCTCCGCGTCCAGCTCCAGCCGCTGCACGGGCTGGTGCCGCCGCTGGGTGCGCCAGCCGCGCCACCGTACGCCGTCCACCGGGGGCAGCGCCGCCGCCGTCTCCGGGCGCAGCACGCAGGTACGCGCCGCACGCCGCACGACCGTGCCGTCCTGGCCGTCCAGTACGACGGAGGGTACGGAATGGCGTGCAAGCGCCAGCGCCAGTGCCAGGCCGACGGGACCCGCACCGACGATGATCACCGGGTCCACGACAGGGGGACCTCGCACTTCGCATGGTCCCTACGAGAGCTGGAAGTTGGTGCGGAACAAGCCCGGTACGCGATCACAGCTCGTATGCAACCCACTGCCCGTCCCCCCGTCAAGCGACGGGCGAACGGGCAGCGTACGACAGGTGTTGCTCAGCGCTTGCCCAGTGGCTCCTCGAACCCGAGATCCTCGGTCGCCCCGGCGTGGACCACCGCACCGGTGGACTTCTTCCCGCGCCGGATGAAGCCCTCCAGCCAACTGGCGAAGGTGGTCAGCAGCAGGTTCAGGAGGATGAAGATCACCGCGATCACGGTGAACGTGGCGATGGTGTTCGCCCCGTAGTTGGCGGTGATCTCGCGGTGCTGGTTGAGGAGCTCGCCGAAGCCCAGCATCGCGCCGCCCAGCGCCGTGTCCTTCACGATCACGACGAGCTGGCTCACCAGTGCGGGCAGCATCGCCGTGACCGCCTGCGGCAGCAGCACGAAGCACATGATCTGCCACTTGCGCATGCCGATCGCCTTCGCCGCGTCCGACTGGCCCAGCGGCAGCGAGAGGATGCCCGCCCGTACGATCTCGGCGATCACGGAGGCGTTGTAGAGCACGAGCCCGGTCACCACGGCGTACAGCGGGCGGATCTCCGGGTCGAGATCGGTGTTCTGCGCGTACAGCTGGTTGGCGAAGACCATCATCAGCAGCACGGGGATGGAGCGGAAGAACTCCACGACGGCACCGGCGGGGACGCTCACCCAGCGGTGGTCGGAGAGGCGCCCTATGCCCAGCACGGCGCCCAGCGGGAGCGCGATGACGATGGACAGCGCCGCCGCCTTGAGCGTCTCCACCAGACCGGGCAGCAGATAGGTGGTCCACACCCGTGAGTCGTCGACGAACGGGCGCCACTTGTCCGCGGTCAGCTGGTCCTTGTCCGCCATCGCGGACAGCACCCACCACAGGACCAGTCCGAAGACGGCGACGAAGAGGGCGGTGTAGAGCCAGTTGCGGACTTTGGCACGGGGACCGGGCGCGTCGTAGAGAACGGAGAGGTCGCTCATCGCTTCACCGCCACGCGCTTGCTGACCCAGCCGAGCAGCAGCCCGGCCGGAAGGGTGAGGACGATGAAGCCGAAGGCGAACACGGCGAAGACGAGGAAGATCACGTCGCTCTCATTCTCG
The DNA here is from genome assembly GCF_000424825.1 of Streptomyces sp. CNH287. Taxonomy (NCBI): domain Bacteria; kingdom Bacillati; phylum Actinomycetota; class Actinomycetes; order Kitasatosporales; family Streptomycetaceae; genus Streptomyces; species Streptomyces sp. CNH287. The sequence goes on along the minus strand of NZ_AUKQ01000025.1, from coordinate 27,663 downwards.
ACCATGGTCTGCATCAGTGCCGCCGCCTCGCTGACCCCGATGGCCGCGGCCACGGTGGTGTTCTTCGTCAGCGCGATCAGCACGTTGGCCAGCGGCGCGACGACCGAACGGAACGCCTGCGGCAGCACGATCAGGGTGAGCACCTGGAAGAAGCTCAGCCCCAGCGCCCGTGCCGCCTCGGCCTGGCCGACCGGCACCGTGTTGATGCCCGAGCGCAGCGACTCGCAGACGAAGCAGGCGTGATAGGCGATCAGGCCGAGCACCGCCAGCCTGAAACCGATCTCCTTCGAGTCACCGCCCCCCAGTTCGATCCCCATGGTCTGGTACAGCCCCAGGGAGGTGGCCACGATGATGACCGTCAGCGGAGTGTTCCGCACGGTGTTGATGTAGGTGGTTCCGAAGGCGCGCATCACCGGGACCGGACTGACGCGCATGGCCGCCAGGACGGTGCCCCAGATCAGCGAACCTATCGCTGAGTAGAGGGTGAGTTTGATCGTCACCCAGAAGGCGTCCCACAAGTCGTACTGATCAAGAAAGTCGAACACTCTCTCCCGCGCTCTCGCTTCTTCGTCGGATGGCGTGGCGCGCCGCCTGCCTCAGACGGCGCGCCACCCTGCCCTCAGCTGTCAGCAGATGTCAGCTGGTCTCGGTGATCTTCGGAGCGTCGTCGTACTTGTAGTCGGCGGGGCCGAAGTGCTTCTCGGCCGCCTTCTTCCAGGAACCGTCCTCGACCATCTTGGTGATGGCGTCGTTGATCTCCTTCTGGAGCTTGGTGTCGCCCTTCTTGATGCCGACGCCGTAGGGCTCGTCGCTGAGGCTGAGGCCGGTCAGCTTGAACTTGCCCTGGTGCTCCTTCTGCGAGGCGTAGCCGGCCAGGATGGAGTCGTCCGTGGTCAGCGCGTCAACGGCCTTGTTCTCCAGGCCGGTCAGGCACTCCGAGTACCCGCCGTACTCCTGGAGGTCCGACTTCGGCGCGAAGTCCTTCTTGACGTTCTGCGCCGAGGTGGAGCCGGTGACCGAACACAGCTTCAGGTCGCTGGTGTTGAGGTCCTTCTCGGTGCTGATCGAGTTGTCGTCCTTGCGGACGAGCAGGTCCTGGTGCGCCATCAGGTACGGGCCGGCGAAGCTGACCTTCTCCTTGCGCTCCGGCGTGATGGAGTAGGTGGCGGCGATGAAGTCCACGTCACCGTTGGAGATCAGGTTCTCGCGGTCGGCGCTGGGAGCTTCCTTCCAGGTGATGTCGTCTTCCTTCACCCCCATCTCCTTGGCGATGTACCGGGCGACGTCGACGTCGAAGCCCTCGTACTTGCCGTCGGGGGTCTTCAGGCCCAGCCCCGGCTGGTCGTACTTGATGCCGATGGTGAGACCCTCGTCGTCACCGCTGTCGCTGCCTCCGCACGCGGTCGCGGCGAGCGAGAGGGCGAGAGTGGCGGCGGCCGCCATGCTGGCCTTGCGGAAGTTCATGATGCGCATCCCTACGATCGGTTTGGTACGTGGTCCTGGAGCCGGGCGCTCAGTGGTGCAGGATCTTCGACAGGAAGTCCTTCGCACGGTCACTGCGCGGATTGCTGAAGAACTGGTCCGGCGTAGCTTCCTCGACAATCCGGCCGTCCGCCATGAAGACCACCCGATTGGCGGCGGACCGGGCGAACCCCATCTCGTGGGTGACGACGACCATGGTCATGCCGTCCCGCGCGAGCTGCTGCATGACCTCGAGGACCTCATTGATCATCTCGGGGTCGAGCGCCGAGGTCGGCTCGTCGAACAGCATCACCTTGGGGTCCATGGCCAGCGCGCGGGCGATGGCCACCCGCTGCTGCTGGCCGCCCGAGAGCTGCGCCGGGTACTTGTCGGCCTGGTTGCCGACGCCGACGCGGTCGAGCAGCTTGCGCGCGTTCGCGTCCGCTGCCTGCTTGTCGGTCTTGCGGACCTTGAGCTGGCCGAGCGTGACGTTCTGCAGCACCGTCTTGTGCGCGAAGAGGTTGAACGACTGGAACACCATGCCGACGTCCGCACGCAGCTTCGCCAGCTCCTTGCCCTCCTCGGGCAGCGGCTTGCCGTCGACGGCGATGTACCCGGAGTCGATGGGCTCCAGCCGGTTGATGGTGCGGCACAGCGTGGACTTGCCGGACCCGGAGGGCCCGATGACGACGACAACTTCCCCGCGCGCGATGGTCAGGTCGATGTCCTGGAGGACATGCAGCGCACCGAAGTGCTTGTTCACGTTGTCCAGGACGACCAGGCCGCTCGGAGCCGATCCCGGCGGTGGGGCGTCCTTGGTCACCGATACTTTGCTCATCGGCCTGTAGCTCCGTCCTCGTCGGTTGCGAGGACCTTAGTGAGCCGTCGCCACCAGCGTCATCACATCTGAGGGGAAATTGAGCATAACGATCCGGTAGCAGCCCGGCACACTCGGTGAAGCGGGCAGGGGGCGGCATGTCGGAGGCGTACCGGCTGCATAACGGATACCGGTGGGTGACCATGAGGTCTTGACTCGTCTGCGCCCATCCGCGTGGATGCACAGGCCAGGCTGTACACGACGGACCGTACACAGCGGACGGCCGGTCCGAAAGACGGGAAGGGAGGGCTCCGTATGAGGCTGCTGCTGGTCGAGGACGACGACCACGTCGCCGCGGCGCTCTCCGCCGTACTGGCCCGCCACGGTTTCACCGTCGTCCACGCGCACGACGGCGAGACCGCCCTCAAGCGGCTGCTGCCGGGCGACGGGGCGCCGCCCTTCGGCGTCGTGCTGCTCGACCTGGGGCTGCCGGGGCAGGACGGCTTCGAGATCTGCGGGCGCATCCGCCGGATGACCGCCACCCCCGTGATCATGGTGACCGCGCGTGCCGACGTCCGGTCGCGCATCCACGGCCTCAACCTGGGGGCCGACGACTACGTCGTCAAGCCGTACGACACCGGGGAGCTGCTCGCCCGCATCCACGCGGTCAGCCGCCGCAGCACCGCCGAGGAGCACGCCGCCGAGGAGAGCGCCGGCGGCGTGGCGGCCGGGGACACCCTGCGGCTGGGCGCCCTCGCCGTCGAGCTGCCCACCCGGCAGGTGAGCGTGGGCGGCCGGCCGGTGGCGCTGACCCGCAAGGAGTTCGACCTGCTGGCACTGCTCGCGCAGCGGCCCGGTGTCGTCTTCCGGCGGGAGCAGATCATCAGCGAGGTCTGGCGCACGAGCTGGGAGGGCACCGGGCGCACCCTTGAGGTCCATGTGGCCTCGCTCCGCGCCAAAATCGGACTCGCCACGCTCATCGAGACCGTACGCGGCGTCGGCTACCGCCTCGTCGCGCCGGCCCCGTAGCCGCGGCGCTGGTCGCCCGAGGTGCGCTCCCGACTCCTGCCGCTGCTGATCCTGCTGTTCGCCGGGGTGCTGCTCGCGCTCGGATTCCCGCTCGCCGCGAGCCTGGCCGCCGCCGAGCAGCAACGGGTCGTGGTCGACAGGATCGACGACACGGCGCGCTTCGCCTCGCTCGCCCAGTTCGTTACGGCACGCACCGAGCAGGGCGAGCGCCTCAGCACGCTCCGCCGCGAACTGCGCCGCTACCACGATCTGTACGGTGTCCGGGTGGGCGTCTTCTACCGCGATGGCCAGGCGATGGCCATCGCCCCGGAGGGCTGGCGCATACCTCCCGCGGGCGCGGGCGCGAAGACGTTCCAGGAGGCGCTCGCCGGACGGCGCAGCCACGACCCGGCACAGGTGTGGCCCTGGCAGCGCGGCCGGATCGCGGTCGCCTCACCGGTCATCCGGGACGGCGACGTGGCCGCCGTCGTCTTCACCGACTCGCCCACCGGCGCGCTGCGCTCCCGCATCCTCCAGGGCTGGCTGCCGCTCGCCGCGGGCGAGGGCGCCGCGATGCTGCTCGCCGTCGCCGCGGCCCTGCTGCTGACCCGCTGGGTGCTGCGCCCGGTGCGCACGCTGGACCGTGCCACGCACGAGATCGCCACCGGCGAGCTGAAGTCCCGGGTGGCCGCCTCGGGAGGGCCGCCGGAGCTGCGGCGGCTCGCACGCTCCTTCAACGAGATGGCCGACCATGTGGAGGAGGTGCTGGAACAGCAGCGCGCGTTCGTCGCCGACGCCTCACACCAGCTGCGCAATCCGCTCGCCGCGCTGCTCCTGCGCATCGAGCTGCTGGGGCTCGAACTCCCGGAGGACAGCGCGGAGGTCGCCTCCGTACGGGCCGAGGGGAAGCGGCTGGCCCAGGTGCTGGACGACCTGCTGGACCTCGCGCTGGCCGAGCACAGCGCGGCCGATCTGCGGCTCACGGACATCGCAGCGCTCGCCATCGAGCGGGTGGCGGCCTGGGGGCCGGTCGCGGAGCGCGCGGGGGTGGCACTGGAGTACACGGGGCCGCCCGCGGTGACGGGGTGGGTCGATCCGGTCGCCGTCTCCAGCGCGCTGGATGCGGTCGTCGACAACGCCGTCAAGTTCACCCCCGCCGGTGAGGCGGTCACCGTCGCCGTGGCCGCCCAGGGTGAGGAGGCCACGGTCGAGGTCGCCGACGGCGGGCCGGGGCTGACCGAGGATGAGCTCTCGCGCGTCGGCGACCGCTTCTGGCGCAGCAGCCGGCACCAGAACGTCTCCGGATCGGGCCTCGGGCTGTCGATCACCCGGGCGCTGCTGGGCGCGGGCGGTGCGCGGCTCGCCTTCGGCCCGAACGAGCCGCACGGGCTGCGTGTCACGCTCACGCTGCCGCGCAGCGAGCCTGCGGTGCCTGGGGCGCCGGGAGTGCTGGGGGTGCCGTGACGGTGCTCAGGGCTCCGGCGCGGTGGGGCCGCCGGGTGGCGCGGGGCGGCAAGGGGGGACGGGTAGGCCGGGCGGGCTGGTGGCGGACGCGCCTGCGGCGTCGGCAGGCCGTGTAGTCCGCCAGGTTCCGGAGCGGTTCCCAGCCCCGGGCCCGCGCCTTCGACACGTGCAGGACCACGCCGCGCGCCCGCTGGTCCACCGCGTAGCGGCTGAGCGCGTCCGGCGCCCCGTCCGGCGCCCCGCACGTACGCCTCCGCCGCGCGGGCGACCGCCCGTGCTACGAGGCGGGGCAGGGGCACCAGGCGTGCCCGCCTGCGTGGGAGCGCAGTACGGCGCGCGCGGCGCGGTCCCGTCTGTACAGGCTCCCGTCCGCGACGTTGTACGCCCCCGGCGGCCGGCCGGTGGCCGCCAGCGCGGCGTCGGCGAGGTTCTCCACCGCCGTGAGGCTCAGCCGCACGTCCTGCCTTGGCAGCAGCAGCATCCCCGCCCTTACCCGGGCGGGCAGGCACGGGACCAGGTGTGGATCACCGCGTCCGTACACGGCGCGGGGGCGGAGCACCACGGCACCGGCCGCCCGCGCGAGGCGCTCACCCGCCCCCTTCGTACGGCCGTACGCGTTCAGCTGCCGGCCACCGGGTAGTCCTCGCGCACCGTACGGCGGCCGGTGCGGGGGTCGTAGGCGCCGGCGCTGCTGGTCCACACCAGCGGCCGGGCGCCGACGGCTGTCAGCAACCGGGCGGTGCCGTCGACGTTCACCGCGCGCATTACGGCCCCCGCCGCGTCGTCGAGCGGTGCCGGGTTCACCGTGCCGTGCCGCATGCACCCGTCCCCGTCACGTCGTCCGTCGCCCCTCCGTCCTGCCGTGCGTCCGCGCGGGCCCGGACCACGACCGGACGGCAGGGGGCCAGGGCCGCCAGCAGGTCGTCCGACTGCGCCCGGGCGAGCCAGGCAGCGGGGCAGGCGTGCGGCCCCGTGCCGAACACGAGCTGCGCAACGGCGGCTTCCGCCGGGCTGCGGTGTCCGGCATCAGCACGGCTGCTCAGTCCGCCCGCGCGGACGACCCCACCGGCTCAGCCGGGCTCGGCCCTTCCCCCACCGGTCCCTCCGCCGCTCTCCGGGCGCGTGGCCGCGGGCGACAGCCGCAGCGTGAGGATCTGGAACGGCCGGAGCGTGACCTCCAGAGCCCCGTCCGCCGAAGGTCCGCGCACCACGGCCGACCCGACACGGCCGCCGTCGTCCCCGTGCCGCTCGCCGGTGCCCTCCTGCTCCCCGGTACCGGTTAGCGGCCGTTCCAGCAGGTCCGTCACGACCGCCGTCCCCAGGGGGAATCCGGCCGTCACCGTCGTACGGGCCCGCCCGCCGCAGGACTCGTACAGGCGCACGACGACGTCGCCGCCGCGGTCCTCCGCCAGCTTGACCGCCTCGACCACCACCTGGTCGCCGCTGACCGCGACCAGTGGCGCCACCGGTGCCCCGGTGCCCCGTACGGTGCGCTCCGGCAGGTTGATCCAGTGGCCCTCGCGGACCGCGTCGCCCACCGTGGCGCCCGGCACCAGGGCGTAGCGCAGCCGGTGGACACCCTGGTCGGTCTCCGGGTCCGGGTAGCGCGGCGCGCGCAGCAGGGAGAGCCGCACGGTGGTGGTCTGGCCGCCGTCGTCCCGGACGTCGCGCGTGACGTCGTGCCCGTAGGTCGAGTCGTTGACGAGGGCCACCCCCCAGCCCGGCTCCTCGACGTGGACCCAGCGGTGCGCACAGATCTCGAACTTCGCCGCGTCCCACGAGGTGTTGGTGTGCGTGGCGCGGAAGACGTGGCCGAACTGCGTCTCGGAGGCCGACCGGTCGGCCTTCACATCCAGCGGGAAGGCGGCCTTGAGGAACTTCTCGGTCTCCTGCCAGTCCACCTCGGTGTCGATCTCCAGCGCTCGCGCGCCCGCCCGCAGCGTCAGCAGCTGCACCACGCTGGAGCGGCCGAAAGCACGGGCCACCCGCACCGTGACGGCGCCCCCCGCGTCCCCGGCGCCCCCCGTGCTCTCGCTGAGCGACACCTCGTCGGCGGCCGTCAGGTCGGTCACGTTGTGCCGGTAGAAGGCGTCGACGTCCCAGGCGTCCCACATGTTCGGGAAGTCCGGGTGCACCTGGAGGAGGTTGGCCGCCAGCCCCGGGGCGACCGCCTCGCGCGCCCCGTCGAGGTCGTACGCGGACACCACCAGGCCCCGCACGTCGATCCCCACCCGCAGCAGGCCGTTCTCCAGCACCCAGCCGCCGCCGTCCCGCTCCGTCGCGGTCACTGGGCCGCCGGCGGGGGTACGGGGCGCCGCCCCGTGCGCCGGCACGCCGCCGCGCGCGTGCGGAGCGCCGTTGAACACCATGTCGGTGCCGCCGCTCCCGGCGGCTGCGCCGTCCCCGCCGCCCGCCAGCGCCCGCTGCGCGGTGCCGATGACCTCCTCCAGTTCCGTGCGCACCCGGGCGTAGGTCTCGCGCGCCTCGCGGTGCACCCAGGCGATCGAGGAGCCCGGCAGGATGTCGTGGAACTGGTGGAGCAGCACCGTCTTCCACAGCCGCTCCAGCCGCTCGTACGGATACCCGTACGGCCGCCCGCCGTCGTTCGCGCTGCGTACCGCCGCGGTGGCCGCCCACAGCTCCGCCTCGCGCAGCAGCGACTCGCTGTGCCGGTTGCCCTGCTTCGTCTTCGCCTGCGAGGTGTAGGTGCCGCGGTGCAGTTCCAGGTACAGCTCGCCCGCCCACACCGGCGCGTCCGGATACTCGGCGTGCGCCGCCTCGAAGAAGGCGCCGGGGCGTTCCACCATCACCCGCGGCGAACCCTCCAGGGCGCGCAGCCGCCGCGCCCGCGCCAGCATCTCGCGGGTCGGCCCGCCGCCGCCGTCGCCGTGCCCGAACGGCGCCAGCGAGCGCGAGCCGCCGCCCTTCTCCCGGTAGTTGCGGGCCGCGTGGGCCAGCTCCTCCCCGCTGAGGGTCGCGTTGTAGGTGTCGACGGGCGGGAAGTGCGTGAAGACCCGGGTGCCGTCGATGCCCTCCCACCAGAAGGTGTGATGGGGGAACTTGTTCGTCTGGCTCCAGGAGATCTTCTGGGTGAGGAACCACCGGGCGCCCGCCAGCTTCACCAGCTGCGGCATGGCGGCGGTGTAACCGAAGGAGTCCGGCAGCCACACCTCCTCGGTGTCGATGCCGAACTCCTCCAGGAAGAACTTCTTGCCGTACAGGAACTGCCGGGCCATGGCCTCGCCGCCGACCATGTTGGTGTCCGACTCCACCCACATGCCGCCGACCGGCACGAACCGCCCGTCCGCCACCTTCTGCCGCACCCTGGCATACAGCTCGGGCCGGTGCTCCTTGAGCCAGGCGAGCTGCTGCGCCTGCGACATGGCGAAGACGAACTCCGGGTGCTCGTCCATCAGGGCCACCACGTTGGCGGTCGTACGGGCCACCTTGCGCACCGTCTCCCGCAGCGGCCACAGCCAGGCGGAGTCGATGTGGGCGTGCCCCACCGCGCTGATCCGGTGCGCGGAGGCGCGCGCGGGGGTGGCCAGCACCTCGGCCAGGCAGGCTCGGGCGGACGCGGCGGAGCCCGGTACGTCGCCCAGGTCGAGCGCGTCCAGCGCGCGTTCGACGGCCCGCAGCAGTTCCCAGCGGCGCGCGTCCTCCAGCGGCAGCGCGCGCATCAGGTCACCGGTGACCTCCAGGTCCTGTACCAGTTCCCACACCTGTGTCTCGAACACCGCGAGGTCCATGCGGCGCAGCCGGTAGAGGGGCCGGTCCCCGGCCGTGAGCCGGTCGCCCTCCCAGGTGGGCGTCTGCGGGAAGTTGAGCACCGGGTTGGCCGCCGCCTCCACGTACAGCTCCACCTCCTCGCCCCCGGCGGCCGGGGCACCCAGCCGCACCCAGGAGTTGCGCGGGTTGAGCGCCTTGACCACCGTGCCGTCGGCGCGATGGACCAGCCCCTCGCACTGGAAGCCCGGCATGTCGAGGTCGAAGCCCAGATCGAGGACCGCCTCCACCGTCCGGCCCGCCCACGAGGCGGGCACCCGCCCGGTGACGTGGAACCAGGTCGTCCCCCACGCCGGACCCCACTCCTGCCCGGCGGCCGCCGCGGCGTACGGGGCGGCGAGCCCCTCGGCGACGGGCACCGGCTCGCCGGGCGCGTCCCAGCGCCGCACGGTCAGCGGCAGCGGGGAACCGTGCACCGCGGGACGCACCCGCTCGTCCAGGACGCGGCGCAGTCGGGCTTCGACAATGCTGCGGTCGTCGTGCATCTCGGCGGCTCCTACGGTGAGGCGACGGGGACCGGAAGGGGGACGGCCCGCCCGGTGGCCGGGAACGCTCCCGAGGCATCCGTATCACCGGGGCCGACCAGCCGTCTGCCCCCTGTCGTGGTCAGGGCTTCACCGCCTGGTAGTAGCGGGCGGCGCCCTTGTGCAGCGGCAGCGGGTCGGTGTAGATCGCGGTCCGCAGGTCCACCTTCTGCGCCGCGTGCACCTCGTTGCCGATCTGGTCCCGACTGTTGATCAGCGAGCGGGTCAGCGCCTCGGCCACCGCCGGATCGGTGCGGTCCGTGGTGACCAGCAGGTTCGCCACCGCGACCGTGTTGACCGGTTCGCCCTGCTGCACCGTGGGGTACGCGTCCGCGGGCATCACCGCGGCCCGGTAGTAGCGGGCCTCGGGCTCGGTGGCGTGCAGCCGGGGCATCAGGTCACCGAGCTGCACCAGCCGGATGCCGGTCCGCTCCGCGAGCCGCTCGACGGCCGTAGTCGGCAGCCCGCCCGACCAGAAGAACGCGTCCAGCTCGCCGCGCTCCAGCAGCCCCGGCAGCCTGTCGATGCCCGCCGGGACCTCCTCGATGTCCGCGTCCCGGTCCAGCCCGGCCGCCTGGAGCAGCCGCCCCGCGACCAGGCTCACCCCGGAGCGCTCCGAGCCCAGCCCGACCCGCAGTCCCTTGAGGTCCTTCGCGCTGCGCACCGGTGAACCGGCGGGCACGATCAGCTGCATGTAGTCGTCGTACAGCCGGGCGCACGCGGAGAGCCGCTCCGCACCCTCGCCGCCCGCCTTCAGATAGGCCGCGACCGCGTCCGACTGCGCGATGGTGAAGTCCGCCCGGCCGGAGATGACCATGTCGATGTTCTGCACCGAGCCTTGGCTGGCCGCCAGTTCCATCCGCAGTCGCGGCGCGTCGCGGGCCAGCCGCTGCTGGAGCAGCGTGCCGTAGCGCGCGTACACCCCCGTCGGGGCGCCGGTGGCGAAGGTGACCTTCCCCGCCGGGGTCCGCCCGCCCTCGGGCAGGAGCCACCACAGCAGCAGCCCGAGCACGACGGCCACCGCGCCCGCGGCGCGCCATCCCCGGGGCACGCCGCGCCGCGCCGCGCCGTCGCGTACCCGGAGGCTGAGCATGCCGGTGATCCTGCCAGCACCACGATCCGGAAGTCATCTGCAGGGGGCGGGGGAGAGCACGTACCCTGGTCGACTGAGATGACTGCGAAGACATATGAGCTGCGGACTTTCGGCTGCCAGATGAATGTCCACGACAGCGAACGAATGGCGGGCCTGCTGGAGGACGCCGGCTACGTACGGGCGCCCGAGGGCGGCGACGGAGCCGACGTCGTGGTGTTCAACACCTGCGCCGTGCGGGAGAACGCCGACAACCGGCTGTACGGCAACCTGGGCCAGCTCGCGCCTCGCAAGGCGGCCGATCCGGGCATGCAGATCGCCGTCGGCGGCTGCCTGGCGCAGAAAGACCGCGAGACGATCGTGCGGAAGGCGCCCTGGGTCGACGTCGTCTTCGGCACGCACAATGTCGGCAAGCTGCCGGTGCTGCTGGAGCGCGCCCGCCTCCAGCAGGAGGCGCAGGTCGAGATCGCCGAGTCGCTGGAGGCGTTCCCCTCCACCCTGCCCACGCGCCGCGAGAGCGCGTACGCCGCCTGGGTGTCGGTCTCCGTCGGGTGCAACAACACCTGCACCTTCTGCATCGTCCCGCAGCTGCGCGGCAAGGAGAAGGACCGGCGGCCGGGCGACATCCTCGCCGAGGTGGAGGCGCTGGTCGCCGAGGGCGTCAGCGAGATCACCCTGCTCGGGCAGAACGTCAACGCCTACGGCAGCGACATCGGCGACCGCGAGGCGTTCGGCAAGCTGCTGCGCGCCTGCGGCCGCATCGACGGGCTGGAGCGCGTCCGCTTCACCTCGCCGCATCCCCGCGACTTCACGGACGACGTGATCGCGGCGATGGCCGAGACGCCGAACGTCATGCCGCAGCTGCACATGCCGTTGCAGTCGGGCTCCTCCCGGGTGCTCAAGGCGATGCGCCGCTCGTACCGCCAGGAGCGCTTCCTGGGCATCATCGGGAGCGTGCGGGAGGCGATGCCGGACGCCGCGATCTCCACCGACATCATCGTGGGCTTCCCCGGCGAGACCGAGGAGGACTTCCAGGAGACGCTGCACGTGGTGCGCGAGGCGCGCTTCGCGCAGGCGTTCACCTTCCAGTACAGCAAGCGGCCCGGCACCCCGGCCGCCGAGATGGCCGGGCAGCTGCCCAAGGCGGTCGTGCAGGAGCGGTACGAGCGACTGGTCGCCCTCCAGGAGGAGATCTCCTGGGAGGAGAACAGGAAGCAGGTCGGCCGCACCCTGGAGGTCATGGTCGCCGAGGGCGAGGGCCGCAAGGACGGCGCCACGCGGCGGCTCTCCGGGCGGGCGCCCGACAACCGGCTGGTGCACTTCGCGCGCCCGCAGGAAGCCGTGCGCCCCGGGGACCTGGCCACCGTCGAGATCAGCTACGCCGCCCCGCACCACCTGCTCGCCGAGGCTCCCGCGCGCGCCGTACGCCGCACCCGCTCCGGGGACGCCTGGGAGGCGCGGAACGCCGCCCCCGACCAGGGGCGGTCCGGCGTCATGCTGGGGCTGCCGACGGTGGGCGCACCCGCGCCGCTGCCCGCGGCGACCGGCGGCTGCGCGGCCCGCTGAGACAGCTCGAGGCGATACGAGGGGGGACGGCGGATGGCCCGCTGGGGACTGCTGGTACACAAGGATCTCGGGGGCAACGTGCCCGAACTGGTCGACATCCTGGACGAGGTCGACGGGACCCGTGAGGAGGCCGAGGAGCGCATGCGCCACCACATCCGCTACTACCAGCCCCGGCATCCGGCCTCCCCGAAGCGGAAGCGCCTCTACCGCACAGCGGACGGCTGGCTGCTGGTCGGTGACGGCGCCTTCGGCCGCTCGTATCCGTACTACTTCCGGGTGTGCGAACTGGAGTGGGATTCGGCGGCGAAGTAGTCGGCGGACGCGGGGCGCGGGGGAGTACACCGCCTGCCGCTTCGTCTAAGCTGCCGGCCATGCTTGTCGCCGCCGCCGTATGCCCCTGTCCGCCGCTGCTGGTCCCCGAGGTGGCGGCCGGGGCGGCCCACGAGATGGACGACGCCCGCGCGGCGTGCTTCGACGCCATCGGCGTACTCGCCGCCGCGCGTGCGGACCGCTTGGTCGTCGTCGGTCCCGCCGAGCAGCCGGGCCGCGGCCCCCACCCGCAGGGGGCGTCCGGCTCCTTCCGCGGCTTCGGTGCGGACCTCGAGGTGACCCTCGGGCCGGGCGGCGGCCACGCGCCGGACGGCGCACGTGAACTGCCGTCGTCCCTGGCTGTCGGCGCCTGGCTGCTCGCGCGCGCGGACTGGGGCTCCGCCCCGGTCGAGGGGCTGGGGGTGGGCGAACCGCTCTCCCGCGACCGCTGCGCGGCCCTGGGCCGGGAGGTGGCCGCCGGTGCGCCGCGGGTGGCCCTGCTGGTGATGGGGGACGGCAGCGCCTGCCGCACCTTGAAGGCGCCGGGCTACTTCGACGAGCGGGCGGCTCGCTTCGACGCTGCCGCCGCCTCCGCGCTCGGTGCGGCCGATCTGTCCGGGCTGCTCGCCCTGGACGCGGAGCTGGCGTACGACCTCCAGGCGGCCGGGCGGGCGCCCTGGCAGGTCCTCGCGGGCGCGGGCGAGGGCGCCGCGCTGGGCGGACGCCTCCTGTACGACGGGGCGCCGTACGGCGTCGGCTACCTGGTCGCCAGCTGGTCCTGAGTCCTGACCTGAGTACTTGCCCTGAGTCCGCGTCCTGGGCACCCCGGCCGCGGGGTGCCCAGGACGCGGCTCGTGCCGCGTGGTTCAGGCGGCGCCGCCTCCGCCGCGGTGGCCGCCGCGGTGCTCGCCGCCCGAGCGGTGCATGGCGTCCTTGGCCTTGTCGGTCCCTGACTGGATCTTGTCCGAGTGCTTGCCGCCGGTCCTGGAGTCCAGGGTGTCCGATGCCTTGTCCATGCCCTTGTCGGCCTTGTCGCTGTGCTGGCCGAGCATGCCCTTGACCTTGTCCATGAAGCCCATGGCGGTCACCTTCCGTTGTGGCGCTTGGTGCGGGCGTCTTGCCGGTGCCGGTCCCGCCGGCTTCCGGGCCGGGCAGGTCCGATGAAATATGACAAAAACGCCTATATCAATCTCCGACGATACCCGCTCGAGTGAACTTCCGCCGCTGCCGCGAGCGCCCGGCCGAGCGCCTTCGGATGCCCGGCCCGCAAGCGGAACCGCACCCTCACACTCGGTGACGCGTGAGTCCGCGCCAATCTTCCGCGCGGTGCGGAACGGCCGGTGAGATTTGGGAGACTTGCGGGGTGAGAACCCCCATGCCCGCACCCCAGGTCATCGCAGTCGTCGGCCCGACGGCGGCCGGCAAGTCGGATCTGGGCGTCGCCCTTGCCCGGCACCTGGGCGGTGAGGTCATCAACGCCGACTCCATGCAGCTCTACCGGGGGATGGACATCGGCACCGCCAAGCTCCCGCCGCGCGAGCGCCGCGGAGTCCCGCACCGCCTCCTGGACATCTGGGACGTCACCGTCGCCGCCAGCGTCGCCGAGTACCAGCGGCTCGCCCGCGAGGAGATCGACCGGTTGCTCGCCGTCGGCCGCACCCCGGTGCTCGTCGGCGGCTCGGGGCTCTACGTGCGCGGGGCGATCGACGTCATGGAGTTCCCCGGGACGGACCCGGCGGTGCGGACCAGGCTCGAGGACGAGCTGGCCGAACGCGGCCCCGGCTGGCTGCACGACCGGCTCGCGCGCACCGACCCGCCCGCCGCCCGCGCCATCCTCCCCAGCAACGGACGCCGGGTCGTCCGCGCCCTGGAGGTGATCGAGATCACCGGCCGCCCCTTCACCGCGAACCTGCCGGGGCACGAGTCGGTGTACCCGACCCTCCAGATCGGCGTCGACGTCGGCCGGCCGGAGCTGCACGAGCGGATCGCCGAGCGCGTCGACCGGATGTGGGCGGCCGGCTTGGTCGACGAGGTCCGCGCGCTGGAGTCGGCGGGGCTGCGCGAGGGCCGTACGGCCTCCCGCGCGCTGGGCTACCAGCAGGTGCTCACCGCGCTCGCCGGTGAGTGCACCGAGGCGGCGGCGCGAGCCGAGACCGTACGGGCCACCAAGCGCTTCGCCCGGCGCCAGGACTCCTGGTTCCGCCGCGATCCGCGGGTGCACTGGCTCAGCGGGGCCGCCGCCGACCGGGGGGAACTCACGGATCGTGCGCTGACGTTGCTCGAACGAGCGGTCACAGCCTGATCACGTGATGGCATCGGGACGTCTTGAGCGTCCTGGCGTGCTCTCGCGTCGTGCCATCATCAACCATCGTTCGAGCCGAGCAGCCGGAGTGGGGAGGGTGGGTGGCGATGGAGGCCAGCCCTCGCGACGACGAAGAGCCCCGGCTCGACTACCTCCGCAGCGCGGACGACCTGGACCGGGTCGGCGGCCTGGAGGGCGCCGACGGGGCGGAGGGCGACGAGCCCCTCGTCGAGACGTACGAGTTGCGTCCCCAGCGCCGCCTGCGGCTGTGGCAGCTCGTGCCCATCGTGATCCTCGGCGCGCTCGGCTCCCTGATGTTCGCCTTCCCGCTCGCCTTCGAGCCTGGTGGCCGCTCCGGGGCGGTCGTCTCCATGCTCGGACTGCTGATCTGCGGCTGCGCGGCGGGCTGGAGTGTGATGGCCGCCCGGCGGGTGGGTCATACGTGGCCCGGTCTGCCGTCCCCCGGCACCGGGCAGCGGGCGGACTGGCGGATGGTCCTGCTCTACACGGTCGTCGTGACCACGCTCGCGGCACTGGCCATATGGCGCGTCGCCCGGCTGAGCTAGGGCCTGTCCGGTCCCGGTCGAGCCCGGCGCACGGCGCCGCCCGCCCGGGCGCGCTCCCGTAGGATCGGGGGTGTGACCAGCGAGCACCCCGCCCCGCCCGTGCCGTTCCTCAAGGGCCACGGCACCGAGAACGACTTCGTGATCCTCCCCGACCCGCAGGGCGTCCTGCGGGTGTCGCCGGGCGCCGTGGCCCGGCTGTGCGACCGCCGGGCAGGGATCGGGGGCGACGGGCTGCTGCGCGTCGTGCGGTCCGCCGCGGACCCCGAGGCGCGGGCCATGGCCGCCGAGGCCGAGTGGTTCATGGACTACCGCAACAGCGACGGCAGCGTCGCGGAGATGTGCGGGAACGGCGTCCGGGTCTTCGCCCGCTACCTGGAGCGCGCGGGGCTGGTGAAGCCGGGGGAGTTCGCCGTGGCCACCCGCGCCGGGACACGGCGCGTGCGGCTCTCCGGGGGCGGCGCGGACGGCGCGGAGGCCGGTGAGGTCACCGTGGCCATGGGCCGGGCGCAGCTCCTGGCCGACGAGGTGACCGTGACGGTGGACGGGCGTAGCTGGCCCGCGCGGCACGTGAGCATGGGCAATCCGCACGCGGTCGCCTTTGTCGGTGACCTCGCGGACGCCGGGCGGCTCCTGGACGCTCCCGTCGTGGCGCCCGCCGCCGCCTACCCGGACGGGGTCAACGTCGAGTTCGTCGTGGACCGGGGGCCGCGGCACGTCGCCCTGCGGGTGCACGAGCGCGGCTCGGGCGAGACCCGTTCCTGCGGTACGGGCGCCTGCGCCGTGATGGTGGCCGCCGCCCGGCGGGACGGCGCGGACCCGGCCGCCGACGGCACCCCGGTCACCTACACCGTGGACGTGCCGGGCGGGCGGCTGGTCATCACCGAGGACACCGAGGGCCGGATCGAGATGACCGGACCCGCTGTCATCGTCGCGGAGGGCGTACTCGACCCGGCTCAGCTGCCGCTCGCGGACGACTGACCCGGCTCCTGCCGCACCGGGCGTCCGTTCCGGTAAACGTCCCTCGATCGGGTGATCCATCTCACGGTCGGCAAGAGCCGGTCAGCTGGTCGTGATGGGCTCGGTAGCATCAAAGTCCCGGGGACTCGGGGTGACCACGAGCGGGAGGTGCCCATGGGTGCGGTGCACAACCTTCGGAAGCTCAGCCGGGCCGCCCTGCTCCGGCCCGGGCCGCGCGACGGCCTGCCGGATGCCATCGAGCATGTGGCCCAGGCGCACCGGGCCCATCACCCTGGGGCCGACCTGGACGCCCTGCGCCGCGCTTACCTCCTCGCCGAGTCCTCGCACCGGGGCCAGGTGCGCAAGAGCGGCGAGCCGTACATCACGCACCCGCTCGCGGTGACGCTCATCCTCGCCCAGCTGGGCGCCGAGCCCACTACGCTCACCGCCTCCCTCCTGCACGACACGGTCGAGGACACCGAGGTCACCCTCGACCAGGTGCGCGCGGAGTTCGGCGCCGCCGTGTGCCATCTCGTCGACGGCGTCACCAAGCTGGAGAAGGTGGACTACGGCGCCGCGGCCGAGCCCGAGACCTTCCGCAAGATGCTCGTCGCCACCGGCAGCGACGTCCGCGTGATGTCCATCAAGCTCGCCGACCGCCTGCACAACATGCGCACGCTCAAGGTCATGCGCCCCGAGAAGCAGGCACGCATCGCGCAGGTCACCCGCGACGTGCTCATCCCGCTCGCCGAGCGGCTCGGGGTCCAGGCGCTCAAACGGGAGCTGGAGGACCTGGCCTTCGCGATCCTGCGGCCGGACGAGCACGCGCGCACCCAGCGGCTCATCCGCGAGCACGCCACCCGCCCCGACCCGCTCACCCAGGTCGCCGCATCCGTGCGCGCCGTACTGCGCGAGGCGGAGATCGACGCCCAGGTCCTCATCCGGCCCCGGCACCTGGTGTCCGTGCACCGGCTGGGGCGCAAACGGGGCGAGCTGGGGCCGTGCGACTTCGGCCGGCTGCTGATCCTCGTGGAGGAGGACGCGGACTGCTACGCCGCCCTCGGCGAGCTGCACACCTGCTTCGTCCCGGTGATGTCCGAGTTCAAGGACTTCATCGCGGCGCCCAAGTTCAACCTGTACCAGTCGCTGCACACGGCGTTCGCCGACACCGGCGGGCGGGTGGCCGAGGTGCTGGTGCGGACCCGGCAGATGCACCAGGTCGCCGAGGCGGGCGTGATCGCGCTGGGCGACCCGCACACCGCACCGGCGGTCGGGCAGGGAGAGGCCGTGCCGGAGGGCGAGCGCGCCGATCCCACCCGCCCCGGCTGGCTCTCCCGGCTCCTGGAGTGGCAGAGCCACACCTCGGACCCGGACACCTTCTGGAGCGAGCTGCGGGACGAGCTGGCGCAGGACCGCGAGATCACCGTCTACGCCACGGACACCGTGCCCGGCGCCGAGCGTGCCGCCCTGCCCCTCCCGGCGGGGGCCAGCTGTGTGGACGCCGCCTACGCCCGGCACGGCGAGGCCGCGCACCGGTGTATCGGCGCCCGGGTGAACGGGCGGCTCACCTCCTTGAGCACCGTCCTGCGCGACGCGGACACGGTGCAGCTCTTCCTCGCCCCCGCCACGGCTGCGGCCACCTACGCCCCCGCACCGGAGTGGCTCGACCACGCGCGTACGCCCGCCGCCCGGATCGCCATCCGCAAGTGGCTCGCGGCGCACCCGCCCGCGCCGTCCGCCGCCGTGCCGTCCGCCGCCGTGCCGTCCGCCGCCGCGCCGGCCGCGCCCCCGAGGGGCGGTGGTGCAGAGGGCGCCGACGGTGCCGAAAGCCCCGCCGCGGCGGAGAGCGCCTCGGTGGTCACCGCGCGGCCGGGTGTACCCGTGCGGCTCGCCCGCTGCTGCACGCCCGTGCCCCCCGACTCCGTCACCGGCTTCCCTGTACGGGGCGGCGCCGTCACGGTGCACCGGGACAGCTGCCACTCCGCGGTCCGGATGAGGGCCGCCGGCCGCCGCTCGGTGTCCGTCCGCTGGCGGGAGCACGCGGCAGGCTGCCGGGTCACCCTCCTCGCGGAGGCGTTCGGCCGCCCGCAGCTGCTCGCCGACCTCACCGAGACCATCGCCGCGCAGGGTGCCGCCGTGGTCTCCGCCGACGTCGAACCGCCCAGGGAGCAGCGCGTCCGCCACACGTACACGCTCCAGCTGCCCGACGCGACGGGGCTGCCCGCGCTGATGCGCGCCATGCTCCGGGTGCCCGGCGTCTACGACGTCACCCGTGCCGCCCGGCACCTCTCGGCGAACTGAGGCACGGCGGCCCTCCCGCTCCTGCTGCAGCTGCCCGCGCGCACCGTACGGCGCCGCAAATCCGGGTGACGCACCGCCGAGGCCGTGCCACTATCTCCCTCGACGGCGAGTCCGCTCCCGCTTCGCGGGGAATCATCCCGTCATGCCGGGCGTTCCCCGGGCAGCACCTCTGTCTCTCTCGAGTAAGGATCCAATGACCTCCTCTTCTTCCCTTCCGTACAACGGCCAGCGCGTAGCCGAGACGAACCGCCGAGCCGACGCCCTGATGGAAGAGGACGTTGCTTGGAGTGACGACATCGACGGCGCGCGCGACGGCGAGCAGCACGACCGTTCGGACCGCGCCGCCCTGCGCCGCGTCGCCGGTCTCTCCACCGAGCTGGAGGACGTCACCGAGGTCGAGTACCGCCAGCTCCGGCTGGAGCGTGTGGTCCTCGTCGGCGTGTGGACGACGGGCACGGCGCAGGACGCCGACAACTCCCTCGCGGAGCTGGCGGCACTGGCTGAGACCGCGGGCGCCGAGGTCCTCGACGGCGTCATCCAGCGTCGGGACAAGGCCGATCCGGCCACCTACATCGGCTCCGGCAAGGCCCGGGAGCTGCGCGACATCGTGCTCGAGTCCGGCGCCGACACCGTCGTGTGCGACGGTGAGCTGAGCCCGGGGCAGCTGATCCACCTCGAGGACGTCGTCAAGGTCAAGGTGGTCGACCGCACCGCGCTGATCCTGGACATCTTCGCGCAGCACGCCAAGTCCCGTGAGGGCAAGGCGCAGGTGGCGCTGGCGCAGATGCAGTACATGCTGCCGAGGCTGCGCGGCTGGGGCCAGTCGCTGTCGCGGCAGATGGGCGGCGGCGGAGGCGGCGCCGCGGGCGGCGGTGGCATGGCCACGCGTGGTCCCGGTGAGACCAAGATCGAGACGGATCGTCGGCGCATCCGCGAGAAGATGGCGAAGATGCGCCGAGAGATCGCGGAGATGAAGACCAGCCGCGACATCCAGCGCCAGGACCGCAAGCGCCACAAGGTGCCCTCGGTCGCGATCGCCGGATACACCAACGCGGGCAAGTCCTCGCTGCTCAACCGCCTCACCGGCGCCGGTGTCCTGGTGGAGAACGCGCTGTTCGCCACCTTGGACCCCACCGTCCGCAAGGCCGAGACGCCGGGCGGGCGCCTGTACACGCTGGCGGACACCGTCGGCTTCGTGCGGCATCTCCCGCACCACCTGGTGGAGGCGTTCCGCTCCACGATGGAGGAGGTCGGGGACTCCGATCTCATCCTGCACGTGGTGGACGGCTCGCACCCCGCGCCCGAGGAGCAGCTGGCCGCGGTGCGTGCGGTGATCCGTGACGTGGGTGCCGCCGAGGTGCCCGAGATCGTCGTGGTCAACAAGGCCGACGCGGCGGACCCGCTGACCCTCCAGCGGTTGCTGCGGCAGGAGAGGCAGGCGCTGGTCGTCTCGGCCCGCACCGGTCAGGGCATGGACGACCTGCTGGCCCTCTTGGACGAGCGGCTTCCGCGTCCCTCGGTCGAGCTGGAGGTGCTCGTGCCCTACACCCGCGGCGGGCTCGTCTCGCGCGCCCATGCCGAGGGCGAGGTGCTCTCCGAGGAGCACACCGAGGAGGGCACGCTGCTCAAGACCCGGGTGCACGAGGAACTGGCGGCGGAGCTGCG
The DNA here is from genome assembly GCF_000424825.1 of Streptomyces sp. CNH287. Lineage (NCBI taxonomy): Bacteria > Bacillati > Actinomycetota > Actinomycetes > Kitasatosporales > Streptomycetaceae > Streptomyces > Streptomyces sp. CNH287. The sequence goes on along the minus strand of NZ_AUKQ01000025.1, from coordinate 7,847 downwards.
GGCATACGTGCCCTCCGGCCGGCGTTGAGTACTCCGCACGGAATGGGGGCCCGTCCTCCCGGAACGGAAGCGTTCCGGGAGGGCGGGCCCCTCTCGTCTCCCGCGCCGTGCCGGGCGCGGAAGAGCGTCAGCTCTTGCCCGCGTACTTCTTGCTGATCGCGTCGAAGACACCCTTGGCCGCCGTGCCGAGGCGCGGGCCTGCGGCGTAGGTGACGTCGGGCCGGTTGATCAGCGAGTTGACGGAGACCAGCTGGGCCTTGCCGTCCTTGCCCGCGGCGAAGATCCCGCCGCCGGACATGCCGCCGGTCATCGTGCAGCCGATGCGGTACATCGGCTCCTGCGTCGGGTCCAGGGTGTACCGGCCCGGTTTCCCGGTGCACTGGAACATCCTGGCGCCCTCGTAGGGAGCCTCCGCCGGGTAGCCGTACGCACTCATGCCCGAGATGCGGTCGGCGGACGGTGCCTTGAAGTTGATCTTCACCGCGGTGCCGACGCTCTCCTCGAGCGACTTCCCTGTGTTCTCGTTCCCCCGCACCTTCAGGACCGCGAAGTCCTGCTGCGCGCCCCCGCCACCGCTCTCGGAGCCCTTCTCCAGCCAGTAGTTGGTCGTCTGGACCCACTCGACCCAGAACTGGCCGTACGGGTAGACCTGGCTCTGCTGCGCGCCCTCGACCTGCGACTGGGGCAGGCCGTTGTTGTTGTACGCGGGCACGAACATGATGTTGCGGAACCAGCCGCCGGTCTGGCCGGAGTGGACGCAGTGGCCTGCCGTGGCCACCAGGTTCGACTTGCCCGGATTCGCCGGGTCCTGCACCACCGTGCCGGAGCAGACCATGGGCCCCTTCGGGGTCTCCATGAAGATCTTCCCGGCCGGCGCGGCGTTGTTCGTGTACGGCGTCTCGACCTGCTTGGCCGCCACCTTGGCGGGTTCGCGGTCGGTGGTGTCGGCGGAGGTCCGGACGTCGGCGGTGACCGTGTGGTCGTTGCCCTCCGCCGCCTGCATCCGCTCCGGCTTCCAGTGGTCGGGAAGGTAGGGGTTGGCGAAGTCGGCCGCGTCCCGAAGCCAGTCCTTCCGGTCCCAGTTCTTCCAGCCCCCGTCCTTCCACTTCTCCAGGTCCTGGAGCGAGGAGGGCAGGTCCTCCGGCAGCTTCTCGGCCACGCCGTCCTTGTCCGGAGCGCCCTGGTCCTTCGACGCCTCGGGTTTCGCCTTCGAGGAGGAGTCCTTGTCGTCGGCGGAGTCGGAGGAGCCGCCGCAGGCGGTCAGGGCCAGCGCGAGTGCCGCGGTGACGGCCGTGGCGACCGCCGCCGGACGGCGCCGCCGCCTCGCGCGGGGTGACAGGGGTGTTCTCGGTGTGCTCGGTGACATGTCTTCGGCGCTCTCCTCGGGGTCAGCTCAGGTCGCTGACGGCGTCGTAGACGCTCTTGGCTTCCTTGCCCAGCGCCGGCCCGGCGAGCCAGGTCGCGGTGACGGGGCCGACCGAGGTGACCGACAGCAGTTCCTTGCCGTCCGCGCTGAGCCAGCCGCCGCCGGAGGAACCGCCGGTCATGGTGCAGCCGATGCGGTACATCGTCGGCTGCGAGGTGTCCAGGGAGAGCCGGCCCGGCTTGTCCTTGCACGTGAACATCTTCTCGCCGGTGAACGGCGGCGCGGCCGGGTAGCCGTGGGCGGCCAGCGTCGGGATGTTCTTCACGCCGGGCGTCTGGAAGTCAGGCTTCACGGACTCGCCGACGGTTTCCTCGAGCGACGTGGCGCCCTTGTCCTCCGGCTGCACCTTCAGGACCGCGAAGTCCTGCGGAGCGCCGCTGCCGCCCTGGGTGGCGCCGCTGTCGATCCAGTGGTCGGTGGTGCGGGCGTGCTTCGCCCACCACAGGCCGTGCGGGGCGACGTCCTGCTTCGGCGCCGACTCCAGCTCGGCGGCGGGCAGGCCCTTGCTGTTGAAGTGTGGCACGAAGACGACGTTGCGGAACCAGCCGCCCTCCTTGCCCGCGTGGACGCAGTGCCCGGCGGTGGCGACGAGGTTCGACTTGCCCGGGTTCTTCGGGTCCTTGATGACCGTGCCGGAGCAGACCATGGAGCCCTTCGGGGTCTCCATGAAGATCTTGCCCACCGGCGGAGCCTTGTCGGCGTACGGCGTCGCGACGGCGGCGGCCTCGACCGGCTGCGGGGTGGGGTCGGTGACGCCCTGGTCGATGTCGGAGTCGTCGACGTCGCGTTCGTTCTCCTCCGCGTCGCCCATCCGGTCCTGGTCCCAGTAGTCGTCGATGATCGGGTTGATGAAGTCCTGCGCCTCGCGGAGCCAGTCCTCCCGGTCCCAGTTCTTCCAACCCCCGTCCCTCCACTTCTCCAGGTCCTTGAGGGAGTCGGGAAGGTCCTTGGGCAGTTTGTCCGGCAGCCCCAGGTCTTTCTTGAGGTCGTCCGCGGGCTTCTGCGAGGCCTCGCTGCCGGGCTTGGCGTCGGCGCCCTCGTCCTCCGGCCCGCACGCGGTCGCCGTCACCGCCAACGCGGCCACCGCCGCGGCGGCTGCCAGCGCCCGCCGGTGGCGGCGCACAGAACTGCCTATGGATGACATGGAATGAACTCCCCCTGAGATGGATCAGCTTGCTTTGGCTCTTGTCATGCACCTCGCCGGGGCGGGGCGGCCCCCACTATGCCCGGTGAGTGGGGGGACGGGCGAGGCAGGGTCCCTGGTTCCCCGAATCGCCCGGACCGGCTCCCCGAGGCTGACGATCTTGGGGAAAACCGTGATCAGCCGCTGTCCCGGTCGTTGGTCCGTACGGGGAACAGGCAGAGGGGAGCGGCCCGCCGGTCGGCGCGCCGAGTCGACACCACAGGAGGCAGCAGTCGTGAACGCGCGCTCCGGAGCCGAGGGCACCTCGTCCGACGGACGGCTCCCGGTACGCAGACGCCCCGTACGGCGCGAGGAGCCCAGGGTCCCGCGCCAGCCGAGGCGCGACGGCCCGACGCAGGAGGGCGCGGGGGCCCGCCTCCTCGAGCCCGGCCGTGCCGGCCTGGACACCGGCGGACCGCCGGATTCGGGCGGCCACCGGGAAGCCGACGGGGCGACCTCGTTCGCGGCCCGGCCCGACCCGCTGGAGGCGGCCGACAGCGCCGCCGTCGCCGACGCCGCGGCGGTGGAGAACCTGCTGCGCTGCTGGGTCCGCGAGAGCGACCTTCCCCCACCGGACGACGACGTGCTGCGCATCCCGCTCACCGCCACCGGCACGACCCTGTGCGTCCCGCTGCGCCACTGGTCGGCCACCGGATGGCACCGCTTCGGCCCCCCGCTGCTGGACGGGGCGCCGGTGGACGCCGCGCCGCTGGACGCGGTGACACTGGCCGCCCTGCTGGGCCGCGAGGCGGCACACCGCGCGGGCGGCGCCCGCGCGACGGCGGAGAGCACGGCGCTCGTCGGGCGCGTCGCCGACTCGGTCCGGCGCACCGCCGCCTTCCTGGCCGAGCGCCGGGCCGCACCGGAGGTTCCGCCCGGGAGTGCCCCGTTCCTGGACGCGGAGCAGGCGCTGCTGCTCGGGCACCCCGTCCACCCCACCCCCAAGAGCCGGGAGGGGCTCTCGGACGGCGAGGCCCGGTTCTTCTCGCCCGAACTGCGGGGGTCCTTCGCGCTCCACTGGCTGGCGGTCGACCTGTCCGTGCTGGCCACCGACTCCGCCTGGTACGAGACGGCGCCGTCCGGAGCCGCCCGAGGTGGCCCCGTGCCCGCGGTCGCGCTCGCCGCCCGGCTGGCCGGCCCGGCCGTCACCGAACGCCTTCCCGCCGGCTGCGCGCTGCTGCCCCTGCACCCCTGGCAGGCGCGTGAGCTGCGGTACGAGCCGAGCGTCGCCCAGCTGCTGGACGCCGGGCTGCTGCACGACCTCGGCCCGTGCGGCGACCCCTGGCACCCGACCTCGTCGGTGCGTACGGTGCACCGGCCCGGCGCGCCCGCGATGCTCAAGCTGTCGCTGGGGCTGCGGATCACCAACTCGCGGCGGGAGAATCTCCGCAAGGAACTGCTCCGGGGCGTCGAGGTGCACCGGCTGCTGCGCGGCGGCCTCGGCGCGCGCTGGCAGTCCGCCTGCCCGGGCTTCGACATCGTGCGCGACCCGGCCTGGCTCGGGGTGGACCTGGACGGCGCGGTGGTGCCCGGGCTGGACACCGTCATCCGGCACAACCCCTTCGGCCCCCGTCACGACGCGGTGTGCGTGGCGTCGCTCTCCTCGCCGCGCCCCTGGCCGGGCGCGCCCCGGCGCGAGCTGCGGTCGCGGCTGGGCGAGGTCGTGCGGCGGCTCGCGCTGCGCGGCGGGGTCTCGACGGGTTCGGTGTCCGCCGAGTGGTTCCGCCGCTACCTGGAGGCGGTGGTGGCCCCGATGCTCTGGCTGGACGCGCACGCGGGCATCGCGCTGGAGGCGCACCAGCAGAACACCCTGGTCCTGCTCGACGCGGACGGCTGGCCGTCGGGCGGACGCTACCGGGACAACCAGGGCTACTACTTCCGGGAGTCCCGCCGCGCGCAGATCGACCGGTGGCTGCCGGGGGCCGGGGTCGCCAGCGACTCCTACGTGGCGGACGAGGTGACCGACGAGCGGTTCGCCTACTACCTGGGCATCAACAACGTGCTCGGCCTCATCGGTGCGTTCGGTTCCCAGGGGCTCGCGGACGAGCGGCTGCTGCTGGCCGTGCTCCGCGGCTTCCTGGACGACGCCGCGCGCACCGCGGACGGCGGGCCCGTCTCGCCGCTGCCCGCGCTGCTGCTGGAGTCGCCGACACTGCGGTGCAAGGCGAACCTCCTCACCCGGCTGCACGGAATGGACGAGCTGGTGGGGCCGGTGGACACCCAGTCCGTGTACGTGACCGTGACGAACCCGGTCCGGGTCTGAGACCCGGCAGCGCGCGTTCCCGGCCGGACGGCGACAGCGCCGGACCCACCGGCCGAACGCCCCGGCAGGAGGCGCCGACATGCAGTTGTATCCCCCTTCACCGGCCGGCCCGGCGCCGTCCGGCCCCGCTCGTCCCCGCGGTACGGCCGCCCCCGGTCCGACGCCTGCCGCGCCCCGTACGGCGCCGGGGGCCGACCCGGACCCGCTGGACAGCCCGGCCACCTGGCCCGCCCGCGCCACCCCGGCCGGCGTGCTCCGGCTCGTCCCGGTGCGCGTGGACCGCGATCTGCCGCTGCTCACCCGCTGGATGAACGACCCGGCGGTGGACACCTTCTGGGAACTCTCCGGACCACCGGAGCGGACCGCGCGCCACCTGCGTGCGCAGCTGGACGGGGACGGCCGCAGCGTCCCCTGCCTCGGCGTCCTGGACGGCGTCCCGATGAGCTACTGGGAGATCTACCGCGCGGACCTCGACCCGCTCGCCCGCCACTACCCCGCTCGGCCCCACGACACCGGTGTCCACCTGCTGGTCGGCGCCGCCGCCGACCGCGGGCGCGGGCTCGGCAGCACGCTGCTGCGGGCGGTCGGCGATCTGGTCCTGGCACACCGCCCCCGCTGCCCGCGGGTGCTGGCCGAGCCGGACCTGCGCAACATGCGGTCGGTCGCGGCGTTCGGGGCGGCGGGCTTCCGGCTGGCCGCGGAGGTGGACCTGCCGGACAAGCGTGCGGCGCTCATGATCCGCGAGCGCGACCGACGGGGCGCACCCCTGGGCGATGCGCACGGCGACGCGCACCGGACGGGCCCCTGGGACCGGGCGCCGGGACCTCTCGGCGCGGCCGATGTCAGTCCGGCCGCGTAGGGTGTCGGAGCTATGAGCGAGCCCGCCCTCACCGACCTCCTGCACGCCGCCGTCACCGCGATCGGAGGTACGGAACGCCCTGGTCAGGTGGCGATGGCGGAAGCCGTCGCCGAGGCCGTAGACGACGGCACGCACCGGCTGATCCAGGCGGGCACCGGCACCGGAAAATCGCTGGGCTACCTGGTGCCCGCGCTGGCGCACGGCGAGCGGGTGGTGGTCGCCACCGCCACGCTCGCGCTCCAGCGCCAGCTGGTCGAGCGGGACCTGCCGCGTACGGTCGAGGCGCTCCAGCCGCAGCTGCGGCGCCGCCCCGAGTTCGCCATGCTCAAGGGGCGGTCGAACTACCTGTGCCTGCACCGGCTGCACGAGGGCGTGCCGCAGGACGAAGAGGACGGCCTCTTCGATCCGTTCGAGGCGGCGGCCCCGACCAGCAAGCTGGGCAAGGACCTGCTGCGCCTGCGCGACTGGTCGGACGAGACGGAGACGGGCGACCGGGACGACCTGCGGCCGGGTGTCTCCGACCGCGCCTGGGCCCAGGTGTCCGTCTCCGCCCGCGAGTGCCTCGGCGCCAGCCGGTGCGCCTACGGCCCGGAGTGCTTCGCGGAGGCAGCCCGCGAGCGCGCGAAGCTGGCCGACGTGATCGTCACCAACCACGCCCTCCTCGCGATCGACGCCATCGAGGGTGCCCCGGTGCTGCCGGGGCACGAAGTGCTGATCGTGGACGAAGCCCATGAGCTGGTCTCCCGGGTCACCGGCGTCGCCACCGGCGAGCTGACCCCCGCAGGGGTGAGCCGCGCCGTGCGCCGGGTGGCGAAGCTGATCGACGAGAAGACGGCCGATCAGCTCCAGACGGCCTCGGAGGGTTTCGAGGGGCTGATGGAGCTGGCGCTGCCCGGCCGCCTGGAGACGGTGCCGGAGGACCTGGGGTACGCGCTGATGGCACTGCGCGACGCGGCCCGCGGCTGCGTGACCGCGCTCGGCAACACCCGGGACAAGTCCGTGCAGGACGAGGACGCCGTCCGCAAGCAGGCCCTGGCCAGCATCACCAGCGTGCACGATGTCGCCGAACGCCTGGTCGAGGCCTCGGAGTACGACGTGATCTGGTGCGAGCGGCACGACCGGTTCGGCGCCTCGCTGCGGGTGGCGCCGCTGTCCGTCTCCGGGCTGCTGAGGGAGAAGCTGTTCACCGAGCGCTCGGTGATCCTCACCTCGGCGACGCTCAAGCTCGGCGGCGACTTCAACGGCGTGGGGGCCTCGCTGGGGCTCGCGCCGGAGGGCCGGGAGGAGGACGAACTGCCGAGCTGGAAGGGGCTGGACGCCGGTTCCCCCTTCGAGTACCAGAAGCAGGGCATCCTCTACGTGGCCAAGCACCTCGCACCCCCGGGACGGGACGCTTCGCGCGCCGACATGATGGATGAGCTGGCCGAGCTGATGGAGGCGGCGGGCGGCCGTACGCTCGGGCTGTTCTCCTCCATGCGGGCGGCCCAGGCGGCGGCCGAGGAGCTGCGGGGGCGGCTGGAGATGCCGATCCTGTTGCAGGGGGAGGAGACCCTCGGGGAGCTGATCGGCCGGTTCGCCGCGGACCCGGCCACCTGTCTGTTCGGGACGCTCTCGCTGTGGCAGGGGGTGGACGTGCCCGGCGCGAGCTGCCAGCTGGTGGTGATGGACCGGATTCCCTTCCCCCGGCCGGACGATCCGCTCATGAGCGCCCGGCAGAAGGCCGTCGAGGAGGGGGGAGGGAACGGCTTCATGGCGGTGGCCGCGACGCACGCGGCGCTGCTCATGGCCCAGGGCTCCGGCCGCCTCGTGCGCGCCTCGGGGGACCGGGGGGTGGTCGCCGTGCTCGACCCGCGACTGGAGCGGGCGCGCTACGGCGGGTTCCTGCGCGCTTCGATGCCCGACTTCTGGTACACGACCGACCGCAACCAGGTGCGGCGTTCGCTGGCCGCCATCGACGCGAAGGCCCGCCTGGAGGAGTGAGGGCGCGAGGCATGGTGGTGCCCCGGAGCCGCGGCGGCGGGTTCTTAGGGTCCTCGCAACACCTGACGGTCTACGTGGTCGTCAGTAGATCACGCAGGCGCTCGGCTGGGGTTTTCCAGCCGAGCGTTTTGCGTGG
>NZ_AUKQ01000024.1:0-64263 GCF_000424825.1 Streptomyces sp. CNH287 | reverse complement strand
TTCGGGGGCGCGGCGGGTTGTGGGGTATGTGTCGCCTGCGGTGGCGGGTGGTGTGGTGGATGTGGAGGGTTTGCTTTCGCGGGTGTCTTCGGTGTTGCCGGAGTACATGGTGCCTTCGTTGGTGATGGTGGTGGAGGATTTTGCGTTGACGCCGAACGGGAAGGTGGATCGGGGGGTTCTGCCGGTTCCGGTGTTTGGTGGTGTGGGGGAGTTTCGTGCTCCTTCGTCGGTGTGTGAGCGTTTGTTGCATGGGGTTTTTGTTGAGGTGTTGGGGGTTTCCCGGGTCGGGGTGGATGATTCTTTCTTCGATTTGGGTGGGGATTCGATTGTGTCGATGCGTTTGGCGGCGCGGGCGCATCGTGCGGGTGTGGTGATCTCGGCGCGTGATGTGTTCGTGCACAAGACGATCGCCAAGCTGGCGCTGGTCGCCCGTGAGGTCCCGGCGGACGGGTCAGGCCCCACCCCACCCCCCACACCGCCCCGGCCGGCCCTGGCACTGACCGACGGCGAACGGCTGGAACTGGCCGGCGCGGTCCGGGGCGAGGCGCGCGCGGTGCCGCTCACCCCCCTCCAGCAGGGCATGCAGTTCCACGCCCTGCTGGCCGCCGACGGCGTCGATGTCTACACCACGCAGCGCCCCCTGCGGCTGGCGGGCGCGCTCTCCGCCGACGTGCTGCGCACGGCCTTCGACAAACTGGTCGCCCGGCACGCGGCGCTGCGGGCCTCGTTCACCCTGCTCAGCTCCGGCCGCCCGGTGCAGCTGCTGCACGACGAGGTGTCCGTGCCCTGGGAGGACGTCGACCTCTCCGACCTGCCCGAGCAGGAGCGCGAACGCCGCCTGGCGCAGCTGCTGGCCGAGGACCGGCTGCGGCGCTTCGACCTGACCCGGCCGCCGCTGCTGCGGGTGGCCCTGATCCGGCTCGCGCCCGACGACCACCTCCTGCTGGTCACCCACCACCACATCCTGCTGGACGGCTGGTCCCTGCCGCTGGTCTTCCGCGACCTCTTCGCGCTCTACGCACGCGGCGGCTCCGACGCGGCGGCGGCCCCGGTGCCCTTCGAGGACTTCCTCGGCTGGCTCGGCGCGCAGGACGGCGAGGAGTCGCTGGCCGCCTGGACCGAGGAGCTGGCCGACCTGGCGGAGCCCTCGCTCGTCTCTCCGGGCGCTGAGGACGCGGCGGCGACCGTACCCGAGCTGGTCACCGCCGCCCTGGACCCGGCCGACACCGCACGGCTGACCGCTGCGGCCCGCTCCGCGTCGCTGACCCTCAACACCCTGCTCCAGGGCGCCTGGGCGCTGACGCTCGGCTGCCAACTGGGCAGCCATGACGTGGTGTTCGGAGCCACGACCGCAGGCCGTCCGCCCGAGCTGCCGGGAGTGGAGGAGATGGTCGGACTGCTGATGAACACGACGGCGGTCCGGATGCGCCTCGATCCCGGACGGTCGCTGCTGGAGAACCTGACCGCCCTCCAGGACCGGCAGGCCGCGCTCCGCCCCCACCACCACACGGGTCTGTCCGAGGTGCAGCGCGCCGTCGGCCTGGGGGAACTCTTCGACACCGTCGTGGGCTTCGAGAACACCCCGGTGGACGCCGAGGCCGTGCAGCAGCAGGTGCCCGGCCTGCACCTCTCCCTCGACGAGACGCCCGCCTCCGGCGCCTCGCACTACCCGCTGAGCCTGGTCGTGGTCCAGACCCCCGGCGGGCGGCTCAGCCTCGAACTGAGCTACCGCGCCGACTGCTTCACCGCCGAGCGGGCCGCGACCGTCCTCGGCCGGGTCCGCTCGGTCCTGGAACACTTCCTGGCGGACCCCGGCATCCCGCTGGGCCGGATCGACCTGCTCTCCGACGCGGAGCGCGCCGCGCTGCCCGCACCCCCCGTACGCCGGGAACTGCCCGCCCGCACCTTCCCCGAGATGTTCGAGGAGCGGGTACGCGCCGCCCCGGACGCCGTCGCCCTGTACGAGGGCTCCCGGCAGGTGCGCTACGGCGAGCTGAACGCGCGGGCCAACCGGCTCGCGCGGGCCCTGGTCGCGCGCGGGGTGGGGCCGGAGAGCTTCGTCGCCGTCGCGGTGCCCAAGTCCGCCCGGTCCGTGCTGGCGGTCCTGGCCGTGCTCAAGGCCGGTGCCGCCTACCAGCCGCTCGACCTCGGCTACCCGCTGGAGCGGCTGCGGCACATGGTCGCCGACGCCTGCCCGGACCTGGTGCTGACCACCTCCGGCGCGGCGGCCGAGAGGATGAGCGAGGCGGGCGCGGAGCGGATCGTACGGCTGGACGGCGACGGCTCGGTGGACGGCGACGGCCCACTCGACGGTGCGGACCTGCTCGACGGTGCGTGCCCGCCGGACGGCGACCTCACCGGCGCGGACCTCACCGACGCCGACCGCCGCGCGCCCCTGCTGCCCGACCACCCGGCGTACCTCATCTACACCTCCGGCTCCACCGGCCGCCCCAAGGGCGTCGCCGTGCCGCACCGGGGCCTCGCGGCCATGGTCGAGCAGCAGCGCACGGGCCTCGCCCTGCACGGTGCCGAGCGGGTGCTGCTGTTCGCCTCACCCAGCTTCGACGCGTCCGTGTGGGAGCTGACCACCGCCCTGCTGACCGGGGCGGGCGCCGTACTGGCCACGCCCGACGAACTGCTGCCCGGACCAGCCCTGGCCGCCACCGTGCGCCGCCACCAGGTGACCACCCTGCTGCTGCCGCCCTCGTCGCTCGCGGCCATGCCGGACGACGGGCTGCCCCCGGGGGTGACGCTGGTCGTCGGCGGCGAGGCGTGCCCGCCCGACCTGACCGCGCGCTGGTCGGCGGACCGCCGCATGGTCAACGCCTACGGCCCCACCGAGGCGACCGTGATGGCCACCATGAGCGGACCGCTGGCCGGGCACGTACACCCGCCGATGGGGGAGCCGGTCCTCAACGCCCGGGTCCACCTGCTGGACGGCGCGCTGCGCCCGGTGCCACCGGGGGTCCCCGGCGAGCTGTACCTCGCCGGGGACGGCCTCGCGCGCGGCTACCTGCGCCGCCCGCGGCTGACCGCGACCCGTTTCGTCGCGGACCCCTACGGCCCGCCTGGCGCCCTGATGTACCGCTCCGGCGACCTGGCCCGGCGTACGGCGGACGGCACGCTGGAGTACCTGGGCCGCACCGACCAGCAGGTCAAGGTGCGCGGCTTCCGGATCGAGCCCGGTGAGATCGAGGCGGTGCTCGCCGAGGACCCGGCGGTCGCGCAGGCCGTCGTGGTCGTCCGCGAGGACGAGCCCGGCCGGCGCCGCCTGGTGGGCTACGTCGCCACGGCGGCCGGAGCCGCACCGGAGGCGGCAGCGCTGCGGGAGCGGGCCGCGCGCACCCTGCCCGAGTACATGGTGCCCGCCGCCGTCGTCGTCCTGGACCGGCTGCCGGTCACCTCCAGCGGCAAGCTCGACCGGGGGGCGCTGCCCGCACCGGACTTCGCCGGCGCCGCCGGCGGGCGAGCCCCGCGCACCGCGCGCGAGGAGCAGTTGTGCGCGCTGTTCGCCAAGGCTTTGGGCGCCGACCGGGTGGGCGTCGACGACAGCTTCTTCGACCTGGGCGGCGATTCGATCGTCTCCATCAAGCTGGTCACCCTCGCCCGCGAGGACGGCCTGGACATGACGCCTCGGGACGTCTTCACGCACCAGACGGTGGCGGCGCTGGCCGTCGCCGTACGGGAGCTGGCGGACCCCGCGGACCCCGGCGGCACTGCGGACACCGGCGCGGCCGGGGCTGCGGAGCCGCTCGTCGAGCTGGACCCGGACGAGCTGGCGGAGTTCGCCGACGACTGGCGGTAGGCCCACGGCCCGCCCCGCACCCCCCTGCACACCAGCACCAACCCCGCACCACCGCACAGCGGCACGACCGCTGGACACCCCGGCCGGGACCCTGCTCGGCCGTCCAGCGCGCAGCACCACGCGGACCGGCAGCAATGCGCGGCCCGTACAGGACCGACCGACCGGCGGCCCCGTCCGAGGGGCCACGACCTGGCGAGGATGACCGCGATGACCACTGTGCCCACCACTGTCGAGAAGTACCGCCCGGCCGGGCCGGCCGTCCCCGCCGACACGGCGCTCGACAGCCCCATGGAATACCGCCTCAGCGCCGAGGAGGTCGTCCAACTGCGCGCTGCTGCAACTGCGTTGGGCGACACGTACGGCCCGCCCGACCAGCCCGGCTTCTACGACCGCGCCCCCGCGGCCGAGGACCTGCTGCCCGCCGGGCTCCGCACCTTCCTGCTCTCCTACCGCCGCACCGAGCGCACCGCCGCCTGCCTGGTGCACGGCTTCCCCGTCGACCAGGCCCGCCTGGGCGCGACCCCGCAGCACTGGCAGGCCGCTCTGCGCAGCGACGCCGCGCGCGAGCAGGAGCTGTGGCTCGCGCTGTGCGGCATGGTGCTGGGCGACCCCTTCGGCTGGGTCACCCTCCAGGAGGGCCGGATCATCCAGAACATCCTGCCCATCCAGGGTGACGAGGAGCGGCAGAGCGGCTACGGCAGCGAGAGCCTGCTGGAGTTCCACACTGAGGACGGCTTCCACCCCAACCGCTGCGACTACCTGCTGCTGCTCGGGCTGCGCAACCCCGACCTCGTACCGACCATCGTGGCGTCCGTGCGCGACGTCCGGCTCGGCGACCACGACCGCCGGGTGCTCGCCGAGGACCGCTTCCTGATCATGCCCGACACCGAGCACATCCGGCAGCTGGAGAACGACGCCCCCGACCACCCCGCCCTTCCCCGGCTGCGGCGGATGGCCGAGCAGCCGGTGCCGGTCGCGGTCCTCACCGGTGACCGCCTCGCGCCCTACCTGCGCATCGACCGCCCCTTCATGGACGTGCTCCCCGGCGACCGTGAGGCCGCCGACGCGCTGGACCGCCTGATGGCCGAACTGCACCGCGTGCAGCAGGACATCACCGTCGGCCCCGGCTCGCTGCTGCTGGTGGACAACTACCGCGCCGTGCACGGCCGCCGCCCCTTCACCGCCCGCTACGACGGCACCGACCGCTGGCTGAAGAAGCTCACCGTCAGCCGCAACCTCCGCCGCAACTTCAGCGGTTACGCCCTGGACCACCCACGCGTCATCGTCTGAGCGGCGCGCGTCGCCGCCGTACGGCAGGACCTTGCCGCACGGCCTCCACCCCCGAGTGAAAGGCAGTCGCTCGTTATGCGAACAGTCATCGTGTCCGGTGCCTCCAGCGGCATCGGACAGGCCACCGCCGAGCGGTTCGTCCGCGCCGGCGACTACGTGGTCAACCTCGATCTGCGTCCCCCGGCGCCGGACACGATGCAGGGCCTGCGGCCGGACGGCACCGAAGCGCACTGGATCAAGGCGGACGTCGCGGACTGGCCCGCCGTACGCGACGCCGTCGACGAAGTGCACGCGGAGCGCGGCCGGCTGGACGTGGTCATCGCCAACGCGGGCATCAGCGTCCGCAGGGGCATCCTCGACCTCACCGAGACGCAGGCCCGCCGCACCCTGGACGTCAACCTGATGGGCGTCCTCGCCCTGTGGCGGCACGCGGTCCCGCACATGCAGCGTCAGGGCGGCGGCGTGCTGCTGGCCACCGCCTCGGTCAACGGGTCGCGCGGCTACCCGCTCTACGCGGACTACAACGCCAGCAAGGCCGGGGTCACCTCGCTGTGCCAGACCTTCGCGATGGAGCTGAGCCCGCTGATCCGTACGGCGTGCGTCGCCCCGGGCGCGGTGCTCACGCCCATGCAGCGCGCCGAGTACACCGACGCCATGCTGGCGGAGGTCAACGAGCGCATCCCGGCCCGCCGGCACGCCGCGCCCGAGGAGATCGCCGAGTTCTTCCACTTCCTCGCCTCGCCGCAGGCGTCGTTCGTCTCCGGCCAGGAGTTCACCGTCGACGGCGGCGAGACCGCAGGCGCCACCACGGCGTTCTTCCCCGGCCCGACGGAGCCGGTGGGCCAGGCCACGGCCTGAGAGCCTGCCGGGCGGCCCCGGACCAGGCGGCGCTCTTCCGCGCCGTACGCAGCGAGGTCGGCAGGACCGGCCGCGAGAACACCACCCAGGAGGCCCACCGTGGACACCCGCCCCGTACTCGACGCGGGCAGGCTGCGCGAGACCGACCTCGCCGACCCGCTGCTGCACGCCACGCACGACCTCGGGCCGCTCTGGCGGCACCTGCGGGCCGAGGAGCCGCTGTACCGGCAGGAGGAGACCAGCCGCGGCCCCGGCTTCTGGGTGGTCTCCTCGTACCGCGACACCACCGCGGTGCTCGGGGACAGCGAGACCTTCTCCTCGGAGCGCGGCAACGTGCTGGACACCCTGCTGGCCGGGGGCGACTCGGCCGCCGGGCAGATGCTGGCCGTCACCGACGGACGGCAGCACCGCACGCTGCGCAGCGCCCTGCTCAAGCCCTTCTCCCCGCGCGCCCTGGAGGTGGTGGTGGAGAGCGTGCGGCGCGGGACGCGGCAGCTCGTCCTGGACGCGGTGCGCGACGGCAAGGTGGACTTCGCTGCCGACGTCGCCGCGCACATCCCGCTGGCGGCCATCTGCGACCTGCTGGGGGTGCCGCCCGGGGACCGGCGGCGGATCATCGAACTCACCTCCTCCGCCCTGTCGTCGGCCGAGGGAGTGCCGACCGAGGAGGAGACCTGGACCTCCCGCAACGGCCTGCTCCTCTACTTCTCCGAGCTGGCTGCCGAGCGCCGCGCCAAGCCGTACGACGACGTGGTGAGCCTGCTGGTGACCAAGGAGATCGACGGGCGGACGCTGACCGACGAAGAGATCATCTTCAACTGCTACAGCATCATCATGGGCGGCCACGAGACCACCCGGTTCGCCATGATCGGCGGTCTGCTGGCGCTGATGGACAACCCGGCGCAGTGGAAGGCGCTGAAGTCCGGGCAGGTGGCGACGGCCTCCGCCGTCGAGGAGGTGCTGCGGTGGACCACCCCGGCCCTGCACAGCGGGCGGACCGCCACCCAGGACGTCTTCTTCGGCGGCCAGTTCATCGAGGAGGGCGACATCGTCACGACCTGGCTGTCGTCCGCCAACCGGGACGAGGAACTCTTCGCCCGGCCCGACGAGTTCGACCTCTCGCGCAGCCCGAACAAGCACCTCACCTTCGCCTACGGGCCGCACTTCTGCCTGGGCGCGTTCCTGGCCCGCGCCGAGCTGTCCGCGCTGCTGGAGAGCCTGACCGAGCTGGTGGCCGAGGCCGCGCCGGCGGGGGAGCGGCGCTGGGTCTACTCCAACTTCCTCGGCGGCCTCTCCGCCCTGCCGGTCACCCTGGCCCCGGAGCCGTCGGCGCCGCTGGACTGACTCCCCGGGCCGACCCGGTGAAACACGTGCCGTCAGCGGGTGGATCATCGGACGGTGGACAGCAGCACGGAGGACATACGAAGACTCTCGGACTGGCTGGAGCCGGTGCAGGAGATCCTCCTGCGGCACGGCTACGGCCGCTCCTTCGTCGGCGGCAGCAGCGCACGCGAGATCCTCGATCACGTCCTGCTGGGGAAGCCGCTCGCGCTGCGCGACCTCGACCTGTACCTGGTCCGCGGCGGCACCGTCCGCCCCCGGGATCTGCGTGTGCTCTGCGACGCCGTACGGGAACGCGGCCTGGCGCGCGTGGGCCGCCGCAGGCCCAAGTGCCGTGCCAACCCCGCTTTTTCGGGTGCCGACTGCTACGCGTACCTCGTCGGCTACGGCGCCCACCTGTTCACGCCCGGCCTGCCGATCCTCAGCCTTGGTGTGCTGCACCACCCGAGTGACCTGGCCCTCAACGGCCTCTTCGACATCGACGCCGTCTACCTGACCCTCGACAACGAGCAATCCCTGCGTACCTACGCGGACCGGGTCGCGCGCGGCGGCCCCACCACCGGCCTGGTGCTCGACCCGTACGGCGGCTACGGCGCCTGGCGGCGGAAGGCACCGGCGATCGTGCACTGGGCGGAAGTGGAACGCTGTCTCGTGCGCAACGCCTACCGCATCGTGCGAAGCCTCGCCAAGGTGCGCACGCTGCACCTGCCGGACGGGCTGCGCGAGGCATACCTCAGCCGCGGCCCCGGGGCGGTCGCCGACGACGAAGTCCCCGAACTGCACCGGGACTTCCTCAAGGTGCTGGGAGACACCCACTGGGCGGAGGAACTCGGCATGCTGGCCCGGCTCCGCGCCCTCGCACCCCTGTGGCCGCCCCTGCAGGCGGAATTGGAACAGTCCACACCCCAGGGGCTGCGCCGGGCGATCCCCTCCCCGCCGGGCGCGGGCCCGCACGAACTCTCCTGCCTCCGGGCACGTGCCCTGTGCCGCGACCCGGCGATCCTCGCTGCCGTCCTCTCCGTCGCACCGCTTGTCTTTGGAGCCCCATAGTGCGTGCTTTCCGCACCCTTGAGGAGGCGTCGGCCTACCTCACGCCGCTGCTGGACCGGCCCGTCCCGGCCGGACACGCGCAACTCACCCCCGACATCGGCTTTTGTGCCGAACCCCTCGGGCTGGGCGGCGGCACCTTCACCAACTCGTACACGATCAGCTGGAGCGCTGCGGCGGCCTCGGAGATCCTCGTCGCCGAGCCGCCGACGTGCACGGCCGAGTACGCCCGGCGGCACGAGGCCGCCGTCACGGCCACCGGCGGATTCTTCTTCCTCGCCGACCGCTCCCGCTACCGCCCCCGGACCCTGAGCCTCAACCTGGCGGTCCGGGACGGGAAGGTGCTCAGCCTGCCCGCCGCGGACCAGGACGCCCTGGTCGACCAGGGCGGCACGCTGTCCGTGCGCGAGGTGCCCGCCCGCGGGCGGCTGACGCTGGACGGCCGCACCCTGCACTGGGCGGGCACGCGGACCGGGGCGGAGGCCGAGTGCTACGCCTACGGGAACGCCAACTGCGTCATCGTGCACGAGCCGGACGCGCGGACCGGAAAGGTCCGCACACTCCGTGAGGACTCCCGGCTCACCCCCGTGATCACCGGCGGCCGGTGGAGCGACCTCGGGTTCACCGCCACCCGGGACGGCCGTTTCACGGCCACGGCCCGCAGCGATCACGGGCGGCTCGACATCTTCGACCATGACATCGTCCTGCGCTGCCCCAGACCCCTCGCCCGGGTAGGCGCCCTGCTGGAACCACACACGATCGGGCCGCTCTCGCTGAGCCCCTCCCTGCGCGGCGCGATATCCGTGGGCCCGTCCCTGTTCCACCCCGACCCGCAGGCCCATCCGCTCAACACCGACCGCTCGCTGGGCAGCTTCCCACTGCTCAAGGACCGCGCGACGACCCGTCTGGTCTTCTACGGGACGGCCGACGGCCGACAGCATCTGCGGCTGTTCGACGGGCGCCCCGGAAGCCCGGTCTTCCCCGGCGTCGGCCTCGACCAGGCGATCTCCCTCGTGCTGGCGGGCGGTGACGTGACCTCTGGGTGTCTCCTGGACTCCGGCCACTCCTGCCGGCTCAACATCCGGCAGGACGGCCGCGTCACGAGCTTCGGCAACCGCCACTACCTGCGCTGGCCCACCGAGCGCGACCCGCGCTTCGTCTGGAACCCGGACCAGGGGCGGCAGGTGGCCAGCCTGATCGTCCTGCGCTGACCCGGCGCGGCCTGGTGGCGGCCGGGCGGAAATCCGCGGCGCCCCTGCGGGCGGTGCCGTTACGATCGGCCCTCGTGCGGACGGCGGACGGCCTCGTCCGCCGCGGGTCGGGGAAGGGCGCATCCATGAGGCAGGCTCCGCAGGCGCAGACAGACAGCCCCCAGCGGCTCGAACGGGGGCACCCGTTCCGGCAGTGGAAGACCTGGCGGATTCCTGGCACCCGGTTCACCCTCACCGGCTATTCACGTGCGAACGACAAGACGTTCTTCCACATACCCGAGCTGCGGTGCACCCTCGACGCGGGGCTGTGCGAGGGGCGTCAGGCGGACACGGTGCTGCTCACCCACACCCATCACGACCACGTGAAGGATCTGGACTTCCTCGCCTCCCGTGCGGGCACCGACATCTATCTGCCCGCCGACGCCGTGCCCTACGCCGAGTCCTTCCTGCGGTCCTCGGCGCAACTGAACCACGGAGCGGGCTACGACCCGGCACTCGCCGGCGGCTACCGGCTGCACGGGGTACGGCAGGACGACGAGTTCACCTTCGGCCGTCAGGCACACCATGTGCGGGTGGTGGAGTGCGCGCACAAGGTGCCCTGCGTGGGGTACGCCGTCTCCGAGGTCGGCAAGGCGCTGCTGCCCCGCTACGAGGAACTGCGCCGCTCGCTCGTGGCGGAGGGGCGTGGCGGCGAGTTCGGCCGGATGATGGCGCGACTGCGCAAGGAGGGTGCCGAGGTGGACGGGCAGGTGCGGCGACCGCTCTTCGCGTTCCTCGGCGACACGCACGTCAGCGTCTTCGAACGGAACCCCTGGCTGTTCACGTACCCGGTGATCATCACCGAGTGCACGTTCCTGCACGACAGCGAACGGGAGCGGGCGGACCGCGTCGGGCACACCGTGTGGAGCGGGCTCAGGCCGTTCGTCGAGGCGCATCCCGAGACGCTGTTCGTGCTGACCCACTTCAGCCTGCGGCACTCGGACCAGGAAGTGCGGGACTTCTTCGGACGGGAGGGCGGGGGCGCGGGCGGGCCCCGTCTGGACAACGTGCTGCCGTGGGCGCACGCGGCGAGCCTGCTCCCCGAACAGCACCAGCACGGCGGCACGTAGGGGCGCCACCCGGCCTCCGCGTTCCTCCGGAACTGCCCCGGCGAGGCACTACCCCGGCGTGGCGCGGCCCGTCCCGGTGAGCGCGGTGTGCAGGGCCGCCACCGTCTCGCCCGGATGCGTCTGGGGAAAACCGTGGCCGCCGGGCAGTACGTGCGCGTCGTGGGCGGCGCCGGCGTACTCGGCCCAGGGCGCCACCAGGTGTGGCGGAGCCACGGCGTCCGCCGCGCCCGCGAGGGTGATCAGCGGACAGTCCACCGGCACCGGGGCCGGGATCACATACCGTTCGGCGATGCCGACGTCCGCCCGTACCGAACGCAGGAGCACTTCCAGGAAGTCCGGGAACTCCAGCAGTTCCTCGGGCAGACCGCCGTTGGCGCGCAGCCAGTCGGTCAGCCCCGCGTCGGTGGCCTCGGCCACCGGCTCGCGCTCCAGCGGCAGATGCGGCGCCCGCGCGCCGGAGACCACCAGTGCCTCGGGGGCCCGCAGCCCCTCCCGCCGGGCGCGCAGTGTCAGCTCGTAGGCCAGTACGGCGCCGAAGCTGTGCCCGAACAGCACGTAGCGCAGGGAGAGTTCGGACGCCAGCCCGGCCGCGAGCGCCTCGGTCAGCGGCTCCAGGAGGGCCGGCGGCGGCTCCTCCATGCGCGAGCCCCGGCCGGGCAGTTCCGCGGGGGCCAGCTCCCAGCCCTCCGGCAGGTGGGCCCGCCACGGGCGGTAGGAGGCGGCGCTGCCGCCCGCGTGCGGCAGGCAGATCAGCCGCAGCCGGGGCGTACCGGCGGCGTACCGGGTGGTCACCCAGCTGCCGCTGCTGGTGCTGCGGTCTGTCGTGCGGGCATCGGCTCTGCTCATGCAGGCCAGCCTGGCCCGTGACCGCCGGGGCGGCCAGGCAGTACGGCGGCAACTTGGCGCCGCCGGGTGCGTGCGGCGTGAGTTGCCGTGTGCTTGCCGGGTCTGTTGCCTGGGGTGCCCGCCGCGGGGAGTCCTACGGTCGGTGCCATGACTGACTCTCCCGATACGATCGGCGCCGAGGCCGTAGGCCCCCTGGTGAAGGGCCTGATCCAGCTCACCGCACCGGCTCGGCCGGAGCAGGTCGAGGACTCCCACCACTTCGTGGGCGATCTCGGCTTCCACTCCCTGCTCCTCGCGGAACTCAGCTACAACCTGGAGGAGTTGTTCGAACTCGGGGAGATCGGCCCCGGGGTGGCGATGACGCTGGAGCGCGTCGCCGACCTCGTCCAGTTGGTCGAGAAGAACGTCGCCGACGGCGAGGCGGTGCTGCCGGAGCGCGAGCTGATCGAGGACCTGTTCTCCCGCTACGACGCCAAGGCACCGGTGCTGTGACCGGCCGGCCGCCGGCCCGCCCCTCCTACGACCTGGTCGCCGACCTGGAGCGCCTCCTGGGCGATCCGCTGGCGCCCGGCGGGCCGTTCAGCTTCGCGGAGATCGTGGCGCACGAGGAGGCGGACGAACTGCCGCCCGGCGCGGTGGACCTCCTGCGGTCCTGGGGGTTCGCGGACTTCCTCGTGCCGGAGCCGTTCGGCGGGCGACTGCGGAACCTGGAGCAGATCTCCCTGCTCACCCGCTCGCTGGCGCGCCGCAACCTCACCCTCTCGGTGATGTTCGGCTCGGCGCTGCTGGGCGTCAACTCCGTGTGGCTGTGGGGCACCGAGGAGCAGCGCGGCCGGGTCGCCCGCGGCCTGATCGACGGGGACCTCGCCTGCTTCGCGGTCTCGGAACCCGACCACGGCAGTGACCTGGGCACGAACGAGACGACCGCCACCGGCAGCGGCGAGGACGGCTACCTCCTCAACGGCGAGAAGTGGCCCGTCGGCAACGCCACCCGGGGCCGGTTCGTCACCGCGTACGCCTCCGTGGAGGGCGCCGGGCCGTCGCTGCTCCTGCTCGACAAGGAGCGGATGCCACAAGGGAGTTGGACCAACCGGCCGGTCGTGAAGACGGTCGGGCTGCGCGGCCACGACCTGAGCGGCATTGCCTTCCACGACGTCCCGGTGACCGCCGGCGACGTGCTGGGCCGGCGTGGCGCGGGCCTGGTGGGCATCCTCCAGGTCCTCCAGATCACCCGGACCGCCATCGGCGCGCTCTCCTTGGGCACCATGGACTCCGCGCTGCGCATCGCCCTGCGCTACGCGGTGCGCGAGCGGCGCCTGTACGGCCGGGAGATCTACCAACTCCCGGTCATCCGGCGGCATCTGCTGGGCGCTCACCTGGACCTGCTGATCGCCGAGTGCACCGGGCTGCCGGTGGCCCGCTCGCTGTCGGCGGCACCGTCCCGGCTGAGCCTGTGGTCGTCCGTGGTCAAGTACCTGGTGCCGACGCTCGGCGAGGAGGCGGTGCGCGAGGCCGGGCTCGTCCTGGGCGCGCGCAGCTACCTGCGGGAGGAGGTCGCCTCCGGCGCGTTCCAGAAGCTCCAGCGCGACCACGCGATCGCGAGCATCTTCGAGGGCACCACGCACGTCAACCTGCACAGCATCGCCACCCAGCTGCCCGCGGTGGCACGGCGCGCGGAGCACCCCGTACGGGGCGGCGAGGAGCTGCTGCGGCAGCTCTTCGACGACGCGGAGGAGGCCCCGGTGTGGCAGCCCTCGGGCCGCGCCCTGCGGCTGACCAGCGCCAGCGAGGACGAGATCACCCGCGGCTGGCCCGCGGCCTCCCAGGAGGCGTGCCGGATCGCCGAGCGCGAGCTGCCGGGCGCGGAGGCCGCCGCGCTGTCCGAGGTGATCGGGGAGTTCTCGGCCCGGCGCAAGGCGTTCTACCAGCGGGCGGGCACCGAATCCTTCGACGCTTCCTCCGCCGAGGGGCAGGACCTGGCCACCGAGCACTGCGTACACCACGCGGCGGCGTCCTGCCTCTACACCTGGCTGTACGGCTTCGGTGAGGTGCGGGGACGGGAGGGCGGCAGCGGCTGGCTGGTCCTCGTGCTCCAGCGGCTGCTGCGGCGGCTGGACCCCGCGGCGCCGCTGGGCGCGGAGGGCCAGGCGTGGCTGGAGGCCCACATGTGCGAACTGCTGGACGGCGGCGAGTACTTCTCGCTGCGGTCCGTCCGGGAGGCCGCCGCGCGCGAACCCGTCGCGACCCGGCTGCACCCCTAGCTGGAGGGGCGGGTGCGGCGGGGACCCGTCGCACCCACCCCCTCCTCGTCGCCGGTCCTCCCGTGCTGCCGGGATCAGAAGCTGCCCACGACCGCCGGTCTTCGGGAGGTGCTGGGGGTGTCCCGCAGCATGCCGTCACGCGGATCGCAGCCCGCCTCGCAGACGAAGTGCCGCAGCAGGGCGTGGACCCGGTAGCGGTACTGCTGTCCGCGCTCCACCTGTACGAGCGAGGCGTCCGCCAGCTCGGCCAGCAGATGCGCGACCCGGGTGGCCTCGAACCCGCCCGGCGGACGGGCCTGCAACGCGTCCTCCAGCGTGAACACGTCCGGCAGCACGGCCAGTTCACGCAGCAGCTCGCGGTGCGCGTCGGGCAGCAGGTCGTAGCTCCACCGGACGTTGCCCCACAGCGTGCGGTGCCGGGAGAGGTCCCCGGCGTCGATCCGGCCCAGCAGGTGGAAGAGCGTGTCCTGCCGGAGCAGGGACGCCAGGGGGAGCGAGCGCAGGCACTGGGCGGCGATCTCGATGGCCAGCGGCACGCCGTCGACCATCCGGCACAAGGTGGTGATCGGGCCGAGATCGGCGCCCAGGTCGAGCGCGGGAAGGCTGGACTGCGCCCGGCGGAGGAAGAGTTCGACCGCGCTGGGCACGGACACGTCGCCGTCCTCCGGCCGGTCCACGCGCAGTGGGCCCACGTCCCAGGTCTCCGCCGCGCCGACCGCGAGGGCGCGGCGCGAGGTGATCAGCAGGTGGAGGCCGGGGTGTTCGTCGAGCAACTGCCGCGCGATGCGGGAGGTCTCGCGTACCAGGTGTTCCGCGCTGTCCAGGACCAGCAGCCGTGGTCCGCGCTCGGAGACGGGCGTCGCCGACCCGTCGGGAGTTAACTGCTGCCGCACCGTACGTGCCACCGCCGCACGGGCGGCGTCGGGGGCGAGGTGCTCGGGCGGGCAGTCGTGCAGCTCGGCGATGCCCACGCCGTCCCGGAAGAGCGGGCGCAGCCGGGCGGCGACGGCGAGCGCCAGGCGGGTCTTGCCCACCCCGCCGGGCCCGGTGAGGACGACCAGGCGGCTGCGCTGGGCCGCCGCCAGGACGTGCCGCATGTCGCTCTGCCGGCCCACCAGCGGGTCGTACGGGGGCCTCGGCCCCCGCCAGGGCGGCGCGGCTCCGGCGGTGCCGGTGGCGGCGGGCCGGGGCGGCTCCCAGGCGGGTTCGGGCATCCGCGGCCAGCCGCCGCTCCACAGGGCCATGTCGGGACGGCCGGCCGCCGTGTCGCCGAACGCGGCGAGGAGCAGGGAGATCGAGCTGCGGCGCGGGTTGGTGTTCGCGCCGGTCTCGAGGTTGCGGATGGTGCGGACGCTGACGCCGGAGCGCTCGGACAGCTCCTCCTGTGTCCAGCCGTTCACTCTGCGTTGGTTGACCAGGAAATCGCGTAGATGATGAATATCCGCGCGACTGACCGGGAAGGCATTCTGTGGTATTGCCATGTGCAAATATCCCCCGATAAAGCCTTTGGTGTTCCTACTCGGCTCCATACTTTGCATACGCTCGGTGAGGTGCAAGAAATCCGCGACGCCACCGTGCGCATGAGTGCTGCCACGCCACCGGCGGATCACGTCGTGCGGCGAGTTCGCTTGGCCGACGCTACTCCACGGATCTCCGAGTGGGGAGTCACCCGCTTGGCAGGAAACGTCCGTGGCCGCTTGGTGCCAAGCCCGGCAGCCGTGTGCCGCCGGGCCGGAAGGTCCTCGGGAATGGCGCGAGAAGGTTACTCGCGCACCGCTGCGAGGGCCTGTGCGGTCCCATGATCAAGGGCCGCCAAGTGGGTACTTTAATCCGGGATTACTCGGTGTGGAATTCATGGGTGTATCGGTTCAACGCAACTTGCGGGCCGACTCGTCCAGCGGTCTATACCACAGGAATGGCTACCCGGGGAATATGGTTTCGGCGACGGCCGTGCCACTGCTGTGTCACCGTTTCGTGAAGTGGCGGCGTGATAGCGGGTGTTCCTGGTCGGCCCCGGGATCGGTGCCCGTCGATGGAGGGCGGGGGTCCACACCAGTGGCGGTCCACCGGCAGAACCGGCAACTTCCCGGCAGGATGTGGGGTGGTTGTGCGGATAATCCGGATCGTCGGTAGGATGATCTTCACACTTGCATCACCGCGGTACTACTGTGGAACGCTGAGTCTCCGTAGGGTGTGCTGTGGAACGTCGCCGTCCATCCCCCTCGTGTGACCAAACGATTCTCTGCGGGGTGGCCCGGCGAGGGCTCACGGGCATGCTAGGGGGCGTACGGTGTTGCAGCGCTTGGGCTTGGACGGCCACGCGGAGACTGTGTACCAGTGCATGCTGACTCGCCAGTGGCAGGACGCCGAAGAGCTGTCCGCGCATCTGGCGCTGCCCGTCGAGACCGTGCGGACCGCGCTCAAACGCCTGGAAGATCTGGACCTGCTGCGCCTCTACGGTGACGGCGTCGGGCAGTTGGTCGATCCGCGCCTCGGTCTGACGGCGCTGCTGCTGCGGCAGATCTCCGCCTTCGAATCCCGCCTGGCCGACTTCGAGGAGGACCGCGCGGCCGTGCTCGGGCTGCTCGACCGCCACCGCGAGCGGCACCCCGGCGGCACGGGCGCCAGCGGCGAGTACGTGGTCGGCCGCGACGCGGTCAACGAACGGCTGCTCGCCCTCATCTCCGGTGCGGAGCACGAGATCGTGGCCTGCGTACAGGGCGGCGCCGCCTCCGCGGGCTGGCTCCACTACGCCTGGCGGCTGGACTGGCAGGTACGCCGCGGCGGCGTCTCGATGCGCGTGGTCTCGACCGACAGCATCCGCAACGACCAGCGGATCGCCCGGCGTTCCGCCCTGACCTGGGTGCGCACCGTCCCCTCCCTCGCGGTGCCGATGATCGTGGTGGACCGTGCGGAGGCACTGCTGCCGGTGGACGTCTCCGACCCCGGCGGCGGCGCCGTACACCTCACCACGCAGGGCACCGTCGCGGCGATGACGGCGCTCTTCGAGGAGGTCTGGAGCAAGGGCGTGCCCCTGACCACCGACACCGAACGCGACGAGCACGGACTCAGCCCGCAGGAGCGGGAGTTGCTGCGGCTGCTCTCCCGGGGGCTCACCGACGACGCGGTGCGCCGGCGCCTGGGTGTCTCGCTGCGCACCGTGCGCCGTATGGTCGCCGACCTGTCCGCCCGGCTGGACGCCAGCAGCCGCTTCGAGGCCGGGTACCGCGCCGCGAAGCGGGTCTGGATCTGACGGCGGGACGCCCCCTGCGCGCCGGCGGCAACTTGCCGAGGTGAGTTGCCGAGCCGAGTTGCCGGTGCTCTGCCTGGCACCACCGGTGACGCATCGACCAGCATCCCTGTCAGAGCCGGTGGGCCTCAGGACGAGGCCCTGGCGACAGGCCCAGTGGGCGCGGTGATTCAGCGGATGGGGGTCGGATGACCACGGCGCACATGCGTCCCGCCGAGGCCGAGAGCCCACCGCCGAAACCCCCGTCGCTGTGGAAGAACCGCGACTACATGTTCTGGTGGACGGCGAGCGGCATCTCCAAGCTGGGCAGCAGCGTCTCGGCCATCGCCTTCCCGCTGCTGATCATCTACACCACCGGTTCCGCGGCCCAGGCCGGCAGCGTGACCGCCTCGCACATGGTGGGCGTCCTGGCCACCACCGCGCTCGGCGGTGTCCTCTCGGACCGGGTGTCCCGGCGGGCCATCATGGCGGTCACCCCGCTGGTGCAGGCGCTGTCCATGGGCAGCATGGCCCTGCTCGTCTACCGGGGCGACCCCTCGATCCCGGCGCTGTGCGGGCTCTCGCTGGCCGGCGGCCTGGCCGCCGGGCTGGGCAGCGGGGTGGCCCTCTCCGCGCTGCGCCGCCTGGTGCCCAGGGAGCAGGTGGCCAGCGCCACCGCGCAGGGGATGGGCCGCGACATGGTCGCCGAGATGGCGGGGGCGCCGCTGGGCGGTGTGCTCTTCTCGCTCTTCCGCTGGGTGCCGTTCCTCTTCGACGCGCTCTCCTTCCTCTTCCTCAGCCTGGGCGCCCTGCTCATCCGCCGCCCCCTGGGCCCCGACAAGCAGCCCGGGCCCCGTGCCACGGTCCGCTCCGACATGGCGGACGCCGTACGCATGGTGCGGCGCAGCGACTACCTCGTCTTCACGATCATCTGGGGCGCGCTCCTGAACGTGGTGGCGGAGGGCGTCATCCTGCTGTTCATCGTGCTCGTGCACGAACGCGGCGGCGGACCCGCGGCGGTCGGCGTCGCGACCTCGATGGCGCTCCTGGGCGGCGTCATCGGCGCCGTCATCGGGCCGGAGCTGATGCGGCGGATGGGCGCCCGCAAGGTGCTGGTCCTCGCCGCCTGGGCGTTCGTCGTGTCGTTCGCCGTGGTGGGTTTCGTGCCCGAGCCGTGGCAGGTCGGCGTGGTGCTGATGTTCGGCATGATCAGCATGGTGCCGCTGAACGTGGTGACCGAGTCCTACGAGGTACGCCTCGTCCCCGACGAGTACCTGGGCCGCGTCGCCTCCATGAACCGCTTCTGCATGCAGTCCGTGCAGTGGATCGGCCCGCTGGGCGCCGGGTTCCTCGCGGACTCGCTGGGCGTGAGCGTCGCCGTACTGATCCTGGCGGGCTGCATGGCGCTGCTGGCCCTCGCGCTGCACCACTGGCGGAAGCGGCTGCGGATTCTGGACACCCCGATCTCCGAGGTGGAGCCGCTGCCGCTGCCCGGCGGCGCGTCAGCTGCCGAACGGCACGCCGGGGGCGGCCCCGAGGCCCCCGAGGCCCCCGAGGGCGAGCGGACGTAAGGACGGCACCGGCCCCGGCGCCGGTCCGAAGACTGTTCTGTCACCCCGATGTGAGGAGTCTGGTCACGTGGCAGCGGAAGGACGACGGGCGGATTCCGCCGACCGGCTGGGGATCGTCACCACCGGCACCGCGTTCGGCGAACGGCGCGACGTCGCCGCGACGGCGGGGGAGTACGTCCCCGATCCCGAGGTCGTCCTCGGCTGGGGCTACCAGACGTACCACCGCGCCACCGGACCGGGCGCCACCGCGGCCCTCGGTGCCGCGGCGGCCCGTGAGGCGCTGGAGAACGCCGAACTGTCCGTCGCCGACGTGGACTTGATCATCGTCGGCATCTCCGACGTCCCCGACTACCTCGGCTGGGACCCCTCCGCCGCGGTCGCCCGCGAACTGGGCGCCACGGACACGCCCACGGTGCTCTTCACCCAGGCCTGCGCCGCCTGGTCGTTGGCGCTCGACCACGCGGCGGGCGCCATGGCGCTCGAAGGGGAGACCGAGACCGTGCTGACGGTCATGGTCAACGTCATCAGCGAGGCGCACAGCAACCGGATGGCCTTCAACCCCACCGTCGGCAGCGACGGCGCCGTCGCCGCGGTCCTGCGGCGCGGCCACCCCAGGCTGCGCAGGCTGTCCTCCGCGCACCTGACCCGGCCCGCCTACGTCGACCTCTACCGCATCGAGTACGGGGGCGCCGCCGTACCCGTCCCGCCAGAGGGGCAGACGCACCTCGACGTCGACCCGCTGGCCTCGGTCTACCGCCACTTCGACTGGGACCCCGAGCGGTTCGAACTCTTCCTCAAGGAGATCAACGAGAACGTCGGCGCGGTCGTGGACGAGGCGTTACGCCGCGCCGGGCGCGACCGGACCGACCTGGCCCGGCTGATCTTCCTGAACGACAACCAGCAGGCGATCCAGGAGGCGGCCGACGCCGTCGGCGTACCGATCGACCGCACCAACGCCCGACTGGCCCGCTCGCTGGGCCACATGGGCACCGCGGACCAGCTCGTCTGCCTGTGGCAGCACATCGAGGACGGCGATCTCGGCCTCGGGGACGTCGTCGCGCTCGCGGGCGTCGGCGCTCCGGGCATGCACTGGGTCTGCACGCTGATCGAGATCTGACAGGACGGGGCGCGCCCGGAGTGCCGCGTCCGCCGGAGAGAGGAAGCACTATGTCCCCCGAGTCCGAGGCCGCCACGGTGGCCTCCGCCGCGATCCCCGCGCAGGAGATCGCCCGGTTCGTCGTGGAACGGTTCCTGCCGGGCGTCGCCGCGGAGGAACTCGAGGCGGAGTACGACCTGTTGACCACCGGGGTGATCGACAGCCTCGGCGTGCTGCACGTCGTCGCCTGGCTCCGGCGCGAACACGGCGTGCAGCTGGCGGAGTCCGCGGTCAACATCCGCAACTTCCGTTCGGTCGCGGCCATCCAGCGGACCGCGGCCGACGCCTCGGCGGGAGACCCGGCATGACGGCACTGGTGGACGCGATCCGACAGCAGGTCACGATCCGGCCCACGGCCACCGCACTCATCTGGCAGGACCGGCACGTCAGTTACGGCGAGCTGCACGCCATGGCCCGCCGGGCGCGGACCCGGATCGAGGAGGTGTCACCGGACCCGGAACGCCCGGTGGCGCTGTCGCTGGCGGAGTCCCCGGAGGCGGTCGGGGTCATCCTGGGCGCCCTGTACGCCGGACGCGGCTTCCTGCTGCCCCCGGTGGACCTGCCGGCGGAGCCGCTGCGCCGCCTGTGCGCCCAGTCGCGCTGCGGCGCGGTCCTGGGCCTGAGCGCGGGGCCGCTGGTGGACCACGTCGTCGACCCGCACGGCCCCGACTCCGGCCCCGACTCCGGCTCCGGCCCCGGCCGCGAGCCCGAGCCCGACCGCGAGCCCGCCAAGGTGTCCGCCGACACCGTCGGCTTCATCTCCACCACCTCCGGCTCCACCGGCCCCAGCAAGCTGGTGCCGCACTCCTACGGCGCGGTGGACCGCTTCCTCCGGTGGGGCGCGGACACCTTCGGCATCACCGTCGGCACCCGCGTCCTCAACCACGCGCCGCTCAGCTTCGACGTCTGCCTGCTGGACGTGTGGACCACCCTCGCCCACGGCGGCACCGTGGTGATGGTCGACCCGGACCGCGCCACCTTCCCCGACCACCTGCGCGACCTGATCGCCGGCCACGCGGTCGAGGTCATCCAGGGCGTCCCGATGCTCTTCCAGCTGCTGGCCGAGGCGACCGGGCAGAGCGGGCCGCTGACCTCCCCCCGCCATGTCTTCTTCCACGGCGACAAGTTGCCCTCGCGCACGCTGGAGGCGCTGCCCCGCGTCTTCCCCGCCGCCCGCCGGTACAACATGTACGGCACGACCGAGACGAACAACAGCTTCCTCTACGAGCTGCCGCGCGACCGCCCGCCCCGCTCCCCGCTGCCGATCGGCGAGCCGCTGGACGGCGTGCACTGGCTGCTGGAGGGCCCCGACGGGCGTGCCATGACGGGCCCCGGCGAGGGCGAGCTGCTGGTACACACCCCCTACCAGTCCGCCGGCTACCTCAACGCCCCCGCGACGGGCAAGTACGGCACGCACCCCGACGGCCTGCCCGGACTGACCTACTACCGCTCCGGCGACCTCGTCCAGCGGCACGAGGACGGCGCGCTGAGCGTCGCCGGGCGCACGGACCTCCAGGTCAAGGTCCGCGGCATCCAGGTCAATCCGCAGAACGTCGAGCGGGTCCTGCTCGACCACCCCGGGGTCGCCGAGGCCGCCGTCGTCGCGCTGCCCGACCCGCTCGCCGGGCACCGGCTGCACGCGCGCCTGCGCCTGACCGGGCCGGGGGCGGCGTCCGTACTGGCGCTGCGTCAGTACTGTGCCGGGCGCCTGGTGCGCGCGGCCCTCCCCGCGGTCCTGGAGCTGGTCTCCGAGCCGCTTCCGCGCACCGCCAGCGGCAAGGTGGACCGGCTGCGGGTGCGGGACGGCCTGCTGCCGGGCGGCTGACCGTCCGGCACCCCCGGCACCCCCGGCACCCCCGCCACCACCCCGACTACTCGGCGGGCGCCCGCAGCGGGCGCCCGCACATCCACTATCCAGGGAACGGGCTTCTTGACCACGGTGGGAGAAGGCGTGAAGTTCAGAGTTCTGGGACCGACGGAGCTGTACGACGACGTCAACCGGCGCAGGGTCGCCCTCGGCAGCCAGAAGCAGCGCACCCTGCTGGGCGCGCTCGTCCTCCGGTGCGGCTCCGCGGTCTCCGCCGAGCAGCTCAGCGACGAGATCTGGGGGGACGCGCGGCGGCCCCCGTCCACCGCCAACGCCCTCCAGGCGCAGATCTACCGCCTACGCCGGACGCTGGACCAGCTCGGCGGCGAGGCGGACGGCTCCTCGCAGTGCCTGGTCACCGAGGAGTCCGGCTACGCGCTGCGCGCCGACCCCGCCGAGACGGACAGCGGGCGCTTCGCCCGCGCCGTCGAGCAGGCGCGCCGGCTGGCCGACCAGGACCCGGTGCGGGCGGAGCGCACGCTCCGCGACGCGCTGAAGCTCTGGCGCGGCCCGGCCCTCCAGGGCAGCCGGGGCCCCCTCTGCTCCGCCGGGGCGGCGATGTGGGAGGAGGCGCGGCTCAGCGCCCTGGAACTCCTCTACGACGTCTCGCTGCACGGCGGCACGCAGCCCGGGGTCATCTCCGAACTGGAGGAGCTGACCCGCGCGCACCCGCTGCGCGAACGCTTCTACGACCAGCTGATGGTCGCCCTCTACCGGTCCGGCAGGCAGGCACAGGCACTGGGCGTCTACGAACGCGTCCGCCGTCGCCTGGCCGACGAACTCGGGGTCACCCCGGTGCCCGCGCTGCATCAGCGGATGCAGCAGATCCTCACCCACGCACCGGAGTTGCTCGAACCGCACGGCGAGATCCGCGCGGTCCGCGAGGCCCGGGAGCGCCGTCGGATCACGCTGCGCGCGGCGGGCCCGGCCGCTCCGGCCGCAGCGACCGGTGCCGCCACGCAGGCCCGCCCGGCCGTGCCGACGGCGCCGACCGTACCGTCCGCGCCGGGTGCCGTACGGGCAGGGCGCGACGCCCGCTCCGCCGCCCGCGCGGCGGAGCCCCGGGCGGCGGAGTCGCCGGTGGAGGCGGAGCTGCGCCGGCTGCGGCGGCAGGTGAGCGAACTCACCTCGCAGCAGCAGACGTTGCTCTCGTCGGTCCGCAACTTGTCGACCCAGCTCAAGGAGGCGATCGAAACCGTCGAGGAGCGCCGCCTGCTGCCCCAGGGACCGTAGGGGCCGCGGGCCCGCGCGGACGGGTGCCCGCGCGGGCGGCAGCCGCTCAGCGGTCCACGAGGTGGCACCAGCCGTGCGGGTCGGCCGCCTCCCCGCGGTGTACGGCGGCCAGCGCCGCGGACAGCCGGGAGCTGACCGGCCCCCGCGTGCCGTCGCCGACCGTCCACTCCCCGTCCGCCTCCAGCACGCGCCCGACCGGGGTGACCCGGGCGGCGGTCCCGCACGCGAAGACCTCCGTGATCCGGCCGTCGGCGCAGTCCTGCCGCCATCCGTCGAGCGACACCCGGGCCTCGGTGACCCGGTACCCCAGGTCGCGGGCGAGGGTCAGCAGCGTGTCCCGGGTGACGCCGGGCAGGATGGTGCCGGTCAGCGACGGGGTGACCAGTTCGGCCCGGTCCCCCTCGCCGTGGACGAAGAACAGGTTCATCCCGCCCAGTTCCTCCACCCAGCGGCGCTCGGCCGCGTCCAGCCAGACCACCTGGTCCGCGCCCCGGCGGGCGGCGTCCTCCTGGGCGAGGTACGTACCGGCGTAGTTCCCGCCGAACTTGGCCGCACCGGTGCCCCCGGGGGCGGCGCGCACGTACTCCTCGGAGACCGCCACCGTCACCGGGCGCCCGCCCGCGCCGAAGAAGTTGCCGGTGGGGAAGGCGAGGAGGACGAACAGGCAGGCGCGCGCGGGCCGCAGGCCCAGGTGCGACTCGGACGCGAACAGCACGGGCCGCAGGTAGAGGCTCTCGTCCTCGCCCTGCGGGACCCAGTCCATGTCCTGCCGGACGAGGGCCTCGGTGGCGGCGAGGAAGAGTTCGGCCGGCAGCTGAGGCAGGGCCAGCCGCCGCGCCGAGTCGGCGAGGCGGCGGGCGTGTGCCTCGGGCCGGAAGACGGCGGCCCGGTCGGGAGAGCGGCCGTGCGCCTTGAAGCCCTCGAACACGCTCTGGCCGTAGTGCAGGGCCACCGTGGCGGGGCTCAGCTCCAGCGGGGCGAGCGGGGCGAGGACGGCGTCGTGCCAGCCGCGGTCGGCGGACCACCGCGCGGTCACCATGTGGTCGGTGAACACCTCGCCGAAGTTCGCCCCGGCGGCCGCCGCCCGGCGCCGTGCGGCGGAGGAGGGCGCCGGGCGGGCGTGAAGGGCGACGGCGGGAGGGCCGGCGCCGTTCGTGGTGTCGATGCTCATCGGTACGGTCCGGTCAGCGCTTCGCGAGGAAGAGACGGCCGGTGGGGAAGGCGTGGGTGATCGCCTGGACGTCGGAGAAGCCCGCGTCGCGCAGCTTGCCCAGCCACTCGTCCTCGCTGAGCAGCCGCCGTCGCATGAACTCCCCGTGGAAGTAGGAGACCGCGGCGCTGAACCGGCGCTCCCGGTCGTTGCGCAGGTACGGCACGGCGTCGGTGATGGCGAGGAAGCCGCCGGGGGCGAGCTGGTCGCGGCAGTTGGCGAGCACCGCCTCGAAGGTCTTCTCCTGCTCCGGCAGCATGTCGTGGAAGACGAAGCCCGCGTGGATGACGTCCGCCCCGGCGAGGAAGCCGGGGTCGTCGGCCACCGACTCGATGGTGCGCTCCAGCACGCCGATCCGGTCGGACAGGCCCGCCTGCGCGACGGCCGTCTCGGCGGCCCGGCAGGCGTCGGCGGCGAAGTCCAGGCCGATCCCGGTGGAACCCGGCACGGCGTTGAGGACGTCGATCAGCAGGCGGCAGGTCCCCGCGCCCAGGTCGACCACCTTGCTGGGCTTGGCGTCCACGATCGTGTCGAACGCGGTCGGGTAGAAGGCGTGCGACCCCATCCACTGCGAACTGACCGCGACCTCGCGGTAGTCGCGCACGTAGGTCTCGGCGGCCTTCTCCCAGTCGGTGAAGAACTCCCGGGCGTGCTCGACGAAGGGCCGGTTGGCGTTCATCGTCCAGGAGACGTACCCGGCCTGGTGCCGCACGGTCTCGAAGTCGGGGCAGCCGCGGTAGCGGCCCTCGCCCTCCTTGAGGACGAGGCCCGCCGACTCCAGGGCGTCCAGGTAGCGGATCAGCGCGGGCTCGGGCAGGTCGGTGGCGGCGGCCGTCTCCCGCGCGTCCAGGACGGTCTCGCTGCTGAGGTGCGCGACGACGCCGACGCGGTCGCCCATCTCCAGCAGGGCCGCCGCGGCGGCCAGGTCGGGGGCGGGGCCGCTGGCTTCGATGCCGTTCCGCAGGTTTCTCTCGGCCACTTCGTGAGATGCCACGCGCTTGTCTCCTTCTCGTCACTGCGACCGGGTGGGAGTACGGCGCCGTGTCGTCCGGCGTCCGGGTGGGACGGTCGCGCCGGCCTGTTGCTCCGGCCTGTGTTCCGGCCTGTCGCGGTGAACAGTAGGAGAGGGGTATGACGTGGGGCTGACGGTCTGACGGCCGGCTGATGCCCCGGGGGAGAGGTCCGCCCCGGGGCGTCAGCCGGCCGTCCGCCGCGTGTGCGGGTGCCGTCCGTACGGGAGGTGCCGCGTGTCCGGCTACTTCCCGTCGCCGCGGCGGCGCAGCCCCCGGGACAGCTCCGGCAGCGGCCAGCGGCGGTGCACCACGTAGCCTCCGACCCCCAGCACCGCCAGGGCGCAGCCCGTGATGCCGAGCGGGACGCTGACACCGCCCGGGGAGCCCTCGGCGCGCGGCTCCGCCTGGGCGGCCGACGCCTCGCCGGGGCCGCCGGCCGGCGCGGTGTCGCCGTTCTTGCCGCTGCCCCCCGCGTCACCGGGGGAGCCGCCGGACCCGCCCTCGGCGGGCGGCACCAGCTCGCCCACCGGACGCACCTTGTCGGCCGCGGCGAAGCCCCAGTCGAAGAGCTTGGCGGTCTCGCGGTAGACCTTGAGCGGGCCGCCCTCGGGGTGCAGGACGGTGACCAGCAGCACCCGGCCGTCGCGCTCGGCGACACCGGTGAAGGTGCTGCCCGCCTTGGAGGTGGTGCCGTTCTTCACTCCGGCGATGCCCGGGTACGGGTCGAGGCCGACGTCCCCGGTGAGCAGCCGGTTGGTGTTCTGGATCTCGAAGTACTCGCGCTTCTTGCCGCTCTCGTCGGAGCCCTTGTCCTTCTCGTCGTCCTTGTCGTCTTTGTCGTCCTTCGCGAAGCCGCCGGGGAACTTCGCGCGCACCGTCGAGGCGTACGTGCGGAAGTCCTCGTTCTGCATCCCGGCGCGGGCGATCAGCGACAGGTCGTACGCCGAGGAGACCTGACGCGGCATGTCGTACCCGTCCGGCGACACCACGTGGGTGTCCAGGGCGCGCAGCTGCTTCGCCCGGGCGTTCATCTCCCGGACGGTGTTGGCCTTGCCCTCGTTCATCGCGGACAGCACGTGCACCGCGTCGTTGCCCGAGCGCAGGAAGACGCCCCGCCACAGGTCCTGCACGGTGTAGGTCAGGCCCTCCTTGACGCCGACCAGGCTGCTGCCCTCACCCATGCCCTCCAGGTCGGAACGCTTGACCTTGTACTTCTGGTCCTTGGGGAAGTGCGGCAGCACGGTGTCGGCGAAGAGCATCTTCAGCGTGCTGGCGGGGGGCAGCGGCCAGTGCGCGTTGTGCGAGGCCAGCACATGGCCGGTTTCCGCGTCCGAGACGATCCACGAGCGCGCCGTCAGCTTCTTGGGCAGCGCGGGTGCGTCCGCCGCCGGGCGCGGGTCGACCTGGGTGCCGGACTGGCCGAGGCGCGCGCCGCCGAGGGTGGACATCTTCGCGGGCGGCGCGGGCGCGGGCTTGTCGTCGTCGCCCGGGGCCGCGTGTGCGCCCGGCACCAGCAGCAGGGGTGTCAGGAATGCGGCAGCCGCGGCGGCCAGCGGCAGGGCACGGCGAGGACGGCGTACGGCGGAGGAAGTCGTCGGCACCCGTTGAACGTACAGGCACACAAGTCCGAACGGGGCGCTGCGGGGTGCTCGGGCGACACAGTAGCCCCCATCAGCGATCAGATTAGGCCGATAGCCATACTTGCCTTTATGCACCAGCCTTCCGGGGGGACACCCCCGCGTCCGCGCGTTCTCACCCGGCCTGTCTCCTGGTTCCTGCTCTGCTTCGGGGTGTGGTCGTGGTTCGTGTGGATCACCTTCGCCAAGAACCTCTGGAAGGACGGCAGCGGGCTCGCCTTCGACGACGCGGGTGACCCGACCGGGTACTTCTGGGTGCATCTGCTGCTCGCGATCACCTCCTTCGGGCTGGGTACGGCGATCGGCGTGCTGGGCTGGCGGGGGCTGCGCGCGCTGCGGGCCACGACGGGGGAGCGCGCGTGATCGTCGTGTTCGTGCTGGTCGCACTGGCGGTCCTGGCACTGCTTGCGGGGGCGCACTGGTACCTGTGGCGACGGCTTGTTCGCGACGTTTCCCGGCCGGGCGGCTGGTGGCGCCGCACCGGCACGGTGCTGGTCTTCGCGTTGCCGCTCCTCACCGTCGCGACCTTCGTCACCGGGCGGGGCGGTGCGCCGTTCTGGCTGGAGCGGATACTCGCCTGGCCGGGGTTCCTGTGGCTCGCGGTGCTGATGTACCTGCTGCTGGCGCTGCTGGTCGGCGAGTTGGTACGGCCGCTGCTGCGGTGGTTCCTGGCCCGCCGGGACGAGCGGCGCACGGCGGACGCGGCTCCGGCGGGCGCGGACGGTGACGGCGGCGGTGACGGTGACGGCGACGGCCTTCGGGACGGCGCGGACGGCCCGGACGCGGCGGGCGCCCCGGCGAGCCCCGCTGCCGCCGACGCAGTGCCGCCCTCCCGCCGCCTCTTCGTCGCCCGTACGGTCGCGGTCGGCGCCGCCGCCGTCTCGGCCGCCACCGTCGGCCTCGGCACGTACAGCGTCCTCAACGGCCCCGCCGTCAAGCGCGTCACCGTGCCCCTGGCCAAGCTGCCGCGCAGCGGGCACGGCTACCGCATCGCGGTGGTCAGCGACATCCACCTCGGCCCGATCCTCGGCCGGTCGCACGCCCAGCGCGTGGTCGACGCGATCAACGGCACCCAGCCCGACCTGGTCGCCATCGTCGGCGACCTGATCGACGGCACCGTCGAGGACCTCGGCCCCGCGGCCCGGCCGCTGGCCCGGCTCCGCTCCCGGGACGGCACGTACTTCGTCACCGGCAATCACGAGTACTTCGCGGGCGACCCCGCGCCCTGGATCGCCTACCTCCGCGACATGGGCATCCACACGCTGGAGAACGCCCGCACCGAGCTGCCCGCGTTCGACCTGGCCGGGGTCAACGACCTCGCGGGCGAGAGCGAGGGGGAGGGGCCGGACTTCAAGAAGGCGCTCGGCGGACGGGACCCGGCGCGGGCCTCCGTACTGCTCGCGCATCAGCCGGTGCAGATCCACGACGCCGTCGACCACCACGTCGGCCTCCAGCTCTCCGGCCACACCCACGGCGGGCAGCTGTGGCCCGCCAACTACGTGGCCGCGCTCGCCAACCCCACCGTCGCGGGGCTGGAGCGCTACGGCGACACCCAGCTGTACGTCAGCCGGGGCGCGGGGGCGTGGGGGCCGCCGGTGCGGGTGGGGGCGCAGTCCGACATCACGGTCGTGACGCTGGCCTCCCCGCAGGCGTGACGGACGGCGGCCCGGCCCCGTCCGCCTGCCCCGCCCCGTTGGGGCGGAAGGTGCGCCGGTAGGCGGCGGGCGTGGTGTGCAGGGCCTCGTGGAAGCGGCGGCGCAGGTTGACGGCCGAGGAGAGGCCCACGCGGTGCGCGATGGTCTCCACCGGCAGGTCGGTCTCCTCCAGCAGCACCCGCGTGGCGGCGATCCGCTGGTCCAGCACCCAGCGGGCGGGACTGACGCCCAGCTGCTCGGAGAAGCGACGGGTCAGCGTGCGCGCCGACATCTGCGTGCAGGCCGCCATCTCGGCCACGCTGACCCGCTGGTCCAGGCGCTTGGAGAGCCACTCCATCAGCGGGGCCAGCGAGTCGGGGACGGGCCCGGAGGTGGGCATCTCCGCGTACTGCAACTGGCAGCCCTCGCGGTGCGGCGGCATCACCATCTGGCGGGCGATCCGCATCGCGTACGCGGCGCCGTGGTCGGCGCGCACCAGGTGCAGGCACAGGTCCACCCCGGCCGCCGATCCGGCGCTGGTGGCGACGTCGCCGTGGTCCACGTAGAGCACCCCGGGATCGACCCGGACCCGCGGGAAGCGGGCGGCCAGCTCGGCCGTACGGCCCCAGTGGGTGGCGGCGCGGCGGCCGTCCAGCAGCCCGGCGGCGGCGAGCACGAAGGCGCCCGAGCAGATCCCGGCGATCCGCGCGCCGCGCTCGTGCGCCCGGCGGACCGCCGCGACCACCGGCGGGGGCACCTCGGGGTCGCCCTGCTGCCGCCAGCCGGGGACCAGCACGGTGTCCGCCTGCTCCAGCGCCTCCAGGCCCGCCGTCACCATCAGGTCGTACCCCGCCTGGGTGCGCAGCGGTCCGGGTCGCTCGGCGCAGATCCCGAACGTGTAGCGGGCGGGGATCGCCGGGCCGTGGTCGCCGAACACCTCGGCCGCGCAGGCCAGCGCGAGGGTCGACTGCGGCGGCTCCAGCAGGGCCACCACCCGGTGCGGTGCCGGGGGCTGCGGCTGTGTGCGAGACGTCATGGCGCGAAAGTACCCCTTCATGTCGTTCAGGACACTGGGGAGAGTCTATTGGTGCAGACCAATATCTGTGGAGTGACCACCGCACAGACGTGTACGCAGACCCTTCCCCCGACCCCGCGCCCGACCGCCCAGCCCCCACTGTGGGACCGGCGCTTCACGCTGTACTTCATCGCCCGCACGGTCTCGCTGCTCGGCGACGCGATGATGCCGGTGGCCGCCGCGATCGCCGTGGGCGCGCTGTACGGGATCTCCGGTGTCGGCTTCGTCCTGGGCACCTGGACCGGGACGTTCGTCGTCCTGGTCCTCTTCGGCGGGGTGCTCGCCGACCGGTTCGGCGCGCGCCGGATGATGGTCTACGCGGACCTCGTCCGGGTGGCCACCCAAGGGGTGCTGGCCGTCGCGTTCTTCGCCGGGACGCCGCCCTTCTGGCTGCTGGTGACCATGGCGGCGCTGGCCGGAGCGGCCGTCGCGATGTTCCTGCCCGGGGTGAACGGGATGGTCCCGCTGGTCGCCCGCGAGCCGCAGCGCGCCAACGCCACGCTCAAGGTGGCCGACGCGCTGGCCCACCTGCTCGGCCCCGCCCTGGCCGGGATGTTGATCGTGCTCGTCGGCGCCGGGACGGTCTACACGATCGACGCCGCCACCTTCGCGCTCAGCGCCCTGTGC
Organism: Streptomyces sp. CNH287; assembly: GCF_000424825.1. Taxonomy (NCBI): domain Bacteria; kingdom Bacillati; phylum Actinomycetota; class Actinomycetes; order Kitasatosporales; family Streptomycetaceae; genus Streptomyces; species Streptomyces sp. CNH287. The sequence continues at coordinate 34,243 of NZ_AUKQ01000024.1, read as the reverse complement.
CTGGGGCTCATCCGGTTCGCGCCGTCCGCCGCGCCCACCCGCCCTGCAGCGGGCACCGGCTCCCCGGCCCGCACCGGCGGCGCACTCCGACGCGACCTGCGCCAGGGCTGGTACGAGTTCCGCTCCCGCACCTGGATGTGGGCGGTGATCCTGATCTGGATGGTCTACGGCGTGCTGGTCTTCGGCCCGCTGGTGCCGCTCAGCTCGGAGCTGGTCGGCGAGCGGCTCGGCGCGAACGCCTACGGCGTGGCGGTCTCCTGCCTCGGCATCGGTACGGCGCTCGGCGGGCTGGTCGCGCTGCGGGTGCGCCCGGCCCGGCCGCTGGCGGCGGGCGCGGTGGCGATGGCGCTGTACACCGTGCTGCCGCTCTGCGTGGCGCTGGGCGCCGGGCTGCCGCTGCTGCTGGCGGGCCACGTCCTCGGCGGCGGCGCCATGGCGTTCTGGTCGGTGATGTGGGCGACCAGCGTGCAGACCCACACCCCGCCGGAGGCGCTCAACCGGGTCTCCGCGTACGAACTGGCCGGATCGGTCTCCGGGATCGCGATCGGCCAGATCGTGGCGGGCCCGGCCCTCGCGCTGGCCTCCCCGGAGCGGCTCCTGCTGGTGTCGGCGGGCGCCTGCCTGGCGGGCTGCACGGCGCTGTTCGCGATCCCGGCGATCCGTACGCTGCGCCGCGCTGCACCCCTGGGCACCGGCGGGCCGGAGGCGGCGGGCGGGCCGCACACCGGGTGACCCGCCGATGTGCGCTCAGACGCTGAGCGAGCGGGCGTACTGGAGGTGGCCCATGACCAGGCCCACGGTCGCCGGGTTGTCCACCGGCACCATCGTGGTGTGGTATCGACCGCCGCTGCTCACCGAGACCTGCACGAAGCCGATCGTCACGCGCTCCTTCATCAGCAGGAAGAGCAGGCCCAGCAGGCAGAAGGCGAAAAAGACGACGGCCAGCACGATCGCGTGCGGCGGGATGCGCTCGTCGGTGCGCGACATGTCGGTGGCCGTCCAGACCGCGCCCCTGAGCGGGAGCGGCCCGCCGGGGGTGACGATCTGGTCGTCGACGATCGCGATGTCCCCGAGGGCCAGCCGCACCGTGCCGCCCCCGGCGGGGCCGCCGCCCGGCGGGGGCGCGTCGTACGGCTGTCCGAAGCCGTACGGCTGCCCCGGGCCGGCGGGCTCCCGGTAGCCGGGCGGGGGACCGTACAGCGGCCCGTAGCCGGGGGGCGGCCCGTAGCCGGGCGCGCCGTAGGGGTTCGGGGTGTCCATGGAGGACATCGTGTCAGCGGCGGACCCCGGCGGGCAGCACGTGCGCGCGCATTGTGGCGGGAGTGTGACGTCACGCCACCGGCCGCCGGGCGCGGTCCGCGCCGCCGGCGGGCTCCGTCGCGGCAGCCCCGTCGCCCCCGCCCGGCGGCAGTGTGAACCGCCGTACGCCCGGCACCGCCGCCGTCGCCAGGCAGGAGGCCCCCACCAGCACCGCGCAGGCCGCCAGCGGCACACCCGGCCCCCACGCCTCGGCGGCGAGCGGCGCCAGCGCGTAACCCAGCGGCATCGCGCCGAACGAGACCAGCCAGTCGTACGAGGTCACGCGCGCCTGCGCGGCCGGCGGGATCACGCTCTGCACAGCGGTCTCCCAGACCGGGTTGAGGAAGCCGAGCCCGATCATCGCCACCGCGTAGCCGCCGATCAGCAGCGGGGCGGGCGCACCGGCGGCCAGCAGGGCGAGCGGGAGCGCGAAGAGCGTGCCGCCCAGGTTGGCCGCCAGCACGGGGCGCCGGGGCCGGACGCGGCCCGCGAGCAGCGAGCCGAGCAGCAGTCCGATCGCCCCGGCCTGGAGCACGGCCGCCCACACGCCCTCACCGCCCAGTTCGCGGACGGCGATGGCCGGGCCCAGCACCATCATCACGCTGGAGGTGAAGTTCCACACCGCGTGCACGATCAGGCTCGTCCAGTACCAGTCGCGGGAGCGCACCTCCGACCAGCCCGCCACCAGGTCGGCGCGGAACGACCGCTTCGGCGGTTTCACGTGCCGCACCCGCAGCGGGGCGAGGAAGAGCGCGCTCAGCGCGAGCACCAGCCCGTCCAGCAGGAACGCGCCGCCCGGCCCCGCCGCCCAGACCAGCAGCGCGCCCAGCGCCGGTCCGCCCAGCCGGGCGACGCTGCCCGCCATGCCCAGCAGGGCGTTGGCCTGCTGCCGGGTGCCCTCCGCGATGGTGCCGGTCACCAGCGGGGCCATCGACGGCATGGCGAACGCGGCGGCGGCCCCGCTCACCACCTCCGCGCCCGCGATCAGCGCCAGGGAGGGCTCGCCGCTCAACAGCTGCACGCCGACCAGCAGTTGTGCGGCCCCCCGGACCAGCGCGCTGGTCAGCATCACCGTACGGGCGTTGAAGCGGTCGGCGACCACGCCGCCCACCGGCAGCAGCACGAGCTTGGGCGCCATCGCGCACGCCAGCACGAGGGCGAGCGCGGAGGGGGAGTCGCTGACGCGCAGGACGGCGAGGGTGAGGGCGACCGGGATCACCGCCTCGCCGAGGAGGGCAAGGGAGCGGCCCGCGAAGAGCAGCCGGAAGTTGCGGTCGCGCAGAGGTGAGGGGGCCATGACGGAGAATGTATTTCGGTACCGAATTATTCGTCAACGAAATTCCTCTCCCCGCGAAGTACGATGCCTGCCATGACGCCGCAGCACCAGGACTGGACCGACCGCCACGTCGCACGCTGGAGCGCCGTCCTTGAGGGGCTCGACCCCGACGTCGAGGGTGCCGTCACGCGCATGCAGCGGCTCGTCACCCACCTCAAGCGGGTCCACGAGCAGTCGCTCGCGGACTACGACCTCCAGAAGCACGAGTACGACACGCTCCAGGCCCTCGCGGGCCGCGGCGGCGGCGCCACCCCCTCCGCGCTCGCGGCCGACCTCGACCTCGCCCCCGCCTCCGTCACCGGCCGCCTCGACGGGCTGCACGGCCGCGGCTTCGTCCGCCGTACGCCCTCGCCCACCGACCGCCGCCGGGTGGACGTGGAGCTGACCGAGGCCGGACGCGCGGCCTGGCTGGGCGCCATCGACGCCGTGGGTGACGAGGAACTCCGCCTCCTGGCACCCCTCACCCCGGCCGAACGCCACACCCTCTCCGCCATGCTCCGCCGCGTCCTGCTCCCCGTGGAGTCCGCCGCCCCGCCCCGCGACTGACGGTGCGTCAGTCGCGGAGCAGCCGCACCACCTGCCGGCCAACTCCCGGCGCGCGAGCGTGCGTTGGCGGCACGGCTGCCGCCGAGGTCGATCTCCTCGCCGTCCAGCGGTGAACCCCCGTCGTGGCCCGCGTGGGTGGCACTCCACCAGCCGGTGGCGCGCGGCACTGCGATCCGGTCGGCGAAGCCTCAGGGCTCGCCCAGCGGGTTTGCTGTCAGAAGGAGTTTCAGGGCTTGGCCGGCGAGATGACGCACTTCGCCGTCCGCGTCGCTTTCGTAAACCCTTGCGAGGTCACTGGCCAACACCGGCCATTGGGTGAGGCTTGCTGCTTCCACAGCCATGAGACGTACCTTGCGATTCCCGTCACTGAGCCCTTTCCGGAGAATCTCCAGCGAGTACGCATCTGATGCTTGGTGCGACGCGATCGCCAGCTTGACGAGAAGCGTCGGGTCCTGCTGCATCTCGTCTCTCGCCAGGTCCTGCCATTCTCGCAAGAATCGCACGGGAAGCTTTCCAGCGAGCAGGTTGCCGGATCGACGTACGTCTGTTTCGTCGCCTTCGAGCAGGATGTATAGACACTTCAGATTCTCGTCCTCCGTGACCGTCAAGAGAATCCGGGCGTCGTCGGAAGCGTAGAAGTGAGAGGTCTGGCCGTGGCCGAGGCGGCGAGTTTCCGTGAATCGGACATCGAGGGACAGGTCGGCCTCAAGGACCCCCAGCGCTTCCTCCAGATCGAAGAAGAAATCGCCTGGTATTCCTCCGGAAAGAACAAAGTACTGGCGCGTCGTCGATTCACTCACCAGGGCTCCTCATGTGGCCGACCCGGAAGGCGGCGCGGCTTTCGGGAGTGGCCGTGGAGGCCACGTAGGCAGTCGACGCGATGCGCTGCGTCGGCCGTCGCGGATTGCTGGCGGCGTGCTGGGGAGCGTACGTCACCGTTCGCGGTCCCGAATACGCGCCGACGGCATCGTCGCCAGGCCTCGTCCGGGGGCTTCGGGGGCTCAGGGGTAGAGGGTGCTGCCTGCCTTGCGTGCGAGCTGGGCGGCCCACGCAATGGCGTGCTCGCGGCCCGAGTTCAAGCCGTCCGAGACGGTGAGCAGCACACCGCCGACCCGGGCGTGCACCGTGTAACTGGTGTGCCGGCCCTCGTTGTTCAAGGTGTGGGTCTCCAGGAACGCCTCGTCGCCGATCCCCTCCAGCGGCTCCACCGTGTATTCCTTGCTCGCGGTACCGGCTTCCGCGTCGGCGGCGAAGGACGGACAGTGCCGCATGATGTCCTGCTCTACGTGCAGGAGGGCGCGGGCCGAGGCGACCGTCAGCGACGTGAGCGTCTGGGAGCCGACCTCGCGCCATGCGTTGGCCTTGCGGTCCACGTGCACCGAGATGGCTGTCACGACGGTTCCGCGGTAGGAGTCCGGGCCCAGCCAGGCTGGGTTCTCGCCGGGGGAGAGGCAGTCCTGCCAATGGCTCCGGCGCTGTTCGCGGGTGCTCTCGAAGGGCATCGTGTGCGACTCGCCCGCTCGCAGCTTCGGGCCGAAGGCGGAGTCCGGCAGCAGTACTTCGCGCAGTTCCCCGCCCGTGAAGGTCCGCCGGGGCGGGGCGGCGTCATCGCGGCCGGGCGCGGTCGCCGGCCCCCGGGGCGTCGTCACCACGGGGCCGGGGCCGGGGCTCTGCCGTGCGGCGGCGGGGCTCGCGGAGGGTGAGGGGGCACCGTCCGCCCGGCCCTGGTCGTCACCGCACCCCGTCAGGCCCGCGGCTGTCACCAAGGCCGCCGCCAGCGTCCCGATCGCTCGGTGTGCGTTCACCGGTTCCCCCTGCGCTTGCCGATCTCGGTCGCGCCACCTTAGACGACGGCCGCCGCCCGCGGCGCTGCCCGCAGCACGCGAGGGGTCCGGGTCCGAACCGGCGGCGGTTCGGACCCGGACCCCTCGTGCGTACGGCCGTGCGGAGTGCTCAGAAGCGGCGGGTGATCAGCGCCCGCTTGACCTCCTGGATCGCCTTGGTGACCTCGATGCCGCGCGGGCAGGCGTCCGTGCAGTTGAACGTCGTACGGCAGCGCCAGACGCCGTCCTTGTCGTTCAGGATCTCCAGGCGCTGTTCGCCCGCCTCGTCACGCGAGTCGAAGATGAAGCGGTGCGCGTTGACGATGGCCGCCGGGCCGAAGTACTGCCCGTCGTTCCAGAAAACCGGGCAGGAGGAGGTGCACGCCGCGCACAGGATGCACTTGGTCGTGTCGTCGAAGCGCTCCCGGTCCTCGGCGGTCTGGAGCCGCTCGCGCGTCGGCTCGTTCCCGCTGGTGATCAGGAACGGCATGACGTCCCGGTACGCCTGGAAGAACGGGTCCATGTCGACGACCAGGTCCTTGAGCACCGTGAGGCCCTTTATCGCCTCGACGGTGATCGGCTTTTCCGGGCTCAGATCCTTGATCAGCGTCTTGCACGCCAGCCGGTTGCGGCCGTTGATGCGCATCGCGTCCGAGCCGCAGATGCCGTGCGCGCAGGAGCGGCGGAAGGTCAGCGTGCCGTCGACCTCCCACTTGATCTTGTGCAGCGCGTCCAGCACCCGCTCCTTCGGATCGATCTCGATCCGGAAGTCCTCCCAGGAGGGCTCGGCCGCGATCTCCGGGTTGAACCGGCGGATGCGGAAGGTGGCGGTGATCAGGTGGGAGGTGTCGGACGTGGCGGCCCGCTCCTCCTTGTCCATGACGGGGGTGCTCATCAGTACTTACGCTCCATCGGCTGGTAGCGGGTCTGGACGACCGGCTTGTAGTCGAGCCGGATCGACTCGGCGCCGTCGTCGCCCACCTCGCGGTACGCCAGGGTGTGGCGCATGAAGTTGACGTCGTCGCGGCTGGGGTAGTCCTCGCGGTAGTGGCCGCCGCGCGACTCCTTGCGGGCCAGCGCCGAGACCGCCGTCACCTCGGCCAGGTCCAGCAGGTTGCCCAGCTCCAGGGCCTCCAGCAGGTCGGTGTTGAACCGCCTGCCCTTGTCCTGGACGCTGATGTTCTTGAACCGCTTGCGCAGCGAGCCGATCTCCTCGACGGCCTCCTTCAGGGTCTGCTCCGTGCGGAAGACCATGACGTTCTTGTCCATGGTCTCCTGGAGCGCCTTCCGGATCTCGAACACCCGCTCGTTGCCGGTCGCGTCGCGCAGGTTCTCGACCTCGTCCTCGACGAACTTCGCCGGCTCCTCCGGCAGTTCGACGAACTCGGCGGTGGCCGCGTACTCGGCTGCCGCGATGCCCGCGCGCCGCCCGAAGACGTTGATGTCCAGCAGGGAGTTGGTCCCCAGCCGGTTCGCGCCGTGCACGGAGACGCACGCCACCTCGCCCGCCGCGTACAGGCCCGGCACCGGGGTGCTGGTGTCCGAGAGGACCTCGCCCTGGACGTTGGTCGGGATGCCGCCCATCGCGTAGTGCGCGGTGGGCTGGATCGGGATCGGGTCGGTGTACGGCTCGATGCCCAGGTACGTACGCGCGAACTCGGTGATGTCCGGCAGCTTGGCGTCCAACTGCTCCGGCGGCAGGTGCGTCAGGTCCAGGTAGACGTGGTCCCGGTCGGCGCCGCAGCCCCGGTTCTCGCGGATCTCGGTGTAGATCGCGCGGGAGACGACGTCGCGGGAGGCGAGGTCCTTCATCACCGGGGCGTACTTCTCCATGAAGCGCTCGCCGTCGCGGTTGCGCAGGATGCCGCCCTCGCCGCGGGCGCCCTCGGTGAGCAGGATGCCCATCTTCCAGATGCCGGTGGGGTGGAACTGGAAGAACTCCATGTCCTCCAGCGGAAGCCCGCGCCGGTACGCGGCGGCCTGGCCGTCGCCGGTGAGCGTGTGCGCGTTCGAGGAGACCTTGAAGAACTTGCCGTTGCCGCCCGAGGCGAACACGACCGCCTTGGCGCGGAAGATGTGGATCTCGCCGGTGGCCAGCTCGTAGGCGACCACGCCGGCGGTCTTGCGTACGCCGTCGACCTCGGTGAGCAGCAGGTCCAGGACGTAGAACTCGTTGTAGAACTCCACGCCCTCCTTGACGCAGTTCTGGTACAGCGTCTGGAGGATCATGTGGCCGGTGCGGTCCGCGGCGTAGCAGGACCGGCGGACCGGCGCCTCACCGTGGTTGCGGCTGTGGCCGCCGAAGCGGCGCTGGTCGATCGTGCCGTCCGGGGTGCGGTTGAACGGCAGGCCCATCTTCTCCAGGTCCAGGACGGAGTCGATGGCCTCCTTCGCCAGGATCTCGGCGGCGTCCTGGTCTACCAGGTAGTCGCCGCCCTTGATCGTGTCGAAGGTGTGCCACTCCCAGTTGTCCTCCTCGACGTTCGCGAGGGCGGCGGCCATGCCGCCCTGCGCGGCGCCGGTGTGGGAGCGGGTCGGGTAGAGCTTGGTGAGCACGGCGGTGCGGCTGCGCTTGGTCGACTCGATCGCCGCGCGCATGCCGGCGCCGCCCGCGCCGACGATGACGGTGTCGTACTTGTGGATCTTCATAGCGTTACCTCAGCCCGGCGCTCTATCGGATGTCCGGGTCGAAGGTGAAGATCACCAGCGTGCCCAGCAGGACGGTGAACACCGTGGCGGTGTACAGCAGCATCTTGAGCCACATGCGGGTGTTGTCCCGCTCGGCGTAGTCGTTGATGATCGTGCGCAGGCCGTTGCCGCCGTGCAGCATCGCCAGCCAGAGCATGACCAGGTCCCAGGTCTGCCAGAACGGCGAGGCCCAGCGGCCGGCGACGAAGGCGAAGCCGATCTTGGTCACGCCGCCGTCCAGCACCAGCTGGATCAGCAGGTGGTAGAGGACCAGCACGAAGAGCAGGATTCCGGACAGCCGCATGAACAGCCAGCCGTACAGCTCGAAGTTGGTCCGGGTGGACTTGGGCGTCCGGGGCGTACGCGCCCGCGGCGGCTCGATCACCGGCGCGGGGTTGTCCGGGCTGTAGCCGGAATCGACGGTGGTGCCCGTCGTCTCGATGTCTGTGGCCATGTCGATCAGCTCCCGAACAGCTCGCGCAGAGTGTGCTGGAGGACGGGGTAGAAGGCGCCGGCCATCAGGACGGCCCAGATGCCCATCACCGTCCACAGCATCTGCTTCTGGTACTTCGCACCCTTCGCCCAGAAGTCCACCGCGATGACCCGCAGGCCGTTCAGCGCGTGGAAGAGCACGGCGGCGACCAGGCCGTACTCCATCAGGTTGACGAGGGGCGTCTTGTAGATCGCGACTGTGTCGTCGTACGCCTCGGGGGACACGCGGACGAGCGCGGTGTCCAGGACGTGCACGAACAGGAAGAAGAAGATGAGGACGCCGGTGACTCGATGAGCCACCCAGGACCACATTCCTTCCCGGCCGCGATACAGCGTTCCAGCCGGCACGGAAAATACCCTCCGGGAGCGAGGATGAGCGGGGACAGGGCCTGCCGCCATCTCCTCACTCGAACAGGTTCAGCGGTGTCGGTCGGGCCCGGCCGGGTGCGGACCACCGGCCGCGGCCATCGTAGCGACGGTTTGCGGCCACCTTCGTGCCGGGGCCTGAAGGTGTGATCAAACAGGCACGTACGGCGTAGCCGCCATCCGGTCGCAGCACCGGTGCCGCACTACCCCGAACGCGCCCGTGGAAGCGTCGGAGCGGCGGAAGACTCCCTAACGTAGCGGTATGGCACCTCACCGGCAGAAGATCCTGATCATCGCCCTCGCCGTGCTCACCGCCTGCGCAGCGCTGGGGATCACCCTGTCCGTGCTGCCGGAGGACTCGGACGAGGCGCAGCCCGCGCCCACCCCCCGTACCTCCCTGCCCGCCTCGCCCTCCGCCGGCGCCCCCCAGGGGCCGCAGCGGCTCGGCCCCGCGCCCTCGGCCGTCCCCGCCGTACGCGACTGGGAGCCGGTGCGCGGCCCCGGCTGGAAGCCCGGACCCGGCACCCGGGTCATCGCCGACCCCGGCGGCCCGCTGGCCGGGGAGGCGCGGCTGCTGGCCGGTGAGCTGAAGGTGTCGCTGGGCAAGGGCCCCGCCCGCACCGGCGACGTGGAACTGCGGCTCTCCCGGGAGGCGCGGACGGGCCGGGAGGGCTACCTGCTCGCCAGCCGGAACGGCCGGATCAAGATCACCGGTTCCTCCGACGCCGGTGTCTTCTACGGCACCCGCACCCTGCTCCAGACCGTACGGGCGCAGGGCCGCTTCGCCGACGGCCTCGTCCGCGACCGGCCCGACCGCGCGCAGCGCGGCTTCCTGCTGGACGTCGCGCGCAAGCACTTCAGCGCGGAGTGGATCAGGACGCGGATCAAGCAGATGGGCGACCTCAAGCTCAACCAGTTCCAGCTGCACCTCTCCGACGACCAGGCGTTCCGGGTCGAGAGCGACTCGCATCCCGAGATCGTCTCCGATCAGCACCTGACCAAGAAGGAGATCCGGGGGATCGTGAAGCTGGCCGAGGAGCGGCACATCACGGTCATTCCGGAGATCGACTCGCCCGGCCACCTGGGCGCCGTCATCAAGGCGCACCCCGGTCTCCAGCTCAAGGACGCCGCCGGCAATCCGGTGCGCGGCGCGGTGGACATCTCCGACCCGGCCGCCGCGAAGATCCTCGACGACCTGACGAAGGAGTTCGCCGGCCTCTTCCCCGGCAAGTACTGGCACCTGGGCGGTGACGAGTACCTCGCCCTGACCGTCCAGGACCCGGAGGCCGACTTCCCCGCGCTGGCCGCCCGCGCCCGCAAGCTCTACGGGGGCAACGCGCGCGTCCAGGACCTGGCCACCGCCTGGCTCAACGACCGGGCCGCCGCCGCGCGCAAGCAGGGCAGGATGCCGCAGGTCTGGAACGACGGCATGCACGCGAACGGCACCGTACGGCCGGACAAGCCGCGCGAGGTGACGTACTGGACGGGCAAGGAGATCGGGTCCCGGGAGCCGATCGAGTACCTCAAGGAGGGCTGGACGGTCCTCAACCTCAACGACGAGTACCTCTACTACGTACTCGGGGAGCCGAACGAGTTCACCTACCCGACCGGCGAGCGCATCTACCGGGAGTGGACCCCGGCCGTGCTGCGCGGCACCGAGCCCGTACCCGCCGAGCTGGCCGGGCCGGACCGCATCCCGGGCGGGCGGTTCGCCGTCTGGTGCGACCTGGCGGACTCGCAGACCACCGAGCAGGTCGCCGACGGCATCCGGCTGCCGCTGGCCGCCACGGCGCAGAAGCTCTGGGACCCGCGCGAGCCCAAGGTCGGCTGGCAGCAGTTCACGGCGCTGGTCGACCGGGTGGAGGGCTGACGGCGGCGGGTTGACGGCGCTGGGCTGACGGCAGCGGCGGGCTGAGCCCGGCGGTGCGGCCGGGTGCCGGAAATGGACGACGGCCGAGGTCGCCACCCCCCACAGGAGAGACCTCGGCCGTCATCGCGCTACGGACGCACCAACCAGCAGCAGGTCCGTACTCTCCTCAGCGCCGTCACCCGAGTTTGTGTTACGCGCCGACCAGCGGGAGCTGATTCCGGGGCGCGTCGAGCGTCGCATCCGGCATGGACGCGGACAGGTTCTTGGTCGTAGCGTGTTGCCGAACATCGATGCGGATCGATCCAGAGATCCGGACCGGTGCGGCACCGGTCCGTCGTGGACCGGTGCGGACGACCAAGCAGCGGCAGCACACGGGCTCGGCCAGGGGCACCGTGCGGCGGATTCGCCGAGGTGCCGCGGAGTTGGGGCGAGGACACGGGCGTGCAGGGGGACGACGCGCAGCTGACGGACGCGGTGCGCGCGGCGCAAAGCGGGGACGAGGGTGCCTTCCGCGTTGTGTACCGCACCGTGCATCCCCGGCTGCTCGGATACGTCCGGACGCTGGTGCACGACGCGGACGCGGAGGACGTCGCCTCGGAGGCGTGGCTGCAGATAGCCCGCGACCTCACCCGCTTCCACGGCGACGCCGACCGCTTCCGCGGCTGGGCCGCCCGTATCGCCCGCAACCGCGCCCTGGACCACATACGGATGCGCGGCCGGCGGCCCGCCGTCGGCGGCGACGAGACCGAACTCGTCGCCCTGCCCGGCACCGCCGACACCGCCGGTGAGGCCCTGGAGGCGCTCGGCACCGGACGCACCATGCGCTTCATCTCCGCTCTCCCGCGCGACCAGGCCGAGGCGGTGGTCCTGCGGGTGGTGCTGGGCCTGGACGCCAAGAGCGCGGCCCAGGTCCTCGGCAAGCGGCCCGGCGCGGTGCGTACGGCCGCACACCGGGGACTGCGGAAGCTCGCCGAGCTGCTCGACGCGGACCCGGACGGAGATCCGGAGCCGGGCCCGGCCACCGGCCCGGACCGGGAGACCCGCGGAAGCGGCGGCCCCGGAAGCGCCGAGGGCGCCGGAAGTGCCGAAGGAGAGGCCCGGGACTCCGCACCACCCGGTACGCCGCCACAGCGCGACCTGCCGCCCGGTGTGACGCACAACGCCGCGCGAACGCTGAGGGAAACGTGATGTCCGACGACCGGTACGCATGGCTGGACGAGGAGACCGCGGAGCGCCTGCTGCGTGGTCTGCCGGTCGACGGCTCGCACCCCGGCACTTCCGCGGACGGTTCCGCCGCAGGTCAAGACGGTGCCGCAGACGCTTCCCAGGGTGCGACGCCCACCGGCGACGCCCCTTCGGGCGCCGCCGCGGACGAGATCTCCGGCAGGCTGGCGGCGGCGCTGGGCGCTCTGCGCGCCGCCCCTGCCGAGGGGCTGCTGCCCCCGCCGCCCGGCTCTCCCGCGGGCCCGTCCGGTGATGCCTCCGGTACGGCCGCCGCCGCTACGGCCGCGGCCTCCCCTGCCTCCGCCCACGCGGGAGCGGACGGCGAACTCGCGGGCGAGGCCGCCGCGGTGGCCGCCTTCCGCCGGGCGCAGTCGGGTGTACTGCGCAGTGGTTCGGTGGCCGCGTCGGCGGCGGGCGACGCCCGCCGGTCTCCCAGACGCAACGTCCTGCGCGCACTGCCCGGCCTCGCCGGCCGGCCGCTGCGCGCGGGGCTCGCCATGGCCGTGGCGGGGTGCGCGCTGGGCGGTGTCGCGGTGGCGGCCGGGGCGGGCGTACTGCCGACCCCGTTCGGCACCGGCAGCGGCGCACCGGCGAAGCCGGGCATGAGCGTGTCCTCGTCGGACGACGAGGACGGCGGCGCGTCCGGCAGCGACGGCCGCGAACGGCAGGGCGGCAGCACCGAACCGGGCGGGCCCGGCGCCTCCGGCGACCCGCGCGACGGGGACCGCACCGGCGAGGGCGGGGGCGAGGACGACCGGCGCGAGCGGGACACCGACGACCGCGGGGACAGCCGCCTGCCCGACGGGTGGAACCGCGGCGACGTACCGGACGACGCCGATACGCAGGCGATAGTGGCCGCGCTGTGCAAGGCGTACACGACGGGCCGGCTGGACGCCCGCGAGCGCGCCAGGCTGGAGCGCGCGGCGGGCGGCGCGGCGGCCGTACGGACGTACTGCGTGCAGCCCACCGGCGTCGCCTCGGGCGGCACTTCGGGCGGGACCGACGGCACGGGCGGCTCCGGTGGATCGGGCGGTTCGGGCGGTTCGGGCGAAGAGGACGGCGACGGCAGCACCGGGACCCCCGGCGGCAACGGCGGGTCCACCCCGCCCGGCGGCGGTCCCTCCGAACCGGGCGGCAACGGCGGCTCGACGGGCCCCTCCGAGCCGGGCGGCAACGGCGGCTCGGACTCCGGCGGCGGCAACGGCAACGGCGGCTCCACCGAGGGCGGCGACGGTGACGCGGACGGCGGCACCACCAGCAGCGGCGGCTCGGACGGCGGCGACGGCGACGGCGAGGACGCGGGCGGGACCGGCGCGGCGGACGCTTCCGGCGGGTCCGGTGAGTCGGGCGGCTCGGACGCTTCCGGTGGGCCGGGCGGGTCCGACGAGGACCTCCCGGACGACTGAGAACGGCCGGTGTGACACTTTCGCTGCGCGTGACGCAGTAGTAGTTGAGCCGACTGGTCATCGGCCGCGCGGCACCCCCGAGGTTCCCCCCGTACCTCCGGGTTCGCGCATACGGCGCGGGCGGGACACGTTCCCCCGGTCCCGCCCGCGCCGCTCGGGGGTTACGGGGGTCGTCCCCCGGAAGATCGCAGTCCCCGGTCCCGCCCGCGCCGCTCGGGGGTTACGGGGGTCGTCCCCCGGGAGACCGCAGCCCCGCCCGTCCGGGGTTCGCGGCGCAGCCCCCGCCCTGCCTCCAGGCCCAGGCGCGTGCTGTGAGCAACGTCCCAGCCTGTGGGTCTCCCACCGCGCGCACGCCGATCGCTACAGTCCGTGGCGGTTGCACCCTCACTCCCGCGCGACTTACGGAGGCACCTCCATGGCACGCCACTCGGAATCCGGCCGCCCGATCGAGCCGGTCTACGGCCCGGCGGCGCTCCAGGACTGGGACCCCTCCGAGAAGCTGGGCGAGCCCGGCTCGTACCCGTTCACCAGGGGCGTGTACCCGTCGATGTACACCGGGCGACCGTGGACGATGCGCCAGTACGCCGGGTTCGGCACAGCCGTGGAGTCCAACGCCCGCTACAAGCAGCTGATCGAGAACGGCACCATGGGCCTCTCGGTCGCCTTCGACCTGCCGACGCAGATGGGCCACGACTCGGACGCGGCGATCTCGCACGGTGAGGTCGGCAAGGTCGGCGTCGCGATCGACTCGCTCGACGACATGCGGGTGCTCTTCGAGGGCATCCCGCTGGACAAGGTGTCCACGTCGATGACGATCAACGCGCCCGCCGCCCTGCTGCTCCTGCTCTACCAGCTCGTCGGCGAGGAGCAGGGAGTGGATTCGGCCAACTTGACCGGCACCATCCAGAACGACGTGCTCAAGGAGTACATCGCCCGCGGCACCTACATCTTCCCGCCGAAGCCGTCGCTGCGGCTGATCGCGGACATCTTCAAGTACTGCAAGGCCGAGATCCCCAAGTGGAACACCATCTCGATCTCCGGCTACCACATGGCCGAGGCCGGTGCCACGCCCGCGCAGGAGATCGCCTTCACGCTGGCCGACGGCATCCAGTACGTCCGTACGGCGGTCGCCGCCGGGATGGACGTGGACGACTTCGCGCCCCGCCTGTCGTTCTTCTTCGTCTCGCGCACCACGATCCTGGAAGAGGTCGCGAAGTTCCGTGCGGCCAGGCGGATCTGGGCGCACGTGATGCGCGAGGAGTTCGGCGCGCGCAATCCCAAGTCGCTGATGCTGCGCTTCCACACGCAGACCGCGGGCGTCCAACTGACCGCCCAGCAGCCGGAGGTGAACCTCGCCCGGGTCACGGTGCAGGGGCTGGCGGCCGTCCTGGGCGGTACCCAGTCGCTGCACACCAACTCCTTCGACGAGGCCATCGCGCTGCCGACCGACAAGTCCGCCCGGCTGGCGCTGCGTACGCAGCAGGTGCTGGCCTACGAGACCGATGTCACCGCCACCGTCGACCCGTTCGCGGGCAGCTACGTCGTCGAGGCCATGACGGACGAGGTGGAGGCGGCGGCGCTGGATCTGATGCGCCAGGTCGAGGACCGGGGCGGCGCCGTCGACGCGATCGAGCAGGGCTTCCAGAAGGGCGAGATCGAGCGCAGCGCCTACCGGATCGCGCAGGAGCAGGAGTCGGGGGAGCGCGTGGTCGTGGGCGTGAACCGGTTCCAGAGCGCGGCGGAGGAGCCGTACGAGCCGATGCGCGTCGATCCGGCGATCGAGGCGCAGCAGGCCGAACGGCTGGCCCGGCTGCGGGCGGAGCGCGACCAGGAGGCGGTGGACGCGGCGCTGGCGGCGCTGCGCAAGGCGGCGGAGGGCACGGACAACGTGCTCTACCCGATGCGGGACGCGCTGCGCGAGCGCGCGACGGTCGGCGAGGTGTGCAACACGCTGCGGGAGATCTGGGGCGCCTACGTCCCCACCGACGCGTTCTGAGCCCCCGCCGGGTTCGGCGTTGCCTCACCGCGGTGCCGATCCTCACCTCGGTCCGCGTGACACCGTTCGGGGACTGTGTGAGCCTGCCGAGGTGAGCACGAAGGAGGTCCGGTGAGCGAGGACGAGAAGTTCCGCCTCGGGGAGTTCAGCGTCCGGCTGGCGAGTGACGACCTCGACGTCGTCAGCCAGGCGCTGGACGACTACCAGCAGGCGCAGGCGGACACCAGGTGGGGTGTGGACAACCCCTACCGGCCGCTGGCGGACGAGGCGCGCTCCGCCGCCCGGACCCTCCTCGGTCTGCCTCCGTCCGGCCGCAGCCATGACAGCGCCCTCACCGTGCTGATGCACCTCGCTGAGGGACAGGACGCGGACCTGATCGCCGACGCCCTCGAAGGCGCCCCGGACGCCGGCGTCCGGGAGGACGCGCTGCTCGCGGCCGGCACCGCTTTCGCGGAGGGCGAGGAGCCGAACCGGCGGCTGCTGGCCCTGGTCACGGCCCTCGTGCTGGACGAGGGCCTCGAGGTGGAGGAGCGCAAGGTGGCCATGATGGCCCTGGACGGTCTCGACACACCCGAGGTCGAGGACTTCCTGGTCGGGCTCAGCGAGTCCCCCGAACTGGAGATCCAGGTGTGCGCGGCCGGTTACCTCGCCACGCCGCTGCGGCTCCGCGTCCACCGTGAGCGTGTCGGGCGGCTCGTGAAGTCCTGGCCCGCGGACGCGGGTTGGGAGGCAGAGCAGGTTCGGGAAGCGGTCGAGGGCTTCCACAGCATCTACTGGAAAGACGCCCAGCCGTACGATCCGGCGCTCCGGAAGGCCCATGACGAGCTGAGGTTCCCGCTCAGCGACGAGGACGCTCTGCGGGCGTTCACCACCCTGCTCCGCAGCGAGGACCCAGCCGCCGTCGGTATCGCGCTCGACCACTTCGAGTCCTCGGAGGGGCTGCGGCATGTCCTGGAGGACGAGGAACGTGCCGACGCCTACCTGCCCGAGGTGCTGGCCCGCGCGCGTGAGGTGCTCCGGCGTCCGCTGCCTCCCGCCGAGGTGAGCGCCCTGAACATGCTCGGGAGGCGGCACTTGGAGCCCGCCGACGCGGGCCTGCTCCTGGACGTGCTGACGCGTACGGACTCGGCAGCGGTGCGCGACAAGGCCGTCTGGATGGCTTCCGGTGTGCTCGGCGAGGCCGAGGGGCGGGACGGGAGGCTCGTCGCCGCCCTGGGCGACCTGGTCCTCGACCCGTCCGCCGGTACGCAGGAGACCGCGATCCGCGTCCTGGCCGAGTGCCTCGGTGCGGACGCGGACGACATCCTGCTGCGGGCGCTCCGCGAATGCGAGCCGAAGGTACAGGCCCATGCGGCCTACTACCTGCTCACCACGGGAGCGCTGGACCGGCACCGCGCCGTTCTGGAGGAGGCCGCCGAGAGCTGGAATGACCGGCCTCCCGCGAGGCCCTGGGGCACGGACCTCCTGGGGCGGATCTTCGGCCTGCCGCACAGCGTCCACTGGGAAGGGCACCGGCTGGCCGGACCGGACCTGCATCGCGCACACAGGAGGCTGCGGGCACCGAGGGTGGACGAGTCGTACCACCAGGCGCTGCGCACGCTGCTCGGCAGCGATGACCACGCGGCCGTGGGCATCGCCCTCGACCACTGGTCGGCTCCCGGCGGTGCCGTGGAGCGGGGAGGCGAGGAAGCACGCTGCCCGGAGCGGCCTCTCGTCCTGGACCGCGTCCGGGAGGTGCTGCGGCAGCCACCTGCGCCGGGACACTTCAGCCGCACGTACGGGCCCGACGCCCTGCACTTCAGCGCACTGTCCGCGCTGGACGTCGTGGCGGCGGAGGAACCCTCGCTGCTGGCCGAGGTCGTGGAGGCCGCCGGGAGTGATCACGTCCGCCGGCGGGCCCTCGACGCGGTGGAGGCGGTGTTCAAGGACGCGGTGCAGGCTGACCCGCGGCTCGTCACGGCCCTGGGGAGTCTCGTCGGCGATCAGAGCGTGCCGTCGGACGACCGCGCCAGAGCACGGGCACTCCTGGACGAGGTGCCCCGAGCCCGGTGACGCCCACAACGACTTGGCCGATCCCGCGCCTTGCCGCGTGAACCTCCGGTTCGTCCACCCGCTCCTCGCGGGGGACTTCGCGCGGTATGCGGGCCACGGCGGCATCCTCCGCGAGCAGAACAGGCAGACCGCCGCAACCGCCTGGTTGCGGGTCGGTACCTCAACCACCCTGGCGGAACGGCTTGTTTGCCCCCGTGATCGACTGGCGGGCGGCGCTTGTATCGTCATGTGCCCAGAGTTTGACGGGAGATGGGTTCGTGACCGCTTTTGAGGACCGGCTGATGGCTCTGGTCGCCGAGTTGCGCGCGGCAGAGGGAATCACCGTGGTTGACGAGGATGAGGGTTCCCTCGCGACGTGGCTTACGGGCCCGGGGCATGCGCTCGATCTGATCGGCAAGGTTGCGGGAGACCGCCTTCCTCCTGTCATGGCGGAGAACTTCCACCGGTACGAATATCTGGACTGCTTCTGGAGCGGGGAGGATGCCGACGGCGCCGTCGGCGGCGAATTCTCGCTCAACCATCTGGTGAACGTCTGCGTGGGAGTAGCTCCCAAGGAGCTTCCCGACGCGGAGTGGCCGGCCGGGGCACGTGGCCAGGGCGGGATTCTGTGCAACATGATCGACGTGTACGGGCCGCAGGACGGGTACGAGGAGGATCGCGGCCTCCACGCGTTCGACTCACAGGGTGCCTCAGGGATCGGCGCGGTTGCCGGGTTCCTCGCAGGTGACGACGGATTCGAGACCGTCGAGGGAACCTCCGGGCACCCCGAGATCTGGTTCTCCGTCAACACGGAGGGGACCCTCGTGCGGCTCGACCTCACGTATCCCGAGTATCTGGAAACGCTGTTGCTGACCCGGGGGCTGTTCGGCTGGCAGTACCTCTACGCCGATCCGCACGACCCCGGGTTCGGCTGGTCCAGCCCGGATCTGGGACCGGGCCTCGACTTCCTGGAGCGGACCTTCCCCCACGACGACTTCTCCGAGCTGCGCGCCAGATCGGACTTGCTCGTCCAGGCCCGCGCCGAGTAGCGGGCTGCCTGCGCGGGATCACGCTGCCCTGCCTCGGCGTACATGCAGGCTGCGAGGATGTCCGCAGTCCCACGCACTGCGGTCCTGTGGCTGATCACCGCTCCGCCGGAGCTGCCGTCGTCCGCGACTGTCCGGACGATTCGCGTGCTGCCCGTCTGCGCGCGCGGGCCTCGGCCCAGTCCGCGGTCGTCGGTTCCCAACCGGAGGCCGACGCGGACACCTGCTGAGCTTGCGGTGCGCGTGCGTGGCGACTCTTCAGGGCCGCAAGCGGAATCTCGCACGTCCACTCGCGGACGCTATCGTATGACTTTTTCCGTCGAACCCTTGAATAGGTACTACCTATGGCGTAGCTTCCGGTTTCCGGCCCTCGGTATGGAGATGTGCATATGGAAGCGATGGACCCGGCCTACGGCACGGCGACGCTGCTGCTGATCGCGGCGGGCGCGGTGGCGGTGCTGCTGTTTCTGATCATGAAGGTGAAGCTGCACGCCTTCGTGTCCCTCGTCCTGGTCAGCGTGGTGACGGCGATCGCCGTCGGCTTCCCGCTCGCCGACATCCCCGACGTCCTGATGTTCGGCTTCGCCGACACCATCGGCTCGGTGGCGCTGCTGGTCGCCTTCGGCGTGATGCTCGGGCGGCTGCTGGAGGTGACCGGCGGCGCCCAGGTGCTGGCCGACACGCTCATCTCCCGGTTCGGGGAGAACCGGGCGCCGTTGGCGCTCGGCGTGGCCGCGCTGCTGTTCGGCTTCCCGATCTTCTTCGACGCCGGGCTCGTGGTGTTCCTGCCGATCATCCTGACCGTCGCCCGGCGGTTCGGCGGCTCCCTGCTGCTGTACGCCCTTCCGGCGGCAGGCGCTTTCGCGGCCATGCACGCGATCGTCCCGCCCCACCCCGGCCCGGTCGCGGCGGCCGAGCAGTTGGGCGGCGACATCGGGGTCACGCTGCTGATCGGCATCCCGATCGCGGTCGCGGCCTGGTATGTGGGCGTCTACCTGATCTCCCGGGTCCTGGGAGCCCGGGTGTACGTGCCGGTGACGGCGGCAGTCTTCGGGCAGGCCCGCGACGAGCTGGGCCGTACCCCGGAGGCCGCCGCCGAACAGGACGCGGCCGAGCGAAAGGGCGCCGCTGGGGAGGGCGCCGGGCAGGGCACCGCCGGGCAGGGCACCGGACCGGAGATCGGCGACCGCCCGCCCGCCTTCCTCACCGTCCTCCTCCTGCTGCTGATCCCGCTGGTGCTCATCTCCGGCGACACGGTGCTCGACACCCTGGTCACCGCCGGCGCGCTCGGCGAAGGACAGGGCTGGGTGGCCTTCTTCGGCCTGCTGGGCACCACCCCCGTGGCGCTGATGATCACCGTCGTGGTGGCGACGCTCGTGCTGGGCAAGCCGCGCACCTCCATGGAGGGCGTGCGGAAGATCGTCGACGACGGGCTGGGCCCGATCTGCGCGATCATCCTGATCACCGGCGCGGGCGGCATGTTCGGCGGCGTGCTGGAACTCAGCGGCATCGGTGGCGCGCTCAGTTCTTCGCTCTCCGGCCTGGGCATCTCGTTGATCCTCCAGGCGTTCATCATCGCCACGCTGCTGCGCGTCGCGCAGGGTTCGGCGACGGTGGCGCTGACCACGACCGGCGGGCTGATCGCCGGAGCGGTGAGCGAGGCGCAGTTGGGCGATGTGCAGATCGCGCTGCTGGTGGTGGCCATCGCGGCCGGCGCCACGGTCCTCTCGCACGTCAACGACTCGGGCTTCTGGCTGGTCAGCAGGTTCTTCGGGATGGACGAGAAGACCACACTCAAGACCTGGACCGTCGTGGAGACCACGCTCGGGCTCTCCGCCTTCGCCATCGCCCTGGGGCTGTGGGCGGTGGTCTGACCTTCAGCCGGCCCCCGGCTGCCCCGGCCCGCCCCCGCGTCACCCCCGTGGCGCAGGGGCGGGCCACCGCTTCCCAGGTCAGGGGGCCAGTACGTCCAGTTCCGCCATCGCGCCGACGGTGATCTGCCGGGTCAGCTCCTCGGCACGCGCCGCGTCCCCCTCCCGTACCGCCTCCGCCACCTGCACGTGCAGGGTGACGGCGGGCGGGTCCGGGTCGGTGAACATCACCTGGTGCTCGGTGCGCCCGGTCAGCACGGCCGCGACGACGTCGCCCAGCCGCGCGAACATGTCGTTGCCCGAGGCCCGCAGCACCACCCGGTGGAAGGCTATGTCGTGCACGAGATACGCGGCCAGCTGCTGGCCGCGCGAGGTGGCGACCATGCCGAGCGCGTGCTCGGTCAGTTCGGCGCACTGCCCGGCGGTGGCGTGCTCGGCGGCCAGCCGGGCGGCCACGGGCTCGACGGCGGAGCGCAGCATGGTCAGTGAGCGCAGCTGGCGCGAGCGGCCCTCGCCCTCCAGCCGCCAGCTGATCACCTGGGGGTCGAAGACGTTCCACTCCTCGGTGGGCCGCACCGTCACCCCGACCCGGCGGCGGGACTCCACCAGGTTCATCGACTCGAGCACGCGGATGGCCTCGCGCATGACCGTCCGCGACACCTCGAACTGCGCCTCGAGTTCGTCGGTGCGCAGCACGCTGCCGGGCGGGTACGCGCCCCCCGTGATGGCGGGCCCGAGGGAGGCGAGGACCTTCCCGTGCAGGCCGCGCCGCTGTGGTTCCATGCCCTCAGCCTACGGGGGAGGGCCGCACAGGCACTCGCATTATGTATGACTTTTAGGTCAACTATTCTGGTTACGTCGTACGTATCGCGCGTGCGTCCACGGGAGACAGGAAGACGGTGAGCTGCTGATGTCCGTTGCGCGCGTGGTGGTCGTGATGGGGGTGTCCGGCACGGGGAAGTCGACCGTGGGGCGGCTGCTGGCGGACCGGCTGGGCGTCCCGTACGCCGAGGCGGACGACTTCCACCCGCCGGGCAACATCGCCAAGATGTCCGCCGGCACCCCGCTGGACGACGCGGACCGCGCGCCCTGGCTGGACGCCATCGGCGCCTGGGCGCGCGACCACGGCGGCGGGGGCGGCGTCGTGAGCTGCTCGGCGCTCAAGCGGGTCTACCGCGACCGGCTCCGCGCCGCCGCGCCCGAGCTGTTCTTCCTGCATCTGACGGGCCCGCGCGCGCTGGTCGCCGAGCGGCTCGCGCACCGCCGGGGCCACTTCATGCCCAGCACGCTGCTGGACTCGCAGTACGCCACGCTGGAGGGGCTGGAGCCGGACGAGCGGGGGGTGGAGGTGTCGGTGGAGGCCGACCCGCGGACCCTCGCCGCCGCCGCGCTCGCCCGGGTGACCGGGTGACCGGGACCCGCGAGGGGTGCGCGGCTACATCAGGCCGAGCCGGGTGACCAGCACCGCGACGAGCACCAGCAGGGTCCAGCCCAGCAGCTCCTCGAGCAGCTTCTCGCGCCTGTCCCCGGACGGTCCGCCGGTGCGGGCGCGCGGGGCGGCCACCGAGGGGGCCGCGATCGCTTCGGTCATCGTGGGCTCCTGTGCTCGGTGAGGTGGGCTCGGTGAGGTGTGCTCCGGGACGCGGTGCCCGAGGGCGTGGTCGTGCCGACCAGCGTGCGCGGCCCGGGACCCGATCCACCAGGGCCCGGCCCGCTCTGTGAGCATTCCCACGCGCCTGCCGGGCCCGTTCAGCGGGTGAACTCCCGTTTCAGCCAGGGTGTCATCGGCCGCTCCACCAGCCGGTGCAGCAGCCAGGCGAGGACGAGCAGGCCGCCGACCGTCAGCGGCAGCACCGCCCAGGCGGGCATCCCGAACCCGCGGTGCAGGAACCGCACCGCCACCCAGCCCAGATGCTCGTGCACCAGGTAGAACGGGTAGGTCAAGGCCCCCGCGAGCGTCAGCCAGCTCCAGTTCGCCCACTGGAACCGGCCCAGCGCGATGGCGGCCACCAGCGCATAGCTCAACGTGACCACGGCGATGATCCCCACCGAACTGCGGTACGCGAACCCCGCCTCGGCCGCCGGGCGCCACAGGTCGGCCACCGCGTAGTGCTGCCCGATCAGCCAGCTCGCCAGCACCAGCCCCCAGGCCGTCGCGTCGTGCCCGAAGCGGTGGATCAGGTAGAGGCCCATGCCGCCGATGAAGAACGGCGCGTACTCCGGCATCGCCACCAGCTCCAGCGGCGGCCAGGCCGCGGCCTCACCCAGCACGGCGACGATCAGCCAGCCGCCGCAGAAGACCACCACCCGCCGCCGGGTGACGCCGGGGAAGACCACGAACACCAGGAAGAGGACGTAGAACCGCATCTCGACCCAGAGCGTCCAGCACACCCCCAGCACCCGGTCCACGCCCAGCGGCTGCTGGAGCATCGTCATGTTCACCAGCAGGTCGCTGGGGGTGACCGTCTCGAAGACCACCCAGGGCAGCGCGAATACCCCGGCGACCAGCAGCACCGACACCCAGTAGGCGGGCAGCAGCCGGGAGACGCGGGACGCGACGAAGGCGCGCGGTCCCCGCCCCCAGGCGCTCATGCAGATGACGAAGCCGCTGATGATGAAGAAGAGGTGCACGCCCAGGCAGCCGTACGCGAACAGCTTGTGCAGCGAGGGGAACTGCTGCGCGGGCGAGCTGCCCCAGGCCACCGAGATCTCGCCGCTGCGTCCGCCCAGGTGGTACGCGGCGACCATCAGCGCGGCCACCAGCCGCAGTCCGTCCAGCGCGCGCAGCCGCCGGTGCGCCGGGCGGGGCTCGGTGCCGGGCACGGTGCCGGGCACGGTGCCGGTGCCTGGGCCCGCCGCGCCCGGCGTCCGCGCCGACTGCGGGGGCAGCGGCCCCGGGTCCGGCGAGGGCAGGCCGGGCCGCCGCTGCGCGGGAGCGCTCACCGGCGCGCGCCGCGCTTGATCGCGCGCGCCCGGCGGGCCACCCGGCGCACCACCGCGTTGCGCGGCAGGAACGCCAGCTGCGAGGGGACCGCGCCCGGCAGCGCCAGCGCGGTCAGCCGCCGCCGCTTGAAGTAGCGCCAGGTGTGGTCGGTCAGCCGGGTCGACAGATACCGCTCCGCGTCCTTCCGCAGCCCCGGGTAGATCTGCGCCTGCATGCAGAAGCCCACCGCCCGTACGAGGCCGGTGACCTCCTCCTCGACGTGCGCGGCGGACGGTACCTTCCAGGACTCGACGGCCGCCGCGTCCTCGATGTCCGGCAGCAGCGCGTCGACCAGGGTGACCG
The DNA here is from genome assembly GCF_000424825.1 of Streptomyces sp. CNH287. NCBI lineage: Bacteria > Bacillati > Actinomycetota > Actinomycetes > Kitasatosporales > Streptomycetaceae > Streptomyces > Streptomyces sp. CNH287. The sequence goes on along the minus strand of NZ_AUKQ01000024.1, from coordinate 10,963 downwards.
GTATGCGGTTGCTGTTCTGGTACGGCGTCAGCCGCTCCAGCAGCAGCCCCGTACCGCTGCGGGCGACCGGCAGGCCGTAGAGCGCGGCGGCGGTCATCAGCGCGGTGGAGAAGCAGCCGACGACCAGGGCCGGGCGCAGCCGCTCGTACAGCACCTCCGCCAGCAGCGGGGTCTCCAGCACGGTCAGCTCGACGCCCAGCTCGCCCGCCTCCTTCTCCAACGCCCGCGAGAAGCGGGCCGGGGCGACCGGGTGCGGCTTGAACAGGACGCGGCGGTGGCCCAGTGCGGCGGCGCCGCGCAGCATCGTCACGTGCAGCTGCTCCTCCTCCTCGGCGCTGAGGATGCCCAGCGCCGAGAGGTACTGGCCCAGCAGCAGCACCGGCCGCGTGCCCACCGTGCCCGCCGGTGCGGGCGGCGCCTCCTGGGCCAGTTCGGCCAGTACGGCGGTGAACGCCTGGGTGGGCACCACCTCCGGCGCCACCGCGAACTCGGTCAGCAGCAGCGGACGCAGCCCCGGCAGCAGGTCCAGGTGCAGCAGCCGCCGCACCCGGGTGCCCACCAGCGGGTCGAGCTTGTTGCGGGTGGGGCCGTAGCTCATCAGGCCGTCCGCGTACACGTCGACGGGGGCGTCGGGGAAGATCTGCGTCAGCGCGAGCGCCGGATTGACCTGGAGGGACTCCACGATCAGCTCGACCGGGTCCTGGTGCGGCTCGCCCAGCCCCCACAGCAGCCGCAGGTGCCGCTCCCACAGCGGCACGTCGTCCGCGCGGGGCGACCAGCCGCTGGGGTGGAAGGGGCGGATGGTCTCGTTCCACGACAGCACCCGGTCGAAGCGGGTGCGCAGCCGCTCGAAGCCCGCCATGCGGTCCAGCGGCGGCGTCGTCTCCGGCGTCGCGGCGTTGTTGGCCACCAGCAGCAGCCGCCGGTCGGCCGGCGCGAAGCACTCCGCGTCGATCGCGGCGGCCAGCGTGGCGGCGCCGTACAGGGTGGAGGCGAAGAAGATCTGTGTACGCATCAGGCAGCGGCCTCCCCTGCGGACGTCGGACGCCGGCGCAGCCGCCGGAGCTTGGTCGCGCGCTGGACGTCCATCGAGTCCAGCGCGCCGGTCAGCACGTCGGAGGGCAGCCTGCGCAGCGCGGCGGCGCTCATGGCGCGCAGCTTGCGAGCCACCTGCGGCTCGAACCTGCCGCTGTTCAGGTGGTGGGAGATGATCGCGCAGTAGGTGCGCACCGCCTTCGGCAGCAGCACCTCCGCCTCCCGGTCCCGCGAGGTCTCCTCGATCACCTGGTCGAAGGCGCGGATGAAGTCCAGCTGCCGCACGTCGCCCACCTGGGTCAGCGACGAGGCCACCCCGCGCCGGTAGAAGACGCCCATCAGGCCGACCACGGCGAAGGAGCGCGCCTCCCGGTGCAGCCGCCAGATCCACGGCCGGTCCTCGGCGGTGCGCAGCCCGTCGGTGAAGTGCAGCAGCCCCTCGTCCAGCAGCCTGCGGTGGTAGACGCCCGCCCAGGCGTAGGCGTAGTCGACCGAGGTGCTGCGGTCGGCGGGGAGGATCGCGCCGCGCGGGTCGGCGGAGACGCCCCGGCGGCCGTGCGGGACGCGGGAGAGCGTACGGGCGCGCGCCGTGCACTGGACGTGGTCCGTGCGCACGAAGTCGCAGCCGAGCTGCTCGATGGCGCCCACCAGTTCACCGTAATAGCCGGGGGCCAGCCAGTCGTCCCCGTCGAGAAAGGTGACGTACTCGCCGTTCGCGGCATCGAGGCCGGTGTTTCTGGCGGTGGCGAGACCGCCGTTCTTCTGGTGCCGCAGCAGGACGGCGCCGGGAATTTCGCGCGCTGCGCGCTCCAGAATTTCCGGAGTCCCGTCGGTCGAGCAGTCGTCGACAAGAAGGAATTCGAAATCCGCCCGGGTGTTGAGCCGGAGACTTCTCAGGGTGTCCGGGGCGTACGACTGCACGTTGTAGAACGGCACGATGACGGAGAGCTTGACCACTCGCGTGACATTAGGCGGCCCCCCGGCATCCGTCTTGACTTCCCGAGTACGCAGAGGTGAACGACGAATGGCGGGATGGTTAACCAGGTGACTTCCGGGCCGGGTTGGCCGTACGTCGATCCGCTGTTAACCGTCTGTTGTAGTCCCGTTGGGCCGGGAATCGAAATGCCTTCCTAGCGTCTGGGACGTGCCCTCTCGTACCTCTCACGCCCCTCTCGCTTCGCCATCTCCCGCAGTGCGGATCGCGGTTCTCGCCGATTCCGACACCCGGTGGAAGTGGGGCGCGCTCACCGCCCGCCGCCTCGTCCCCGAAGCCCGGATCGACGGGCTGCTGCTGCGCGGACGCGCCACCCCGACCCCCCGGCAGCTCGCCGAGGTGGGTGTGGAGGCGGACTCGGTGCGCGAGGTGACCGGGACGCAGTTCGTCCGCGCGGCGGGGGACCGCACTGCGTACGACGTGGTGGTGCTCGCCTGCGTCGGCGGCGCCGTGCAGGCGATGCTGCACGGACTGGCCGCGCACGTGCGCGCCGCGCACCCGCGGGGCCTCGCGGGGGCGGGGGTGCCCCGGCCGGTCCTGGTCACCGGCTATGTGGGGATCGTCTACGAGAAGCTCGCCGACGGGCTGCTGCTGCGGCACGGCGCCGACCTCGTACTCGCCAACTCGCGGCACGACGCGGAACGCTTCCGCGCGGTGTACGAGGGCGTCGGCGCCTCTGCGGAGTCCGTCGTCGAGTGCGCGCTGCCCTTCCTCGACGGGTCGGGACGCCCGGCGCGCCGCCCGGCCGGGGGGACGGGCGGCGGGCAGGACGGTGCGGGGGAGGACGGTGGCGCGGCGGCGGACCCGCCGTCGGCCGTGCCCGAGGCCGTGCCCGTGCCCGAGGCCGTGCCCGTGCCCGCGTCCGAGCACGGCGTCGGGCACGGCCCGTTCACCGTCGTGTTCGCCGTGCAGCCGTCGGTCCCGGACAACCGCACCGACCGCGCGTACCTGCTGCGCCGTGCCGTCGAGCACGCCCGCAGACACCCCGGCCGCGAGGTGCTGGTCAAGCTGCGCAGCAAGCCCGGCGAACACACCACGCACATCGAGGAGGAGCCGTACCAGAAGCTCGCCGCCAGGCTGCCCGGCGGGCTGCCGCCCAACTGCCGTCTCGTGTACGGCCACATGGGTGAGGTGCTGGACCGCAGCGACCTGCTGGTGACGGTCAGCTCCACCGCCGCCCTCGAATCCCTCCACCGCTCCGTGCCGACCGCCGTCCTCACCGACCTCGGCGTACGCGAGGCGCTCGGGAACCATCACTTCCTCGGCTCCGGCTGCCTCGCCTCCTGGGACGAGCTGGACGCGGGGCTGCTGCCCGCCGCCGACCCGGCCTGGACCGCCCGCCAGGGCGTCTGCCCCGCCGGCGCGGACGCGGACGCGGACGGCGACGCGGACGCCGACGGCCGCAGCGCCTACGACGCCGCGTTCGACGCCGCCCGCACCCGGGTCGCCGACCTCGTCGCCCGCGCCGGACGCGACGGTCTGCCGCTGCCCGCTCCGTACTACACGCCCACCACCGCGCCCGGCTACCTGCCGCGCGTGCTCGCCCGGTACGGCCTGGAGCCCGACGGCACCCCGCGTCCCGGCGCGGCAGACCCGGAGGCGGACGACTCCGGGGTCCGCAGGGCCGTGCGCAACGCCGTGCGCGAAGCCGCCCGGGGCGCGTACCGCCACGGCGTGCAGCGCGTCGCGCCGGTCATCCGCCGGATGGGGCAGCTGTGAGCACGCCCCGGCGCCCGCGCTCCGCCGCCACCGAAGAGCAGGCCGCACCACAGGCCGCACCACAGGCCCCGAAGGGAACCCCGATGGCCCCCGCCGAGCAGCACCCCGAGTACCCCGAGCAGGCCGAGCATCCCGCCTGCCCCGCGCGGCGCGTGCTCGCCGTGATCCCGGCGCGCGGCGGCTCCAAGGGCGTGCCCGCGAAGAACCTCGCCGATGTCGGCGGCGTACCGCTGGTCGCCCGCGCGGTGGCCGCCTGCCTGGCCGCGCCGCTGGTCACGCACGTCGCGGTCTCCACGGACGACGCGGGCATCGCCGAGGTGGCGCGCCGTGCCGGCGCCGAGGTCGTCGAGCGGCCGGACGACATCGCGGGCGACCTGGCTACCAGCGAGGCGGCCGTACTGCACGCGATGGACACGCACGAGGCGCGCCACGCGCACCCCGTCGACGCGGTGCTGCTCGTGCAGTGCACCAGCCCGTTCCTGACCGCCGACGACATCGAGGGCGTGGCCTCGGCCGTGGTCGAGGCGGGCGCGGACAGCGCGCTGGCCGTCGCCCCCTTCCACGGCTTCGTCTGGCGCGCGGGCGACGGGAGCGCCGCCGCGCCGCGCGAGAGCGCCGGGGGCGACGGCGTCAACCACGACAAGTCCTTCCGGCCGCGCCGTCAGGACCGCCCGCAGGACTACCTGGAGACCGGCGCCGCGTACGCCATGGACGCGCCCGGCTTCCGCAAGGCGGGGCACCGCTTCTTCGGCCGCACCGAACTGGTGCGCACGGACCCGGCGCGCGTGCTGGAGATCGACGACCCGCACGACCTCGCCCGCGCCCGCGCCCTCGCACCGCTGCTGGACCCCGGCGCCGGCCGGGACGGCCGGTGGGGCGGAGCGTACGCCGCGTCCGTCCTGCCCGCCGCCGTGCGCCCCGCGCCCCAGGCGTCGCGCCCCGAGCGCGAGGACATCGACGCGGTCGTACTCGACTTCGACGGCACCCAGACCGACGACAGGGTGCTCGTCGACTCCGAAGGACGGGAGCTGGTCGCCGTGCACCGCGGCGACGGCCTCGGCATCGCCGCGCTGCGCCGCGACGCGCTGAAGCTCCTGATCCTCTCCTCGGAGAAGAACCCGGTCGTCGCCGCACGGGCGAACAAGCTGCAGGTTCCCGTGCTGCACGGCATCGACCGGAAAGACCTCGCGCTCAAGCAGTGGTGCGAGGAGCAGGGCATCGCGCCGGAGCGCGTGCTCTACGTCGGCAACGACGTGAACGACCTGCCGTGCTTCGGCCTGGTCGGCTGGCCCGTCGCGGTCGCCGACGCGCATGACGTCGTGCGTGACGCGGCCCGCGCGGTCACCTCCGCACCTGGCGGTGCGGGAGCGATCCGCGAGATCGCCTCGTGGATTCTCGGCCCTTCCCTCTAGCAGAAAGAACCCTCTCCCCATGACTTCCAGCCACCGCCTTCGGACCCTGGGCGACAAGACCGCCGGCCCCGGCCGTCCCGTGTACGTCACCGGTGAGATCGGCATCAACCACAACGGCGAACTCGACAACGCCTTCGCCCTGATCGACGCCGCCGTCGATGCGGGCTGCGACGCCGTCAAGTTCCAGAAGCGCACCCCGGAGATCTGCACCCCGCGCGACCAGTGGGACATCGAGCGCGACACCCCCTGGGGCCGGATGACCTACATCGACTACCGCCACCGGGTGGAGTTCGGCGAGGACGACTACCGCAAGATCGACGAGTACTGCCGGGAGCGCGGCATCCACTGGTTCGCGTCGCCGTGGGACACCGAGGCCGTCGCGTTCCTGGAGAAGTTCGACGTCCCCGCGCACAAGGTGGCGTCCGCCTCGCTCACCGACGACGAGCTGCTGCGCGCGCTGCGCGGGACCGGCCGCACGATCATCCTCTCCACCGGCATGTCCACGCCGAAGCAGATCCGGCACGCGGTCGAGGTGCTCGGCAGCGAGAACATCCTGCTCTGCCACGCCACTTCGACGTACCCGGCCAAGGCCGAGGAACTCAACCTGCGGATGATCCACACCCTCCAGGCCGAGTTCCCGAACGTGCCGATCGGCTACAGCGGCCACGAGACCGGCCTCCAGACCACGCTGGCCGCCGTCGCCCTGGGCGCCACCTTCGTCGAGCGGCACATCACCCAGGACCGTGCCATGTGGGGCTCCGACCAGGCCGCCTCCGTCGAACCGCAGGGCCTCCAGCGCCTCGTGCGCGACATCCGCACCATCGAGGAGTCGCTGGGCGACGGCGTGAAGAAGGTGTACGACAGCGAGCTGGCGCCGATGAAGAAGCTGCGCCGGGTCAAGGGCGTCATCGCGGAGTCGGCGGAGACCGGCGCCGAGCGCGAACCCGCAGCGGTCTGAGCGGACCGGCGGAGTTGAACCACCTCCCAGCCCCCGAGCCGGACCCGGGAACGGCCGCACCGCGCACCCGTGTGCGCGGTGCGCGCCGTGCCGGGGCTGACGCCGGTGCCGCGGTCGCGACGGGGGCGGCCGCGGCACCGGGGGCCGCTGGAGCCGCGGGGGCCGCGCACACCCTCGCGTTCGTCGAGAGCCCCGTACAGCTGCTGAACCTGCTGGAGTGGGCGCACGGGGACGCGGTCCGCCGGGGCGCGTCCCGGCCGTCCGCGCATGGGGGCGGGGGCGGCGACGGCTGGGGGAGCGGGCCGCCGTCGGTGCCCGACTGCGAGACCGGGCCCGGCGCCGGACGGGGGAGCGCCGCGCCCGTCGCCGCGCCCGCGGTCGTGGCCCGGCCGGTGGTCGGGCCGTCGGTCGGCGCGGTGCCGCCGCCCGCCGCACCACCCGCCGCCGCAGCTGCGTCGGCCCCCGCGCTGACCGTCGTCGTGCTGCCGCCGCACGACCCGATGACGCGCGGTCAGCTGCGCCGTATGGCCGAACTCGCCCGCGACGAGGGGCACACCGTCCAGTGGGCCGAGGCGCGCGGCGGCGCCTCGGCGCCGGTCAAGACCATCGCCTCGCTGGCCCGCCCGCTGCGCCGCGCTCACCGGATCGTCATCGGCGACCCCTTCTCCCGCTACGTGCAGCTGCTGCTCAACCTCACCCCCGCCACCGACGTCGTGGTGGTCGACGACGGCACCGCCACCATGGAGTTCGTCGCCCAGCTGGCCAGCGGCGAACGCCTCACCCGCTGGCACCGCAAGGGCGCCGGGGGCCCGCGCGCCGCGCTCTTCGCCCCCGTCTCCAGACGGGCGCGCCACCGCCTCACCCCCGCCGACGGGCGCCGCGTCGAGGTCTTCAGCTCCATGCCGGTGGACGCGGCCGTCGCCGGACTCGGCGTCACCGTCACCGCCAACGACTTCGCCTGGACCCGTACCCGCTTCGGCCCGCCCCGGCTGACCAAGGGCACCGACCTGGTCGGCACCTCCCTGGTGGAGACCGGCGTGGTCGACGCCGAGCGCTACCTCGAAGCGGTCGCCCAGCTGGCCCGTACGCACGGCGCCACCCGCTACTTCGCGCACCGCCGGGAGAGCGCGGAGAAGCTGCACCGCGTCTCCACCGAGGCGGGCCTGGAGGTCGTACGGCCCGACCTGCCGCTCGAACTGGTCGCCCGGCGCGGCCCCATCGGCCATACGATCCTCAGCTTTCCCTCCACCGTGGTGCATACCCTTCCCCTGGCGCTGCGCGGCACCGGCGTCCAGGTCGCGGTCTGCGACGTGGACCCGGCCTGGCTGACCGACACGGCCTCCCCCCGCGCACAGGGCTTCCTCTCCGGCGTCACCCTCACCGCCCGCGCGGCCCGCCGCCTGTGAGACCCCCACGGCCCGGGCAGCGCAGCGGCGAGGACGCGGAACGACCTCGCCACGGGCGCGCGCATACCTCTGGGATGCTGGGGTGGTGACGTTCACCCCGCTGCCCCCGGAGCCGATATCGGCCGACGCGCCGGGGGCGATCGAGAGCCCGCTGCTCACCCAGTCCTGGCTCGACCTGACCTTCCTGCACTGGGCCGTGGACCCGGCCAAGGTCGCCGGACTGCTCCCGCCCGGTGTCCGGCCCGACACGCTGCACGGGATGACGTACGTGGGGCTGGTCGCCTTCCGCATGTACCGCGTGGGGTGGTTCCGGCTCCCCGGGACGCCGTATCTGGGCACCTTCCCCGAGACCAATGTGCGGCTCTACTCGGTGGACGCGCGCGGGCGGCGCGGCGTGGTCTTCCTTTCGCTGGACGCCTCGCGCCTGGTGCCGGTGGTGATGGCCCGGCTCGGTTTCCGGCTGCCCTACCTGTGGTCCCGGATGGCCGTCCGCGACGGCGGGGACACCCTCACCTACACCAGCTCGCGCCGCTGGCCCGGCCCGCGCGGCGCGCACAGTCGCCTCACCGTACGCAAGGGCGTACCGCTCGCGGAGCCGACCGAGCTGGAGCACTTCCTGACCGCCCGCTGGGGCATGCACAACGCCTTCTTCGGACGGCCCCTGTACCTGCCCAACGCCCACCCCCGCTGGGCACTGCACCGGGCGGAGCTGCTGGAGTGCGACGAGGACCTCGTACGGGCGGCGGGCCTGCCGCAGCCGGTGGGGGAGCCGGTGAGCGTGCTGTACTCACCAGGCGTCCCGGTGCGCTTCGGCCGTCCGGCCCGCCCGGCAGGCATCCCGACCCCCTGAGGGCGCTGCCACCCGGCGGCCCGCAGCTCCGGCTGCCCGCGCTGCCGATCTCGCGCTGCGTCAGAACGCGCCGCCGACGGCGCGCCGCGCTGCGGCCAACCCGAGGTGCCAGGGGAACCCTCCGGGTCGCCCTGCTTGGGCGGATGCGGTTCGCCCGGGCCCCGTACGATCCGGACGCCCTGCTCCTCCAGCGTTGCCAACGCCCGGGGCACGGCCGGTTGTGCGTCCAGTGCGGCGCTCCAGAACGGCATGGCCACCACCGGCACGCCCAGATGCACCGTCTCGGCCGCGATGCCCAGGGCCACCGTGTCGGTGATCCCGGCCGCCCACTTGCACAGACTGGCGCTGGTCAACGGGCTCACCACGATGGCGTCCGCCTTGGGCAGGGCATCGGTCTCCCACGGCAGTTTGTACTGTGACCGCACCGCGTGCCCCGTCAACTTCTCCAGCTCGAGCTTCCGCGCCCCCCACCAGCGAGCTGCGGAAGGCGTGAGGATCACGCACACGTCCCATCCCTGCCGCTGCGCTTCACGCACCGGGGCATCGATGTACCGTGCGGGTCCCGCCGCGCACGCGATCAAGTAGAGCACTCGGGTCATACCCCGCAGTCCACACCGGCCGGTTCAGTCCGGTCAATGGGCCCTGGGGGGAGCAGACTTCCACCAGCTGCACCACGGGTGAGCCGAGCCCGACCGTGCCACGCGACGGGGGTCGTGGGCGTACCGTTCTGGTGTCGAGTCAGGAACGGAGCGCAGCATGTCGCACGCCTCTGGGAGCTTGGGAGAGAACGTCAGGGCGCACCGGCGCACGGCAGGGTTGAGTCAGGAACGGCTCGCGCACGACGCGGGTTTGTCGGTTTCCGTCATCCGCAAGATCGAGCAGGGCGGGCAGGCCCGGGTGGAGACCCTGCACAGGGTCGCTCGTGCCCTCTGTGTTCCCACCTCAGCCCTTTTCGGCACCGCCGCCCCTCAGCCCGTCATCGGGGACGAGGCCAATCGCCAGATCCTCGCCGATCTCCGTAAGACACTGATGCCTCCGGTCGGCCTGGCCGATGTCGTGCTCGCACCCGGCGATGCCGACGCGCTGTCGGCGCTGCGGCGACGCGTGCGCGACGGACACGCGCTCTACCACGCCGACCGCTACCACGCGGTGGCGCGCATGCTTCCGCAGCTGTTGCGCGGGACGGCAGCCACCGCGTCCGCAGCCACGGGCGAGGAGTTGCGGGAAGCTCTCGCCCTCCGGAGCCAGGCCCTCCTGCTCGCGGGGAAGTACCTGACCCAGGTGCGGCAATACGACATGGCGTACCAGGCACTCGCCGAGGGCATCCGCGTCGCGCGTGAGGCGGACAGGACGCTGGCTGCGGCCACCGGCGTGGTCGGCATGTGCTGGCTGCTGCTGCGCCAGGACCGCTTCGACGAGAGCGAGCAACTGGCAGTCGCCACGGCCCGGCTGGTCGAGCCTCGGATCTCCGGTGCGTCTGCCGGTGAACTCGCCGTGTGGGGCGAGCTGTCGTTGCGGATCGCCTCGGCCGCCCTGCGCAACAACCGGCCGGACGACGCGGCAGAGGCCCGGCGCATGGCGGCGGCAGCGGCGGGCGCGCTGGATCAGGAGCACCTGGACCACCAGACCCACTGGACGACCTTCGGGCCGGTGACGGCGGAGCTGAAAGCGGTCGAGGATCTGTCGGTCGCGGGAGACGCTCGGGGAGTGCTGCGCCGCACGGACGAAGGGCGCCTGTCCCCGAAGGCGTTGCGGAAGTTCGGCAAGCCGAGCGCGAACAACTGGGACCGGCACCGCCTGGACGTGGCGCGAGCGTACGTGGGGCTGGGCTCGACACAGGACGGGATGGACGAGCTGGCTCGGCTCAGGCGAACATCGGGGCACTGGCTCCAGCATCAACCGATGGCGCGGTACGTCATGCAGGATCTGCTGAAGGCGCGGAAGCGAACGTTGACGAAGGAGATGCGCGAACTGGCGGTTCACCTGCGGGTCCACGCCTGACTACCACGAGGCGTGGCAGTGCGCGGAAGGCTTGTGCCGAACTGCCCCCGTCCGCGCGTGGTCTCGCACCAGGCCACTTCCCTACGGTCTGTGAGTACTTGATCGCTCACTCTCCGGAGGTGCCTGATGTCGCCTGCCCTGCCTGTGCCTGCTGTGCCCGATGCGGCTGTGGTGCGGGCGGTGATAGAGCGGGCGCAGGCCGCGCTCGCCGATCCGGGGCGGCCGGATCTGGCGTTGCTGGAGGCGGAGTTGCGTGCGCACGCGTCCGCGTTGCTGGTGGCGGCGGAGGCAGCCGCGAAGGCGGAGGATCTGTGGCGCGGCTCGCTGGTGTGGTGGCAGAAGCGGTCGCGGCTGGACATGGTGCGGCACACGTTGGAGTGGCCGCCCGCGACCACACCGGTGATCGCGCACGCGCATGTCTTCTTGCTGACCACCGACTGCGGTGTCCTGCTCGGGTTTCTGGAAGAGGGGGACGCGCGGTGACGCGGCGGCCCGAAGCGGTCGTGACGGCGCAGACGGTGCACATCGGGGACACCGTGCGGGTCTACGGCGCCCCGCGCGTCGTACTCAACCTCCGCGCACTGCCCG
>NZ_AUKQ01000023.1:0-65219 GCF_000424825.1 Streptomyces sp. CNH287 | reverse complement strand
GGGTTTCTGGAAGAGGGGGACGCGCGGTGACGCGGCGGCCCGAGGCCGTCGTGACGGCGCAGACGGTGCACATCGGGGACACCGTGCGGGTCTACGGCGCCCCGCGCGTCGTACTCAACCTCCGCGCACTGCCCGGCGGAGACAAGCTGCTCTTCTTCGAGGGCGGCATCACCTACCGCCTCCTGGTCAACGTCCCCCTGGACAGCCCCGCACCACCAGCCGCAGAGCCCCCACGCCAGTGGCACTGCACCCCAGACCACCGACCGGACGCCGAACCCGTCACCCACGCCATGCAGTGCACCATCTGCGCCAAAACCTCCGCCGGCTATACGGACTTCGCCGCAGCGCAGCGCTGGGCCATGGAACACACCGGACGCCTCCCCACCCACACCACCTACCGCGAAATCATCCGCCGCCCCTGGCACACCACCGTGGCCCGGCGAGATCCGTAACCCGCGCGGCGCTCTCAGCCGGTGTGGAGGACCCGGAAGCGTGCCGGGTCCTCCGGGTCGCGGTCGACGACTTGGACGGGCGCCGACGCCCACTGCCAGACGCCGACGCCCGGGATACGGGAGAACCGGATCTCGCCCCGGGTGCCCTCGACCGCGACGTGTGGCCAGGCCGCGGCGGTGCTCGCGCGGTCCGTGCCGTGGGAGCGCAGTACTTCGGCCAGGACGGTGATCGTGTCGTAGCCCTCGAAGGCGACGAAGGCGGGCGCCGCGTCCAGCCGTTCGCGCAGTGTTGCCCCGACGCGCGCGCCGAGTGGGCCGAGCTGACCCGGCAGGTAGCGCAGGAACGGGATCGCCGCGCCGTCGCCGCCGAGCGCCGTCGCCCATGCGGCGAATTCCGGCTGTCCGGCCGGAGCGCCGATCGTGATCTCGGCGAGGCGCGGATCGCGGCGTACGGAGGTGACGAGGGAGAGGACCGGCTCCGGATGCCCGGCCAGCAGGAGGACGGCAGTCACCTGCTCTTCGGCGAGTGCGTCGCACACGGTGGCGGGCGTGAACGCGGGCATGTCGAGGGTGCTGACGGTGCCGCCGTGGGGCGCGAGGCGGGCGCGCAGAATGCGGGTCCCGGCAACCCAGTAGGCACTGGGCTGGGTCACGACGGCGATGCGGCGGTGGCCCGCGCGGAGGAGGTGGTCCGCGTAGACCTGCCAGCCGCGGGACTGCGGCGGTGCGAGGCGGGCGACCCAGTCCGTGGGCTCCTCGGTGAGCGCGTCGAGGACGGCCGACGAGCAGAGGAACGGGACCCCGAGCGCGTCGGCCCTGGTGGCGGCGGCCCGGGCGACGACGCTGTGGTACTCCCCGGCCAAGGCGGCCACGCCCTGTCGGGCCAGGTCGTCCACGGCCGCCGCAGCCCTCTCCGGATCGGCCGCGGTGTCCCGGACGACCAGCTCGACGGGCCTGCCGCCGATACCGCCGGTCTCGTTGACGTCGTGAACGGCCAGTTCGAGCCCGGCGAGCACGTGGTGGCCCGCCTCGGTCCAGCCCGGCGGTGTCAGGGGGACGAGCGCGCCGATACGGACGGACGGTCCGTCAGCTCGTGCTCGGGCAGGCCGCGTTGACGGCGCGGGCGGTGGCGTGGGTGGCGTACTCATGCGGTCGCGTCTCCCCGGTGACGTACTCGCCGCAGGCCGCGCACCTGGGCGAACACGGTGGACATCGATCGTGCCGTCCGATGCGGCTCCGGGTGCCGCACCGGTCGTACGACGAGGCGCCGTACGTCGAGCATGAAGCAGAGCTTAACGAATCCAGCAGAATCCTGCACTGGTGCTGTCGGGTCGTCTGAGGTCTTCGACCGGCTGCGGTCCGACCCCGCGTCTGGTACTTCGCCTTCCACCAGGCCCGCGACGTGGCGGAGATGCTCGTCGCCGGGCAGGAACGCCCGTACCGGTACGCTCGGCCGCGCGTGCGTACGGGTACGCGTGCCCGTGCGCGAGTGCCCTCGGACAAGGAGGATGAGGCCATGGACCGCCCCACACCGCTTCGGCATGACCTTGTCCGGGTCGCGGCGGTGCGCGAGAGCGTCCACCCGGTGACCCGGTCGTCCCGCGAACGACCTGGAGTGACACGTGTTTTCTCCCTACCGGATCAACGGCACTGAACTGCTCACCGACCGCCTCGTCCTGCGGCGGTGGACCGAGGACGAGGTACGCGCCGTCCTCGGCGGCCCGCGCCGGGCGCACTGGGCGGCGGACTTCCCCGCCGAAGGCGACCGCGTCATCGCGGGTTACGTCGCCGAGACGCCGGACGCGTACGGCGCGTACGGGCAGCGGCAGCTCGCCGAACGCGGCACCGGCCTGGTGGTCGGTGCGATCGGCCTCTTCTGGCCGCCGCAGGACGGCGCGCTCGAACTCGGCTACGGCACCGTGGAGTCCCGCCGCGGCCGCGGCTACGCCACCGAGGCCGCCCGCGCGATGGTGGCGTACGCGCTGACCGCGCCCGGCGTGCACACGGTGTGCGCGGGGGCGGAGCTGGCCAACCCGGCGTCCGTACGGGTGCTGGAGAAGGCCGGGCTGGAGCGCTGGAGCAGCGACGGGACGACGGCCCGGTTCGGCACCCGCTCGCAGGCCCGGGTCCGCGCGGAGGAGGCACGGGAAGCGGGGGAGGCCGGGGAGCAGCCGCCGCAGGCGTGAGCCGCCCGGGCCTGTCGCAACGGCGATCTCTCCGCACCCGTCGCGCACTGCGGCGACCGGGGGCTCCACGACCTCGTGGAGCCCCCGGGCGGCGCGTCCTGGACGGCCCACTGGTCGGCTGACCCTCTGGTCGCCCTGTCCTGCCGTCAGGCCGTCAGCCCGTCAACCGCCGCCGTGCGGCGTCGAGTTCCTCCTCCGTCAGGCCGCCCGCGCTCAGGTACGCCGCCACGTCCAGCGAACCCAGCAGCGTACGCAGCACCTCCGCCGCGGTGGTGTCCGCCTGGGCGAGCGTCTCCTCGAAGCCGGGGCGCTGGTCGGGCGTGCCGTCGGCCGCGAAAAGGCGGGCCAGGCGCTCGTGGCTCAGCTCGAAGTCGGCGGCGATGTCGTCGGCCCGCACCCCGGCCAGGGCCAGCAGGAGCAGCGTGACCAGCCCCGTACGGTCCCGCCCGACCCTGCAGTGCACCAGGACGCCGCCGGGCGCCGCGCGGGCGACGGCGCCGACGACGCCCGCGACGCGCTGCGGGAAGTGGTCCAGGAAGGGCTGGTAGTACAGCGGGGTGCCGTGCCGCCGGTCGCCCCAGTGGTCCCAGAACGTGCGGTCCTCGACGCCGTCCAACGCGAGGTGCACGGTGGTCACTTGGGGCGGGCGGGGTGCGGCGTCCGGGCCGCGCTCGTCGTCGTTGCGCAGGTCGATGACCGTACGCACGCCGTGTGCGTGCAGCGCCGCCCAGCCGTCCGCCGTGAGCCGCTCCACGGCGTCGGCCCGCACCAGCGCGCCGCGCCGCGTCGTGCGTCCGTCGGCGGTGGGCAGTCCGCCCAGGTCGCGGACGTTGTAGCAGCCGTCCCACTCCAGATGCCGTTCCACGGTTGATCGATCTCCCTGCTGCCGGTAGCCCCGGCTTCGTCGTCTCCGGTCGGCCGCCGACGGTCGTCCGCGCCCGGGCCTCCGGCGGTCAGGCCGCCTGCCCCGAGCCACGGAAGGCGCGGCGGTAGGCGTGCGGGCTGGTGCCGAGCACGTGCTTGAAGCGGTCCCGAAAGGCCGTCGGGGAGCCGAAACCGACCTGGGCGGCGACCCGTTCGACCGGGTGGTCCGTCGTCTCCAGCAGGTACTGCGCCTGCCGGACGCGGATGCGGTGCAGCCACTGCACGGGCGTGGTGCCGGTCTGCTCGCGGAAGCGCCGATTGAGCGTACGGGTGCTGAGCCCGGCCTGCGCGGCCATGTCCTCGACGGTCAGTTCGCGCCGGGTGTTCTCCTCCAGCCAGCGCAGCAGCGGCTGGAGCGTGGCGCCGTCGGGGGCGGGCGGCTCGTGGACGATGAACTGGGCCTGGCCGCCGTCCCGTTCGAGCGGCATGACGCTGGTGCGGGCCGCGTCGGCGGCGACCGCCGAGCCGAGGTCGCGGCGGATCATGTGCAGGCAGAGGTCGAGCCCGGCGGCGGCTCCGGCCGAGGTGAGGATCTGGCCGTTGTCCACGAAGAGGACGTCCGGATCGACCTCCACGGACGGATGGTTGGCGGCCAGCAGCGACGTGCCCGCCCAGTGCGTGGTGGCGCGCAGGCCGTCCAGCAGCCCGCACTGGGCCAGCACGAACGCGCCGACGCAGATGGACGCGATCCGGGTGCCGTTCGCCGCCGCCTCGACCAGCGCGTCGCGCACCGCAGGCGGGACGGGCGCGCTCTCCAGCGTCGAGCCCGGCACCACGATCGTGTCCGCCTCGGCCAGCGCCTCCAGCCCGTAGCGGGTGCGCAGCGTGAACGCGCCGCACTCCACCTCCTCGTCGGGCGAGCACACCCGCACCCGGTAGGCCGAGCGCCCGTCGGGCAGCCGGGCCCAGCCGAAGAGGTCGACGGGGGTGGACAGGTCGAACGGGACGAAGCCCTCCAGGGCGAGTACGGCGACGGTGTGCATGGCCGCAGATTAGGTGACCGGCGGATTCCCGCCAAGGCCGCGTCCCGCGCCGCACCGCGCGCCGTGCGGGCTGCCGAGCCCGTGCCCTGCCCGCCTCCGTGCAGGTCACCGGGATGCGGGCGGGCCACAGAGCGTGTGGCGGGAATCCGTTGATGCCTGGCATTGCTGCCACTCCTCGGCGCGCCGGACGGTGGCTAGCGTCGGTCGTCTCGTCCCCCTGGCCCGGCCCGCTCCGCGCCAGCCGTACCGCCAAGGAATCCCCCTGTGACCAAGTTCCTGCTCTCGATACACGTCCTCGCGGCGATCCTCGCCATCGGCCCGGTGGCCGTCGCCGCGAGCATGTTCCCGGCCGCGCTGCGCGGCGGCGGTGGCGGCCGTGAGCACACGCTGCGCACGCTGCACCGCATCTGCCGGGTGTATGCGGGCGTCGGCATCGTCGTGCCCGTCTTCGGGCTGGCGACGGCGAGCAGCCTGGGGGTGCTGGGGGACGCCTGGCTGATCGCCTCGATCGTGCTGACCTCGGTCGCCGCCGGTGTGCTGGTGGTGTTCGTCCTGCCCGGTCAGGAGGCCGCCCTCGACGCGCCCGCGTCCACGCCCGCCCCGGCGGCCCCCGCCCCGCACCGCGCCGCCACCCGGCTGGCCATGCACACCGGGGTCTTCAACCTGCTCTGGGCGACCGTCACCGTGCTGATGATCGTCCGTCCCGGCTCGACCACAGGAGCGTGACCATGCACCCCCGCCCCGCCTCGGTGCCCGCCTGAGCGCATCCGAACCGCCCCGATCCGGAGAACGCGCAGCTCACCCGAGGTGCCCGCCCATGCGCCCGGTGCGACGGCGGGGGCAGTTGCACAGGGGCCCCCGCGGACGCCCTATCGTGTGCGGTATGTCCTCCGCCGAACTGATCCGCATCGTCTCGCGTGCCTCGCCCATGGCCCTGGCCCAGGTGGAGCGGGTACGCGCCGAGCTGGCCAGGCTGCACCCCGGTATCCGTACCGAGGTGGTGCCCGTCACCACCTCCGGCGACCGGTGGATGGGCGCGCTCTCCGCGCTCGGCGGCAAGGGCGCGTTCACCAAGGAGGTGGACGCCGCGCTGCTGGCGGGCGAGGCGGACCTGGCCGTGCACTGCATGAAGGACGTGCCCGCCGACCGCCCGCTGCCCGCGGGCACCCTCTTCGCCGCCTACCTGGCGCGGGACGACATCCGGGACGCGCTGCTCCACCCCGACGGGCTCACCCTCGACGAGCTGCCCGCGGGCACCCGCGTCGGCACCTCCTCCGTGCGGCGCATCGCGCAGCTGGCCATGTCGCACCCGGAGCTGGAGTGCGTGCCGATGCGCGGCAACGCCAACCGCCGGATGGAGAAGATGGCCGAGGGCCAGGCGGACGCGCTGCTGCTGGCCGTCTCCGGTCTGGAGCGGATCGGGCGTACGGACCGGATCAGCGAGGTGCTGTCCGTCGAGACGATGTGCCCGCCGATCGGCGCCGGGGTGCTCGCGCTCCAGTGCCGCGAGGACGACACGGCCACCATCGAGAAGGTCTCCGCGCTCGGCGACCCGGACGCCTGGCGGGAGGTCAGCGCCGAGCGGATGTTCCTGCACGTGATGCAGGGCCACTGCAACTCGCCGATCGCCGGTTACGCCAAGGCCGAGCGCGACGGCAGGCTCTCCCTCCGCGCCCGCGTCTTCAGCCCGGACGGCAAGACCGTGCTGGACGCGCACGAGTGGGCCGGACCGCTCGACCCGGCGACGCTGGGCACCTCGGTGGCCGTCGCACTGCTCCGGCAGGGCGCGCGCGAGCTGATCGACCAGATCCCGCACTGACGGCACACGCACGTACGGGCACGCACACGCACGTACGGGCACGCGCCGCGTGACCTGCCGTGCGCGCTGCCCGTACGCGCGGCCTCGCCGCCCGGGCGCGCCCGGTCAGCTGCCCTGGCCGACCGAGCCGAAGCGCTCCACCAGCTCCGCCTTGCCGAACATCTGCGCCGTCTCCAGGGCCGAGGGCTGCCCGGCCCGCGGGTCCGCGCCCGCCTCCAGCAGCGCGTCCACCACCGTGTCCTCGCCCTTGAAGACGGCGCCCGCCAGCGGCGTCTGCCCCTTGTCGTTGGCCCGGTCCGGGTCGGCGCCCCGCTCCAGCAGGGCCCGTACGACCTCGGCGTGGCCGTGGTAGGAGGCGAGCATGACCAGCGAGTCGCCCTTGTCGTTCGAGAGGTTGGCGGGTACCCCGGCGTCCACGTAGGCGGACACCGTGTCGGTGTCGCCCTGCCGGGCGAGGTCGAAGATCCGGCCGGCCAGCTGCATCACCTCGGGGTCGTGCGCGGGCTCGTCGCTCTGGGGCTGGGGGGCGTTGGTCATCGCTTTCCGTCCTCTGCTCTGGTCGTCGGGTCGCGGGGTCGGTCCTCGGGGTCATGCCTGCGGTGTGCGGTGCACGGTGCGCTGCGCGGTGCGGTTCACCGTGCGGTTCGCGGCGGAAACGGTGCTGGTCGCGTCCACCTTACGTACGCTTTCCCGCATGCCCGTGTCACAACAGCGCATGCTTCTCGGCGCGGTTTCCGTCCTGTTCGTCCTCCTGTTCGGCTGGGACGTCGCCCGCGCCGACGCCCGCGGCGACGGGGTGCCGCGCACCCTGCTGAGCTGGCTGCTGATCGCGGCCGGGTGCCTGCTGCTGCGCTGGCGGCGGCGCTGGCCGCTGGGTGTGGCGTCCGTACTGCTGCTGTGCTGCCTCGTCTACTTCCCGCTCGCCGAGCGGGACGTGCCGGTGCTGCTGGTCGCCTTCGCCGTGTCGGTGTTCATGGTGGCGGCCGGGGGGCAGCTGCTCGCCGCCTGCGCCCTCGCGCTGATCACCATGCTGACGGTCGCCATCACCGAGGTCATGGCGAGCCCGGACGACCGCCACGTCGACGACACCTCGATCTTCCTGCTGCTGGGCTGGTTCGTCGGCGTGATCGCGGCGGGGCACGCGTACTGCACCAGGCTGGCCTACCTGCGCGAGGTCGAGCAGCGGGCGCTGGCGGCGGAGCGCGAACGCGACGTACGGGCGCGCCAGTCCGCGACCGAGGAGCGGCTGCGGATCGCCCGCGAGCTGCACGACGTGCTGGGCCACAACATCTCGCTGATCAACGTGCAGTCGGCGGCGGCCATGCACCGGCACGCCAAGGGCCGGGCCGACGCGGCCGACATGATCCCCGCGATGGAGGCGATCCGGGACACCAGCCGGGAGGCGCTGCGCGAGCTGCGCGCCACGCTGGGCGTGCTGCGGCAGGTGGACGAGGCGGCGCCGACCGCGCCGGCCGATGTGGGGCTGGCGGAGATCGGCGGGTTGGCGGACCGGGCGTGCGCGGCGGGAGTCGCGGTGCGTACGGTCATGGACGTACCGGAGGCGGCACCGCCGCTGCCGCCGCAGGTGGGGCTGGCGGCGTACCGGATCGTGCAGGAGTCGCTGACGAACATCGTGCGGCACGCGGAGGCGACGACGGCCGTCGTCACGGTGCGGCTGGTCAGCAGCGGCGGGGACGGCGACGGCGAGGAGGAGAACGGCGTGAGCGTACGGCTACGGATCGAGGACGACGGCAGGGGCATGCCCGGCGTGCTGGACGCCACCGGGCGGCGCAGCGCCGCCGCGCTCGGCGGCAGCGGACTGACCGGCATGGCCGAACGGGCGCGGGCCCTCGGCGGCGAGCTGACCGCGCGGAACCTCGTCAACGGTGCCGGGGAAATCTCCGGCTTCCTGGTGGAGGCGCGCATCCCGGTGGAGGAGCGATGATCAGGGTCGTGCTGGCGGACGACCAGACGCTCGTACGCGCCGGTTTCCGCTCCATCCTCGGGGACGAGGACGACATCGAGGTGGTCGGCGAGGCGGCGAACGGCGTGGAGGCGGTCCGGCTCGCCCGCGAACTGCGGCCCGACGTGGTCCTGATGGACATCCGGATGCCGGAGAAGGACGGGCTGGAGGCGACCGGCGAGATCGTCTCTGACGCGCGGCTGGAGGGCGTACGGGTGGTCATCCTGACCACCTTCGACATCGACGACTACGTCTACGGTGCGCTGCGCGCCGGGGCCTCCGGCTTCCTGGTCAAGGACACCGAGCCGATGGAGCTGCTGCACGGCGTACGCGTCGCGGCGCGCGGCGACGCGCTGATCGCCCCGGCGGTCACCCGGCGCCTGATCGCCGAGTTCGCGGGCCGGGTCAAGCGCCCGGAGCCGGGAACCCGGCTGAACGCGCTGACCGAACGCGAGCGCGAGGTGATGGGCCTGGTCGGCGCGGGCCTCTCCAACGACGAGATCGCCCAGCGGCTGGTCCTGAGCCCGGCGACGGCGAAGACCCACGTGAGCCGGGTGATGACCAAGCTGGCCGTCCGGGACCGAGCCCAACTGGTCATCCTGGCCTACGAGACCGGCATGATCACACCGGGCTGGCTGGGGTAGGAGGGCACGTGCGGATGCGGGAAGAAGCGGGAAGAGGAGGAGAGGCCGGTGTCTGAGCTGACCGAGGACGTACGGGCGAGGCTCGCGGCGGCCGACGTCTGGTTCGTGGCGACCACCGGCGCGGACGGGGCGCCGCACGTGAGCCCCATGTGGGTCGACGTGGACGGGGACACGCCCTGGATCAACACCTCGGTGGGCCGGGTCAAGGAGCGCAACCTGCGCCGCGATCCGCGCGTGTGCCTCTCGCACGCCAGCCATGCGGACCCCTTCGACCGCGTCCAGATCCACGGCCGTGTCATCCGCTTCGTCGAGGGCCCCCAGGCGGAGCGGGACACGGACCTGCTCGCGCACAAGTACCTGGGTACTTCGTACGAGTGGCTGCTGCCCGAGGAGCGCCGGGTGACGATGCTGATCGAGCCCCTGCGCGTACGCCGCCTCGTCGGCGTCGAACCCTTCGGGCGGCCATGAGCGAGGAGGCGGCCGAGCGACCTTCGCCGATGTCGCCGAGCTGACCTGCTGCTGGAGGTGGAGGCGCTCGCCGTCGTCCCCCTAGGGCCTGTCTGACCATTCCCGCCGGGTCCGGCCCGGCCTGATCCGACGCGAACTGCCAGGCAGGCCCTGGTGAGCGCGCGGCGGCGGCTCCGCCGCCCGTACCGGCCCGACCCGCGTTCTCAGGGTCGGGCCTTCGCCGTCTCCGGGGCGTGCCGGGGTCGGCCGCAACCCCGGGCGTACGCCCCGGGCCGCGCGCGCAACTCCTGGGGTACCCCCGCTCGTGACTCCGGGCCGACGCGCCCGGCCGAGCCGTCCCCGCACTGTCTACCCAGGACGTGGCGGGCCCCCGGAACACCGGACCAGGACCCGCCGCCACGGGACGGGGACGGGGGGCCGGACGGTGATCGAGACGCTCGCGGCGGCACAGCTCGCCTTCTTCGCCGCCGGCTACTTCGTGCTGTCCGGGGCCGACCTCGGCGTCGGCATGCTGCTGCCCTACCTCGCCCGGGACCCGCGTGAGCGGCGGCTGACGCTGGCCGCCGCCGAGGCGCCGTGCGCCCGCGGCGGAGGGATGTGGCTGCTCGCGGCGGCGGGCGTGGTCCTCGGGTGCTTCCCGGGGCTGCCGGAGGAACTCCTCCGGGGCCGGTACGCGATCCTCCTGCCGCTGCTCCTCGGCCTGGCGGCCCGCGCGGCGGGCCGGCCGCGGCGCGGACAGCTGCGCAGCGGCCTGCTGGTGTGCGGCAGTTGGCTCGTGGCGCTCTCCTGGGGCTGGCTGCTGGCTGCGCTGCTGACCGGCGCGGTGCTCAACGGCGGCGTGGCCTTCCCCGCCTTCGGACCGCTCCTGTGCACCGCACTCGGCGTGACCGCGCTCTTCGCCCTGCACGGGCTGGCCTTCGCTTCGCTGCGGCTGACCGGCGAGCCGTTCGAGCGGGCACGGCTGCTGGCAGGCCGCCGCGAAGGACGCCAGACCTTCGTGCTGACCGCCGCCGCGATGGCTGCCCTGCCGCTGGTCGGCGCCGCCCGGCTGCCCCTGCGGGACACGGCGGCCGACGGGCCCCTGCCGTGGCTGGCGGTGCCGCTGCTGCTGGCCTGCGGGCCGCCGCTGGTCGCCGCGCAGGCGCGGGCCTGGCGCACCTTCCGGCACCGGGATCACGACCACGGGCCACCGGCCACGGACCACTGATCACGGAAAACCGTCCACGGAAAACCGTCTACGGACCACGAAAGCAGAGGAACCGTCATGAGTGACGCACGGACCGGGCCGCGCGCCCGTACGGCCGCAACCGGAGGAGGGCCGGGGATCTTCGAACGGATCGCGGGCTTCTCCTTCCGCCACAAGTGGCGGGCGCTGGCGCTGTGGGCCGCGGTGCTCATCGGCGTCCAGGTGCTGGCCGGGGTCGCGGGCAACGACTACCGCAACGACAACTCCCTCCCCGGCACCGAGTCGAACCAGGCGCTGGAGACGATGGAGAAGCACGGCGCCGCCCAGGCGGGCGACAGCGTGCAGATCGTCGTGCGGAGCGAGGGCGGCCTGCGCACCGCCGCGAGCGAGCAGCGCGTCGGCGCCATGCTGGAGGACGTCTCCGGACTGGACGGCGTGGCGGAGGTGGTGAGCCCGTACGACGACGAGGCCGCCGTCTCCCGCGACGGCAAGACCGGCTACGCGACCGTCACGCTGGAGGGCAAGGCGGAGGAGGTCCCCAAGGCGGACCGCACTCGCCTGATCGACACCGCGCAGGAGTACGACAAGGACGGGCTGCGCGTCGAGCTGGGCGGCGAGGCCATCCGGACCGCGGAGGAGGGCGGTGGCGGCGGCGCCGAGGGCGCGGGCATCCTGGGCGCGCTGGTGATCCTGGTCTTCCTGTTCGGCTCGCTGATCGCGGCCAGCCTGCCGGTGGTCACCGCGCTGTTCGCGGTGGGCAGCACCATGGGCCTGATCGTGCTGGCCTCGCACTTCGTGACGCTCGCGGACTACACCCCGCCGCTGATGATGCTGGTCGGGCTGGGCGTCGGCATCGACTACGCGCTGCTGATCTTCTCCCGCTACCGCAGCGAGCTGCTGGTCGAGGCGGCCAGGGACGGCTCCCTCGCGCACGGCAGCGGCAGCGACGGCACCGACGGGCAGGCCGGGCTGGAGCGCGCGGTGCGGGTGGCGCTGGACGCGGGCGGCCGTACCGTCTTCTTCGCGGGCTGCACCGTGATCATCGCGCTGCTCGGCCTGTTCGCACTCGGCCTCGGCTCGGTCCAGGGCGTGGCCCTCGCGATGGCCCTGACCGTCCTGATCACCATGGTCGCCTCGCTGACCCTGCTGCCCGCGCTGCTGAACGTCTTCGGCGCCCGCATCCGGCGCAGCGTACTCAAGCGGGCCCGCAAGCAGGCCGCCCGCGGGGCCAAGGAGGAGGGCGCGGTCTGGCGCCGCTGGGGCAGCGGCGTGCAGCGGCACCCGTGGGCGGCGCTGCTGGTCGCCGTGGTGGCCCTGGGTGCCCTGGCGGCACCCGCGCTGAACATGCGGCTCGGCTTCGCCGACGCCGGCAACGACGCGGAGACGGCGACCAGCCGCCAGGCGTACGACCTGCTCGCCGACGGCTTCGGCCCCGGCTTCAACGGCCCGCTGATCGTCGTCGCCGACGGGGCCGACGGCGAACCGGTCAAAGACGCGGCGGGCGCGCTCCGTACGGCGCTCCAGGACACCTCGGGCATCGCGGCGGTCTCCCCGGCCATCCCGACCAAGGACCCCTCGGCGGCCCTGGTCATCGCCTACCCCGAGTCCGCGCCGCAGGACGCGGCCACCTCGGAGCTGGTCACCTCGCTGCGCGAGGACGTACTGCCGCCGGTGGAGCGGGAGACGGGCACGGAGTTCCTGGTGGGCGGTTCCACCGCGGGAGCGGAGGACTTCTCCGCGAAGGTCAAGGACCGCATCCCGGTCTTCGTCGCCATCGTGGTGGGCCTCTCGGCGCTGCTGCTGATGGCTGTCTTCCGCTCGGTGCTGATCCCGCTGAAGGCCGCGGTGCTCAACCTCCTGAGCATCGGCGCGTCGCTGGGCGCGGTCACCCTGGTCTTCCAGGAGGGCTGGTTCGGTGCCCAGCCGGGGCCGGTCGAGTCGTACATCCCGGTGATGATCTTCGCGATCGTCTTCGGCCTCTCGATGGACTACGAGGTCTTCCTGCTCTCCCGCATCCACGAGGAGTGGGAGCGCACCAAGGACCCGGCACTGGCCGTCCGCGAGGGACTGGCGCACACCGGCAAGGTCATCACGGCCGCCGCCGCCATCATGATCGTGGTCTTCGCGGCCTTCATCCTGAGCCCGGAGCGGCTGCTCCAGCAGTTCGGCCTCGGCCTGGCCGTCGCGATCCTGCTGGACGCCGTGGTGATCCGCTGCCTGATCGTCCCGGCCGTGATGCAGGTGCTGGGCCGCCGTGCCTGGTGGCTCCCGGCGCCGCTGGCCCGCCTGCTGCCCCGGGTGGAACTGGAGCACCACGACCGCCCGGCGCCGGCCGGCGGCCCCGGCGAGCAGCCGGACCCGGAGGGCACGGGCCGCGAGCGCTACGCCGACTCGCACCGCTGAACCACCGTCGGGCGAGCCGGAGTTCCCCCGGGACGCCGGACAGTGGGCGCAGCTCTGTACGTTGGGCTGCGTCCGCTGTCCGCTACGGGGGACAGATCCATGTACTGGTCGTAGTCAGGGGAGTTATGCCGGGATGGGCAGGCTTCTGGGAGTCGATCGCCCTCGGGATCGACCGCCCGGACGAACTCGGGCGCAGAATCACCGAGATGTCCGAGGCCGAGCTGGTCGACTTCTACTGGATGTACGAGGAGTCCGCCGCGGACCTGAAGGACGAGGAGTTCACCGCGTTCCTGGACCCTCCCCGCACCGAGGACTTCGTCGACGACGTCGCCCAGTGGATCGTCGCGCAGGGCTTGGACTACTACGAGGCGATCATGACGGAGCCGTCGAGAATGCCTCCCGCCCTGCCGTCCGGTGCCGCGTTGCCGCTGTGGACCGGCACCGTCGTCCAGACCTATCGGGCTCGCTACGGAGCCCCCGTCCGCTTCCGGGACGACCCCCCTCCCACGTGCCCCTGAACGCCGTCACCACTTCTCATCAGAGCGCCCGGCAGTAGGCGCACCGGCTGGTCCGCGGGGCGCCCCGGAGTTGTCTACGCTCAGTTCCATGCCCCGACGCAGCCTCGCCCAAGTGACCCATTCCGTGGCCTCCTGCCCGGTCGGATGGCTGGTCGCCGGTGACGGCTGGCGTGACGTCGCATCGTCCTTGCTGCGCCTGGGCTGTGATTGGCCCTCTCTTGAGGAGCTTGCCGCGACAGCGCCACCGCGACCGCAGGCCGAGGATGACGTGGTCGCCCGTATCGCCGTCCAGGCATGCGAAGAGCTGGGGGAAGTGGCCGCGCTGCCCTTCTGGGACAGCGCCTGTGGGCTTGTCGCCCGTTCCTGGCGTCTCGGAGCGTGCGACGCCGTCGATGCGGTGTACAGCCTGGAGGCGCTGTGGTTCACAGCCCGTGACTTCGACATGTCCACCTGTAGGTCCACCAGCCTGGGCTTTCAACTCATGGGGGAGGGCGTGGGGCTCACAGCGAGCATCGCCCACGTTGACGTCACGCGCGACGCGATCACGCTGCTGAACCAGGCAGACCACCTCATCCCCGCCGATGTGCGCGACGTCCAGTTCTGTGAGGCCCTCCTGGAAACCCTCCGATGACAGTTTCAGGCCCAACGCCGAAGTCGGGACGGCCGACCCACGACCAAGCGCCTGAAGTAACGCCTACTGCCGGGCACTCTCATGCTGAAGGTCATCGCTGCGGCTCCTGTCTGCGGCGCTACAGGTGTACGCGGAGTCCGGCCACGACGGGTTCACGGTGCACGCCGTCACCAAGGCCAGCGGCATCAGCGCCGGTAGCCTCTACCACCACTTCGGTAGCTTCGACGGACTCGCCGCAGCCCTCTGTGCGCGCTGTGCGCAGCAGCTGTTCGACCAGATGGCCACCGTCCTGACCCGTGAGCTGAAGCACACCACGGCCGCCGGTCCCGTCGCCGCCCGGCTATCCGGCCGAGCCGCGCGCCGCCCGGACGAGTGGCTCCAGCGAGGTGACGGCGCACGTCGCGCCTGCCGCGCGGAGCCGGGCGAGCTTCCCCGGGCGGGAGGCGTAGCCTATGAAGGCCACGCCGGTCTCTCGCGCCGCCAGGAAGTCGGAGACCGCGTCACCGATCAGCACGGTGCGCGCCGCCTGCGCGCCGGTCGACTTCAATGCCCGTACCAGGCAGTCCGGGTGGGGCTTGAGCAGCCCGGGATCGCCGAGCCGACCGTGCACCCGCCCGGTGAAGTGCCGCAGCAGCCCGAGCCGCCGCAGGTAACTCTCGGCAGCAGAAGCGGAGTTGTTCGTCGTGAGGGCCAACGCCCGCCCGGCGGCAGCCAGTACGTCGATCAGTGCCGCGGCGTACGGGGTGGGCGCCGCGGTCCGCGCGGCCCGCTCCTCCTCGGCGGCGAGGGTCCGCTCCAGGAGTGCCACGAGGTCAGACTGCCCCCGAGACCAGTGAGTTTGACGGAGAATCAGATGAGGATCGTCGGTGGACGCCGCCGCATCGCCCAGCGGTTCGGCCGCACCGTGCTCCCGAAGGATCTCGCGGAGCCGCCGGGCGATACCGGCGGAGGGATGACCGTGGAAGAGATCGCACACGGGTCCGTCGAAGTCGAGGAACACACAGTCCGCCTGGGCGAGGATCTCCTCCGGCCCGTTCGCTACATCGCGCATTTCTGGCACGTCGGTCCGTCCGTCGGGGGTACTGGGGCCTCTCGCGAACAGCAGCTCACAGGAGCGTACCGCCGGGAGCGGACCGGGCGCCGGGGGCGGCTGACAGAGGGACGGCCGCCCCGCTCTGCCGCCCCCGCCCGAGTCTCCTGGGGCCTCCGCGCCGGCCGTCAGCTTCCGTCGGCGCGCAACTCCTCGTTGATGCGCCTTGCCTCTTCGAGCTGGTCCTCAAGGATCACGATGCGGCAGGCGTCTTCGATCTTGGTGCCCTGGTCCACGAGTTCCCGGGCGCGCGCGGCGATGCGCAGCTGGTACCGGGAGTAGCGGCGATGGCCGCCCTCGGAGCGCAGCGGGGTGATCAGGCGGTTTTCGCCGAGGGTGCGGAGGAAGGCGGCGCTGGTGCCGAGCATCTCGGCGGCCCGGCCCATGGTGTAGGCGGGATAGTCGTCGTCATCGAACTTGTCGGCGGGGCGGGGACTGCCAGGGGGCATAGACCTCTTCTTTCTTGGGCGCGTCGAGGGGCCCGAGTGCCGTCCTGGCACCCGGGCCCCGAGCTGTCAACACCATCTACCGGCGCGCTGCGCCGGGCCTCTTTTTCCGCAGGTCCACCTATGGGGGCGGAGATGCGGGGATCGCGAATGCGTGACCGGGGACCACCTTCCGTTCTGGGGTCTGCGGTACCCGAGCGGCGTGTTCCTCGCCCGGGCGATCCTGATGGCGTCTGCTCCTTACCTCGTTCCTGCGGTGATTCGCTACTACGGATCTTGCGGTGCTACCTGCGGCCCCTCGGGCCGCCCGGCCCGGCAGTCAGCGAAGGAACCCACCACTTCCGGCTCCGCCGCTCCACTGCCGTTCCGCATCCTGCGGTGACCTGCATGCGTGGCAGTTCGTGTCTGCCCCGCCCTCTTCGCTGTCTTGGCTACGGGGAAAACACTAACCACGGAGCTGCCGAATGTCTACTCCGTCCACGACAGATTTTATGCCGGGTCGGAGAGCCGGTCCTCTGCCGCCGCCGCACAAGGGAAGCTCCTCCACCGAACGGGCGAAAGCTGCTGGTCCGGGCACCACGCCAGAACGCCCCGGCACAGCAGTCCGCCCTCGCCCCCGGCCCTTGCGGGCGGGGGGCGGGGGCGGGGGCGGTCAGTGCTCGGCGGCGGTCCGTCCGTGCCGCCGTGCGAACCGGTCGCGAGCGGCGTCATGGGCGCCGCGCAGAAGCCGGATGACGGTGTCCGTCGTCCGTTCGCCGGGATTCACGACGGAGATCCAGCCGGCCGCGCCGTACACCGGGTGCGGCATCACGCTGTCGGAGGCTGCGTAGTCGCGAGGGCGGCTGAGGCTGCGCGGCTCCTCCCCGGTGAGCTGCTGGAACGTCGCACGGTCGACGTGGATGTTCACGCGCCAGCGGCCCGGAGGGTCAAGATCGGAAGCGGCGTCGTCGGGGTAGTCCTTCGTGACGATCGTCCCGTAGGGCTGGACGTTCGTGGGCACCTGGCCGTCGGGGGCGTAGTAGAAGAACGCGTCCCCCCACGCAAGCTCGGGAAAGGCGCTGCCTGGTTCCGGGGCAAGGACGAGCGCGCCGTCGAGCCCTCGCACGGACATGGTGATCTGTTCCATACTCATGGTTCAAGCATCACCTTCAAGTGCTTCTGTGGGGTTTGCCTGGTGAGCGAGAGCATGGGCGCTGCGCGGCGGGCACTGCTGAGGACAGCCGACGTGGCTGAAGAGTCGGGATACTCGGTGCAGCAGGTGCGCGACCTGGAGCGGCTGGGAGTCATTCCCCCCGCTCCCCGGTCGAGCAACGGCTACCGTGCCTACGGCCCGGTCCACATCCACGCCCTTCGCGCCTATCGGGGGCTCGCGAGCGCTGTCGGGCCTGTCGCGGCCCGGCAACTGCTCCCGCAGCTGCGAACAGCGTCGATCGAGGCGGCAGCCTCGGCGGTCAACGCGGTGCATGTGCGGCTCGCGCGGGAACGGGAGGAGGCTCTGCGCGCGCAGGAAGCGCTGCGTGCCATCCAGGCGGAGGCGAACGCGGGCGAGTACGAGCGCGATGGCGACACCATGACGATCACGGAGCTCGCGGGCGCACTCGCGGTACGTCCCTCCGCTCTGCGGTTCTGGGAGCAGGAAGGACTGGTCGTGCCCGAGCGCGTCACGTCACTGCGAGCGCGTCGCTACGGGCCTGCGGCGGTGCGGACGGCCCGTATCGTCGCGGCCCTGCGCGGCGCCGGATACGGCATTCCCGCCGTGCGCGAGCTCATGGACTCCCTGCGCAGGCTCGACGGCGGGGGAGAGACGCCGCGCATCCTGGAGCGGCGTCTCGACCAGATCGCGGCCAGGTCCGTGGCGCTGCTCCGGGCGGGCACGGACCTGGCAGCCGTCGTGACGTCCGCACAGGCCCCGACGACCGCCTGACCTGTGCCGGGCGGCGCAGGGCAGCTACTCTGTTCAACGAACAGGAAGCCCAACTCGCCCGCCGGGAAAACGCCGCCCTGATGCAGAGTGTACTGACGACCAGCAGGAGGCGGCTTTGCCCGACCTCGCCGAGCGTCTCAAGTATGTGCGGAGACGTCGGGCAGCTACTTGTGGTTCTTGGGTGACTGAGGAGCCCGACATGGTCACGCAAGCGGAACTGGCGGCAGCATTCGGCTCGGACCGGGTCGACACCATGCCGTCGGAGATCGCTGAGCGGTACTTCGGCAATCCGGAGGACAGAAGGGTCCTTACCGAGGTGGGCCTGCCCGACGCGCTCATGGACCTGCTTGTCTTCGAGAGCATCGGGACCGCGCGGCCCCGCACCCTCGCCCAGGTTCTTCACATCGGAGAACAGGGCACCGATCCGCCGGACATCAAGGACGACATCGTGATCGCCAACGGGATAGGCGGCCTGGCCTGTCTGTCCCGTGCGGAGCACTGCGTCTATTGGTACGCACCCGGGGACGAGAAGCGGAACCGTGCACTCATCAATTCGTCCCTGGAGCTGTTCGTCGAGACGTTGCACCAAGTCTGGCTGCACTTGAAGGATCTCAACCTGGCCTATGCGTCAGACGACGTGGGATCGCCGGCCGAGATCGGTGAGGAGCTTCGCCGCCTGGTAGCGGAGCTGCGTGACATCGACCCACCGTCCTTCGAGAGTTCCGCGATGTACTGGCAACATGTGCTGCTGTTTTCCTTGAAATCCATTGCGGCGGAGTAGGAGTTGTCAACCACCGAAATATCCGTGGCCTGCCACCCGATGTTCGGCGCTCTCATTTCTTGAGGTTGACGATCTGCGCACCATGGGTGAAGCGTCGTGACGGGCCTGCGGCACGTGGCCGACGGCGGGGGCGCGGTCAGGTGGCGGAGTAGAGGTCTGCCAGAGGCTGGGCCGAGTCGCCGCCGTCGTGGCCGAAGGGGGCGTCGAAGCTCCACACCAGGAAGAGCAGGAAGACGATCAGGGCGCTGAAGGCCGTGGCGAGGAGCAACTCGCGGGCGGAGCGGCGGATCTGGAGGATGTACATCAGGCCCAGGATGACGACGGCCCCGGCCACCAGGCCGAACCACACCGTGCCGGGGAGGGTCGTCCCGGAGGTGTCCAGGCGCTGGTGGCGGGCGTCGTCGGCGGCGGCGACCTGGTCCATCAGCGGCTGGTACGCCTGCGCCTGCAGTTCGTTCTGCGGGGTGTGGCGGGCCAGGTCGGTACGGATCTGGCGCAGGAGCTTGCCGCCCGTCGCGCCCGGCTGTTCGTCCGCCCGCATGGCCGGCCACTCGTCCCGCACCGCGTGGCGGGCGTACGTGTCGATGCGGTCGCGGACCTGGGTACGGAAGTCGGCCGGGTAGACGTCCAGGCGCTGGTCGATCTCGTAGAGCGCCTGGGCTTCGCGCTGCACGGTGTCGTCCGCCGCGTTGCGCGCCTCCCACACGGCGGCGACCGCCAGGCCCAGGACGATGGCGTAGACGACGCCGACCATCATCACCAGGTACTCGAGTACGTCCGGGGTGCCGGAGGTGTCCTCGTCCGCCACCCGGCGCTGCCGCACCATCGTGGCGATGACGACCAGGGCGCAGACCAGGACCGAGGTCAGGGTGTAGATCAGCCATTCGGGCACAGCGTTCACTCCAAGCAAGCCGTCGGGGAGGGATGGCGGGAGAGGGGGCAGCGGGTCAACTGCGGCTGTGGGGGCGGGAGCGGGGCCGCAGGGCGGCTCCGGCGAGGATCGCGGGGATGGTGATCACGACGGTCGTGGTGAGTACGGAGAGCGTCGCGGGCGCCGGGCGGTGCGATCCGCCGACGTAGTGCTCGCGGGCCACCCAGCGGAACTCCGAGGGTGAGGTGGTGGGGCCTGGGCGCGCGCTCGGCGGGGGCGGGGGAGGCGGCGGCCGGTGCGGGGGCGGGGCCGCCGCCGTGGTCTCGTCCGCCGGTGCGCGGGGCGCCGCCGGGGGCGGGGTCGGTGTCGGCCGTGGAGGGGGCGCGGGGGCGGCGGAGGGTGAGGGCGGCGCGGGGGGTGTGGGGGTGGGTGAGGGCGCGGGAGGTGCGGGCGTGGGAGTGGGTGTCGGAGTCGGGGGTGAGGGCTCGGGCGGCGGGGGTGTCGGGGTGGGCGTAGGCGGGGGGGTAGGTGTCGGCGAGGGCGCGGGCGGGGTAGGCCGCGGCGGGTGCGGCGGACAGGGTGGCCAGTGTGGCCAGGGCGGATGCGGGTGCCGGGGCGGGTGCGGCCAGGTGCCGCCGAGCTGCACCCGCGCGTCGCCCACGCACACCACCACGCTGCTCCCGGCGGGCCCGTGCTCGACCGCCACGGACGTACCGGAGTGCTGAGGCACCGGGCAGAGTACGGCTGCTGCCGCGATCCCGGCGGTGAACCAATCGCTCATCGTCCGTCCCCCCTCGACGCGCCTCAGTGGCGGCCTTGGCGTCTGAGCAACGAGCGAGCGGTCCCAAGGACACGGTGCCGGGACGGGCTGTCCACCCGACACTCGCTGGGCGAGGTGTCGGTCATACGTCCGACGCTTCGCCCGTCGGGGGTGCGCCCGGCGCGGGAACGGCTGCGGTGCCCCCGCTCAGGACGAACTGGGGACCAGGTCCTGGGGGCCGACGACCCGCAGCAGTTCGAGCCGCTCGTACGTCTGCGTGCCCGGCCGCGCCGAGTGCACGACGAGCTGCTGGCTGTGGCCGTCGCTGAGCAGCACTTCGCAGTCGAGGTCGAGGATGCCGACGACCGGGTGCACGAAGCGCTTCGGCGACGGGCGCCGCACCGCGACGTCATGCGACGTCCACAGCGCCTCGAACTCCCGTGAGCCGGTACGGAGTTCGCTCACCAGGGCGGCCGGACCCGGGTCGTCGGGGCGGGCCGCGGCGACCGCCCGCAGGCTTGCCACGTGTGCGCGGGCCTGCTGTTCGCGGTGCTCGGGCGGGAAGAGGAGCCGCGTGCCGGGCACCGTGAACC
The DNA here is from genome assembly GCF_000424825.1 of Streptomyces sp. CNH287. NCBI lineage: Bacteria > Bacillati > Actinomycetota > Actinomycetes > Kitasatosporales > Streptomycetaceae > Streptomyces > Streptomyces sp. CNH287. The sequence continues at coordinate 44,577 of NZ_AUKQ01000023.1, read as the reverse complement.
ACCGGCGGACCAGATTCGCCCCGGTGTGGTCGCCGGTCAGGGCCACCGACATCGTGTTCTGCGCGAGCACCTCGCCCCAGTCGCTGAGCACCGCCGCCGGGAGGTCGTGCAACCGGTCCAGGATCAGCAGCAGCCCCGGGCGGACGTGGTCCGAGGAGCCGCCGGGCCGCGGCGGCTCCACGCCTGCCAGGTGGAACAGGTGATCGCGCTCCGCGCTCGTGAGCCGCAGGGCGCGGGTGAGCGCGGTGAGCAGCTGCCGCGACGGGTGGGAGCCGCGGCGCTGCTCCAGCCGCGTGTAGTAGTCCGTGGACATGCCGGCGAGCTGCGCCACCTCCTCGCGGCGCAGGCCCGGAGTGCGGCGCCGCGGACCCGCGCTCAGGCCCACGTCGGCAGGGGCCAGGCGGGTGCGGGCGCGCCGCAGGAAGTCGGCGAGTTCGATTCGGTCCACGGTGCCAGCATCCCCCGGAGCCGAGGCCGTATCCAGGGAGCGCCGGTCCCTGGACAACCGCGTCTCTCCCGCCGCCGACGGCGCTCCCGCAGGCTTCGGAGATGGCGACGACGACGAGGAGGCGGCCATGCTGACATTGGTGACGGGAGCGACGGGCCAGGTGGGGCGGCGGTTCGTGCCGCGGCTCCTGGGGAGCGCGGTGCCCGGCCACGAGGTGCGGGTTCTGGTGCGGGACGCGGCGAGCGGTGAGCACTTCGCCGGGCTCGGGGCGCAGGTGAGCGTCGGCGATCTGCGCGACGCGGAGGTCCTCGGCAAGGCGACGGCCGGCGTGGACGCGGTGGTGAACGTCGCCGCCGCGTTCCGCGGGGTGCCGGACGAGGAGGCGCGGGCGGTGAACCGGGACGCGGCGATCGAGCTGGGCCGGGCCGCGGTGGCCTCCGGCGTGCGACGGTTCGTGCAGGTCAGCACGGGACTCGTGTACGGCACGGGGCGGGGCAGGGCGCTGGTGGAGGACGACGAGACGGTGCCGGGCGGCCAGCTGTGGAGCGCGTACCCCGAGTCCAAGTGGGAGGCGGAGCGCGGGCTCGCGGCGTTGGACGGCTTGGCGGACCTGCGCATCGGACGCCTGCCGTTCGTGTACGGCGACGGGGACCCGCACCTGCCCGACGCGATGGAGCGGGCGGCGCACTGGCCCGCCATGCAGCGCCTGCACATGGGCCACCACGCGGATGTGGCGCAGGGCCTGCGGCGGCTCCTGTACGCGCCCGGGGCGCGGGGTGTCTACAACATCGCGGACGACGCCCCGGTCACCGCCGTCGATCTCTTCCAGCTCCACGGTCTGCCGGTGCCTCCGGAGGCGTACGGCAGGGAGGTCCCGGACCCCTGGCACAGCGTGCTCTCGACGGCCCGCATCCGCCACGAACTGGGCTACCGCCCGCACTTCCCGACGGTGTGGGCGGCGTGGGACGCGGGGGTGATGTAGGGCGGGTCGCGGCACCGGCCGGAGCGTGCCGCTGTCCACCCGACACCCGCCGGGTCGTTCTCGGACGTATGTCTCGCGCCTCACCCGTTGGGGGGATTCGCCGTTTCGCCCGTCGCAGGCGCGGGAGCCTGTGGTCGACCGTGTCCGGCCGGCGAGGCGCTGAGCCGGGACGAAGGGGGGACGGATGACGTACGAGACGAGCCGTGGCCTGGACCGGCAGGTGATCGTCCTGGCGGTGGGCCTGGCGGATGTGGCCGTGAGCGGGGTCGGCTCCGCCGTGGGGAAGGTGCGCGGGCTGCTGCGCCGCGCCGACGGAGCCGAACTCGCCGCCGACGCCGAGAAGGAGCTGAGCGCGCGCGGCCGACTCGTCCTGGACCGCTACGCGGTGGCGCCGCCCGCCCACCTGGAGGTGCTGGCCCAGCAGGTGCTGGCCCGCCGGGCGGCGCCGCGCAGCGATGTCTGAACGGTGGGAGCCGAAGGCGTTCAAGGCCCGTGTCGACGCCGTCTTACGCGCGTTCCTGGCGGAGGAGACGGGGCTGCTGCTGGCCGTCGACGCCGAACTGGCGCCGGTGGCGGAACAGGTCCTGGCGGCGGCCGGGGAGGGCAAGCGGCTGCGGGCGGCGTTCTGCTACTGGGGCTGGCGGGCCGCCGGGCAGCCGGACAGCGAGGCGCTGCTGCGGGCGGCGGCCTCGATGGAGCTCGTGCACGCCGCCGCCGTCGTCCACGACGACCTCATCGACGACAGCCCGCTGCGCCACGGCCGTCCCACCGTGCACGTCGCGCTGCGCAGCGCGGTGGCGCAGCAGCCGCAAAGCGACGCCCAGGCACGGGCGTTGGCGATGCTCGTGGGCGACCTGCTGATGGCGCTCGCCGGGCAGCTCTTCGCCACCAGCGGCCTTCCCGCCGCCTACCTCGCCCGTGCCCGGCCGCTGTGGGCCACGCTGGCACGGGAGTTGATCGCGGGCGAGTGCCTGGAACTCCTGCGGACCGGCTCCCGCCCGGACACAGCCGCCTCTCTCCAGGTGATCCGCTACAAGACGGCCAAGTACACCGTGGAGCAGCCGCTGCTCATCGGCGGGCTGCTCGCGGGAGCCGGGCCGCGGCTGCGCGCGGGCTACTCCGCGTACGGCCTGCCGCTGGGCGAGGCGTTCCAGCTGCGCGACGACCTGCTCGGCCTCTTCGGTGACCCGGAGCGCACCGGCAAGGCCAGCCTGGACGACCTCCGTACGCAGCGGCCCACCGCGCTGCTGGCCGAGACCTGGAAGAGCGCCGACGCCGCCCAACGGGCTCAGTTGACAGGTCTGTTGGGCCACGAGGAGCTGGACGGCGCCCACCTCGCGGCCGTCCGAGAGCTGATGAAGGCGCTGCGGGCACCGCAGCGGATCGAGCACATGATCAGCGCGCGGGTCGAGGACGCCACCCGCGTACTGGACGGCTTCGCCGCGCCGGCACCCGCGCGGCGCGCCCTGAGCGACCTCGCGCTGTCGGCGACGGACCGGCTGCACTGACCCCTGCGTACGGCGCACCCCCCCGCCCCGCCCCCTTGCCCACCAGCCCGCCGAAGTGAGGACGCACCCGTGACGACGTACACCCAGGACTCCATGGACGCCCTGCGCCGCAGCGGCGACACACTCGCCGACGCCGTCGTGGCCACCCTCTTCGAGCGCGGCGAGGTGGGCCGCTTCAACTCCCTGATGCGGTACGTGTCCACCGCCGGCGCCCCGCTGCCGGACGGCCTGCCCGAGGCGGCGGACACCTATCTGCGCGCGACCGGCACACCCCCGGCGTGGGTGGACTGGGACGAGATGGAGCGCGCCCGGCTCTTCTTCCTCGACAACAACGTGCACATCTCGACCGCCCTCTCCTTCGCCTCGATGCCCGCCTGCTACCTCGTGCCGAATGTGGCGAGGCTGCTCTCGGCCACCCACGGTCTGAAGTACCCCTCCAAGCGTATGGCGGAGACCGGCCAGTTCACCGTCTACCTGATGCAGCCCGACGCGTTCGAGGCCGGGGGCCGCTTCCTGCCCGCCGCGCAGAAGGTGCGCCTGCTGCACGCCTCCATCCGCCACCACCTCACCCGGGAGGGCCGCTGGGACACCGCCGCCCTCGGGACGCCGATCTGCCAGGAGGACCTGATCGGCGGGCAGATGTTCTTCTCCCTGCTCGTACTGGACAGCCTGCACCGCCTGGGCATCCACATGTCCACCGAGGGCGCGGAGGCCTACTTCTACGCGTGGCGGGTGGTGGGCGCCATCCTCGGGGTCGACCAGGAGGCGGCCCCGAAGACCATCGAGGAGGCGCGGCAGTTCCTCGACCTGTACATGCTGCGCCACATGGGGCCCTCCGACGAGGGCGCGCACCTGACCCGCCAACTCATCGACCTGTACGAGGAGATCGTGCCCGGCACGTTCTTCGACCCGGTCGTCTCCGCACTGATCCGCTACCTGGTCGGGGACACCGGCGCCGACTGGCTGGGCGTGCCGCGCACGGCCTGGGACAGCGTGGTGCGGATCGCGCCGAGCCTGCTGGAGGTGCTGGAGACCGTGGAGGACCGCTCCCCCTTCGGGGCCTGGGCCCTGGACCGGCTCGGGCAGCTGACGACCGTCCTCGAACTGTCGACGCTCACCCGTGGCCGCGTCATGCACTACGCCATCCCCGAACAGCTCAAGAAGGACTACGGCGTGGACGGCGCGGTGCCCCGCTCACACCGCTGGACCCCGCCCCCCGCCACGGTGTGAGCGGCCCCGTCAGGCGCGGGGCCGGTCTTGTCCGGTACGCCGCCGCCACCGCCCCCGGCGGGTGGCGTGCCAGGCGCGCAGCGCCTCGTACGCCTCCTCCGGCGACGGTACGCCGGTCAGGCCCAGCGGTTCGCGGGCGCGCGCCAGCGCGCGGTGGACCGCCTCGGCGGCGCGGGTGAACGCGGGGGTGGGCGCGTCCGGCCCCAGCGAGAGCGCCGCGCGCAGCGTGTCCGGGTAGACCGACTGCGCGTACTCGAAGCCGAGGTAGACCGGCAGGTCGGCCTCGAAGCCGAGCAGCCGGTCGTGCAGTCCGCCCCGGCACATCCGGGCCTGCCAGAGTTCCGTCATCCTGCGGCGCTCGTCCGGTGCGTAGTCCATCCGGACCAGATGCGTGGCGAGGTCGTGCAGCGGGTCACCCAGAAGTGCCGTCTCCCAGTCGAGGACGAAGAGTTCGCCGCCCGGCCGGACCACCAGGTTCGCCCGGTGCAGGTCGGTGTGGAGCAGGCCGAACGGCCGGGGGCGCAGCGCCTTGGCCTCGGTGCGGAAGCGGGTGACGGCGTCGCGGGGGATGCCCAGCGCGTCGAAGAGTTCGCCGAAGACCCGGCGGCTCGGCTGGTGGACGCGGTGCTCCGCGAAGTCGGCGAGGTGGCACAGGAATCCGGCACTGTCCCCGTCGGCCGGCAGCCGCTCGCGGTGCGCGGGGAGCACGGCCGGGGGGACCGCCGCGAGCTGGCCGAAGATCTCCGCGATCCGCGCCATCGCCTCCTCACCCACCGGCCCCGCCGCCGGTGCCAGGCGTGAGAGCGGGACGCCGTCGGCGTAGGTGTAGAGCGCGGTGCGGCCGAAGGCGGTCAGGCAGCGCGGCACGTGCGGCACGTACGGGCGCACCGCGCGCAGCACCTCGGCCTCGTTGCGCCAGAGCCGGGGCACGACCCGCACCGTACGCAGCGGACGGCGGAACTTGGCGTACTCGCCCTCGCGCGCGCCCACCGTCGAGGCGAAGGGTTCGCGCAGTTCCACGACGTAGTTCCGGTTGTGGTGGCCCTCCAGGGTGATGCCGCCGGCCCGGCGGCGGTGCTGCTCGAAGCGCCACCACAGGGGCTTCCAGGGCTGCGGGATCAGCGAGAGGGACGGCTTCGTCATCGGGCACCGTACGGGGCTGGTGGGGCTCACGGGTTCACAGGGAGCTGAGACTATCCCTCAGCCGAAGGTGAACGGCCGCGCCAGGGTCGACCACAGCGAGTCGAACCACAGCCGCGACTCCTCGACGAAGGCGGCGCCCTGCGCGTCGCGGCTGCCCGGGCCGCTGGTGGAGCGGAAGAGCTTGGTGCGGAAGCCGAACGAGTCGTAGATCTCCAGCTCCTCGTCGTCGATCTCCACCGAGTGCTCGACCAGCTGGTAGTAGCCGATCAGCGACTCGGCGCCGTTGAGCACGTACAGCTTGTGCACCGGGGTGAGGGGCACGGTGCGGATCTCGACGGAGACCTCGGGGACCAGCTCCAGTTCCTGGAGCGAGAGGATCTGGTCGCGCAGCGCGCCCGCGTACAGCCGCATCTTGTCCTGGAGGCGCCACAGCGGCCGGGAGTCGGCCGAAGCGGCCGGGACGGCGGGGTCCTCGGAGACCACCCGGGGGAAGGCGAGCCGGGCCTCCGGGCTGGGCAGCAACACGCGGGCGGTCAGGGAGCGGGGGGCCAGCCGCCCGGTGGTCAGCTCGGGCATCGCGCCGGAGAGGGCGGAGTTGAGGGTCTCCGTGGTGAGCGAGAAGGCGTCCAGGGTGACGTGCTCGGCGCCGAGGGCGGCGCGGACGCGGTCCGCCAGCTCCACGCTCGCCTGGCGCGGGCCCCGGGACGGCGCGGGCCGCTCCGGCGGGCGTTCGGTGACGGTCGCGGGAGCGCCCCGGCCCATGGCCACCAGCCCCTCGCTCTCCAGCAGGCCGAGGGCCTGGCGTACGACCGTGCGCCGGACGCCGAACTCGGCCGCCAGCTCCTGCTGGGTGGGGAGGCGGGCGCCGGGGGCCAACAGGCTCTGGCGGATGCGCAGGCGCAGTGCGTCGGCCACCTCTCTGCTGGCTTCGGGACGGTGTGCTCCGGGGGCGGTCTCATCAGGACTCACCCGGAGAAGGTTACAACTTGCGCTCAACTCGCGGGAGTTGTCTGTCAAGGGTTTTCAACTTCGCGCCAACTGGGAAAGATTGCAGCATAGTTGGTGGCCAACCTAACGATGGTGGTGGAGGAATCCACCGCGTGTGACTGGTTCTCGTCCGGCACCCCGTCCGATGGCGTACGGATGCCCCCGCGCCACAGGGGCCCGGCCCCTGGGCCTCCGGCCCCGGCGTCCGTCATGAGTTGTCTCCACGTCCTCCAGAAGGAGGGATCGCCATGCCTGTCCTCGCCCTGGCCTTCGCGGCCTTCGTCGTCGGTTTCGAACAGTTGGTGCAGTGGCACTTCGGAGTGCTGGGCGTGGTCGGATTCTCGCTGCTGAGTATCGGGATCAAGGCGGGGAACGTGAAGTGCAGCTGCGCCGGAGCGGCGCTGCTGGCCATGCTCCTCGTGCACGCCTGACGGCCGCGCCCAGGCACGCCCGCCCGCGCCTGAGCGTGCCCGCCCGCGCCCGCGCCCGGCGCCCGTCAGAAGACGTCGGGGCACCAGGGGCGGCGCGCGGTGCGCAGCATGGCGTCCGCCGTCACGGCGGCGCCCGGGGTGTGCTCGGTGATCCGGCCGAGCGCCACCAGGCGCGTCGCCGCCTCGTCGCCCAGGTAGAGCGTGCCCAGCTCGCCCACGTCCAGGGAGAGATCGGGGGAGTCCGAGGTGGGCGACGCCTTCGCCCCGCCACCGCCCGCCGCCGCCTCCAGCCGGAAGCGCCCGCCTGCCAGCCCGGCGGCGTCGTGCAGCTCCAGCACCAGCGTCCCGGTGGCGGCGTACGTACGGGCCGACAGCATCCGGGGCACGTCCAGGGGCCGCAGCCACAGGAAGTCCGCGTGCGCGCTGATCCGGGCGGCGCGCGGGTCCGGCAGCAGGAGGGGCAGCAGGTCGTCGGGGGCGCGCAGACCGGTGCGGACGGTGGTGACCCAGTCGACCGACAGCAGGTAGTGCCACAGCGCGCGTTCGGCGGCGGGCGTGGTGCCGGTGAGGGAGGCCACGGTGAGCGTGCAGTCGGGGACCTTGCCGGGCCAGTCCACGGTGGCCCGGTAGGTGGCGAGGCCCTGGACCTCGCCGGACGCGTCCCGGTACACGGCGACGTACGGGACGGTCAGGCCGTCGTCGTAGTCGATCTCGCGGGTGTGGCGCCGCCACCAGTGCGGGATGCGGTCGATGACCCCGGCCCGGTCCGGCTGGGCGCGGAAGCGGTCGTGGAAGGCGGGGCCGATGCGGCGGGCCTCGGCGGTGTCGACCAACGTGACGGTGCCCTCGCCCGGCGGCGGGCCCGCGTAGCGCGGGTCGAGCCCGCTGCGGGAGACGTCCACCTCGTACTGCGTGCACCAGGCGGCCGGGCCGAAGCCGTAGCGCCCGTATATCGGGTACTCGGCGGCGACGAGGGAGGCGAAGGCGTCGCCGCGTTCCTTGGCGGCGGTCAGCGCGTTGCCCATCATGCGGGTCAGCAGGCCGCGGCGGCGGTGGGTGGGGGAGACCGTCACGTTGGTCACCGCGCAGGACGGCAGCTCGGCGCCGCCGGGGACGGTCATCCGTTGCGGGGTGGTGCGGAAGGTGCCCACGCAGCGTTCCCCGTCGTACGCGCCCTGGGTGCGGTCCAGGTCGATGGGCGGGCGCCGGGCCGCCATCCAGGCGTCGCTGACCTGCGGCCCCGTGAGGAAGGCGGTGGAAACGGCGGAGTGCCAGCCGCGGAGGTCGTCCTCGGTCGGCGTGCGGATGTCGACTGTCATGACCACAAGCTAGAGGGTGTGTTCTGCCGGGCGGTGTCCGCCCCGGGTGCGGCCTCGCGCGGGTGTGTTCACGACGTGGGGAGCGTCTCCTCCTGGGTGATCATCCGCATCCACTCCTCCAGGGTGCTGACGAACTCGTCGAGGTCCTCGGTGGTGAAGGAGGCCCGCTCCTCGTCCCAGCCGGGGTCGAGGACGACGATGCGGAAGCCCGCGCCGCTGTACCAGCCGGCGTCTATGGTGATCTTCCGGGCCCGCAGGCCGCCGTGCTCCGCCACTTCCTCCGCCGTCAGCCACGGTGCGGGTGCGGTACGCGCCCAGTACAGGTCCTCGGAGTCGTTGACCTCGACCCTTCCATCCGGCAGGCGCCGGGCGAAGATCTGGTTGTGGATGACCTGCCAGCCGGCGGGGACGCGCAGCGGGACCAGGCCCCCGTCCTCGGAAACAGCTGTGGCCAGCGGTGAGTTGGGCGCAAGGGAGAGGATCTGCTTCATGCGCCGAGAGTGTAGGTGCGGGCGGGCTCCGCGCACGCGTCAGACCCGGCGGGCGCCCGCGCGGGGCCTGCGCCAACCCTTCAGAACGCCGCCCGCACGGCGCCGACCTGCGCGTCCCCGCCCAGCAGCGGGGCGTCCGCGAGCCGGTCCAGGACCGGGGCGCGCTCACCGAGCCGGGACAGCGCACGGGCGAGGACCGGGGCCAGCGCGCGGGTCGACCCGTCCTCGATCTTGAACGCCAGCGCCCGCCCGTCCGGCAGCGCCACCGCCTGGACGGCCTCCGCGCCCATCTTCGCCAGCGTGCCCGGCAGTTCGCGCATCAGCCAGGTGTCGGGGCGCCGCGTCCCGGCGACGTACTCGGGGTGCGCGCGCATCGCCGCCGCCACCCGCCCCTCCGGGCTCCGCCCGTCGGCGAGCGCGAAGGCGCGGAACGTACGGGCGAGCCCGGTGAGCGAGATCGCCAGCAGCGGCGCCCCGCAGCCGTCCGTGCCGGTGTGCGCGACGGGCTCGCCGGCCAGCGCGGCGAGCCGCTGGGCGACCAGCCGCTGCAAGGGGTGCTCCGGGGAGAGATAGCTCTCCCGCGGCCAGCCCTGCCGCACACAGGCGGCGAGCATGGCCGTGTGCTTGCCCGAGCAGTTCATCACCAGCCGGGTACGGGGCCGCCCGGCGGCCAGGTGCGCCGCCGCCTCCACCGGGTCGAGCGGCGCGTCCGGCGGGCACTGGAGGTCCCCCTCGGTGAGGCCCTCCTCGGCGAGCATCCGCTCCACCAGCTCCAGGTGGAACGCCTCGCCGGAGTGGCTCGCCGCCGCCAGCGCCAGGCGCTCCCCGGCGAGGTCGAGCCCGGCGTGCAGCACGGCGGCGGCCTGCACCGGCTTGTTGGCGGAGCGGGGGAAGACGGGGGAGGCGACGTCACCCAGGGACAGGTCCTCGCGTACGCCGCCGTCGGCGTCCAGCACGACCAGCGAGCCGCGGTGCCGCCCCTCCACGAAGCCGGAACGCACCACCTCCGCCAGCACGGGCGGAGCGGCGGAGGCTCCGGTGCGGCCGGCGCGGCCGTCGCGCGAGGCCGCTGCGGCGGGCGGGACGGGGGCGCCCGCGGGCGTGGTGGAGGACATCGGGGGCCTTCCGGTTCCCTGCGCCCCTCCGCTCCCGCTCGCCCGAGGGTGGTGGGCGGGGGTGCGGCGGTGCGCTGTGTGGCAGGTCTGTGCCTCTCACGGTAGCCGCCCGCGCCGCGGCCCCGACAGGCGCCTCACCTGGGCACCCCCGCCGTCCGCACCCCCGCCGTCCGCACCCCCGCCGGACCTGCGCCGCCGTGCGCCCGCCGGGGGTGTCAGGGCAGCAGGTCGTCCACCTGCGCCTCGCCCATGCGGTACCTGCGGGCGATCTCGGCGCTGCACCCGTCCGCCGTCCGCTGGAGCGACTGGCGGCCCCGGGAGACCTGTTGCTCGTAGCCGACCAGCCGGGCCATCGCGGTGCGCAGCTCCTCGTCGGTACGGGCGGTGAGGTCGGACAGCTCCACCTCGCCGAGCATGTCCTCGGCCAGCTGCCGGTACTCCTCGCCGTGCGGGGTGCCGAGTGTCACATGGCGGGCGGAGGAGCGGTGCCGGGACGGGCCGTCCGCCAGGATCTGCGGCAGCAGGTCGATCAGCGCCGACGTCGGGGCCGTACGCCGGGTCAGCTCGGCCCGCAGGATGTCGATCCGGCCCTGGAGCATGCGCCGGACGTAGCTGAGGTCGGCCTCCTCCTGCTGGGCCGAGCGGCGCAGGGTGCGCAGCTCGGGCAGGTGCAGGGCCAGGAGGTCGGGCGGCTGGTCCGCCCACAGGGCGTCGAGGGCGTCCCGGACGCCGGGGGCGTCGCCGCGCGCCTCGTACGGCCCGCCGGGCTCGCGGACCGCACGCGGCTCGCGGGCCTCTCGCGGCTCGCGGGCCTCTCGCGCCGTACGGGTCTCGTGCGGGCCGCGCTGGCGCGGGGGCCGGTGGTGAGGACGCGTGGGTCCCTCCAGGACTCCTGGGGCAGGTGTGTCTGCCGTGGTCGTAGGGACGTCCGGTGCACCGCGAGGCGTCCGTCCGGCTCCGGATGTTGTCATGCTATTTCGTCCCCTCGTCCCCTTTGCCCGCGTCGCAATGGTACGCACCTCGTGTACGCATCGCGTACCCGCATCGTGTCACTGCGTGGCCGCCGGTCGCACCGCCCTCGCACCCATACGGCCGCATGCCACCACCCGTGGGCGAACGGGGCATGATGGCGGCCATGCGAGCAGTGGTGCAGCGGGTGGACGGGGCGCGGGTCGAGGTGGGCGGGGAGACCGTCGGCGAGATCGGCGGACAGGGGCTCTGCGTCCTGGTGGGCGTGACACACCAGGACACGCCGGAGCACGCGGAGCGGCTCGCCCGCAAGCTGTGGACCGTGCGCCTCTTCGAGCCGCCGGACGGCACCGGGCCCGAGCGCTCCTGCTCGGACCTGGGTGCTCCGCTGCTGGTCATCAGCCAGTTCACGCTCTACGGCGACGCGCGCAAGGGGCGCCGGCCGACCTGGCAGGCCGCCGCTCCGGGGCCGGTGGCCGAGCCCTTGGTGGACGAACTCGTCGCACGGCTGCGGGCGTTGGGCGCCGAGGTGGCGACGGGTCGGTTCGGCGCCCCGATGCGGGTCTCGATGACGAACGACGGCCCGTTCACCGTCCTGCTGGAGGTCTGACGCGGCGTGCTCCCCGGTGCGCCTCCCGTGCCACGGTGCGCCCGTGGCGCGCGGGAGGCGCAAGAGCCTCTCTCAGGGGGTGACCACGACCTCCTGGGCCGCCGCCGTCGCCTCCTCGCCCGCGATCAGCGCGGCGTCCGTCGGCACGTTCCGCTTCACCAGGGCCAGGGCGACCGGCCCCAGCTCGTGGTGGCGGGCCGAGGTGGTGATGAAGCCGATCTGGCGGCCCTCCGCGCCGTCCGACGCGAGCCGGACCGCGTCGCCGTGCACGGGGATGCGCACCTCGCTGCCGTCCAGGTGCAGGAAGACCAGGCGGCGCGGCGGCTTGCCCAGGTTCTGCACCCGGGCGACGGTCTCCTGGCCCCGGTAGCAGCCCTTGTCCAGATGGACGGCCGGGCCGATCCAGCCCACCTCGTGCGGGATGGTGCGGTGGTCCGTCTCCAGCCCCAGACGCGGCCGGTGGCCCTCGACGCGCAGCGCCTCGTGCGCCAGCACGCCGATGGCGGGGCCGTGCGCCGAGGCGAACTCCTCCAGCGCCCCGCGCGGCAGGAACAGCTCGCGGCCGTACGCCGCCTCCCGCACGACCGCCCCGGCCGGGGCCTCGGTGATCGAGCCCGCCGGGAGGTGGACGATCGCGTACTCCTCGGTGCGGTCCGCCACCTCGACGCGGTAGAAGAACTTCATGCTCTCCAGGTAGCCGGCGAGGTCCGCCGCCTTCCCCGGCTCCGTGTGCATCCAGGTGGTCGTGCCGTCGTCGACGAGGGAGACGGCGTGCTCGACGTGGCCGTTGGCGGAGAGCACCAGGGCCTCCGTCGCGTGGCCGGGGGCCAGTTGGCTGACGTGCTGGGTCAGCAGCAGATGCAGCCACGTGAGGCGGTCGTCACCGGTGACGGTGACCACGTCGCGGTGCGAGAGGTCCACGAAGCCGGTGCCGTCGGCCAGCGCGCGCTGTTCACGGAAGAGGTCGCCGTAGTGCGCGGCGACGCCTTCGTCCGGGGCTTCGGCGGCCACTGCGCCGGGGAGTGCGAGGAGCGGGCTCTTCATACCGCCCAGCGTACGGCTCTTGGCCGGAGGGCGGCGGGCCCGGCAGCCCTCATCAGGCTGCGCCTGTCCCGCCTGTCCCGCCTGCCGTGGCCGTACCGCCTGCCGGGCCCTGCTTCGCCGCCGAGCCCTTCCCGCAGTCCTGGCACGTGCCGAAGATCGCGAAGTGCCGCATGTCCGTCTCGAAGCCGAACCGCTCCCGCAGCGCCGCCGTGAACGGCTCCGCCAGCGCGAGGTCGGCCTCGATCACCTCGCCGCAGTCGCGGCAGACCAGGTGCATGTGGTGGTGCCGGATCGCGAGATGGTACGTCGGAGCGCCGTGGCCCAGGTGGGCGTGCGAGACGAGGTCCAGCTCCTCCAGCAGCTCCAGCGTGCGGTAGACGGTGGAGATGTTCACCCCGCCCGCCGTACGCCGCACCTCGGCGAGGATGTCGTCCGGTGTGGAGTGCTCCAGCTTGTCCACGGCCTCCAGCACGAGCTGGCGCTGCGGGGTGAGCCGGTAACCGCGCGCCCTGAGATCGCTCTGCCAGTCTGTGGTAACCACGGGCCCAGTCTAAGGGCTGTCCCGCACCTCCCGGCGGGCTCGGAGGTGCGGGAGCGCCCTTGGGGGCTGTCCCGGGGCGCGGTTCAGAGGTCGAGGCCGCGCAGGTACTCCGCAAGGTCGGCGATGGCCGCCGGATTGCGCGGGCTCTCGACGAGGTCGACGTAGTCCAGCGTGTAGATGCGGTCGTGCTTGACGGCCGAGACGTTCCGCAGCGGCGCGAACGACTTGAGGAACTTCTCCTTGCCCGCCGCGCTCACGTCGCCGTAGTCGTTGATCACGATGACCTCCGGGTCGCGCTCCACGACCGTCTCCCAGCCGACCGTCGTCCAGCTGTCGTCGAGGTCCTTCATCACGTGGTCGCCGCCTGCCTTGGTGATGATCGCGTGCGGGCCCGCGAACCGGCCCGAGGTGAACGGCTTGTCGCGCCCGTCGTCGTAGAGGAAGACCGTCGGCCGGTCCCGGCCTTCGGGGATACGGGCCTGCGCGTCGGCGATCTGCCGCTCGAACCCCTTGATCAGCTTCTCGGCCCGCTCCGGCACGCCGAACAGCTTCCCCAGGTTGCGCAGGTCGGTGTAGAGCGCTTCGAGCGGCGGCATCACGCCACGGGCCTTGCCGCGCGAGGTCTCCGCGCCGTTGCGGCAGGACTCGCTGAGCAGGTAGGAGTCGACGCCCAGCTTCTTCAGCCCCGCCGGGGTGATGCCCTCCGCCTCGTTGAAGCCGTAGTTCCAGCCCGCGAAGACGAAATCGGCCTGGGCGTCGAGCACGATCTCCTTGTTGAGCCGCTTCTTGGAGAGCCACTTCGTCTCGCGGTAGCCGTCCTTCCAGGGGACGCCGTCCAGGTCACCCTTGTCGTCGGGCATGACGTAGCCCGCCATGCGGTCGGCGAGGCCGAGCGCGAACATGATCTCGGTGATCCCGACGTCGTTGGTCACCACGCGCTCCGGGACCTTGTCGTAGGTCACCTTCTTGCCGCAGTTGGTGAGCGTGACGGACTTGTCGGCGGCCGACTCCGGCTCCTTCTCGACCTCGGCGCCGCAGGCGGCGGTGGTCAGCGTGAGCGCGCCGAGGGCCAGCCCGAGGGCGGCGGTACGGAGTCGGCGGCGGGCGGGTACGGGCATGGGGCTCTCCTTCAGGGACGGCGGAGCGGGACAGCGCGGGACAGGGCGGTGCGGGAGCGTGCGGGCGCGCGCCGTGCGCTACGGCCCCGCCTTGAGCCGGTCGAAGAGCAGCTGCACCGCGCCCGACTCCGGATGCCGCACCCGGTGCGCCCGTACGCCGAAGACCTCGGCCAGCAGCTCCGGCCCCAGTACGTCGTGCGGGGCGCCGTCCGCGACGATCTCGCCGTCCGCGATCACGTACAGCCGGTCGCAGTGCACGGCGGCGAGGTTGAGGTCGTGCAGCGCGGTGAGCACCGTCAGCCCGCTGTCCCGTACCAGCGCCAGGACCTCCAGCTGCTGGGCGATGTCCAGGTGGTTGGTCGGCTCGTCCAGCACCAGGACGCGCGGCTGCTGGGCCAGCGCGCGGGCGATCAGCACCCGCTGCTTCTCGCCGCCGGACAGGCTGGGGAAGCTCCGCTCGGAGAGGTGCCTGGCGCCGACCCGCTCCAGGGCCGCCGCGCACACCTCGACGTCGCGTTCGCTGGCCCGCGCGCTGCCGCGCTGGTGCGGCAGTCTGCCCATCCCGACGACCTCGGCGACGGTGAACTCGAAGTCCCCGCCGGTCTCCTGGGGCAGCGCGGCCAGCCGCCGGGCACTCTCCCGCGGGCTGAGCGCGCGCAGGTCGGCGCCGTCCAGCAGCACCGTCCCGCCGTCCGGCGGTACGGCGCGGTAGACGCAGCGCAGCAGGCTCGACTTGCCGCTGCCGTTGGGCCCGACGAGTCCGACCAGCTCGCCGCTCCCCGCCCGCAGCGAGACGTCCCGTACGAGGGTGGCCCCCGCGGCGGTCAGGGTCAGGTTCTCGACGTCCACCTGCATCAGGCACCCCCGAAGGCATAGCCGCCGCGCCGGCGCATCAGCAGCAGAAAACAGGGGACGCCGATGACGGCGGTCAGCACCCCGACGGGCAGCTCGGTCGGCGCCAGCAGGACGCGGGAGAGCACGTCCACCCACACCAGCAGCACCGCGCCCAGCAGCGGTGCCACCACCAGCACCCGCCGGTGGTCCGCGCCGATGAGGATGCGGGTGGCGTGCGGCACCATCAGGCCGACGAACCCGATCGCCCCGCTGACCGCGACCACCGCCCCGGTGACCGCGGCGGCCAGCACGAACAGCTCGCGGCGCAGCCGGGCGGCGTCCACGCCCAGCGTCGCGGACGTCTCGTCGCCCATGGCCAGGGCGTTGAGACGGCCCGCGGAGAGGAGCAGGTACACGAGCCCGGCGGCCACCGCCACGGCGGCGATCGGCAGTGAGGTCCAGGACGCCCCGCCCAGGCTGCCGAGCAGCCACATCATGGCCGAGCGGGCGGCCTCGCCGTGCTCGGCGGCGAAGACCATCAAGGTGGTGATGGCGGTGAAGCCGTAGTAGAGCGAGGTGCCGGTGAGGACCAGCCGCAGCGGGGTGAGCCCGTGCGCCGTGCGGGCGACCGCGTAGACCAGTGCCATGGCGGCCAGCGCGGAGACGAACGCCCCGGCGGACAGCGCCCACACCCCCAGCGAGGCGAACGCGCCGAACAACAGCACCGCGTTGGCCCCGACGGCGGCGCCGGAGGATATGCCCAGGATGAAGGGGTCTGCGAGCGCGTTGCGCACCATGGCCTGCACGGCGACGCCCACCGCCGACAGCCCGGCTCCGACGATGGCGGCGAGCAGGGCCCGGGGGAAGCGCAGCTCCCAGACGATGGTGTACGCGGCCTGCTCGTCCGCCGCGATGCCGCCGCCGGTCAGGCCCGCGCGGAGGTAGCGGAACGATTCAGCCCAGCCGACGTCCGAGGACCCCAGCGCCACGGCGCATATCAGGGACACCAGCAGGGCCAGGACCAGCCCGGCTGTCAGCGGAGGCAGGGGCAGCCGGCGCGGCGGCGCTGCTGCTCGGGGTGGTGCGGCGGTGGCGGACACGACGGAGGACGGCACCCTTCTCGCAGACCACGGCGAGTCGACAGGAGCGGGCGCCGTACGGGTGATCGGGCTCACGGGGCCGCAGAGATGCGGCTCCGTCTACCGTTGCGGGTCAGCGCCGGATTTGGACCGGACTTCCCCCGTAGGGCGCGTGGGCTGTGGAGTTGTTGAGCGGGCGGAGCCTAGCGGAAGAAGGCGATGCCGTCGTCCGGCAGGTCCTTGATGTCCTTGGCCCATTCCTTCGGGTCGACGACCTTCTTGAGCTGCGCCGACATGTAAGGGTGCAGCGGCACCTCGGGCGCGGACCGCTCGCCCACCCACATCAGGTCGCCGTTGACGTACCCGTAGAGCCGCTTGCCGCCCGAGTACGGGGTGGCGCGGGCCGTCCGGGCGACGGCGTCCGTGGCGAGGTCGATCTGCGGCTTCTGGTCGGCCAGCGAGCCGTACCAGATCTCCACGACGCCCGCGTCGCGGATCATCACGACCTCGACCTGCCGGTCCTCGTCGATCCGCCAGTAGCCGGACTCGGTCTCCAGCGGGTGGGTCTTGCGGCCCTCCGCGTCCAGCGCCCAGCTGTGCGAGGAGTACTCCAGGAAGTCCCGGCCGTCGTGGCGGAAGGAGACCTCCTGCCCGAAGTTGCACTTCTCCGCCCCGGCACCCTGGACGTCCTCCAGGTCGGCCACTCCCGCGCCGGTCCAGTTGCCGAGCAGGAAGGCGAGGGGGACGAGGTCGGGGTGGAGGTCGGACGGGATCTCGATCATCAGCGCTGCCCCTGGTACAGCTTCTTGACGACCAGCAGGGAGAACGCTCCCGTCCCGATGACTACCAGGATCATCAGGGCCAGGAAGACTGCCTCGAGCACGGGGGTCACTCCTTGAGCGGGGTTGGGCGGGCGTGGGACCGCCGCCGAGTCTAGTCGTCCGCACGGGCGGCGGCGCTGTGAGGTGCGCCGCCGCCCTACGCGCCGGTGGCCTGCCGGTTCTCAGCCCAGCAGCTGCGACTGGAGGAGCACCGTCTGCTGGAACGGCAGCTCCGGGGCGCTGCCGGGCCGGGACTGCACGATCAGCGCCAGCGTGTCACCGGCGACGAGGTACGCATGCCGGACGTGGCGCTTGCCGCGCGGCGCTGCTTCGTCGTAGACGTGCCGTTCGACTCCCGGCACCTTGGCGTCCTTGGGCCAGCTCGGGTCCCACACGGAGTTCTCCCCGCCCTCCAGCGGCAGTGCGACGTCCGACTCCCCCAGCAGCGTCCCGTAGGCGAGACGCTCCGGATAGGCGCGCGTGTTGAACCGGAGCAGATGAATCTGAGTCCGGGTGCCGTCCGGCATCGCCCAGCCACGGGCGGCGATGTGCCGTACCGCGTAGCTGGTCACGAACTGCCCGAGGGTCCGCCGCTCGCTCTCCTCGTAGACCGCGAGGTAGTCGTCCTGAGTGATCCAGCCGCCTTCGATGTCCGGAAGTGATGTGTCCGTCTTCGCGCCCCGAGGGGCGGGGAGCAGCAGCTCGCGGAGGTCGGCGTGGTGTACGCGGGCCGGGTTGCCCTTGGCGAAGGGGCGCGGTGAGCCGGAGGGCAGTGCCGGGAACTTCAGCCGGGGGTAGTCCCACCGTCCGTCGCTCTTGGTGGCAAGGCCCGGCACGTCGCCGCGTTCAGCCTGGGTCACACCGTAGGCGACGCTGCCGGTGAGCAGGGCGAACACGAGCACGGCGGCGCCCCAGCGCCAGGCCGGGCGCAGCGCGGGGCGGGGAGGCGGTGCGGCAGTGGCCGGTGCGGCGTCCGGCACCGGATCGGCTCCGGGCACGCGCGGTTCGGGTATTCCGGTGGTCTCGCTCATACTTGCTCCCCTTCCGGCTCCAGACGGTCCAGCTGCTTTTTCAGCAGTTCGGCCATCTCCGCCTTGGGGAAGGGCAGGACACCGCTCGCCGTCAGATAGACCACCGTGTTGCCCCGGTAGCCCGAGCAGGAGAGCGTCTGGAGCTTCGTTTCGGACACCTTGAGCTCCCCCTGGCCGTGCAGCAGATAGCAGCGTGCCGTGTCGTAGCCGTCGATCACGGGGCCCGGGCCGGCGTCGAACATTTCGGCCGCCAGGTGGCGTACGTTGCTCAGGTCCCGCACCGCCTTCCGGCTCTTGGCCTGGGTGAGCACGACGGAGAACGTCAGCTTGGCGTTGTCGCGGGTGTAGGAGCGGCTCGCGGAGCCCTGGAGGCCCCAGCTCCTGATCCGCTCCCTGCGTGCGGCGCTCTGCTCCTCCGCCGCGCGCGCGTAGGTCTCCTCGGCGTCGAGGGCGGCATCGTTGCCGTCGGTACCGTGGTCCGGGCCCAGCCGGTAGCCGTCCGGGACGGGCAGGAGCTGCGCGCTCAGCCCGGTGTCGGTGCGGCCCTTGGCCAGGTCGCCCGCCGGTCCGTCGTCCGAGCGGTCCTTGCCGGGCTTGCGCCACACGTCGGTCGGGGCGGTGCGGTCGGCTCCACCGACGGTGAAGGCGGTGTAGGTGATCCCGCCGCCTGCGGCGCCGAGCACGAGCACTGTGGTCAGGACGGTGGCCGTGATCCTCCCGGCGCCCCTCACAGCCGCTCCCACTGGCGCTCGGCGAGACCGGCGATCTCCTGCTCTTTCACCGGCTCTGCACTGAAGACGGTGATCTCCATCATGATGTCGCCCCGCGTGGCGTAGGCGGCGGCCGCGGTGTCGGAGGGCGGCGAGGAGCCGGCGCCCGCTTCGCGGAGGTAGTACATGCCCAGAGGGATGTCCTTCATGTCTGTGCCGAATTCGGGCTCCCCGTACTCGGACCAGCGGATCAAGGACTCCTGAGCGCGCAGCATCTGTTCGACCGAGGTCTGTTCCTTGACGTTGCGGTACTGGATGAGGGCGATCATCACCGTGCGCTCGTCCGTGGCCCAGGTGCGGCTGGCGATACGGCGTACATCCGACTTCAGGAGTTCGCGGAAGTGCCCGGCTGAATCCTGGTGGTAGCTCGCGTAGTCGACGGGGGACAGCCAGCCGTCCTCACCACCCTCCGCGGTCATCGTCCGCGCCCCGCGCGGCTTCGGCAGCAGCAGCTTCCGCAGGTCCCCGTCGGTCTTCACCTTGTGGTCCTGCTTCGCGGACAGCGGCTCCGCCGCGCCCTTCGGGGCGGGCTTGTCCGGGTAGGCGAGCCGGTCCTGCGACAGCGGCGGGAGCGGGGTGGGGGCGCGGTCGGCCTGCACGGTGTATCCGATGGCAAGGCCCGCGACGATACCGAGCACCGTGGCGGAGGCGAGGGTTAAGGCGGTACGTCTTCGCCGCCGTGGCTGCCCGGACGGCGGGCCCGCAGCTGGCGTGTCCGGGGTGTCCGGGGTGTCCGGAGTGGCGGGGGTGTCCGGGGTGTCCGGAGTGGCGGGGGTGGCGGGGGTGTTCGACTCTGGTGGAGTCGGAGCAGGAGCTTGCTCCACGAATTCTCCTCGGGTTCTCCTCGGCTGTGTTGCGTAGGTGCAGACCAGAGCAGAGTGAGGGGGGTTGTACGCACGGTGATAACGATCAGGCCACGGTGGGTGACCGGACGGTTGCATGCCAGGGGCCGACTACCGTGGTGGCATGGCGAAGAAGCTCGTGATCAAGGTGACGGCCGGGTCGGACGCCCCGGAGCGGTGCTCGCAGGCGTTCACGGTGGCGGCGGTCGCCGTGGCCAGTGGCGTGGAGGTCTCGCTGTGGCTGACCGGTGAGTCCGCGTGGTTCGGACTGCCGGGGCGGGCGGCGGAGTTCGAGCTGCCGCACGCGGCGCCGCTGCCGGATCTGCTCGACGGCATCCGGGCGGGCGGGCGGGTCACCGTCTGCACGCAGTGCGCGGCGCGGCGGGACATCGAGGAGAAGGACCTGCTGGAGGGCGTGCGGATCGCGGGCGCACAGGTCTTCGTGAGCGAGGTGATGGAGGACGGCGTGCAGGCGCTCGTCTACTGACGCGCACGGCGCCCGCAGCGCGCACGGCGCGCACGACGAGGGGCCGCGCTCCGCCGGGAGCGCGGCCCCTCGTATCACCGCATCCAGTCCTAGACCGCGATCGCGACCTCGGCCAGCCCGCCGTCCTGCGCCACGACCGTACGGTCCGCCGTGCCGCCGGGGACCAGGGCGCGCAGCGTCCACGTGCCCTCGGCCGCGTAGAAGCGGAACTGGCCGGTGGCGGAGGTGGGGACCTCGGCCGTGAACTCGCCGGTGGAGTCGAGCAGTCGTACGTAGCCCGTGACGGGCTCGCCGTCACGCGTCACGCTGCCCTGGATCGTCGTCTCGCCGGGCTTGATGGTGGCGGCGTCCGGGCCGCCCGCCTGTGCTCCGCACATGGGATACCGCTTCCTTGTCGGGTTGTCGTCGGCTCGGAGCCTGTCGGAGGCTTAGTTGGAGCCCAGCTCGACCGGGACGCCGACCAGCGAGCCGTACTCGGTCCAGGAGCCGTCGTAGTTCTTGACGTTGGGCTGGCCCAGCAGCTCGTGCAACACGAACCACGTGTGCGCGGAGCGCTCGCCGATGCGGCAGTAGGCGATGGTGTCCTTGCCCAGGTCGACGCCCTCGTTCTCGTACAGCTCCTTGAGGACGTCGTCCGCCTTGAAGGTGCCGTCGTCGTTGGCCGACTTCGACCACGGGATGTTGCGCGCGGACGGGATGTGGCCCGGACGCTGCGACTGCTCCTGCGGGAGGTGGGCCGGGGCGAGCAGCTTGCCGCTGAACTCGTCGGGGGAGCGGACGTCCACGAGGTTCTGGGTGCCGATGGCTGCGACGGCCTCGTCGCGGAAGGCGCGGATGGAGGTGTCCTGCGGCTTCGCCTTGTAGTCGGTCTTCGCGCGCTCGGGCACCGCCGCGACCAGGTCGCGGGAGTCCAGCTCCCACTTCTTGCGCCCGCCGTCCAGCAGCTTCACGTCGCCGTGGCCGTAGAGCTTGAAGTACCAGTAGGCGTACGCCGCGAACCAGTTGTTGTTCCCGCCGTAGAGCACGACCGTGTCGTCGTTGGCGATGCCCTTCTCGGAGAGCAGCTTCTCGAATCCGGCCTGGTCGACGAAGTCACGCCGGACCGGGTCCTGGAGGTCCTGCTTCCAGTCGATCCGGATGGCGTTCTTGATGTGGTTCTTCTCGTAGGCCGAGGTGTCCTCGTCGACCTCGACGATGACCGTCTTCGGGTCGTCGATGCGGGACTCGACCCAGTCGGCGTCCACCAGGACGTCACTGCGGCTCATGGATTCTCCTCCGGGGAGCGGTGGTACGTGCGCGCGGGGTCGTCGCGCACAGCGCTGTGCGGCGCGCGAGCGGGATGGGGCTGCGGCGGTGCTGGACGGCGGGCGTCACGGCGGCCTCTGCGGCACCGGACGGCGGTCGTCAGGCGGCGGTGCGACAGAGCATGGCGGCGACGCGGCACAGGTCGACTGTCCGTCGCTTCGTGAGGTCCGCCTGTCGCTTCATGTGCCCGATCGTAAGGAAGGCGGGAGGTGATGTCACCGGGTATCCGAATGATGAGACAAGATTGTCTGTGATGTGAGATTCGAACGCCCCGCCGACTCCGTGCGGCCGTGGCCGGGGCGGGTGGCGGGGCGCGGACGGCTGACCAGCGGACGGAGCTGTCTCGCCAGCTGGGACGGCGTCTGGGCAGGGCGGTGCCGGGGGCGGGGCCTGGAGCCGGAGCGAGCGGGCGGCGTCAGCCCGTCAGCGCCACGTCCTTGCCCTCAAGGGTGAAGGTGACGTCGCTCTCGCCCGGCTCCGCCTCGTCCAGCTCCAGGCCCTCCGGCAGGCCCTCGATGGGGGCGGTGAAGTCGACCCGCTTGCGGATCTCCCCCTCCGCGCCCGGCAGCTTGGAGGCGGGTATCGACTCGGCGTGCAGTTGGAGCTGGTTCTTCCCGGTGACCTTCAGCGTGCTGTAGATCGGCTGCGGGATCTCCACCTGCTGGCCCAGCACCTGCACGCTCGCGGTGATCTTCACCTGGTCCTTGGCGGCCCGCTCCTTGCCCGCGTACGACACCCGCACGCCGTCCGGCGCCAGGGCGTTGAGGTCCTCGTAGGAGATCTCCGCCTCGCCTTCGGCCCGCTGCGCCACGGCGGAGTTGAAGCTGCCGCTGATCTTCACGTCCGACAGGTGGGCCTCGACCCGGGTGACGCTGATCCGGCGCCCGCCCGCGGTGGCGGTCATGCCCTTCAACTCGACGTCCACATCGTCCAGTTGCTTGCCCGCGAGCTGAGTGAGGAAGGGGAAGCCGTTGATCGAGACGGACGCCGAGTCGGCGCCGTCCACCCCCTGCGTGGTGCGGACCTTGTCGGCCACCTCGTCCTCCGCCAGTTTCAGCGCGATGCGGTCGGCGGCGACGAAGAGGACCGCCAGGACCACGAAGACGATCAGGCTGATGCGAAGTGCGCGCATGCGAATGCTCCCCCAGGGCGTCGGATGCCTCGGAGCCTAGCGTGACGTTCCTGCGTGGCGGTGGCGGCAGTGGGCCTGGAGACGACTCGTGGCAGAGCTGCTACCTGGCGGCCCGGCCCGGCCCGGCCCGGTCCGGCACGGCGCGGCACGCCGGGCCGGACCGGGCTCCCGGGTCAGCCCAGCGCGCGGCCCAGGAAGTAGACGGCCGGTGCCGCCAGCGTCAGCGGCAGCACGACCCCGGCCGTCATGTGCACGAAGCGGGACGGATAGTCGTAGCTGGCCACCCGCAGTCCGGTCACCGCGCACACCGCGGCGGCCAGGCCGAGCAGCGACCCGTCCGTGGTCCCCAGGTCGGTGTACCTGCCCGCCAGCGCGCCCGCCCCGCCGCCCGCGAGCACCGCGAGCACCGGCGAGACGAACGGCGGCAGCGGCAGCGCCCGTACGAGCGTGGCGAGGGCGACCGCGGCGGCGCCCGCGATCACGGCCTCCTCGACGGTGCGGGCGATGGCCAGGTACCCGGCGGCGAGCACCGTCAGGGCGGTGGCGGTGAGCCCGGCGGTGAGCGCGTAGAGGCGCTCGTCCGGACTGGCGTGGCTGCGCAGCTGGAGCACGATCACCAGCACGCACCAGATGCCGAGGGTGCCGACGACAGCCGTGGCCGTGTGCGCGCGGCTCGTGGTCAGTAGCGCGACGTCGGTGGCGACACCGGCCAGGAACGCGAGCGCGATGCCCTGCCGGGCGGGCCACATGCCGTTGAGCCGGTACCAGCCCGCGGCCGTCACGGCCTGGAGCAGCACGACGGCCACCGCGAACACCGGCCGGGGCAGCGAGGAGGTCCCGGCCAGCAGCGCGGCCAGCGCGACGGTGAGCACGGCGGGCTGGAGGCCCGGCGCGATCAGCGGGCTGGGACGGGCGCGCCCGGCGCGCCCGGTGCGCGCGGCGCGGGGGGCGGCTTCGGGCCGGGGCTCGTCGGCGGGCTGGTGCGGCGGGGGCTGCGGGGTTGCGGGCTGCGGGGCCGCGGGCTGCGGCGGGAGCGGGGCGGGGCCGGTGGCGGTGCCTGGCTGGGGCCGGACCGGCCGGGGCTGGTGCGGCTGGTGGTGGTGCGGCTGGTGCTGGTGCGGCTGCTGTGGCTGACCCTGCTGCGCATAGCCGTACGGGTCCGCGGGCGGCGGCCCCTGCGGCCCGTCCCACGCTCCGCCCGCCGGCTCGTACGGCTGCGGCGCGCCGTACCCGTCGCCGTACCGGCCGGTCACCGGGCACCGCCCGCGAACGGCGGGAGCACCTCGACCGTGCCGCCCTCGCTCAGCGTGACCGTGTCCCGCGCCCGGGTCCCGGCCGGGTTCCCGTCCACCAGGAACGAGCAGCGCGCCAGCACCCGGGCGAACTCCGGCGAACCGGCGTGCCGCTCACGGGCGGCGTCGAGCGCCTCGGCGAGCGTGCCGGCCTGGTACGCCTCCTCCGCCGTGCCTGCCGCGGATCTGGCCGCCGCCCAGTAGCGGATCGTGCCGCTGGCCATGGTGTCCCTCTCGCCGTTCGCCGGGTTCCGGTGCGCGCCGCGCGCGGTGTGGCCGCGGCACGGGTGCGGCACCCATGATGGCGCCTCGCGGAGGTGCGGGGTGCGGCACGGTGCGGTTCCGCGCCATCCCGTGCCGCGGACGGCGCCGGGTCACCCGGGTACGGCGCCCGTCGCCGCCGCCTGTGCCGCCCACGCGCCGACGCGGTGGAGCAGCTCGGCGGGCGCGGCGTTCTCGGCGTGCCCGAAGCCCGGTTCGACCCACAGCCGTGTGCGGTCGGGGTCGGCGGCGTCGGCGAGGGAGCGGGGATGGTCGAGCGGGAAGTAGGGGTCCCGGTCGCCGTGCACGATCAGCAGGGGCAATGGTGTGATCATCGCGGCGGCGTCCACCGGGGGGAGGGGGACGGGGTCCCACTCCTGCGAGTGAATCCGGGTGCCGAGGCCCCAGCGTGAGACGAGCCGCCCGGCGGGCCGTTCGATGGCCCAGTGCAGCCGCCGCATCGGCGCCGTACCCCGGTAGTACCAGCGGGCGGCGGCGCTGACGGCGACGACGGCGTCCGGGTGCGCCGTGTCCCCCGGCCCCGCGTCCCCCGGCCCCGCGTCCTCCAGTCCCGTGTCCTCCAGCCCCGCGCCCCCCGGCCCCGCGTGCCGCAGCCCCGCGTGCCGCAGCGCCACCGAGCCGCCCATCGAGAAGCCGACCGTCGCCACCCGGCGGTGTCCCAGCGCGCGGGCCCAGCGCGTGGCAGCCGCCAGGTCGAGCACCTCCCGGTCACCCACCGTGGACCGGCCGCCGGAGCCGCCGTGGCCGCGGAAGGAGAAGGTGACGACCGCCCCGTGCGCGGTCAGCACCCGCGCGGCGCGGCGCAGCGCGGGCCGTTCGAGGGAACCGGTGAAGCCGTGCGCGAGCACGATCGCCGTCCCGTCACCGGGCCCCGCGTACCGCTCGTAGGCGGCCTCGATACGCACTCCGTCGTCCGTCCGGAGCACCCCGCGGAGGCGCTCGCGCGGGCTCTCGCGGACGCGGATGCGGCCCGTCTCACACTGCGCTGCGCTGCCCATGTGGGCTATTCTGCTGCGCATGAGGGATCCGGGCAGCGTTGCCCCCGGGTCCTTTTGCGCTTTCCGGGCGGTACGGAGCTGTGTCGCCCGCGTCCTCGCAGGGCCCGAGGAAGGACACGATGTCATGGGCAAGCGAACCGGACACCAACCGCCGCCTACCGGAGGTGCCGCACGCGTATGAGTTCGCTGCTGCTCCTCACCAACGCCCTCCAGCCGTCCTCCGAGGTGCTCCCGGCCCTCGGACTCCTCCTGCACCAGGTGCGCGTCTCGCCCGCCGAGGGCCCCGCCCTGGTCAGCACCCCCGGCGCCGACGTGATACTCGTCGACGGCCGCCGCGACCTGCCGCAGGTGCGCTCGCTGTGCCAACTCCTGCGCTCCACCGGGCCGGGCTGCCCGCTGCTCCTGGTGGTGACCGAGGGCGGCCTCGCCGCCGTCACGGCCGAGTGGGGCGTGGACGACGTGCTGCTGGACACCGCCGGGCCGGCCGAGGTCGAGGCCCGGCTGCGGCTGGCCATGGGCCGCCAGCAGACCGGCGCGGACAGTGCGCCGACCGAGATCCGCAACGGCGACCTCTCCGTGGACGAGGCCACCTACAGCGCCAAGCTCAAGGGCCGCGTGCTCGACCTCACCTTCAAGGAGTTCGAGCTGCTCAAGTACCTCGCGCAGCACCCCGGCCGGGTCTTCACCCGGGCCCAGCTGCTCCAGGAGGTCTGGGGCTACGACTACTTCGGCGGCACCCGCACGGTCGACGTGCACGTGCGGCGGCTGCGCGCGAAGCTCGGCCCGGAGCACGAGTCGCTGATCGGCACCGTACGGAACGTCGGCTACCGCTTCGTCGCCTCGGAGAAGGGCAAGGGCGGCAAGCGCGACCGGGAGGCCCGGGAGGCCGCTGACCTCAAGACGCGGGCGGACGCCCGTGCCGTCGCGGAGGCGGCCGAGGAGGTCGCTAGGAACGCGGCCGGGGGCGTGAACCAGGCCGGTACGCGCCCTGGCGAAGGGGTGAATCGCCGCGCGTAGACTGAGCGCCGTGGCCAAGGTGACGCGGGACGATGTGGCAAGGCTGGCGGGTACGTCGACCGCGGTGGTCAGCTATGTGATCAACAACGGGCCGCGGCCGGTCGCCCCGGCGACCAAGGAGCGCGTCCTCGCCGCCATCGCGGAGCTGGGCTACCGCCCCGACCGGGTGGCCCAGGCGATGGCCTCGCGGCGTACGGACCTGATAGGCTTGGTCGTCCCCGACGCCCGCCAGCCCTTCTTCGCCGAGATGGCGCACGCGGTCGAGCAGGCCGCCGCCGACCGGGGAAAGATGGTCCTCGTCGGGAACTCCGACTACCTGGACGAGCGCGAGGTGCACTACCTGCGCGCGTTCCTGGGCATGCGCGTGTCCGGCCTGATCCTCATCAGCCAGGGGCCCAGCGAGCACGCGGCCACCGAGATCGAGGCGTGGGACGCCCGCGTCGTCCTGCTGCACCGGCGGCCCGAGGCGATCGACGACGTGGCCGTCGTGCTCGACGACGTGGGCGGCGCCCAACTGGCCACCCGCCACCTGCTGGAGCACGGGCACAGTGACGTCGCCTGCCTCGGCGGCATGGAGTCCACCCCCGCGAACGGCGACCCGGTCACCGACCACATCGACGGCTGGACCCGGGCCATGCAGGAGGCCGGGCGCTCCGTGGAGGGCCGCCTCTTCAAGGCCCCGTACAACCGCTACGACACCTACCGCCTCGCCCTCGACCTGCTGCGCCGCCCGGACCGCCCCACCGCGCTCTTCTGCTCGACGGACGACCAGGCCATCGGCGTGCTGCGGGCCGCCCGCGAGCTGGGCATCGACGTGCCGGGCGAGCTGGCGGTCACCGGCTTCGACAACGTCAAGGAGGCGGCACTGACGGACCCGCCGCTGACGACGGTCGGCTCCGACCGGGAGGCGATGGCCCGCGCGGCGGTCGACCTGGTCCTGGACGACGGCCTGCGGGTGGCGGGTTCGCGGCGCGAGCGCATCCGGCAGTTCCCCTCCGGCCTGATCGTCCGCCGCTCCTGCGGCTGCGAGACGGCCGCCCCCGCCTGAACCCCTGACGGGGCGGCGGCGCCCCGGCGCGCGTGCCTCCGGTGCCTGTCCCCCCGGCCCTTCGGGCCTGCGGAAGGCCCGCCCCACGCTCCTGGCGCTCCTTGCTTCGCCGGGAGGCACCCCGCTGCGCTGCCGGCCGGCACCGGAACGCCCCATCCGCGCTCCCCCCTGCCTTGGGACCGCGCCCGGCATCCGGGAACGGGAAAGGCAGCCGAGACGAAGCGAGCGCAGCAAGCGCTGGGGTCTCCCCGGGCCCTACGGGCTCAGGGGACGCGCCTGGCACCGCCCAGCCCCCCCGAGGGGCGGACGACGCCCCTTCGGAGTCACTCGTCTAGGCTCGTCACCCTCAGCTGAACCATGGGGGCAGAATGGAGCCGCTGCGCCAGGACGATCCACGGCACCCGGGCCGCTACCGCCCCGTCGGCGGGATCGACGCGGCGGACACCGGGGTCCCCGTGCCCGTGCGGCGCCTCGTCGCGCGCATGCCCGGGGGCGACCACACGCTGCTGCTCACCCTGCCCCGGCCGGAGCTGGCCGGGGACGGCGCGTACGGGCAGCGGTTCGTGGCAGAGGCCGAGCAGGCCCGGCGGCTGGGCGGGTTCGCCCCCGCGCTGGAGCAGCTCGTGGAGGTCTTCGCGGGCGCCCCCGGCGAACCGCCCTGGCACGCCTCGCCCTACGCACCCGCGGTGCCGCTGCCCGGCGCGCTGGCCGCGCACGGCCGAGGCCTCGGCGAACGTACGGTGCGTGCGCTCGGCCTGGAGCTGGCCGGGACCCTTGCCGCCCTGCACGTGCAGGGCGTCGCGCACGCCGGAGTGGCCCCCGGCACCGTCCTGCTGGGGGCGGACGGGCCCAGGCTCACCGGCTTCGGCAGCGTACGGGCCCTCGCCCCGGAGGGCCGGGACCGCCGGGCCGTGGCCGGGCTGCCGCCGGAGGCGCTGCCCCCCGAGCAGCTCTCGGGCGGACGGCCGCGCCCGCCCGGCGACGTGTACGGGCTCGGCGCCGTGCTGGCGTACGCGGCGACGGGGCGCCTGGCGCCGGACGTCTCGGGGCTGCCCATGGGTCTGCGGGAGACGGTCGGCTCCTGTCTGGCCGCCGATCCGGCGGACCGGCCGCAGGCCTCGGCGGTGCGGGACGCGCTGCGCGCGGGCCTCGCCGCGCCGGTCCCGCCGGGCCCTCCCGCCGGGCCCGCTCCGCCCGTGCCGGCGCCGGTCACGACGCTGGACGGGGGCGCCGACGCGTTCGGCCCCGGCTGGCTGCCGGGCCGGGTGATCGCGGCGCTCGCCCGGCAGTCCGCCAGGGCGCTGGCCGCGCCGGGGGACAGACGCTGAGCCGCGCCCGCCCCCACCGCCCCCTCACCGTGGACTGCTGACCCGATGCCCTCTTCTCCCGCCCCCCGCACCCCCCTCGCGCTCCCGCTCGCCTACGACGATCCGCACCAGCTCGGCCCGTACCGGCTGATCGCCCGGCTCGGCAGCGGCGGCATGGGCACCGTCTACCTCGGGCGGGACGCCGGCGGGCGCACGGTCGCGCTCAAGACGACGCACGCACGGCTGGCCGCCTCCCCCGAATTCCGTATCCGCTTCCGGCTGGAGACGGACGCGGCGCGTGTCCTGGGGGGGCGTCACGGGGCCGAGGTCGTCGACGCCGACCCGCTCGCGCCCACCCCGTGGCTGGCGACCGAGTACGTGCTCGGCCCCGCGCTGGACGCGGCCGTCGAGCAGTGCGGGCCGCTACCCGAGGCGGCCGTACGGGCGCTGGGGGCCGCGCTGTGCGAGGCGCTGGGGCAGCTGCACAGCTCGGATGTCGTGCACCGGGACCTGAAGCCGTCGAACATCCTTCTCTCCGCCTCGGGCCCCAAGGTCATCGACCTCGGCATCGCGCGCGCGATCGGCGACGAACGGCTGACCCGCACGGGAGCGGCGGCGGGAACCCCGGCCTACATGTCGCCCGAGCAGGCCACGGGCGGCGAACACACCGCCGCGGGCGACGTCTTCGCGCTCGCCGGGGTGCTGGTCTTCGCGCTGACGGGGCGCGGCCCCTTCGGCGGGGGTCAGGCGGCCGACCTGCTCTACCGGGTGCGGTACGGCGAGCCGGACCTGGCCGGCGTACCGGACGCGCTGCGGCCCGCGCTGGAGCGGGCGCTGCGCAAGGAGCCGCACCACCGGCCGGGCACGGCGGAGCTGGCGGCGCAGCTGTCCGGCGGCCCCGGCGATCCTCGCGACCCGCGCGGTCCTCACGGCCCCGGCGGCGCCGAGTTCGCCGACCACCTCCCGGCCGCCCTGCTGGCCCGGATCGCCTGGCACGCCGGTGCCGTCTGGCAGATCGCCCCGCAGCGCGCGGCCCCGCCGGCGGGCGTGTACGACGCGGGCGCACACGGCTCAGGCGCGTACGGCTCAGGCGCGGCCCCGGGCGGTGCGGGCGGACCGACGGGGGCGCCGCGGGAGCCGGGGCGGCCCTCGCGGCGCCGGGTGCTGACGTGGGCGGGCGGTTCCGTGTTCGGGGCCTCCGCCGTGGCCGGGGGCGCCTGGGCGTGGTCCGGCAGGGGCGGCTCCGCAGGTGCGTCCGGACCGGCGGCCTCGCCCTCGCGCGGGGCGGGCGGGGGGCCGCGGCCCGTGTGGCAGGCGCCGACCCTGAACACCCAGGACGAGTACGACCTGCCGCCGATCGCGGCGGGCGGTCTGCTGCTGAGCATGGACAAGAAGGGCCTGGTGGCGTTCGATGCCAAGGGCGGGGAGCGGCGCTGGGGCAACCCGGACCTCCACGCGCAGCAGCTCAGCACCGACGGACAGACGATTCACGTACTCCTTCCCGAGCCCGCAGGGCGGAAAGGGGGCAAGCGGAAGGGCGGTGGCGCGGGGGTGGCCGTCTGCACGCTGGACCCCGGTTCGGGCTCCGTGGGGGAAACCCTCGGCACCCTCCCCGACTTCGACGGCAGGCCGAAGCGCGAGGGCGGCTTCGGCGCGCCCACCGTCCAGCCGCTCCGCACGAGCGGGCACGTGCTCTACCTGGCGGCGCGGACCCGCGAGGCGAACGCCTCCTCCCAGGAGATCACCAAGGGCTGGTACGTCCTTGCCTTCGACCTGCGCGCGGGCCGGGAGCTGTGGCGCGCACCGCTCGCGGACTACGAGTACGGCTCCACGCACGCCCAGACCAGCGGCTACCTGGCCGCCCGCAGCGGCGACCGGCTGCTGCTCACCCGGGTGGCCGACGGCGAGGACCGGGACGACCTCAGCCGCTACGTGACGCTGGCGCGGGACACCCGTACGGGCCGGAAGCTGTGGGAGGGCACCCGCCTGCCGCTCGGCGCCACCCGCGACGGCGCCGCCTCGCTCGCGCCGATCCCCACCGACCGCAGGCACCTCTACCTGAGTTCCCGGCAGCTCGCCGCGTTCCGCCTCTCGGACGGGAAGAGGGCGTGGGCGTTCTCCAGCGCACGGGCCGACCGGGTGGAGGAGGACGAGCAGGGGCACCTCGTGGCACTCTACGGTCCGCCGTCCGTGCGGGACGGCGTGGTGTACGCGACCGAGCGTGGCCAGGGCCTGATCGCCGTCGACGCCGCTGACGGGCGGCTGCTGTGGCGGGAGGAGCGCCGCCCCGGACACCGGCCCTCGGTCGGCTTCGTGCCGCTCGTCGGGGAGCGCTACGTCTACACCCTGGTGGTCGACAAGCGGGAGCGCACGTACCTCAGCGCGGTCGACCGCGAAACCCACCGCTCCGACTGGACGTTCACGATGGGCGGCCTGGACGGAGCGGGTACGAGCCTCGTCCTGGACGAGGGGTCGGGCCGGATCGTCGGCTCCACGCTGCTGGGCACGTACGCCATTCCCCTGGAGTGACCGGCGCGCCACCAGGCACCGCCCCCGGACGGCGTCCGGACAGCGCCTGGACAGCGTCCGGCGAAAGCAACGGCAGGAGAAGAAGGACCAGATGAACCCCCTCGGCTACGGCGACCCCCTGCGGCTCGGCCCCTACCGCCTCATCGGCGTGCTCGGCGAGGGCGGGATGGGGAAGGTCTACCTCGGACGCGACGGCTCCGGCCGTACGGCCGCCGTCAAGGTGCTCCACCCCGAACTCGCCCAGGACGCGCAGATGTCGCAGCGCTTCGTGCGGGAGGCGGAGGCGGCGCAGGCCGTGCGGAGCAAGGGCGTGGCGCGCGTGCTGTCCGTGGAGACCGAGAGCGGCAGGCCTTTCATCGCGGCGGAGTTCCTGGCCGGTCCGACGCTCGACGAGGCGGTGCTGCACTACGGCGCGCTCCAGGAGCCCTACGTGCGGGCGCTGGGTGCGGCGCTCGCCGGCACGCTCGGCGACATCCACGCGGCGGGCCTGGTGCACCGCGATCTCAAGCCGTCCAACATCGTGCTGACTGCGGCCGGACCGCGCGTCATCGACTTCGGCATCGCACGCCCCGAGCACGGGCTGACCCTGACCACCACCGGACAGACCCCCGTCACGCCGGGCTACGGCGCGCCCGAGCAGGTGCTCGGGCAGCGCACCGGGCCGCCCGGCGACGTCTTCGCGCTGGGCACGGTCCTCGTCTACGCTTCGACCGGCTCGCCCGCCTACTCGGGCGGTCACGCGGCGGCCGTGCAGTACGAGGTGGTGCACGGGCAGCCCCGGCTGGACGCGCTGCCGCCCGCGCTGCGGCAGCTGATCGAACCGTGCCTGGCCAAGGACCCCGCGCAGCGCCCCCTCCCCGCCCAGGTCGCCTCGGCCATGGCGGCACCGCGCGGCGCGCACAAGCTGTGGAAGGAGGGCCCGGTGGCCGAGGAGATCGGCCGGTCCGAGGCGCGGGTGCGGGAGTTGGCGGCCTTCCCCGAGGTGGAGACGGGTACCGCCACGACGCTCAGCGGCGCCGCCCCGCGCGGCGGCGGCCCGTCCCGCAGGCGCGTGCTCACCGGGGTGGCCGCGGGGGTGACCGTGCTCGCGGCGGCGGGTGGCGCGGGCGCCTGGTGGTTGCGGCGCGAGGAGACTCCGCCGCGCGCCCATCCCTGGGACGCGGACCCGCTCGCCGAGGGCGACTACGAGAAGGGCAAGGCGCCCGACCCGCTGTGGGGCCCCAAGAAGGTGTCGGCGAGCGGGGGCCGCCTGCTCGTCGTCCGGGACACGGTCATCCTCGACAGCCAGTCCCCGGACCTCATCGCCTACGACGTCGCCACGGGGAAGCGCAAGTGGATGGTGAAGGGCGTCGGCTGGCCGGCGGTCTACGTACCGAAGCTCGACCTCATCCTCGCCTCCAGCCTGGACACGCTCCACGGCATCTCGCCCCGCACCGGCAAACAGCTCTGGAAGCACGATGTGGGCATCGTGGGCAAACTCGCCGTGGCCGGCGACGTGTACTACTACGACGACCTCTCCAGCAACTGGTCCACCGGCGACCCCGGCAAGGTGGTGGCCCTCCGCCTCAGGAAGCGCGGAGCGCCGGAAGAACTGTGGCAGAAGCGGATGCCGTTCGACTTCGAAGCCGACGACATCGAAGCCGCCGCGGGCGGCGGCCGGCTGGTGCTCGCCGCAGGGGAGTACGGGGTCGTCGCGCTGGACACGGAGGACGGCGGCAAGGTGTGGAAGGTCCCGGCGAAGTCCGGCAGCGCGTGGACCCCGTACATCACCGGCGACTCCGTCTGCCTGGGCGGCGAGTCGCTGCGCTCCTTCCGGCTCAGCGACGGTGACCCCGGCTGGTCGGTGCCCGCGTCGACCAACGCGGGGCTGTTCGTGGGGACCGCCGACGAGGACCACCTCTACCTCGTCGCCGACAGCCAACTGCGCTGCCACAGCGTCAAGGACGGCTCCAAGAAGTGGACGCGCGAGCTGGCGAACGCCATCGCCGGGATGCCCGTCCTCTCGGGCGACACGGTCTGGGTCTCGTCCTCGCAGCAGGCGGAGGGGGTGCGGGCCTTCCGCAAGGACACCGGGGAACCGCTGTGGACCCGCCACGAGAAGGGACGGCCCGGGCAAGGCGGTTGGGCCCTGGCGGGCGCGGGAAACCGCATGTTCACGTGGCGCGACGGGAGACTCACGGCGATGCCGGTCGTCTGACCGCGCGCTTGCGCTGGCGGCGCGTATGCCTGGCCGCGCCTGCCCGCCTGGCAGGGTGTGTGCCCGGCGGCGCGTCTGCTCAGTGGTGCGCTGGCCGGCCGCGCGCGTCTGCCCGGGGCAGGTGCGGTGGGAGGCTTTCGGCGGCGCCGGTCGTCCGGCCGCGCGCGCCTGGCGGGGCGGCTGTCGGGCCGCCTCCCGCCAGGCACGGGCCCGTCCGCGCGCCCGCCGCGCGCACACGCGGTGCCGTTCAGCCGTGTCCGCCCCACCGCTGCGAGCACTCCCGGGCGGCGGCGCGTACCAGTGACGCCACTTCCCCGGCGTGCTCCAGCGACATGCGCTCCACGGGTGCCGAGACGCTGATCGCGCTCGTCACGGCTCCCGTCGCGTCGAAGATCGGCGCCGCCACGCAGCGCACCCCCGCCTCGTTCTCCACGTCGTCGATGGCCCAGCCCCGGGCCCGGATCTGCGCCAACTCGGCGCGCAGCGCGCCGCCTTCGGTGAGGGTGTTCTCCAGCCGGGCGGGCATCCCGGCCGCGATCACCACGTCGACCATGGCCTCCTCGGCGTGCGCCAGCATGGCCTTGCCGACGCTGGTGCAGTACGCCGGCTGCGTGCTGCCGATGCGTGACGCCATGCGTACCGCGAGCGGGCTGTCGACCTTGTCGACGTAGACCACGTGCGGGAAGTCCTGGGTGACCAGGTGCACGGTCTCCCGGGTCGCTTCCGAGAGGCGCTCCAGTACGTCGTGCATGTCCCGGTGCGGGTCGGCCCCGGCGAGGTACGCCTGGCCCAGCTGGGCGTTGCGCCAGCCGAGCCGGTAGGTGCCGCCGGGCAGCGTCTGGACGAGGTGGGCCTCGACGAGCGGCTGGATCAGCCGCAGCGTCGTGGGCTTGCTCAGGTCCAGGTGCGCGGCGAGTTGGCTGAGGGTGTATCCGCGGCCCTCGCATTCGTCGCCGAGTCTGAGGAGTATCCCCAACGCCCGGCGTACGGAGGCGGAGTTGTTGCGTGCGCCGGGGGTGGGTGCCAGCTGGTCGGTCAAGACAGGTCTCCTCGTCGAGTGGGGTGTCGGCCGTGGTGTAACCCGGGCGGCTGTCGCGGAGCACTCGCTCTCCGCTGTGCGCCGCCTGGTCGTCGCTGGAGGCTTCGGGGGGCACGGGGCGACGCACCGGCCAGTGTGGTGCGATCCGCGCGGAGCCGGGGGAGGACCGGGTGCTTCCTCATCACAGCATCCTCCCGGTTCTGCCCAGCCCCTTGTGTCATATGCCGTAGGCATTATAGTCACCGCCATGCAATGCAAAGCGATGTGTTGCATTGCAAAACCCACTGCACAATCCACTGCACAATCCGTGCTCGTGAACTGCGCTCCCTGAGCGCCGGCGAAGTGAGGACCGTATGCCCCCAGCGCGCCGACGTGGCACCGCCGCGGTTGTTCTCTGCCTCGCGGCCGCCCTTGTCTTCTCGGCCTGCTCCGCCCCCGTGGCCAAGAGCGCGCGGCCGGACGGCCTGGTGGTGGCCGAGACCACACCCCCGAGCACGCTGGACCCGCAGGGTTCCAGCATGTTCGCGGACCGATTCGCCTGGCAGCTCTCCTATGAGTGCCTCTACACCACGACCGCCGACGGCCGGGTCGAGCCCGCCCTGGCCACCGGCTACGAGAAGTCCGCGGACGGCCTGAAGTACACCTTCACGCTGCGCGAGGACGTCCGCTTCCACAACGGCGCCGAGATGACCGCGGACGACGTCGTCTTCTCCTTCGACCGGCTGAGCAACAGCCCGGACGGCATCGACAAGGAGGTCTTCCCGATGCTGGACAAGGTGGAGAAGGCCGCCGCCGACAAGGTCACCTTCACCCTCAAGAAGCCGGACGCGGGCTTCGTCAACAACATGGCCAACCCTCTGGTGTGGGGCTGCGCGATCATGAGCGAGAAGGCCGCCGACGAGGCCAACCCGGCGATCACCATGGTCGGGACCGGCCCCTGGAAGCAGACGGAGTACCGCGCCAACAGCAAGCTCCAGCTCGAGCGCAACGGGGGCTACTGGGGAAAGAAGGCCGCCGCGCCCGCGCTCTCGGTGCTCTACATCCCCAACGTCGCCACCCAGGTGGCCAACCTCCAGGCCGACAAGATCGACCTGATGTTCCCCGACTCGGCCAGCGCCGACGCGGTGCGCGACGACCCCGACGTGACGCTGCGCGAGGCCAAGACCGACTCGACGCTCTTCCTCCAGGTCAACAACCTGCGCAAGCCGTTCGACAACCAGCTCGTCCGGCAGGCACTCGCCCTGGCCATCGACCGCCAGGAGCTGGCGGACGGCGCCTACCAGGGAGACGCACGTCCCAGCGGCTACGTCCCGTCGGCGGAATGGGCACCGGAGGTCAAGGACCTGCCCTTCTACCAGCCGGACATCCCGCGGGCCAAGAAACTGCTGCGCGAGGCCGGATTCCCGCGCGGGTTCTCCACCACGCTGATGTACATCAGCGGATACGACCCGGGCACCGACAACATGATGGCCCTGCTCCAGGACCAGCTCGCCCGCGTCGGGATCAAGGTCAAGCTGCTGCCCAAGGAACAGGCGGCCTGGAGCGCCAAGCTGGGCGGCCCGGACTACGCCCTGTCGTGGAACGCGCAGTCCTACTACCCCAACCCGCTCCAGTACGTCCTGCCCGCCGAGGGGCGGCAGGGGCCGACCCCGAAGTCGTTGCAGAAGCTGATCGACGAGGCCCGGAGCGCCGGCAGCCAGTCCGCTTACTACGACAAGCTGACCGAGATCTCCCGGCACGAGGCGACGCTCGTCTACCCGACCGTCACGCTGCTCGCCAGCAACATGTTCGCCGCCTACCGCGACACGCTCGCCAAGGTGTCGGTGCCGCCGAGCCAGAGCCGCGCCTTCCTGGCCGGTGTAACGAAGGAGCAGCGGCGATGACGACCGCACACCCCGCCCCCGACATGTCTCCCGGTGGCGCCGGCCTGTCCGTGCGCGACCTGACCATCAGCTACCAGCGCGACGGCCGCCTCCACGTCGCCGCCGACAAGGTCAGCTTCGACCTGCCCGCCGGAGGACGCCTCGGCCTCGTCGGCGAGTCCGGCTCCGGCAAGTCGACGCTGGCGTCGGCGGTGCTCCGTACCCTCCCCGACAACGCGACCGTCTCCGCGGGGGAGATCTCCTTCGGCGGCAGCGACCTGCTCGGCCTCGACGCGGACGGGCTGCGCACCATCCGCTCGACCCGGATCGCACGGGTACCGCAGGACCCCCTGGCGAGCCTCAACCCGGTGTTCACCATCGGCAGGCAGCTCACCGACGTCGTACGCGCCCACCACCGTACGTCCAAGGCCGAGGCGATCGGCATCGCCGAGGAGGTCCTCCGCCAGGTCGGCCTGCCCGATGTCGAGGTGAAGCGCCGGAGCTTCCCGCACGAACTCTCCGGCGGCATGCGGCAACGCGTGATCATCGCGATGGCGCTGATCAACCGGCCGCAGCTGCTCATAGCCGACGAGCCCACGACCGCACTCGACGTCACCGTGCAGGCCCAGATCGTCGAGCTGCTGCGCGAGCGCGTCACCGCCGCGCACATGTCGCTGCTGCTCATCACGCACGACATCGGCGTCGTCAGCGAACTGTGCACCCAGGTGGCGGTGATGTACCGCGGCCGGATCGTCGAACAGGGACCGGCCGAGGACGTCCTCACCAACCCACAGCACACCTACACCGCCTCGCTGCTCGCCGCCGCACGCGGCGACGCCACGGAGCACCGCACCCAGCCAGGGGAGGCCGCATGACCAGCACCACGACGGCCGAGGCCACCCGCCTCGTGCTGCGGGCCGAGGACGTACGCAAGTACTTCAAGGTCCGCCGGGCCAAGCTGCGCGGTCCCCGCGCCTACGTACACGCCGTCGACTCCGTCAGCCTGACGCTCGACGCGGGCCGGACCCTGGGCATCGTCGGCGAGTCGGGATGCGGCAAGTCCACCCTGGGCCGGGTGATCGTCGGGCTCGAAGCACCCGACGCGGGCACGGTCCACGTCGGTGGCGACGCCACCGCTGCGGGCACCCCCGGCGCCCGCGGCGTCGTCCAGGCCGTCTTCCAGGACCCGGCCAGCGCGCTGGACCCGCGGATGACCGTCCGGCAGAGCATCGCCGAGGCGCTCCCGGGCGTGGACCGGGCGGCGCGCGACCGGCGCGTCGCCGAGGTGCTCGAAGAGGTCGGCCTCGCCGAGGAGTACGCCGGCCGCTACCCCCACGAGCTGTCCGGCGGCCAGCAGCAGCGGGTCTGCATCGCCCGCGCGATCGTCGGCGATCCGGAACTGATCCTGCTGGATGAGGCGGTCACCTCGCTGGACGCCTCCTTGCAGGCGCAGGTGCTCGGCCTCCTGGAGCGCCTCCAGGAACGCACGGGCGTCGCGTACGTGTTCATCTCGCACGACCTGCGGGCCGTGCGCCGCTTCAGCGACCAGGTCGCGGTGATGTACCTGGGGCAGCTCGTCGAACTCGCACCGGCCCGCGACTTCGACACCGGGCTGCTCCACCCCTACTCGGTGGCCCTGCGGTCCACCGAACCCCGCCTCCCCGACGACACCGGGGAGCGCACACCGCGGATCGTGCTGGAGGGCGAGCCGCCCAGCGCCGTCGATCCGCCGCCAGGCTGCCGGTTCGCCGCGCGCTGCCCGGTGGTCGAGCCCCGCTGCCGTACGGAGTTGCCCGCGCTGGTGGAGGAGAGACCAGGTCACCTCGTCCGCTGCGTCAAGCCCGGTGCCCTCACTC
The DNA here is from genome assembly GCF_000424825.1 of Streptomyces sp. CNH287. Taxonomy (NCBI): domain Bacteria; kingdom Bacillati; phylum Actinomycetota; class Actinomycetes; order Kitasatosporales; family Streptomycetaceae; genus Streptomyces; species Streptomyces sp. CNH287. Next base: position 6,913 of record NZ_AUKQ01000023.1, on the reverse strand, counting down.
CGGCCGTCCCCGTCGAAGGTGAGTGAGGCGAACCCATGGTTCTCTACTCGATACGCAAGCTGACCGGGGCGATCGCGGTCCTCCTGGCCCTCTCCGCGCTGGTCTTCATGGCCGGCCGCGCCCTCGCCCCCGGCGACCCGGCGCAGCTGATCGCGGGCCCGAAAGCGTCCCCCGAGACGGTCGAGAACATCAGGCAGTCCCTGGGGTTCGACCGTCCGCTCGTCACCCAGTACCTGGACTGGCTGGGCAGCGCCCTGCGCGGCGATCTGGGCACCTCGCCCTTCTCCGGCCAGGCCAACCGCGACGTCATCGCCCAGCAGGCACCCGTCTCGTTCCAGCTGGCGCTGTTCGGCCTGCTCGTCGCCGTCGCCATCGGCATACCCGCCGGCGTGTACGCCGCCACCCGCGCCAAGCAGGCACGGGTGTGGGCGGTACGGCTGCCGCTGCTGATCGCCTTCGCCTTCCCGGCGTTCGTCTCCGGCTCCTTCGCGCTCTACGTCGCCACGCACTACCTCCCGAACCTGTACTCGCCGAACTACATCCCGGTCAGTGACGGTCTGCTCGCCAACGCGCAGATGATGCTGCTCCCCGTCCTGGCTGTGGGCATCCCCACCGCTCCGCTCATCATGCAGATGACCCGGTCCGCCATGCTGGAAGTGCTCGCCACGCCGTACATCTCGACGGCGCGCACCAACGGCATCGCCGAATGGCGCGTCACCTACGTGTACGCGCTCCGGGCCGCCATGCCCCCCGTACTCACCCTCATCGGCATGATCTTCGGGCTGCTGGTCGGCGGACTCTTCATCGTCGAACAGATCTTCAGCCTGCCCGGCCTCGGCCGCGGCATCCTCGACTCCCTCGAACTCCGCGACTTCAGCCAGGCCACCGGCCAGGCCCTGGTGCTCGCCACCGCGTTCATCCTGGGCAACCTGCTCGTGGACCTGATGCTCCCGCTCGTCGACCGCCGAATCACTCGTTCCTAAGGGGACCGCCATGACGTCAACTCCGGCCCCGCCGCCGGCCCCGGCCACGTCGGCCCCCGCCGCGCCCGGCCCGTCGAAGGACACCGAGAACACCCCGCGCAGACGCCGGCGCTGGCCGATCCGCGGAGTCTTCGCCAACATCGCCCTCGCCGTCCTCCTCCTCTACGTGCTCGCCGCGATCTTCGGACCGCAGCTCGCGCCCTACGCGCCGAACGAGCTGAACACCGGTCCGCAGCTCCAAGGACCCTCGGCCGACCACTGGCTCGGCACCGACGCCCTCGGCCGCGACCAGTTCTCCCGGGTGATCGCCGCCGCCCGCCCCGCCATCGAGGCCGCCCTGATCGCGGTGCTGTTCGCGATCGTGGTGGGCACCGCCATCGGGACCGCCGCGGGCTTCCTGCGCGGGGTCACCGACGGCGTACTGTCCCGCATCACCGACCTGCTCTTCGCGATCCCCGAGTACCTCCTGGCGATCCTGGTGCTCGCGATCCTGGGCAGCGGCATGGTCAACGCGGCGTTCGCCATCGGCCTCGTCATCATCCCGCGCTTCGCCCGCATCGCCCGGGGAGCCACCATCGAGGTCGCCGGACGCAGCTACGTCGACGCGGCCCGGCTGTGCGGACGCGGCAGGTGGTGGATCATGCGCCGCCACATCCTGCCGAACATCAGCTCACCGCTGATCATCATGACCGCCATCAACCTCTCCACGGCCGAAGGCGCCTACGCGGCGCTCAGCTTCCTCGGCTTCGGCGTCGCGCCACCGGACGCCGACTTCGGCAACATGATCGCGGGCGCACAGCAGTACATGCTCACCCAGCCCTGGCTGGCGGCCTACCCTGCCCTCTTCTTCGTGGCGCTCGTCCTCGCGTTCAACCTGCTCGGCGACGCCCTGCGGGACCAGCTCGACCCCCGCAGCCGTACCGGCGCCGGTGCCTGACCCAGGGTGGCATCCCCCTCCCCCCGACAAGGAGTTCCTGTGACCGACCTGCACCACCGGCTCGACACCGCCGTCCCCGAACTGCTCGCGGAGCACCGCATCCCCGGCGCCGCGGTGGGGATCGCGCTAGACGGCCGTACCTGGACGACCGGCTACGGCGTCACCAGCGTCGCGCACCCCCTCGCCGTCGACCCGGACACCCTCTTCCAGGTGGGGTCGATCTCCAAGACGCTGCTCGGCGCCGTCATCGGCCGGCTGCTGGAGCGGGGCGTCCTGGAACTCGACGCACCCCTCGCCCCGCTCTTCGACGCGGACTCCGGCATCGACAAGCGGATCACCCTGCGCCACACCATCACCCACACCTCCGGCACCGACGCGCAGAACATGATCGCCGACGCGCCCCGCATCCTCGCCGACCACGCCGACGACAGCATCCAGGCGTCCCTGCGGCACTTCACCGGCCAACCGCTGATGTTCGAGCCCGGCAGCGACTTCACCTACAGCGGCCCGGGCATCATGCTGGCCGCCGCCGCCGTCGAGCGCGCCACCGGACGCCGCTACGGCGACCTCCTGCGCGAGCTGGTGATCGAACCGGCCGGGATGGCCCTCACCTGCACCTCGGCCGACGAGGCGATCTTCCACCGGGTGGCCGCGCCGCACGGCCGCGGCGCCGACCGTTCTGCCGAACTCCTGGTCGACGGCGGCTGGCAGCGGCACTGGCAGCTGCCCGGCTGGGACGTACCCGGCGGCGGGGTCGTCTCCTGCGCCACCGACCTCCTGCGGTACGCCGCCTGGTCGGTCTCCGACGCCGCCCCGGAACGCCTCTTCGAGACCCTCGCCAGCCAGGGCATCGCGGGCCACGACATCGGCCTGGGCTGGCACCTTGCGGAGACCGGCGGCCACCGCACCCTCTCGCACAGCGGCCTGACCATCGGCTACGCCTCGCGGCTCGTACTCGTACCGTCGGCCGGACTGGCGTACACGATCCTGACCAACTCCCTGCACGGCGGGGAGATCGTGGGCGAACTGGAGCAGCTGATCCTGGACGCGGCAGGCGTCGACACCACGCCGCAGAGCGCGCAGCCGGTGCCCGCCGAACTCGCCGAGGCGCTGCGGGGGACGTACGACTGCGGGTTCTACGGCACCGTCTCGGTCGTCCCGGGCGCCCGCTCCGGCGAGCTGGCGCTCGTCGCGGACGGGGCGCGCGGCGAGGAGGGCCAGTACGTGATCGAACTGAAGGGCGCCGACCGGGTGGCGCTCGCCGGGCCCGACTCACTGGTCACGCTGTCCGAGGACGGGACACCGGGCTCCCTCGTCGGCTTCGTCCGCGACGGCGACGGCCCCGTCACGGCCCTCCGCTACCACGGCCGCCTCGACCGCCGCCTCACCTGAACCGGGCCGGGGCGGCGCAGCCTTGCGGACGCGAACGTGCCTGGGCAGGCGTCCAGTTCACCACTCGCGGGGGCTGCGCTAGCCTGGCCCGATGAGTTGACCAGCGAGCGTTTTGTCGCATTCCCGGGAAGCGAACGAAACCAGCCTCCCGGCCGGATAAACCCCCAGGTCATCCAGCCTGCTCCCCGCGCACGCGGGGATGGACCCCGCCGCTGCGCAGCCATCAGGCCCGCGTGCGTCTGCTCCCCGCGCACGCGGGGATGGACCCCACCCGGTATGCCACCGGGTATCCGGGGTGAACTGCTCCCCGCGCACGCGGGGATGGACCCATGCAGAAACCCCGCGTGGCGGGGTTCAGGGGCTGCTCCCCGCGCACGCGGGGATGGACCCGACCGCCAGCTCGCCGCCACCCGCTACGCCGGCTGCTCCCCGCGCACGCGGGGATGGACCCAGCGCACGGTGCAGGTCCTCGTCACTCGCGTCCTGCTCCCCGCGCACGCGGGGATGACCCCAAGCACTGCAAGGGAGAGGAGCTGAAGAAGATCTGCTCCTCGCGCACGCGGGGATGGGCCGGCTCAGGTGCTTGGGCCGGTTCCTGAGCGCGTTCCTTCTGGGCATGGACGTACGGCGCTCGCCCTGAGCGGGTGTCCGGCTACATACGCGAGAAGGGACGGCTCACGGCTCGCGTGCATCGTCGGGGGCCCTGTACTCATTCCGTAGCGTGGCCAGTGCGTGGTCAAGGATGTCGTTCAGTTCGGGCTCCATCTGGACTGCGGCCTCGGCCCCGAGTCGGCGGATGAACTCGGTCTTCATGCTCGCCCGCAGGGGAGCCTCCAGCGTGTGCCACAGCTCGTTCGGTGGCAGGTTCGCGAACGGCCACTACTGGCACTCCGCGAATCCAGTACGGTCTGCACCGCGTCGCGCAGGTGATTGACCAGATCCGCCCGGAGATCTTCCGCCAACATCCGGCGCGTCGCGGGATCTTGGAGGATCTTCCTTAAGCGCCGTCGCTGTAACCACCCCATGCAGAGCCCCCCAAGAGCCGTCTGCGCGTTCGTGTCAGTCAGATTCAACCGCAGGGGGCAGACGTGCGCCAGGGAGCGAATCCGCCCGGCAGGCTACCGACATCACCGTCCACGCTCGGCAGGGATTCCTTCGCCCTCCCCGAGCCGCTCGGCGGAGCGCGCCCGCTGCGCGATTCGGGCGCGCGAGGAGGCCGCCCTCGTACGGCTCACGCGCTGAGCGGTGCGCTAGCCTAGCCCGATGAGTTCTCCAGCGAGCGTTTTGTCGCATTCTCGGGAAGTGAACGAAACCAGGCTCCCGGCCGGATAAACCCGCAGGTCATCCAGCCTGCTCCCCGCGCACGCGGGGATGGACCCCCCGGCGATGAAATCCTTCATGGACTTGCTGACTGCTCCCCGCGCACGCGGGGATGGACCCATGCGGGTGCTGGTGCAGCGGGGCCCGGACTGCTGCTCCCCGCGCACGCGGGGATGGACCCACGGTGATTTTCCAGGGGGAAGACATGGACTGCTGCTCCCCGCGCACGCGGGGATGGACCCTTGATGGGGGCTGTAGCACCGGTGGCGGGCTACTGCTCCCCGCGCACGCGGGGATGGACCCGATGAACCGCGCGTCGGAGAGCGCCAGCAGTTCTGCTCCCCGCGCACGCGGGGATGGACCCACCGGCACCTACCCGGAGACGATCGGCCGCCACTGCTCCCCGCGCACGCGGGGATGGTCCCGGGAATAGCGCCAGGCGGCGGGCGTCGGCCTGCTGCTCCCCGCGTGTGCGGGGATGGGCCTTCGTCAAGCGACGCTGAGCACTACCTACAGGAAGCCGCTCCCCAGTAGGCACCCACGCAGGTCAGAACATGATCAAGGCGTTGTCGGCAAGATTGGGGGATCTTGGTCTATGCCGCTCCGCTCAGCAAAACGGCCCCCGCCGTGGCGGGAGCCGTCGTCTTCGCGTACGCGCTCGGAGCGTCAGGCAGCAGGGTGTGCTCCGCCCTTGACCGCCGAGACAAACGACGTCCAGGCCGACGCCGGGAAGACCAGCGTAGGGCCGTGCGGGCACTTCGAGTCACGCACCGGGAGGATGCCAGCGAACCCATCGGCCACTTCAAGGCATTCCCCACCATTGCTGCCGCTGTGGGTGCTCTTGCGCCACACTGCGTTAGGGATGTGGTTGTCGGTCATGGGTGCGAATCCTTCAGGATCGAATCGATGAGCGGGGCCGACGCTTCGGGCGGCAGCGCCGTTGCCTTCAGCAGATCATATGCATTATCTGCCGCGCGGACATCGTCCGGTTCTGCCAACACGTAACCCCTGGGAAACCCGTCTACGTGCACGACGTCAGACCCTTCACTGAACGACAGCATGCCGAACGGGCTGCTCGAAGCGTGATACGACGTGATGGTCTGCGGCACTATCTGCACGACATGCGGCGGAGTCTCGGCCAAGTCGCGCAGCCGTTCAAGCTGACCCCGCATCACCTCGGCTCCACCGACTGCTCGCCTCAGCACACTCTCTTCAAGGACGAGCCACAGCCTGGGCGGAACCTCACGCGACAGAATCCGCTGACGTTCCATGCGAAGCGTCACCAAGTCCTCCAGGTTCCGGGGGCGGCCTGTGCGCAGAACAGCGCGCGCGTAGTGCTCTGTCTGGACGAGGCCCGGCACGAGCTGCGGGTGGAACATATGGATGGAGGTTGCTACGCCTTCCAACTCCACATACTTCCGGAACCATGGAGGGAACGCGTACTTCAGGACGAGTGGCCAGAGTCGAACGAAGCGGCCGTTGCCGTGCGGAAACAGGCGGTCACATACTTCGGCGAAGTGCAGAGGCGGCACTCTTTGCCCGCTCTCGATCTTCGCGACGAGCGAGTACCCGCAAGCAGCTTCCTTGCCGAACTGCTTGCGCGACAACCCCAGCTGCTCGCGTTCTAGCTTCACCTCGGCACCGAAGTGGGCAAGGTGCGAGGCCGCCGGATCAGCCGGATCTGCGAAAGCCGTTTCGACACTCACTTCTGAACTCCGATCAAGCCTTGAACTTGTTCTTGGACACCCGGAGTTGTCCAACGTGACCCCCTGTCAAGACTACGCGGGCGAGCCGATCCTGTGACTGACACATCACGACGTGAAGTGGGCACACAGAACCCCCGCGACCGTGCGACCGGTCCGGGGGCGTGGCCCGAGCCTGAGTGAGAGGGACGGACATGTTCGAGAGTATCCGGCGTGCCGCAGTGCGGGTGAGAGGGTTTCTGGCTTCGCCGTCGAGGGGGCGGCATCGTGCGGGTGGTGTGCCTGTCGTACGGCCTTGCGTGCCGTTGCCGTTGCCGACTCCCCGCCGTCATCTTCCCGATGACACGGTGATTGATGCGGATGCGTTGCCGATGGTGCGGCCGTATGTGGCTGCGTGGGAGCGGCGGGGGCGGCGTCGTGTGCTGGTTCTCGCGGTGGGGGGCGTCGATTTGGGGCCGGAGGTCATCCGCGGTGTGCGGGTGGGGGTCGCGTCGTGAGCGGGGTGCGGCTGCGTGCTGCGGCGGTGTGCTGCCGGTGTGCGCGGCCGATGTGTGCGGGGGTTGTGGTGGCGCGGGTGG
>NZ_AUKQ01000022.1:0-68534 GCF_000424825.1 Streptomyces sp. CNH287 | reverse complement strand
TTGAGTACGACGCGCGGGGCGCCGTAGACCCGCACGGTGTCCCCGATGTGCACCGTCTGCGCCGTCACGACGGCCTCGGGCCGCCGCGTCACCGCGCGTCCCCCTCTTCCAGAAACCCGAGCAGGACACCGCAGTCGGTGGTCAGCAAGAAGACATGCGCGTGCGCGATCACCGGTGTGGTCGCGGGCGGCCACTCCAACGTGTGCCGCACCATGTCCAGCCGCGACCGCTTCTGCCACCACACCAGCGAGCCGCGCCACAGATCCTCCGCCTTCGCGGCTGCCTCCGCCGCCACCAGCAACGCGGACGCATGCGCACGCAACTCCGCCTCCAGCAACGCCAGATCCGGCCGCCCCGAATCGGCGAGCGCGGCCCGCGCCCGCTCTATCACCGCCCGCACCACAACCGCATCGGGCACAGCAGGCACAGGCAGGGCAGGCGACATCAGGCACCTCCGGAGAGTGAGCGATCAAGTACTCACAGACCGTAGGAGCGGGTTTCCTCAGAGTGGGGTCCAAACTGGACCCCGCTGCTGCCGTACCTGTCGCAGTCGCGGCTACGCGGCCACACCGATGTCCGCAGCCAGTTCGACGGCGGCGCGCCTGAGCGGCCCGGCGGCCTCGCGGGCGAGAGCGCCCGCCAGGCCACGAGCCACCGGCACATACCGCACGCCCTCGGGTGTGACGGCGTACGCCTGTCCGAGGTACTGCACCGCCGCCGCGCTCTCTCCCCGCTGCTGATGTCCCAACGCGATGTCCAGCAGCAGCCGGGACCGCCGTTCCAGCGACGGCACGGACTCCGGATCGATGCCGGAGGCGCGACGCAACGCCTCGCCCGGAGTGGTCAGCCCGACGCCGACGCTCACGCCGTGGATCGCCACGTTGGACGCGTCGAACGCCGACGGCACATGGGCGTATCCGCGCGGAAGTCGCTCCGCGACGCGATCCGCCTGCGCAAGGTATCGCTCCGCGTCGCCCGACCGCCCGTCCAGGCCACAGGAAATGGCGGCCTGCAAGCTCAACGCGCCGAAGACTCCCGCCACTTCTGGCGAACCGTCCTCCAACCGATCGCACAGCAGACCCATGCCCAGCTCGTCCGTCCGCACTGCCTCGTCCGCGAAACCTGTGGATCGCTGCCCGATGGCCGTCGACCACGCGGCGAGAGCCAGCGAAACCGGATCATCGGCGAACTCGCTGTGTGCTCGCCCCCGGTCGAGCGCGAGCCAGTACAGCTCCGGCTCGCAGATGTGCGCCAGATGCCGCTGGACCAGGCGGTACATGTCGGCCGTGGCCGAGTGCGCAGCCCGCTGCTCCGCACCTTCGTGCATCTTGATGCTGACGTGCGCGTCCCGGATGAGCGCGGGCAGCAGCGCACCCACCTCCGTACGCTGATGCCGGGACTTGTGCCACAGCCGCCACGCCGCGTCAACCCGCCCCCTCAGCACATCCGGCGGAGTCGGACCCGTGGCAGGCGCCGGACCGAACGACACCGAGTGCATCGCCTCGCGGATCTCCGCCACCGATCCGTGCGAAATCTTGCCCACGGCGTCGGCGGGAATGCTCAAGTCGCCGCCTGTCAGCGTCGACACGTCGGTGACGTGCAGCGCGTTCGCCACCCGGACGAGCAGCGTGATGGACGTGAGGTCTCGGTCGCCGTTCTCGATGCGCTTGAGCCACACCGGCGAACGTCCGACCAGTCCGGCCAGTTGTGGGCGGGAGAGCCCGCGCCGCTCGCGGAGCGCTCGAATGCGTTCTCCGGTGGTGAAGTCAGCTGGGATGTCAGTGCTGTCGGGCATACTGATCTCCTCGTTCTGCGGTCGCACTCCGAACGGTACGCCCGGCCCGCAGCCGAGTGGTAGCGATCGGCCACGCGCCAGCGACACGCGGCGCGGCGAGAGCCCGCGACCGCCCCGGACTGGTCGTGTCAGGTGCCGAAGATCAGGTCGGTTCCGGTGCTGTCGAGCCATTCCCAGTACGGTGTTTGGCGATCGAGCTGCCATTCCTTGAACGCCCAGTGCGCGACGGTGGGGTTGCCCGTGCTGTCGAGTATGTCGAGGTCGAGTACGTGGGTGTCGTAGTTCTCGTTGCCGACGACGTGGACGAAGCGATCCGGCGGGAGTCCGCCGAGGCGTTCAGCGACCACTGCCCAGCTGTCGTCCTTGAAGAATTGCAGGGTGTTGCAGTCGAGGCCGCCGCCGATGGACTCCCATCCGTTGTCCAGGCTGTGGTGGATGGCCCAGAAGTCGCGGACGGGCTGGGGAATCGGGCCGGACAGCAGCGCCACGACGGCGGTCGGGTCGGCGACGTGCGGGGCGGAGCCGGTCAGCAGACGCAGGTGGTAGTCCCGTGCCGGGTCGGCGAAGCGGTCGAGGGAGTCCGGTGTGCCGGCGAGCCGCTCCGTCCTGGTGTCGTCACGTCTCCAGGTGAGGTAGCCGAGGGCTGGTGTGCCGTTCTCGTCGGTGAGCAGGGTCAGGGCCAGGGTTCGCTCGTGGACGGCCGCGACGAACCGCGGGGCGGCCCCGGCGACCGGCGCCCACACCCGAGCCAGCGCCTGTGTCAGGCCGGCGCCGGGCGGGACCCCCCACGGGTTGTCCGGGAACGCCACGTCCCCTGCGCCACCGCGCACCAGCAGCCCGGTCACGGTCGAAGGGCGGCTGGCGGAACGGCTGATGATCTCCTGGACCAGGTCGAGGCGGCGGCCTGCCAGCATCGCCCGTTCAAGCCGTCCTCGACGGGCATAGTCGTCCCCGGCGGCGTGGAACTCGGCGCGCAGGCCGGCCGCCAGGGCGTCCGTGACAGGGGGTGCCGGTGTACCGCCCCCGGCGAGCGGCGCCGCGGCGGTTCCGGGGTCCGCACCAGCCCGGGAGCTGGTGGCCGAGGCGGCACCGCGCTCCGGGGGGAGGCCGACGTCGTGGCGTCGAGCCCGGGCGTAGGCGTACCGGGCGGGGTTGCCCCGCGAGGGGTAGGCGTGCTGCTCGCCGGGAGGCAGGTTCGCCCTCCACCGCTCGTAGTCCCGTTCCTCGGCCGCCAGCCGCGCCTTCTCCAGGAGGCGCCGCCCCTGTTCCACAGGTGAGACGGGCGGCCCGTCGGCCTGTTCGCCCCGGATGGCGGCACGGAGACGCTCTTCCGGGTTCGCCTCGGGGAACCGGGCACGCTGATCCCGGATCGCGACAGCACCCGGGTGCCAGAAGCCGGTGTCGCCGTCGATGATCTGCCGGGCCTCGTCGACCGGCAGGGAGGCGAGCTGGTGGTCGAACCGGTCGAGGGCGACGTGCAGGCGTTCCTGCATCCGCGTCCGCGTCTCCTCCCGGTGGGTCAGGTAGGCGTCCCACAGGTGTGCCAGGCCCATCTCGGGCGCGTCGATGCGTTCCAGGACGAACGTGAACGCGTCCATGGCAGCGAACCGCTCGTGTTCGGCGACGATCTGTGCACGCAGCGACGCGTGAGTGCTGCTCGCGGCGTCCGGTACGTCCGCCAACGGGGTGCCGTCGACGCGGACTTGGCCGACGTTCAACTCCAGCGGCAGCTGCCTGCCGAACACGGTGACTTCGACCGCCACTTCGTCGCCGTCACGGGAGAGGAGAACCGCCGGCATGCCCGCGAACGGGCCGTCCGTCACCTCGACGTGTCTCTCGTCCATGGCTGGGTTCGTTCCTTCCGCATGGCAGCGAACGGTGCTGTGGGAGCAAGCCGTTCTACCACGCGGCGAAGGCTTCTCCGGCATGGCCGGCAGCTGCTCCCCGCCGGTCAGCTGAACTCGGCCGCGTGGTCGGCGGCCCACTGCGCGAAAGTGCCGGGCGGACGGCCGGTGAGGCGCTTGACGTGGTCGGTGACGCGGCGGGACTCCGGACGGTTGGCCGAAGCCGCGAGCAGCGCCTCGACCAGCTGCTCCGGACGGCCGTCCGCCCGCATGCGTGAGCGCGCGAGGTCGGCGGGGAGCGGCCGGAAGGTCAGTTCGCGGCGGAGCGCGGCACCGAGCTGTGCGACCTGGTCGGCGCGGCTGAGCACCTCGGGGCCGGTCAGCACGTACGGGCCGGGGTCCGGTTGCCCCTCCTGCGGGGGCGCCGGCGGCGGCGCGAGCAGCGCGGCCACCGCCGCGTCCGCCACATCGCGTTCGTCGACGACGGCCGTGCGCGCGATGTCCGTGCCCGTGATCACGTCACCCGCCTGCAACTGCGCTGCCCAGCCACGGGTGTTGGAGGCCAGCGTGTCACTGCGCAGCACCACGGGACGCAGCCCGGCCTCGCGCAGCAGGGCTTCCATGTCGGCGTGCACCTGGACGATGGGGTCGCTCTGGCGGGCGGCGCGGTCGTCGATGGCGGTCGAGGACACGTACACGACGCGGGGCGCCGCCGCGGCGAGTTCCGCGGCCAGCGCGTGCGCGGGGCCGGAGTCGAGCAGCGGCCACAGCAGCAGGACGGCGTCGATGCCGTCCAGGGCGGCACGGACGGCTGCGGGGTCCGTGAGGTCGCCGACCGCCGTCCCGGCGGTGGAGGAGCGGGGGGCGGGCTGCCGTCGTACGAGGCGTCGTACGCGTACGTCGTGCGCCTGGAGGCGGTCGGCGACCTCCCGGCCGAGGTTGCCGGTCGCGCCGGTGACCAGGACGGAAGGGCTGTACGGGGTGCCCGTGGGGCGGGGTGTGTCGTTCATGATGGGGACGCTAGGGGTTCAGGTCGGCATGAAGGCAAGGAGCGCGCGATGCGGACGGTGGGAGAGGCGGCTGCGGAACTCGGTGTCGCCTCCCACGTGCTGCGGCACTGGGAGGAGGTGGGGGCGCTCACCGTGCCGCGCGACGGCAACGGCTACCGCCTCTACGACGACCACGCCCTGGAGGCGGCGCGCACCGTGCTGAAGCTGCGGCGCGTCGGGCTCTCGCTGCCCGAGGTCATCGCCGCCATGGCGCCGAAGAAGCAGGCGGCGCAGGCGGTGGTGCGGGCGAAGATCACCGCGCTGGAGGACGAGATGGCCCGCACGCGGGAGGCCCTCACCTTCCTCCAGCACACCCTCGAGTGCCGGCATCGCTACCTGGACGACTGCGCGGACTGCGCGCGCTTCACCCGTGAGGCCTGATCGTCCGTGAGTCCTGCGGCGGGTCAGGGTCAGGACGGGATGTCCAGGGCCGTGCCGTACAGCCGGGACACGTGGAGGCGGATGACCACGCGGCGTTCCGCCACGAGCTGCGCGAGGAAGGCCGCCTCCGCTGCCGGGTCCGCGAAGTCGGGGGCGAGGGCGAGCAGTTCGCGGCCGATCGCGTCGCCCGGTTCGGTGGTCTCCGCCGACACCTCCGCCTCGCCCTCCGCGACGGCGAACGACCAGACGTCCGGGCCCTGCACGTGCAGCGCGGCATGCGGATCGGCGCGCAGCTGGCGGACCTTGAGGCGGTCGGCCGTGGTGGAGACGCGCAGGACACGCTCGCCGGGGCTCCAGCGGTAGAGGACGGTGGACAGGTGCGGGTGGCCGGTGCGCCGCACGCTCGCGAGGGTGCCGAACTGCTGCTCGCCCAGCAGGCGGGACAGCTCCTCGTCGGTGAGGGCGCGCGGTGCGGGCCCGGCGGGGGTCTCGGGGGCTTCTGCGGCCTGGTCGGTGTGCGCGTTCATGGTGGCGTCCTTCGGTTCGGTGGCGGGTTCGGTGATGGTGCGGTGCGGGGCGGTGCGGGCGCGTGCGCGGCGCGGTTCAGACCGCGGCGGGCAGGCGGTCCGGGGCGGCGGCCTCGGTGGCCGATCCCGCGACGGGGCCGGCTCCCGCCCCGGGACGGCGGCCCGTGCGGGGCAGCAGCACGAGGGCGGCGACGAACGCGGCGGCCAGCAGCCCCGCGCCGACGGTGAACGCCAGCCGGTAGCCGTCGGTCAGCGCCTCCGCGCGGCTGTTCCCGTCCCCGAGCAGGACCTCCGTACGGGAGGCCGCCAGGGTGGAGAGCACCGCGACACCGAGGGCCCCGCCGATCTGCTGGGTGGTGTGGAAGAGCCCGGAGGCGAGCCCCGCGTCGTCCGCGCCCGCACCGGACATCCCCAGCGTGGTCAGGGCCGGGAGGACCAGCCCGAAGCCTGCGGCGAGCAGCATCACGGGGAGCACGTCCACGGTGTAGTCCGCCTCGACGGGCAGCCGGGCGAGCAGCGCCAGGGCACCGATCAGCAGCACCAGCCCCGCCAGCAGGACCCGGCGCTCGCCGAAGCGCGCGTTGAGGCGGGCGGCGACGCCCAGCGACACCGCGCCGATGACGGCCGCCGCGGGGAGCATCGCCAGCCCCGTCTCGGCCGCGCCGTAGCCGAGCACGTTCTGGAGGTAGAGGGCGATGAGGATGTTGAAGGCGAAGAGCGCGGAGACGGTCAGCAGCTGCACCAGGTTGGCCCCGGCGACGCTGCGCGAGCGGAGGACGCGCAGCGGCATGAGCGGGTTGGCCGCGCGGGTCTGCCGGACGGCGAACGCGGCGAGCAGGACGGCGGCGAGCGCGCCGTAACCGAGGGTGTGCGCCGAGACCCATCCGTGCTCCTCGACCCTGACGATGGTGTAGATGCCCAGCATCAGCCCGGCGGTGACCAGCAGGGCACCGAGGACGTCGGCTCCGGCGGCGAGGCCGAGGCCGCGGTCGGCGGGCAGCACGGCGACCGCGAGCACGAGGGTCGCCAGCCCGATGGGGAGGTTGATGAAGAAGATCCAGTGCCAGTTGAGCGCGTCGGTGAGGACACCGCCGAGCACCTGTCCGATGGACGCTCCGGCGGCGCCGGTGAAACTGAAGACGGCGATGGCACGGGCGCGCTCCACCGGAGCGGTGAAGAGCGTGACGAGGATGCCCAGGCTGACGGCGGCGGCCATCGCGCTGCCGACTCCCTGGAGGAACCGGGCGGCGATGAGCACGCCTGGCGTGGTGGCCGCGCCCGCCAGCAGCGAGGCGGCGGTGAAGACGCCGGTGCCCACCAGGAACATCCGCTTGCGGCCGAGCAGGTCGCCCAGGCGTCCGGCCAGCAGCAGGAGGCTGCCGAAGGCGATCAGGTAGGCGTTGACGACCCAGCTCAGGCCGGCGGGGGTGAACTTCAGGTCCTGCTGGATGGCGGGCATGGCCACGGCGACGATGCTGCCGTCCAGGATGATCATGAGCATGCCGGTAGCGAGCACGCCGAGGGCGAGTCCCCGCGAGCGGGAGACGGCACCGGGGGCGGCGTCGGATGTTGCCGCGGAGTTGGCGGCGGAGACGGATCGGGCGGACATGGCTTCTCTCCCCTGTCGGACGGAACGACAAGAGAGACCTTAGCAGATAGTCCCGTAATGGACGATCCTCATCGGATCTACTTCGCCCGCTGCCGCGCCCGCCGCGGGGCCGTCGCCCCGGCCGCACCGCCCTCCGCCGCCACCGTGGCGGCCAGGTGGCCGCCGACCAGCAGGTTCAGGGCCCGCAGGAACGCATCCCGGTCCGCCTCCGGCAGCGCGGCCAGCGCCTCGCGGTGCACCGTGTCGACGATCTCCTGACTCCGGGCGGCGATCCGCGCGCCCTCCTCGGTGACCGCGATGATGCGGGCACGGCGGTCCGTACGGGAGGGGCGGCGCTCGGCGAGACCCGCCTTCTCCAGGGCGTCGACGGTCACAACCATCGTCGTCTTGTCCATGTCGCCGAGCACCGCCAGCTGGATCTGGGTGCGCTCCTCCTCCAGGGCGTGCACCAGCACGCAGTGCATGCGGGCGGTGAGCCCGATCTCGCCGAGTGCGGCGGCCATCTTGGTGCGCAGCACGTGGCTGGTGTGGTCCAGGAGGAAGGAGAGGTCGGGTTCGGTGCGGGAGGGTGCCGTCGTGGAGGTCATGCGCACCAGGATACGGATGTCGATCCGTGGCGGATTATCCCGTGGTGGATTTATCGCGCGCGGCGTCGGGCTCGGCCTCCGGCCGGACCTCGGACTCGGCCTCCGGCCCGGCCTTGGGCGCGGCCTTGGGCGTCACGAACGCCGTGGCCGCCAGTGCCAGCACGAGCAGCCCGGCGCAGACGTAGCTGGAGACCTGGAGTCCGGTGGTCATGGCCGCCCGCGCCGCGTCCGCCACCGACGCCGTGGCGGGGTCGGCCGCGAGCGCGGGGATCGCCGATCCGGCGCTCTCCGTCACGGCCTCGCCGAGCCGCTCGGCCGCACCGTCCGGGAGCCGTGCGTCCTCGGCGAGGCGGTCCCGCAGTCCGGTGCTCAGCGCGCTGAAGAACAGCGTGGTCAGCAGGGCGATGCCCAGGGCGGACCCCAGCTCGCGGGCCGCGCTCTGGACGCCCGAGGCCTGACCGGCGCTCTCGGCGGGTACGTCCGCGAGGACGATGTTGGTGACCTGCGCGGTGGCGAAGCCGACGCCGACGCCGTAGAGGAAGAGCGCGAGCGCGATCGGCCACCAGGCGCTGTCGGTGGCGGCGACCAGCCCCAGCAGCAGCAATCCGGCGGCCTCCAACAGCAGGCCGATCCGCACCTGCCCCAGCGGCGGGACCGAGGCGGCCAGCGAGAAGCTCGCCCCGCTCGCGCAGAAGCTGCCCACGGCGAGCGCGACGAGCGCCAGCCCCGCCTGGAAGGCGCTGTAGCCCAGCGTGAACTGCAACCAGAGCGGCAGCACCGCGATGATGCCGAACTCGCCGAGGCCCACGAGCAGGGTCACGGCGTTGCCGTTGCGGAAGGAAGGGATGGCGAAGAGCCGTACGTCCATCAGCGGCTCGCCGCCCGCCCGACGGAGCGCCGTCTGCCTGCGCCAGAAGGCGGCCAGGGCGAGCGCGGAGGCGGTGAACGCGACGAGCGCGGGCGAGGGGCCGCCGCCCCAGGTGAGTCCGCCGACGGTCAGCGGCTCGGTGGTCAGCAGCCAGCCGTAGGTGCGGCCCTCGATCAGTCCGAACGAGAGGAAGCCCAGCCCGGCGCCCGACAGGACGCTGCCCAGCACGTCGACCCGCCCCGGCAGCCGGGGCGAGGCGGGCAGGAAGACCAGCACACCCGCCAGGATCACCGCCACCAGCGGGATGTTGACCCCGAAGGCCCAGCGCCAGGAGAAGTCCGCCAGCCAGCCGCCCAGCAGCGGACCGACAGCCGCCGCAGCGCCGATCGTCGATCCCCACACGGCGAACGCCTGACCCCGGGCCCGGCCGGTGAACGTCGCGTTGAGCAGGGCCAGCGAGGTGGGCAGGATCAGCGCCCCGCCGACGCCCTGGAGGGAGCGCGCCAGGATCAGCAGGCCGCCGTTCGGCGCCACTGCGGCCAGCAGGCTCGTCATGCCGAAGACCACCAGACCGGCGAGGAAGAGCCGGCGGGCGCCGTACAGGTCGCTGAGGCGCCCGGCGAGCAGGAGCAGCGCGGCGAAGACGATCGCGTACGACTCCTGAATCCACTGGGCCTCGCCGGAGCCGATCCCGAGATCGTCGATGACCGGGGCCAGGATCACGTTGACGATCGTGAGGTCCACCACGATCAGGGCGACGCCCAGCGACACGGCGACGAGGCCGAACCACTGGCGCGCGGAGGGAGGGGGCGCTGAGCCGCTCAATTTAACTCCATCATAGAGTAACTTTGTGGTGAAGCTAAATTGAGCGAGGTAGGTTGTCAAACCGGGCGGGAGACCGCGGCCCGCCGGGCGATCGGAGAGTGGAGCACGTCGATGGAGAATCCGGAGGCCCCCGGCCTCACCGGCCTCGAAGCACAGCGCGACCGCCTGATGGACGGGCTCCGCGCGTTCGGCGCCAACTACACCGAGTTCACCCAGCGCTTCGCCGCCTGGCTGGGGCTGCACTCCACCGACGCCGCCGCGTTGACGGAGATCCTCTACGCCGAGGACCAGGGCGCACCCCTCTCCCCCGCCCGCCTCAGCGAACGCGTCTCCCTCTCCTCCGGCGCGACGACGGCGCTGCTCAACCGGCTCGAAGCGGCCGGGCACGTCGTACGTACCCGTGAGCACACCGACCGCAGGGTCGTGACGCTGCGCAGCAGCCCCGAAATCCGGCCGCGCGCCGTGGAGTTCTTCGGCCCGTACTCAGCACGGATGGTGACCGAGATGGCGGGCTACACCCCCGAACAGCTCCGGCAGTTCGAGGACTTCCTCGGCCACCTGCGCACCGCCATGACCGAGCTGTTGTCGGAGGAGTACCGGGTGCGCGACTAGGCAGGGGCGGTTGGTGGCCGGTCAGGGTTCAGCGGCACGCGGGGGGCTGGGCGTCCGGGGGGCCGTAGGTGGCGGCGAGTTCGGCCGCGAGGGCGGCGAGGCGGTGGCGGGCCTCGGGGGGTTCGAGGACCTCGACGCGCGCGCCCAGTCCGGCCAACTGCGCGGCCAGGATCTCCGCTGACGGGCCGTCGACGGTGAACTCCAGCCGTGCGTCCCGTTGTTCACCCCGTTGTTCACCCGGCCGCGCATCCGTCCGCCCGGCCGGCCGGTCACCTGCCGCCGCGCGCACGAACCGCAGCCGCGGCCCGAACAGCCCCTGGAGCACCGCCTCCGCGCCGGGCTCGGCCCGCGCCCGCACCGTGGCGCCGGCCATCCGCTCCTCCATCCGCGCCGTCAGCGAGGCCCACGCCTCGGCCAGGTCGAAGCCCTCCGGCCGTACGACGGGCTCGCCCGTCTCCTCGACGGAGGTGACCCGGCTCAGCCGGAAGGTCCGCAGCCCGCGCTCCGTACCGGCCACCAGGTAGCCCGTACCGGCCTTGGCCGCGATGCCCAGCGGGTGCACCGTACGCACCGTGGCGGGGCGGCCCGGACCGGCGTAGCCGAGCCGGACCTCGGCTCCGGCCAGCACCGCGTGCTGGAGCGCGTCCAGGTGCGGGCCTTCGGCCGCGAGGTCGGCGCCCGACCAGTCCGTGCCGTCGCTGATCCCGGCGCGGGCGGCGGCCTCGGCGTCCGCGCGCAGCGTCGCGGGCAGGGCCCGTACCAGTTTGCGCAGGGCGATCCGCAGTTCCGGGGTGAGCCGGGAGCGGCCGGTGACCAGGAACAGCGCGCGGATCTCGCCCGCCGTGAGCCCGGTCAGGTCCGTACGGGCGCCGCCCACCAGCGCCCAGCCGCCGCCACGGCCGCGCTGCGAGTAGACCGGGATGCCCGCGGTGGCCAGCGCTTCCAGGTCGCGGCGGGCGGTGCGTGCGGACACCTCCAGCTCCCGCGCCACCTCGGCGGCCGTCACCCGGCCGCGGGTTTGCAGGAACAGCAGCGTCGCCACCAGCCGGTCAGCTTTCATGCCGGATATTGTCCGCCGGAAAGTGGCCAGAAGGTGACCTGTTCAGCTTCCAGGATGGCCTACATGAACGAGACCGCGCCCACGGCGCAGGCTCCGGCCACCGATCCCCGGCCCCCCTTCCAGCACGCCCTCGCCCTCTGCGGGCAGACCCTGGCCGCCGTACGCCCCGAGCAGCTCGACGGGCCGACGCCGTGCCCCGACTACACCGTCCGGCAGCTGTCCGGGCATCTCGTCGCCGTGCTGCGGAGAGTCGGGGTGATCGGCCGCGGCGGCGACGTCTTCGCCGTCCCGCCGGTCGCCGCGGACGTCGTCGAGGACGACCGGCCCGCCGTACGGGACGCCGCGTGGGAGGCGGCGCTGCGCGAGGTGACGGAGGTGTGGTCGGCGCCCGGCATGCTGGAGGGCACCTACCGCCTGCCGTTCGGCGTCCTGCCGGGAACGGTGACGCTGACCTCCTACCTCACCGAATTCACCCTGCACACCTGGGACTTGGCCACGGCCACCGGCCAGCGGCCCGCCTGGCGGCCGGAGGTGCTGGCGCTCGCGCTGGCCGTCATGAAGCGTGCCCTGCCGGCCGAACCGCGCACCGCCCCGGTGCCGTTCGGCCCGGTGGTGCCGCTCGCGGACGAGCGGACCGCCTCGGACATCGACCGGCTCGTGGCCTGGTACGGGCGGCAGCCGTGAGCGCGCACCCCGGCACCGGCGAGCACGGCACCGGCCACGGCGTGGCCGCGTCGGACGAACGGCCCCTACGGCACCCCGGGTTGATCCTGGCGTTCCTGTGCGTCGCCGGGTTCATGACCTTCCTCGACGTGTCCATCGTGAACGTCGCCCTGCCCACCATCGAGCACGAACTCGGCATGTCCGAAAGCTCGCTGCAATACCTCGTCACCGCCTACGCCACGGTGCTCGGCGGCTTCCTGCTGCTCGGCGGACGGCTCGCGGACACCTTCGGCCGCCGCCGCCTGCTCCGGAGCGGCCTGCTGCTCTTCGCCGCCTCCTCGCTGCTGGCGGGCGCCGCGCAGAACGCCGGGACGCTGGTCACCGCGCGCGGACTCCAGGGCCTGGGCGCGGCGTTCATCGCGCCCGCCGCCCTCTCCCTGCTCACCAGCACGTTCCCGCAGGGCCCGGAACGCAACCGGGCCCTGGGGGTGTGGGGCGCGCTCACGGGCCTCGCGGCGGTCGCCGGGGTGATCCTGGGCGGGCTGCTCACCGAGGGGCCCGGCTGGCGCTGGATCTTCTTCGTCAACGTGCCGATCGGACTGGTGGCGGCGGCCCTGGCGCCCCGGATCGTCCCGGAGAGCCGGGCCGGGCAGCGCAGCCGGACCTTCGACACAGCGGGAGCCGTCGTGCTGACCGCCACCATGGTCCTGCTGATCTTCACGCTCGGCGAGACCGTCGAGGCGGGCTGGACCTCGGCCCGTACGCTGGCCGGACTGGCCGCCGTGGCCGTCCTGCTCCCCGCCTTCCTGGCGATCGAACGGCGGGCCGAGGCGCCCCTGATCCCGCTCACGGTCTTCCGGCTGCCCGTGCTGCGCGCGGCGAACCTGACCGCGGTGCTGCTCTTCGGCACCCTGGTCACGCTCTTCTTCTTCGCCAGCCTCTTCCTCCAGCAGGTGCTGGGCTACTCGCCGATCGAGGCCGGGCTCGCGTACGTGCCGCTCGCCGTGATCACGGCGGTCGGGGCGGGCGTCTCCGCGCAGCTCGTCGGCAGGACGGCGGCCAAGCCGGTGCTGCTGACCGGCCTGGCCCTCACCGCCTGCGGGATGCTGCTGCTCTCCCGGCTGCCCGCGTACGCGAGTTACCCCGGTGAGGTGCTGCCCGCCTTCCTCGTCGTGGGGCTGGGGCTGGGCCTGTCCTTCGTGCCGGTGCAGGTCGCCGCCTTCATCGGCGTCCGGAAGGAGGACTCCGGCCTGGCCGCCGGACTCATCGACACCAGCCAGGAGGCGGGCGGAGCGCTGGGGGTGGCGATCGCGGCGACGCTGGCGTTCAGCCGGATTCCGGAACTGACCCGGGAGGCGGACGGGGACCCGGTGCTCCTGCGGGCGGCGCGGGCGAGCGTCTTCCAGGACGCGTTCCTCGTCGGCGCCTGCTTCGCGGTGGCCGCCCTCGTCATCGCGCTGGTGCTGCTGCCGATGCTGCGGCCCTCGGAGCACGCGGAGGCGGAGGCGGCGGAGGCGGAGACGGAGGCGGACGGCGCGGCCGTCGCGGCCGGGTAGGGGGTGGGCGGCCGGAGAGCCCGGCCGCCCCCGCGCTCACCGCGCCAGGCGGGCGACCTGGCCGCTCTCCAGCGCGACGTGGATCGCGCCGTCCGGGCCCAGGGCGAGACCATGCGGCTCGGACCCGGCGGCGGGCAGCGCGTACTCCTCGATCCGCCCACCGACGCTGACGAAGCCGACGCGGTGGGCACCCCACTCGGTGAACCAGCAGCCGCCGGCGGCCGGATCGGCGACGATCGCGTGCGGCCGGGACGCCCGGTCCGGCAGCGGGAACTCCACCACCCGGCCGTCGGTCCCCACCCGCGCCACCTGCCCCGCGCCGATCTCGACGCACCACAGCGCACCGTCGCCGCCGCAGGTGATGCCGACGGGCGCGGCCCCCTCGGTGGGCAGCGGGTACACCGTGACCTCGCCGCCGAGGGTGATCCGGCCGACGGCGTGCGCCTGGTTCAGGGTGAACCACAGGGCACCGTCGGGGCCGTTGGTGATCATCGACGGGTAGGACCCGGCGGGCACCGGCAGCGCGTACTCGGTCACCTCGCCGTCCGTGCTGATCCGGCCGATGCGGTCGGCGTTCAGCTCGGTGAACCACAGGGCGCTGTCCGGCCCGGCCGCGATCCCGTACGGGCCGCACTCCGCCGTCGGCAGGGCGTACGACGTGGCGCGCCCGTCGGTGGTGATGCGGCCGATCCGGTGGTCACGGAACCGGGTGAACCACAGCGCGCCGTCCGGACCGTGCGCCAGGAGCGACGGGCCGCAGTCCGGAATGTCGAGCGGGTGGCGGTCGAGGCGCCCGTCCGGGGCGAGGCGGGCGATCTCCCCGGCGTGGACGAGCGTGATCCACAGGGCGCCGTCCGGCGCGGCGGCGAGCGCGTACGGGCCCGCACCGGCGGGGGCGACGGGGTGCAGCGTGCACCGGGGCTCCGCCGGGGGCGGGCCGGGCGGGGGCGGGGTCTGCGGGGGCGGGGTCTGCGCGGTCATCGGGCACTCTCCTCTTGTACGTCACTGCGGTCTCCCCCGGTGTCCGGCGGCGGCTCCGACCCCGGCCACGGCCCCGGCAGCGCGTGGTGCGCGCCCCGCCACCGCTCCCGCAGCCTGCGATCATGGCTGACGACGACGAGCGTCCCGTCGTACGCCGCGAGCGCCGCCTCCAACTCCTCGACCAGCGCGGGCGAGAGGTGGTTGGTCGGCTCGTCCAGCAGCAGGACGTCCGCCGGTTCGCTGAGCAGCCGGGCCAGCGCGAGGCGCTGCCGCTGCCCGGTGGACAGCTTCCCGACCTGCACATCCAGCCGTTCGGGCCCGAACAGCCCCAGCGCCAGCAGCCGTTCGGCCTGCGCCGCCTCGTCCGCCAGGCCGCCGCGGCCCCGCGCGTACGCCTCCAGCAGCGTGTCCTGCGGGCGCGGGACCGGGGACTCCTGCGGCAGGTATCCGACCCGGCCGCGTACGGCGAACCACCCGCTGTCGGGCGGGAGTTCACCGGCCAGGACGCGCAACAGGGTGGACTTCCCCGCGCCGTTCGGCCCGGTGACCAGCAGCCGGTCACCCGAGGCGAGGCGCAGGCCCGTCGGCGCGAGGCGGCCGACGACGGTGACGCCGTCGGCCTCCAGCGCCCCGGCCCCGGCGGCGCGCGCGGCACGCGGCGGCGGAGGGGTGAAGCGCAGCGGCTCGGGCGGCTCCGGCACCGGGTCCGCCAGCAGCCGGCGCAGCCGCTCCTCGGCGTTGCGCACCCGGCCGGCGAGGGACTGCTGCACCCTGCCGCCCGCCCGGTCGTACGCCATCTTGTTGCCGTCCTTCATCGCCCGCCCCGGCGCGACCCGCCGCGCGGTGGTGGCGGCGGCCTCGCGCAGCCGCCCGAGGTCCGCCTGCCACTGGGCGTGCGCCTGGACCCAGCGCTGCCGGGCGGCGGACTTCTCGGTGAGATAGCCCGCGTAGCCGTTGCCGTAACGGGCGACGGTGCGGCGGTCGGCGTCCACCTCCAGCAGGCTGGTGGCGGTGCGCTCCAGGAAGACGCGGTCGTGGGAGACGGCGACGGTGGTGCCGCGCCGGGTGCGCAGGTGGTCTTCCAGCCAGGTCAGCGCGTGGTCGTCCAGGTGGTTGGTCGGCTCGTCCAGCAGCAGCACCTCGGGGCTTGCGGAGAGGAGCGCGGCCAGCCGCAGCCGGACCTGCTCGCCCCCGGAGAGCCCGCCCACCGCGCGGTCGCGGCGCAGCGAGGTGAGGCCGAGCCCGTGCAGGGCGCGCTCGACGCGGGCGTCGGCGTCGTAGCCGCCGCGCAGCTCGAAGACCGTCAGCAGGTCGCCGTACTCGGTGAGGAGGCGGGCGTGCGCGCGGTCGGCCGAGGCGCTCGCGGCGATGGCCGCCTCCAGGCGGCGCAGCCTGCTCTCGACGGCGCGCAGTTCGCTCAGCGCGTGGTCGATGACCTGCTGGATGGTCAGCCGCGGCGGCAGCGGCTCGTCCTGCGCGAGGTAGCCGAAGCCGCCCTCGGCGCTGCGGACGATCTCGCCCCGGTCGGGCTGCTCACGCCCGGCGAACAGTCGCAGCAGGGTGGTCTTGCCGGAGCCGTTCTCGCCGACGATTCCGGTGCGTTCGCCCGCGCCGACGGAGCAGCTGACGCCGTCGAGGACGACGCGGCCGTCAAAGGACTTGGTGACGTGGAGTGCGGTGAGCTGAGTAGGCAAGGGGATGCTCCGAGGCATTCGGGGAGGGAGCGGCCACGAGGGGCCGCGGGGCCGGGCGAATGCTGCGGAAGAGCATCAAGGGTCTCCACTATTGCGACGTCAGTTGCGTTAACATCTTGGCATGACGCCGCATTCCAGGTCAACGGAGATTCCGGCACCGCCTGCGGCCCCGGCCCCGGCCACCGCTCCGGCCCCCGCCACCGCCCGCAGGCCAGGGGGCCGCAGCGCCCGCATCCGCGCACAGGTGCTGGCGGCCGTGCGCGCGCAGCTCGTGGAGCGCGGGTACGACGAGCTGACCGTCGACACCGTCGCCGCCCGCGCGGGCGTGCACCGCACGACGGTCTACCGGCGCTGGCGCGACGTCGGCGGACTGCTCGCCGACGTCCTCGACGCCGCGGCCGACGACGGCTGGCAGCCCCCGGACACCGGCACCCTGGCAGAGGACCTGACCGCGCTGAACCACGAGATCCGCACGTTTCTCACCGACGGTCCGTCGCTCACCACCGCCCTGATCGCCGCCTCCTTCCGCTCCGCCGAGGCCGCCCGCGCCCTGACCCGTTTCTGGGAGGACCGCTACGCGCGCTGCGAGGCCGTCGTCAGCCGGGCCGTATCGCGCGGGGAGATCCCGGCGGGTACGGACGCGCGGCGGCTGCTGGTCGCCGCCACGGCACCGCTCTACCACCACCTCGTGCTGCTCCGTACGCCGGGCGACCCGGCACCGCTGGCCGGACAGGCGGCGCACGACGCGGCGGTGGCGGCAGCGGCGGGCGCGTTCGCCACGGCGCCCTGACGCGGATGCCCTGACGAGGGCGCCCTGACGGGGAAGAAGCCCTGGTGGCGCGGCCTGCCGTACACCGGGTGCGACCACGGGATGAACACCGGCGTACGGGAGTCAGACCGGCGGCGTACGCGGGCGCGACCGCTGGCTGACGACCGGTGCCCGCCGTCCCGGAACGCTGGTGACCATGAAGACGAACACCGCTCCGTCCCCCGTCTCTCCCCCCGGAACCCTCCACCCGGTGCCGAGATGGGCGGAGAGAACCGCCCACCTGATCCCGATCCTCCTGCTGCCCCAGTGCCTGTGGCGGCTGCCGTTCGCCCTCAACTTCGACATGGGCATGGAGGGCCCCGCACAGATGCCCGCCTGGTGGATCGGCGTGCCCTACATCCTGGCGCTCAGCCTGATCACCGAGGCCCTGGCACTCCTGTGTTTCGGCCTGGTCCGGCACTGGGGCGAGGTCGCCCCGGCGTGGCTGCCCATGATCGGCGGCAGGCCGATCCCGCCGTATGCGGCGCTCATCCCCGCGACCCTCGGCGGCCTTGGCGCCACCGCGTTCTGGGCGCCCCACTGGCTTGCCTGGGTGAACCTGGCCCCCGACGGCGTCGGTTTCGACAACGGCTGGTGGGAGGCGCTGGCGACGGTGTGCATCACGCCGGGGACGTTCTTCGGACCCCTGGTGCTGGCGCTCACCTACGCCTACTGGGTCCGCCGCTGCCGCCCCGCCGGCCGCCAGGAGCGCTGACCTGGCCGGAGGGCACGCGGCGGCGCCGTACCGGACACCCGGGACAGCGCCGCACGGCAAGCGCCCTGCCCCGCAACCTCCTTGCCTCCCAAGGACCTTGCGCATCCCGGCCGGGCCGTGCCACGATCCGTGCATGACCTATGGAAAGGCGGACACCGCCACCCTCCGGTGAGCCCGGTGATCCCTTCGCGCGTGCCGAGCGAGCCGCGCCCCCTCCACGACGACCCTCCCCGTACACCGGAAGCACGCGTCCGGCACGCCCGCGTCCTGCGCGACGAGTGGCTGGCGTACGGCCTCGCCGCCCGCCCCGCGGACCGGCCCGCGGCAGAGGCCGCCGTCACCGCCCTGTACGCCCTGGTCGGCGCCCCCGCGCCGGAGTTCCTCTGGGTGCCCTCCCCGGCCGCCGCACAGGCGGCCCGGCTGGAGAGACCACCCGGCGGCGGCCCGCGCGAGGACCAGCCCCCGCCGTTGCGGGCCTGGTCGGCACCGGCCAAGGGCGCCGACTGGCCCCTGGCCGCCCGGCTGGCCTCCCTCCAGTCGGACCTGCGCGTCCGCCTGAGCGCCCGCATCAGCTACCGCCACGCCACCTGGAACCCGTCCGCCGTCGGCCTCGGCCAGGCGCGCGTCCTGGAGCCCGAGGAGGCGCTCGCGGCCGGTGCCCAGTTGCACAGCGTGCTCAGGGCCGCGGTGCACGAACCGCTCAGCGCGACGCTGCTCGACGCGGTCTGCGCCCCGCTGCGTACGGGCCTGCTGGGCGCGTCCGCCCCCGGCACCGACCGGCCGCCGCCCGGCCGCACCTGGTACGGGCAGCACGAGGCCCACTGGATCGCCCACTACGACGTGCACTCCCGTACCGGCGCCACCACCTACCTGCCCGACGACGACCGCCAACTCGCCCTGTGGGCCTGCCTCGCCCGCTCGACCGGCTGGTGGTGGCCGGACGAACACCGCTGCGTGATGGCCGAGCGGCCGACCGAGGTGCACACCGAACCACTCGGCTCGGGGCCGCATGGCACGGTACGGCTGCATCACCCCAGCCGCCCCGCCGTCCGCTACGCCGACGGCACCGCGCTGCACGTCCTGCACGGGACTCCCGTACCGGACTGGGTGGTCGACGAGCCGACGGTGGCGCGCATCCACCGTGAGACCAACGTGGAAGTGCGCCGCTGCGCGATCGAGCACATCGGCTGGGACAGGTACGTCGAGGAGTCCGGGCTGCAACTCGTCGCCGACGCCGCCGATCCGGGCAACCCCGGCTCGGCGCTGCGGCTCTACCACCTGCCGCGCCAGGTCTGGGGAAGGCCCGCACGCGTCCTGCTCGTCGTCAACGGCTCGGTGGAGCCGGACGGGCGGCGCCGACGCTACGGGCTGAGCGTCCCCGCCGACCTCGACGACCCGGTCTCGGCCGCGGGCTGGTCGTACGGCCTCACCGGCAGCCAGTACGCCCGGCTCGCCCGCCGCACCTGAACCCGCGGGGGCGCGCCCCTGCGCCCGTACCGGCCAGACCCCTCACCTGCCAGACCCCTCGCTCGCCAGACCTTCACACACCAGAGGTGACCTCCATGAGCATGACCCTGCCCGCACCCGCTTCCGCGCCCCTTTCCGCGCCCGCCGACCTCACCCTCGCCCAACTCACCGCCCGTACCGGCCTCGACGTCCTCGGCCATCTGGAGCGCGAGGTGACGATCCCCGTCGTCGACGGGCTCCAGGCACAGGGCGACCTGATCGTCATCCCCTGCGCGCTCCTCGACCAGGTCAGCGAGGCGCCGCACGCGCACTGGCGGTACGTCCCCGCCGCGGGCGTCGAACTGCTGCGCAGCGCCGCGGGCGGCAACCCGCACACGCTGGCCGCCGACCCCCGCACCTGCCGGTGGACCACCGGTGTGTACGACCGCCAGGGGCTCGCCCTCGGCATGATCGACACCACCGCGGTCGCCTACCTCATCCACCCCGAACACGGCGGCACCGGCATCGCACCCGGCCGCTACGTCGTCCGGCGGCAGCGCGAGCGCACCAACACGGGGCCCGGCCGCCTCCGCAGCGACAGCCGCCTGATAGCCGACTGACCGGCGGCGCCGGGCCCCCGGGGACCCGGCGCCCTGCCCGGTTTGGACGCAGACCGCTGGGCCGTGCCGGTCAGTCGAGCCAGATGAGCATCGCTTCGCCGTCCCGCGCCGCCGCCGCGAAGAAGGGGGTCAGCGACTCGTAGTAGTCCCGTACGTAATCCAGGGACTCGCCGCGCTCCCAGATGATGCTCGGATAGACGTCCGCACGGAACAGCTCCTCCGGCCCGACGCCCTCCACCAGGCTGGCGCCGGAGACCTGGGCGAACGCCTCGGCGGCCACCTTCACCCGCTCCGGCGTCAGATAGCGGGGCGGCCCGTAGCCCCAGTCCTCGGCGCCGGGCAGCGCCTCCTCCCCGTGCACCACGTCGACGGGGAAGGCCACCCGGCGCAGCAGGAAGCCCAGGGCGTCCCACGCCTTGTCGGTGTCCAGCAGGCGCGCCTCGGACGGGTCCGGCTGCTCGTCCGGCTCCGCGTCGATCAGCTCGTCGACAAACGCCTGCGCCCACTCCGGATCGTCGATGGCCCGGTCCAGCTCGGCCGAGGTCACTCGCGCGTACTCTCCGATCATGCTCATGGGCGGGATGTTATGGGGGAGCACTGACATCGGCCCACTTTCCGCCGAACCGGCCGGAGGCGGAGACCTCGCTGCCGACGCTGCCCCGCACGGCACCCCGACGGCCGCCGATGAGTTTCGGCGGCCGGAACGGTCTGCCTTCATGAGGCTGAGGACCCGCGCGTACGCGGGTACCCGGGTACGCGACGAACGGAAGGCACACCATGAACGACCAGCCCGCTCCGACCGCCCCGCTCGACCTGGGACCCGCCGCCGGGCGGGTGGCCCGGCTGCTGGACGGGGTGACCGACGACCAGCTGGCCGCGCCGACGCCCTGTCCGGAGTACGCCGTACATGCCCTGCTCAGCCACCTGCTCGGCCTGAGCGTCGCCTTCCGCGACGCGGGCCGGAAGGCGCTCGGCCCGACCACGTCCACCGCGCCGGAGGGGGCGCCGCCCGCGCTGCCCGCCGACTGGCGGCTCCTGCTGCCGCGCCGGCTCGACGAGGTGGCCGACGCCTGGCGCGCACCGGCGGCCTGGGAGGGCACCACTCAGGCGGGCGGGGTCACCCTGCCGGGCGAGGTGGCGGGCCGCGTCGCGCTGAACGAGATCGTGCTGCACGGCTGGGACCTCGCGCGCGCCACGGAGCAGCCGTACGAGGCCGACGAGGCGAGCGTGCACGAGCTGATCGCCTTCCTGACCCCGCCGGACGACGCGTCGACGGACGAGCCGGCGCCGGACGACGCGCCGGACAGCATCTTCGGCCCGCCGGTCCCCGTCCCGGGCGACGCCCCGCCCCTCGACCGCCTCGTCGGCCTGTCCGGCCGCGACCCCCACTGGCCGCACCCTCACTGAGGGGTGCTCGCGGGTGCCCTCAGCTCACCTCGTCGAAGAGGGCGTCCACGCCGGAGACGTGGAAGGCAGCGTCCAGCCAGCGCCCCAGGGTGTCCAGGTCGCTGCACGAGGTGACCCGTTCCCGCGCCTCCGGAGCCACCGGAATCCCCCGGTTCTCCAGCACGCGCAGCACCATCTGCGCCCGCTCCTGTACCCGTCCCCGGGCCTCGCCCTCCTGGAACGTCTCCTCGATCACCGTGCCCCGACCGGGGAAGTAGGTGCGTGGGCTCATCAAGCTCCTCCAGATCTCTCTCGCCCTGGTTTCACCAAGGCCGATCTCCAGCAGTTCCGAGTAGTACGCGACGGATTCGGGGTCGGCCACTCCCAGCGCCTGAGCCAATGCCTCCAGTATGGCCGGAATCTCCCGGTCCCGGCCATGAGTCATGGCGGAAAAGGTCGCCAGTGCCAAGTCCTCCGCGGCTTCCCCGGGATCAGTGATCACCGGCACGTTCCCCGGGCCCAGAACCAGGGGCCACACGCACAGCGACGTCCAGCCCTCCGTCCCGAGCCGGAACGGTCCGGACGCCCACGCGGCGGTGGCCTCGTCCTGGCACACCACCAGCAGCAATGCCGGACAGTCGTACTTGGCCTTCAGATACGACAGGTAGTACGCCCAACTGCCCGCCTTCCCCGGATCGCGGCGCCCCTGGGCCTCGATGGCGAGAAGAAAGCTGTCGCTGCCGTCGCTGGGCTCGATCCGCAGCACGCTGTCCACCCGCCGCTCCAGCGGCCGGATCTCCGTGGTGTCCGCAGTGAGCACTTCGACGGCAGCCTTGGCCGGGAGCGGGACTCCCAGAAGCCGGAACACGGGCGCGAGCAGTTGGGGGCGGTCCTGAAAGATCCGGTGCGCTGCCTCGTGTCGCGATGTGACCATGCGGTCACGCTAGATCCAGAGCTGGGACGGATCGGGCCTGCTGCCGACGATTCGCCCATCCGGGTGAAGCGGAGCGGGGGCGGCAGCGGCAGTGCCGCGCGGGCGGAAATGCCGGTGTGGGCGCCCGGCGGCGACAACGAGTCGACGGCCACCGTGATCGCCCGAGTGCTCCCGCCCCATCGCGGTCAGGGCTTCGGCGGACACCTCTACGACCGGGGACTCGCCCAGGCGCGAAAGTGGGCCCCGACTCGGTCGAGACCGTCGTCCAATCCGGCCGGGCTGCGCTTCGCGCTGGGGCGCGGCTTCGTCGAGGTCGGGAGGCATCTGCTGCCGGGCGGCGCCGTGCCCTGGATCACGCTGCGACTCCCCTGAGCCGCGTCAGAATCCGCGCCAGTTCGCGCGGCTGGGAGAACATCGGCCAGTGGCCGGTGTCCATCTCCACCAGGTCCCAGCGCTCGCCGGGCAGCAGGGCGGCCACGGCGGCGGGCGGCTCGGCGCCGTCGAGCAGGCACTTGACGTACGTCGCCGGAAGCTCGCCGAGCGGGCCCGCCAGCACGGCGGGCTCCGTCAGCGCGGCGCCGGGGTGCGGGACGGCGCCGCCCACGAAATGCGCGATCTGCTCGTCGGTGAGCCCCTGGCCCTCGC
This sequence comes from Streptomyces sp. CNH287, assembly GCF_000424825.1. Lineage (NCBI taxonomy): Bacteria > Bacillati > Actinomycetota > Actinomycetes > Kitasatosporales > Streptomycetaceae > Streptomyces > Streptomyces sp. CNH287. The sequence goes on along the minus strand of NZ_AUKQ01000022.1, from coordinate 45,929 downwards.
AGTCGGCCGCGGTGGGCCGTGCCCAGAAGCCGCCGTTGCCCGCCAGTTCGGCCTCGAACGCCGCCTGGCCCGCCCACCAGGCGGAGGCGAACGACTCGCCGTCCGCCGGTACGATCGCGTCGACGAAGACCACGCGGGTCAGCCGGTCACCGATGCGCGCGGCGGCCTGACCGACCGGAATCCCCGAGTAGCTGTGCCCGACCAGGACGACATCGCGCAGATCGCGGCGCTCCACCTCCCCGACGATGTCCCGCACATGCGTCTGCTGGCCGACGGGCGGACCGGGCCGGCCGCCGGGCCCGCCCTGCCCGTCACCGAGCCCGGACAGCGTCAGCGGATGCGCGCCGTGCCCGGCCGCCCGCAGTTCCGGCACCACCTCGTCCCACGCCCACGCACCCAGCCACGCACCTGCCACCAGCACGAATTCGCTCATGCGGGCAACCTAGCCCGGAGGTCTGACAACGCCGCCCGCGTCGGTCCGGCCGCACCGCACGCAGCACGCCGCGCTCTCCTCAGCGGCGGCCCAGAAGTTCCGTGACACGGGTGAGGCCGTCGCCACCGTGGCCCAGGCCGATGGCCTGCCGGGCCAGGCCCTCGGCCGCCCGCATCACGCCCGCGTCGATGCCGTGCGCCTCGGAGGTGTGGATGATGTGCGCCATGGACGAGGCCGACGAGGTGATCGGGTTGACCTCGCCGGAGTGGATGCCGTCGTCCACGTCCGCCGCCAGCCCCTGGAAGACCGGCGGGAGGATGGCGCCGATGCCGGCGGCGAACGGCGCCAGCTCCCGCGCGGTCACCCCTTCGGCCCGCGCCACCGCCAGGGCGTGCGTGTAACCCGTCATCGCGGTCCAGAAGATGTCGAGCAGCGCGATGTCGTACGCCGCCGCCCGGCCGATCGCCTCGCCCAGGTGGGTATGCGTGCCGCCCAGCGCCTCCAGCACGGGGCGGTGCTCCTGGTAGAGCGCCTCGGGACCGCTGTGGATGAAGACCGCCTCAGGCGTGCCGATCGTCGTGGTCGGTGTCATGATCGCGCCGTCCAGGTACCGGATGCCCTGCTCGGCCGCCCAGGCGTCGGTGTCCCGTGCGCGGTCGGGGACGTCGGCGGTGAGGTTCACCACCGTGCGCCCCTTGAGCGCGGCGGCGACCTCGGCGCGCCGCAGCACGGCGTCCGACGCGTCGTAGTGCGTCACGCAGACGACGATCAGCTCGCTCGCGGCGACCGCTTCCTCGGCCGAGGGGGCGCTGACCGCACCCCGCGCGACCAGTTCCCCGTCCCGGCCGGGCGTCCGGTTCCAGACCGTGGTGCGCAGGCCCGCGTCGAGGAACGCACCCGCCAGGGCCCGACCCATGGGCCCCATCCCGAGCACGGTGACGGCAGACTGTTGAGTGTGCGAGGACATGGTTCAACTCCCGTAGAAATATGAGAAGCAAGCAACAAAGGGAAAAGAAGGTACGAAAATGACGCGCAGCCGCGCCCAGGACCCGAACGTGTGCGGAGTGACCGCCGCGATCGCCGTGATCGACGGCAAGTGGAAGACCGTGCTGCTCTGGCTCCTGGAGTCCGGTCCGCAGCGCCCCGGCGAGCTGCGGCGAAGACTGCCGGACCTCAGCGAGAAGGTGCTGACCCAGGCGCTCCGCGAGATGGAGGCCGACGAGCTGGTCCACCGCGAGGTGCACGAGGGGCTTCCGCTGAAGACCGTCTACTCCCTGACCGCCTTCGGCCAGGATCTCGCCGACGCCCTGACGCCCCTCTCCGACTGGGGCCACCGCCGCCTGGAGAAGCTGGCCGAGGCCCCGGCAGCGAACTGACACCGCACGTCCTCACCCCGCCTCCCTCCGGTACGGCGGCCTCCCGGCCGCACCACCAGCCTGGCCGCCACGGCGTCCGCAGCCAAGTACCCACAAAAAAGTGGCTACGGGCCGGGGCGACGGTCACCCCCCGGCGGGCCGGCGCGCCTCGTACGCCTCGCGGAGGACCGCCCAGGCGTCCGCCACCGGGCCCATGTGCCCGAGCTTGTCGGGGTTGATCACGGTGCGGATCGTCTGGATGCGCCCGTCGAGTACGTCGAGCGTCCAGGCGTTGAGCACCCGGCCGTCCCGGTCGCGGAAGAGCGCGCCCGGCTGGCCGTTCACCTCGCGCGGCTCCACGCTCCCCCCGATCCGGGCGAACCACGGAAGGGTCGCGGTGAGCATCCGGATCACCTTCTCGCCACCGAAGACGCCCCTGCCCCACTGCGGCGCCTTGCCCCCGGCGTCCCCGACCAACTGCACGTCGGCGGCGAGCAGTTCCCGCAGTCCCTCGACGTCGCCCTCGCGGAGCGCGTCGAAGAAGCGCGCCGCCAACTCCTCCCGCTCCTCCCGGTCCGCCTCGAAGCGGGGACGCCCCTCGTCCATGTGGCGGCGCGCCCGCACGGCGAGTTGGCGGCACGCCGCCTCCGAGCGCCCCACGGCCGCCGCGACCTCCGGGAAGCCGAACCCGAACACCTCCCGCAGCACGAAGACCGCGCGCTCCAGCGGGGTCAGCCGCTCCAGCAGGAGCAGCGCCGCCATCGACAGCGAGTCGGCCAGCTCCGCCGAGCGCTCGGGGTCCTGGTACGGATCGGTGAGCAGCGGCTCGGGCAGCCACTGCCCCACGTACGTCTCCCGCCGGTGCCGGGCCGAGCGCAGCACGTCGATCGAGATGCGGGTGACCACGGCCGAGAGGAAGGACTTGGTCGACCTGCGGGGCGTCGGGGACAGCTCGTACCGCAGCCAGGTCTCCTGCACCGCGTCCTCGGCCTCGCTCACACTGCCCAGAATCCGGTAGGCGATGGAGAACAGCAGCGGTCGCAGCTCTTCGAACTCGTCGGCCGGGGTCGCGGTCATGCCAGCTCTTCCTTGAAGCCCTGCCGCCACGAGGGGTAGCGCAGCTCCCAGCCCAGCTCCCGCTTGGCCTTGGCGTTGGAGAAGGCGCGCCCCTCGGTCATCATCACCACCGGCACCTCCCCCGCCAGCGGCCGGGCCAGCCACGCGGGCAGCCGCAACGGCGGCTTGGCGCCCGCGCACTGGGCCAGATAGGGCAGCCACTGGTTCACCGGGGCGGGCTCGTCGTCGACGATGTTGAACACGCCCTTCGCCCGCTGCTCCAGCGCCAGGACGGTGGCGCCGGCCGCGTCGTCCAGATGGACCCACGAGGTGTGCCCGGAGCCGCCGCCGACGACCGGGAGCTGTCGTTTGCGCACCATCGCGGCCTGGTCCTCCATGGCGCCCGGCCCGTAGAGCCAGCCGTACCGCAGGGCCGCGCCGCCGGCCCGGAGCACCACGTCCTCGAGGTGGCTGATCGCGGCCATCCCGGGGGCGGCGGGCGACCCCGCGTGGGCGTCCAGCGCGTCCGCCTCAGACTTGACCCAACCACCCTCGCGGATGCCGTTCCAGCTGGCGTAGCTCTGCGCGACGAAGTGGGGCACGCCGGTCGCCTCGGCGGCGGCCAGCAGGTGGTCCGTACCCTCGGTGCGCAGCCGGATGGTGGTGGCGAACCAGCGGTCCATGTGCTTCATGTCGGGCTTGCCCGCGTGGGCCACGGAGATCGCGGTCATCTGGTGCGCGATCGCCTCCGGCGCCGCCTTGGCCACCGCCTCGCCGACCGAGGCCGCGTCCAGCCCGTCCATCACGACCGCCTCGGCGCCCAGCTCCTCCAGCAGGCCGAGCCTGGCCGCGCTCGTCGTCGTCGCCGTCACCTGGTGCCCCCGCGCCACCAGCTGCGGCACCAGCCGCCGCCCCAGAACCCCGGTCCCGCCTGCCACGAACACCCGCATGACCTTCACCTTCCCGCTGCCCGTCACTGTGCCGTCGCGGTCTCTGCCGCTGTCTACGGACCCTGGGACGAGACAGCCCGGTCGCCTGTGACATCGGCGGCGCGGAATCCTCCCGCGCGCCGTCCACCGCCCGGGAGGGGCAAAGCAGAGAGCGGGGCGAGGCTCAGGCGTCCCGGGCGGCCTCCCGTGCCACGTCCTCCAGGTGGCTCCGGTAGCCCTTCCACCACGTCTGGTCGTCCGTCGGCAGGCTGGTGTTGCCCTCGTTCATCCCCACCGCACCGTCCAGGAGTTCCCGCAGGATGTCGGCGTGCCCGGCGTGCCGGTGGGTGTCGGCGATCACCCGCACCACGGCGTGGTGCAGCGTCACCTCGTTCCGCTCGACCGGCCACCACGGCACGGTGCCGACGGTGTCCAGCGCCAGCGCGTCGATCGTCGCGTCCGCGTGCGCCCAGGCCCGGCGGTAGAGCCCCACGATGTCCTCGCGTGTCTCCTGGGCGGTGGCCCACATCTCGTCGTTGGCCTCCGCGCCGTCCTCGAACCAGGGCAGCGCCTCGCCGGACGGGCGCCCGAAGGTGTCCCCGAGGTAGCCCAGTTCCACGCTGGCCACGTGCTTGACCAGGCCCAGCAGATTGGTGCCGGTCGGCGTCAGCGGGCGGCGTACGTCGTACTCGGAGAGCCCGTCGAGCTTCCACAGCAGGGCGTCCCGGGCGGACTGGAGGTAGAAGTGCAGATCGGCTCTGGCGTCGGTGGCGTTCATCGCCTCAGTCTGCCCCGGTACGATCTTCGCCCGCCACCCGCCACCCGCCACCCGAGAAGGCCGGTCACACCTCGTCGGCGGCGAACAGTTCGAGGTGCCCGCACTTGGGGCAGCGGAAGGCCTCGATCTGCCGCCGGAGCCGGCCCCGCCGCTTGGCACCCCCGAATGCCCCCCGCTCCAACGCGCCCTCGATCCAGCGCGCGTACCCGCGTGAGTGCTCGCCCGCGTCCTCGATGAACCCCTCCGACAGACCGACGTTCCCGCAGTGGGTGCACACGTAATCGTCCATCCGGCGAGTGTAGGAACCCCCCACCACGGCTGGAACGTCAGGATTGGCGCCGCCGCCCCCGCAGTTGCGTCAGCTCGGGCAGCACGTCGTCGGCCCACTCGCTCGCCTGCTCGGCGTGGAGGCGCCGGGGCAGCCCGACGCGGGCGGCGAAGCCCGTGCCCGGCTCCCTCAGCGGTGTGCTGACAGGACGCCGTGGAGGGCGAGGGGGTCGCGGCCGGTCAGCCGGGTGTAGTCGCTGCTGACTCGATCCCAGCGCTGCTCGCGCACCGAGGCGAACATGGACGAGAAGGCGTAGAGCCACCAGGGGTCCATGCCGTCCGCCGCCGTCTCCGCGCAGTACGTGTCCGCCGGGATGTCCACGTAGGCGACGGGCGTCTCCCACGCCTTTGCCGTGATCGCGGCGACGCCTGCCAGGTCCACCGCTTCCGGTCCCGTGATGTCATGGTGACGGCCGGTCGGCCCGCCCAGCGCGAGGGCGGCGAGGGCGCGGGCCACGTCGTCGCGCGCCACCAGGGAGATCCGGCCATCCGCCGCCGGGAGCCTCAGCAGCCCGGTCGCGCGCGCCCGGGTGAGCCAGCCCTGGAAGAACTCCATGTACAGCGAAGCCCTCGCGAACGAGCACGGGATTCCGGAGTCCGCAAACAGCTCCTCGGTGAGCCGGTTGACCACGGCGTAGCAGAACGGGGACGCCGTGTCGGCGTCCACGCTGCTCAGCGCCGCGACATGGCCGACGCGCTCGGCCGACGCGGCGGCGGCGACGTTCCGGTGGTGCAGCAGCACCTGCACTTCGGGCCCGTCGCTGGAGACCAGGACCAGCGTGTCCACGCCCCGCAGCGCCGCACGCAGAGCGGGCGGATCGGCGTAGTCGGCGACGGCGACCCGCACCTGCGGCGGGAACGCCTCGGCGGGCTGCGTCCGCCTGGTCATCGCCACGACGTCCACGTCGGCCCGGTCCGCGAGCAGCCGCACCACCCGCCCGCCGAGGCTGCCCGCCGCTCCCGTCACCGCGATGCGCATCGTCACCCCTGTCGCCTTGTCGCCGCTCTCACCACTGTAGCCAGCCAGGTGCGGCAGAGGCGTAGAGGCGCCGAAGCGCTCAGCGGGCTAGGACACCGGGGCGCTTGGGTGAGCCTTGGGTAGCGCAAACAAGGGCGCCCGCTGCCCTTGGAGCTGGCTGCGGGCGCTTCTTGCGACTCCAGGCCCCCTGTCCGTTCTCCGGCAGGGGCACCCCGTGGGTCAGGCGGTGACGGTGAACTCGCCGAGCTTCTTCATGCTTGAGCCCTTGACGGAGTACACCCAGAATTCGATCTTCTTCCCTTCCTTCACGGCGTAGTTGCAGGTCTTGCTGCTCTTGCCCCAGGTGCCGCAATGCGGCGTCAGGTACTCGTTCGTGCCCACGAACTGGCCCATCGTGTATATGTACCGGCCGTCGTTCTTGGTGTCCTTGACGGTGAGGATCTCGCCCTTGGCGGACCACGAGATCTTGGCCCCGGGGTAGGTGAACGTTGCCGCCTGAGCCGAGCCGGCAGAGACGCCCACGAAGGCCAGCGCCAGAGCGCCGGCAGCCAGGGGCATGGTCAGGTGCTTCTTCAGCTTCTTCAGCTTCTTCAACGCGTCTTCCTTTGCGATCGGGAACATCCCGGTGCTTAGGTTCTCACAAGCCACTCGCGACACCATGGCCGGGGGACTCGGCGGATACCGTGCTTGCCTGACAGCGGGCAGCGCCGCCTGACCTGCGTAAATCGCCTACGGAGGCGAGCTGACCAGCGCACCGGCCAACCGACCGGTCCCGGGGCGCAGCACGCGACCGTCCACGCCCTGTTCAAGACAGGGCATCACCGCCGCCCGGCCCAGCGGCAGCTCGAAATGACCTGCCGTACCGTCAAACAGTCCGCCGACACCAGGAGACGGGAGGATCTGTTCAACGGGCAGTGGCAGAACCGACCCTCCGTCCTCGACGACCGCTGGGGTGAGGGCCGCACCAACGCCTGGCGATCGACCGGAGAACCTCACGTGGAGCCCGTGGACATGCCTGACACCTCAGGACAAGCGGGGCATTGCTCAGCTGCGGCGTGACCTGTCTCTGCGGAGGGCCTGGCGGAGCGCCTCCAACGGGTACGGGGTCTCCCTGTCCTCGTCCTGGATCTTGACGTAGAAGTCCGTCATCACCGCAGCGAGCGGTGCATGGCGGGAGAGAATCGCCCTGGCCTTCTGCGGTCCGTCCGGCGGGTCCTCTCCTTCCGCGCATGCACGGATCAGCGCTTCGCGCTCCCTCCGCCCGTATCCGTAGAGCTTCGTGATCAGCCTGTTCACCAGCCAGCTGCGCGTGTAGCAGCGGTCGTAGGTCCGGTGCAGTTCGAAGAAGCTGCTCTCGGACGGTGACAGAGCGAATCGCGACGAGAGGGCGAGGCCGTAGTCGGCGAAGTAGAGGCGTCGGCCGTCGACCAGGATGTTCTGAAAATGGGCGTCGAAGTGCAGAAGCCCGCGAGCGTTCATGAAGGACGTGCCGGTCTCCAACTCGCCCTCCACCAAGGAACAAGCCCGGTCGGCGGGCTCTTCGCCAGCCTGTATCTGCTCGGTGAGCCACTCGTCCAGCGTCTGAGGGATGTACTCCAGGAACAGCGCGAGGCTCGCAGAGGACTGCTGAAGCGCCTCGATACGACGGCGCACCTCCGGGCTGCCTCCCCAATAGGCCACAACCCGGTCCACATCCGCGAGTTCCTCGGGAAGCACGGCCGTGTCCGGCAGTACGCGCCAGTGGTACATCATCGGGAACCCTGGGTACTCCCCTCCGAGCACCCAGTTCGTCGTCATGGTGTGAACGGCCAGCTCCCGCCATGCCCCGAAGCCAGGCCCCCCACCGACGCCGTACTGGCAGAAGGCGGGAATCCCGAACAGATTGGCTGTGGATCGTGCGTGCTCCGGCAGCCGCTCCCTGTCCGTGAGCGGCACCCGCTTCACGAAGACCGGCTTCCCCTCAACCTTCAGCAGCGCAGACCGTCCGCCGATACCGGAGCCAAGCGGTATGGCGGCGTCAACCAGCTCGCCCAGCCGACGATCACTTTGCAGGGCGAGGGACGTGGAGACTGCGCTGTAGGCGGCCAATCGGGTGCTTTCCGGCATATCTGGATGCACGGCCACTACCTGCATGGCCATGCCGACCTCGTTTCACCGTGAACGCGACTGCCCCGGACGCTGCCTGCGCACAGTACGCGAAGGCTGACGGGCGGGCAGGGGAGTGTCTTCGCCGCGCGATGCCCGTAGGCGTCCCGTCCCGTTCGACATTCTCGCCCCGCGCCTCGGTGACCAGGCCCTGCCCGATCTCTTCGGACAGTGGGCGGTACTGCGGCCCTCGTGGTTCATGCAGAACTTCACCGGCACGCACACGCACGCTCGCAGCATCCGGGACGAGGGCATCATCTCGACCGCCACTGCGAGCGGTCGGGTCGGCTTCGTCGACGCCGAGGACATCGCGGCCGTCGCCGTGCGCGCTCTCACCGACGAGCAAGCCCCCAACACCGGTCTCGTCCTCACCGGACCCGAGGCACTCAGCCACGACGACATCGCCGCGGTCATCACCGAGGTCACTCCTGGGGTCGGGCTGGTTCACCGCACGCTCGCAGCCTCCAGGATCGCGCGGAGACGCGAGAGGCATTCGTTGACGAAGGCGGGATAGGTGGCCCAGTAATACGACACTCCGCTGACGCCGACCGCGATGGCCCACGCCCGGGCACGCAGCCAGGTCTCGTTGTCGAGACCCATGGCGTCCCAGTACGCCTGTCGGGCCCCGGGTGGAAGGTCCCACAGAGGCGAGTGCTCGGCGTCGGGGAAGCCGACTGAGAGGGCTCCGAAGTCGATGACCGCGTGCAGCCTTCCCTGCTGTACCAGGAGGTTGCTGGGCTTGAGGTCTCCGTGGAGCCACACCTGGTGGCCGGATGGCTCGGGCAAGGCGAGCGCACCCTGCCACAGGTGTCGCAGGTGCTCGATGTCGAGGTCGAGGCCCTCGATCATTCGGCAGTTGTCGAAGCACTCGCTGATCCACCGGTCACAAGCCTGCAGGCCACCTCCGCGGTACCAACTGAGCTCGCCCTGACGAGTGGCTCCCATGAGGGGGGTGGAGTGCAGGCTCTGCACGATCGCCGCCAGGTCGGCCCCGAAGGCGGGCCAATCGGTGACCGACCCCGGACCGGCTTCATCGCCGTCGATCCAGCGGTACACCGACCAGGCGAGCGGAAACGCGGAACTCGGGGTGCCGACGTGCACTGGCTCCGGGATGCAACAGGGAACCTGTGGCGCCAGCCGCGGCAGCCATGTCTGCTCTTTACGTACGGCCTTCGCGTTGTCCGGGGTGCGCGGCAACCGCATGAGCAGTTGGTCGCCGAGCCGGTACATCCTGTTGTCGGTGCCCTCGCCGGCCGGTGAGATGGGAAGGGCGGACCACTCCGGTTTCTGCTCCCGCAGCAGCGACCGGACGACCGCCTCATCCACACGGATCTCGTTCTCATGAAGTGTCACGCTGAGAGCCTTCTGCCCGGGCCTCGCCGCCGCCAGTGATTTTCGAGGCGGTCGCCGCTCAGAGCATGATCCGCCATGTCATGTGAGACCGAGTGAGAATCCGCCAGCATCAGCGCGTCAGGGCACCCGTCACGGCTCACCGCTCGAAGACCACGGACGGCTGGTGACAGAAACCCCTGCGAAGTGACAGTTATCGCTGCGAGTCGCAGTGCTCCGTCACAGTGGGGAGGGACACATTTGCAAGCGGGTGCTTGCAAAAGTTAGCAGCGGTTGGGCACAGTGGGGGCATGGCTTCCCTGAACGTCGGTGATCTCGGCGAGTTCCTGCGGGAGCAGCGGCGCCACGCGCAGCTGTCCCTGCGTCAGCTCGCGGATGCCGCAGGGGTGTCCAACCCGTATCTGAGCCAGATCGAGCGCGGGCTGCGCAAGCCGAGCGCGGAGATCCTCCAGCAGTTGGCCAAGGCGCTGCGGATCTCGGCGGAGACGCTGTACGTGCAGGCCGGGATTCTCGACGAGCCCGCCCGCGACCGGGACGGCCTCGGGGTGACCGCCGCGGTGCTCGCCGACCCCTCGATCAGCGCGCAGCAGAAGCAGGCGCTGCTCCAGATCTACGAGTCCTTCCGCAAGGAGCACGGCCAGCAGGCGGCGCCGCCGCCGAAGCGGCCGAGGCAGGCCCCGCGCGCGAAGGACCCGAAGCACCGAGCCGGGCCGGCCGGGCCGGAGGACACCGCAGGTCAGGCGTAGCCGCAGTACGGACAGTCGCACAGGGACGCACCACGTCACCGCAAGGCCCCGGAGGGGATTCGTCATGCCCATCGCCGATGACATCCGCAAGACACTCACCGACCCGAAGCCGCTCTACTTCGCCGCCGGCGTGCTCGACAAGATCCGCGAGGAGGCCCCCGAGCGCCTGGCCGCCGTACGGGAGACCGATCCCCGCGAGGTCCAGGCCAAGGTCACCGCCCAGGCCAAGGAGACCCAGGCCAAGGTCTCCGAGGTGCTCGGCAACGTGGACACGGACGTGAAGAGGCTGCGTGAGCAGGCGCAGGGGCTCGCGTTGCAGGGTCTGGGGGCGGCCGTCGAGTACGCGGTCAAGGCGCGCGAGTCGTACGACGAACTGGCCGAGAGGGGCCGGGGCGCGGTGCGGCAGTGGCGCGGTGAGGAAGAGGCCGAGGTGCCCGAGGTCACGGTCGAGCGGGCGCCGATCCGGGTGGCCGAGCCCCCGGCCGAACCGCGGTCCGCTGCCGGTGCGGCGCCGGCGGCGGCCCGGAAGGCCGCGCCCAGCAGCGCGCCCAAGGCCGCATCCACGAGCACGGACACGGGCACGAACGCGGGCACGTCCACGGGCGCACCCACGAGCGCACCCACGAGCGCGGACAAGCCCGCGCCGAAGGCGGCGAAGGCCAAGCCCGCCACCGCGGCCGGGGCCGAGAGCGGGGCGGGTACGAAGGACGAGCCGGTGGGCGAGGCGAAGGCCAAGCCCGCCGCGCGGAAGCCGACGGCCCGCAAGAGCCCTGCCGCGCCGGGGAAGTCGGCCCCCGCCTCGGACAGCTGAACCGAACGGGCCGGGCACAGAACGCGTGTCCGGCCCGTTGTACGGGTAGCGTGGCCGCAAGGGGCCGCAGACGGCGATCGCAGCGAGCGAGGGTGTGAGCACCATGTTGATGCAGGGCTTCGGGACGCTGGTGTGGATCATCGGTCTCGTGATGCTCGGGATGGCGGTGTTCGCCTTCATCGACGCGGCCATGCGCAGGCCCGACGCCTACCCGGCGGCCAACAAGCAGACCAAGCCGTTCTGGCTGATCCTCCTGGGCATCACGGTGCTGGTCAACGCGCTGCTGCCGATGCTGTTCCTCCAGATCATCGGCCTCATCGCGACGATCGTCTACATCGTGGACGCGCGCCCCGCGCTCAAGGAGGTCATGGGCGGCCCGCGCCGCCGGGGCGGCAGCAGCAGCGACGGGCCGTACGGGCCGTACAACGGCGGTCGCTGAACGGTCCGGCCGCCCGTCGGCGGGGGGTTCAGTCCCGCTCCCGGCGGGGGTTCAGTCCCGGTCCAGCAGCAGTACGGCCACGTCGTCCGTCAGCTCCCCGCCGTTGAGCCCCCGGACCTCCGCCATCGTCGCGTCGAGCAGCCGCTCGCCGCGGAGCCCCTCCCGCAGCCGCCGGGCGACGATGTCGACCATGCCCTCCTGGCCCAGTCGCCGCCGCCCCTGGCCGATGCGGCCCTCGATCAGCCCGTCGGTGTACATCATCAGTGACCAGGAGCGGCCCAGCTCCACCTGCCGGCGCGGCCAGCGGGCGTTGGGCAGCAGCCCCAGCGCCGGGCCGCTCTCGTCGTACGGCAGCAGGCGCGGCCCCCCGCCCGCTCCGCCCGCGAACAGCGGCGAGGGGTGTCCGGCGAGGCAGACGCCCGCGCGCCGCCCGTCCACGGCGATGTCGACGGTGCACAGGGTCGCGAAGATCTCGTCGCTGGCGCGCTCGTGTTCGAGCACCTTCTGGAGGGTGCCGAGCAGCTCGTCCCCGCACAGTCCCGCGAAGGTCAGCGCGCGCCAGGCGATGCGCAGCGAGACGCCGAGGGCGGCCTCGTCGGGGCCGTGCCCGCACACGTCGCCGATCATCGCGTGCACGGTGCCGTCGCTCGTACGGACGGTGTCGTAGAAGTCGCCGCCGAGCAGCGCACGGGAGCGCCCGGGGCGGTAGCGGGCGGCGAACTTCAGCGTGCTCCCGTGCAGCAGCGGGGTCGGCAGCAGCCCGCGCTCCAGGCGGGCGTTCTCCTGGGCGCGCAGCCGCGACTCGGTCAGCTGGCGCTGGGCGAGGTCGGCGCGCTTGCGCTCCACCGCGTAGCGGATGGCGCGGCCGAGCAGGCGGCCGTCCAGCTCGTCGCGGAAGAGGTAGTCCTGCGCGCCGACGCGTACGGCCGCCGACGCGCGCTCCGCGTCCGCGCCGTCGGTCAGGGCGAGCACCGCGTGCCGGGGGGCGAGCCGCAGGACGTGGCGCAGGGTGTCCAGCTCGTCCTCGCCGCCCGGCCCGCGGGCGGTGTCGGCCGGGGGCAGGGCCAGGTCGAGGAGGATGCAGTGCACGTCGTCGGTGAGCAGCCGGGCCGCCTCGGTGAGGTTGCGGGCGGTGCGGGTGCGGATGGGTTCGGCGGGAGCGCCGAGCAGGGCGGGCACGCTGACGGCGCCTGTCGGGTCGTCCTCGATCACCAACAGGGTCAGTCCCGCACCTTCGTGCTCCTCCCCGGTGGGTTCGCCCTGGTGCGGGATCGTCGCGAGCAGCGACGAGGCCGCCGTGTCCTCCCGTGGCACAGGTGCCGGCATGGCTAGGTTCCTCTTCCCTCCCCCCGAGGGGGCGGCGCACTGGTCGTGTGGCACCGCAGGCCGACCTTAGCGCTCCGCCGTACCCCGGCGGAATGCCTGTCGGCAACATGCCTATGGCATATGCCACGCACCTTGGGCACCATTCCGTTCCCCCCTGTGAAGGCCCGGGGAAGGGGGCAATCGGCGGGCGGGGATCTCGGCGGCCGTAGCGGGGGCGAGGGCCACTCCTCCCCGCAGCGGACGGGCCGAGCCCTCGGCGCGCCCTGCCGCGCCCGGGCGCACGCCCCCCGGCCGGCACGCTGCGCACACGCGCGTCGGCCCTGGTGCCGCCGCCGCCGAGGCCCGTACGAGGCGCGGCGGGCGGAGGGCGCCACGCGGGCCGCCGACCCCCGCACGACGCCCTCCGCCGACCCCGTCCGGAGGAGGCGGAGGCCACCACCGCAGTGCCCGGCGGCCGTTCGCGTCCGCAAGCCGCCCTGCGGAGCGGCGGAGGAACCTGTCGGACAGATCACCGCCGCACGGCCGCACAGGCAGTACGACGGACCGGGCCGCCGGGGGCGCGGCGGCCACTCCGCGCAACCGTGGAGGGCACGAACAGCGCCGCACCGACGGCACCTCACCCGGCAGCGCCGCCCCGGAACGCACCCGGCACGCACCGCCCCGGCGGCAAGCCCTCCGCTACGGGCGGACCACACCCAGGACCGGCATCGTGCCCGCCCCCTCCACCGAGACCGAGCGCCCGGTACGCGGCGCGTGCACCATCATCCCGTCGCCCAGGTACATCCCCACGTGGCTGGCGTCCTTCTGGTAGATGATCAGATCCCCGGGCCGCATCTTCTCCACCGACACCCGCCGCAGTTCCTTCCACTGCCCCTGCGAGGTGCGCGGCAGCGACTTGCCCGCCGCCTCCCACGCCCGCATCGTCAGGCCCGAGCAGTCGAAGGTCTTCGGCCCGTCGGCGCCCCACTGGTACGCCTTGCCCACCTGCGCCTTGGCGAACGTGATCGCACGCTCGCCCGTCTCGCTCGCCTCGGCCCCGGACTCCCCGGGCGCGGTGTCCGCGACCCACTTCGCCTGCCGGGCGCGGGCCGCCTGCGCCTCCAGCTCCTTCAGTCGCGCGCGCTCGTTCTTCTTGAGCCTCGACCGCAGCCTCTCGGCCCTCTCCAGTCTGCTCTCTATGTCCTTCTTCGCGGCGGCCTTCGCCTTCCGGCTGCCCTCCAGCCGCTTGTACTCGCGGGAGGCCGCCTTCGTGTCACCTGTCAGCCGCTTCTCGGTGGACCGGAGCGAGCCCATGAAGGTGCTGGTGGCCTGCTGGCCCTCGCGCACGAGCCCCGCGTCGCGCAGGAACTGGGCCGGGTCCTCCGCCAGCAGCAGCCGGGCCGCGTCCGTCATGCCGCCGCTCTGGTACTGGGAGCGGGCCATGGCGCCCGCGCGGTCGCGGAGGGCGGCCAACTCGGCCCGGGTGGTGCTGGTGCGGCGGTTCAACGACGCGAGCCGCTTGCGCTGGGCGGCGGCCTTCTCCTCGGCGGCGTTGTACGCGTCCGTCGCCGATCCGGCCTGGCTGTGCAGCGCGTCGATCTCCAGCCGGACCTGCTCCAGGCTCTGCTTGCCGTACCCCGCGCCGCCCGGCCTGGGCGCGGGCTCCGGCGGGGCGGCGTACGCGCTGCCCGCCCCCGGTGCTGCCAGCACCCCCAGCACACAGGCCACGGCCAGGGTCAGCCCGGCCGCGCGCCTCCTTCGCGTCATGGACCTCGCATGCCTCCGCGCCACGGTCGCGCCCCCTCTCGACTCCGCCCGATCCCCGCCAGCCCCGCCGAACCCCTGTCGGCCCGCTGATCCCCCCGCCGGTCCGTGTCACTCGTGCCACCCTCGCGGATCGTGCCACGCGGGTGGGGCAAAGCCAACAGGGCATCACGCGCTCCAGGCGCCCCGGCCGCCCCGCACGATCCCGGCGGACCGGGCATGCGGACGGGTGCCGCAGGCGGGTGACGGAGACGGCCGAAGGTGGCTCGCGGTGGCCTGCCGTACCCGCAGCGTGGCCAGGTCTCGGCCAGGTCACGACGGCTACCGCACTGACCGCCGAGGTTCACTTCGCGTTCACTCTTGGCCATGGGCCGCTTCACCTGATCTGCCTAATTTCGGCCTTACAACGAGCGCGCCGCGCCGAAGGGCAAGGTTCGCGCGAAGGAGCTGAAATCAGCTCCGAAGATGTCAAGATCTCCCAATTCTCATCGCGCGCCGCCCCCATCGGCGGGCCCCAGGAAGGAACTGAACGAACGTGATGCTTCAGCGCACGACCCGGCTTCGCACCCTCGCCGCCGGCGCTCTCGCGGTCACCGGCGCCCTCGTCCTGACTGCCTGCGGCTCGGACGACAACTCGGACACGGGTGACGGCGGCGACTCCAGCAAGGCGGCCAGCAACATCAAGTGCGAGGGCAAGGGCAACCTGCTCGCCTCGGGCTCCAGCGCACAGAAGAACGCCATGGACGTCTGGGTCAAGAACTACCAGGCCGCCTGCGGCGACACCCAGATCAACTACAAGGACACCGGCTCCGGTGCCGGCATCCAGGAGTTCCTCCAGGGCAAGACCGCCTTCGCGGGCTCCGACTCGGCCCTGGAGCCGGCCGAGGTCGCCGAGTCGAAGAAGGTCTGCAAGAGCGGCCAGGGCATCGACCTGCCGCTGGTCGGCGGCCCGATCGCGGTGACGTACAACCTCGCCGGCGTGGACGACCTGGTGCTGGACGCCGCCACCCTCGGCAAGATCTTCGACTCGAAGATCACCAAGTGGGACGACGAGGCCATCGCGAAGCTCAACCCCGACGCGAAGCTGCCGTCCACCAAGATCCAGGCGTTCCACCGCTCGGACGACTCCGGCACGACGGACAACTTCACCAAGTACCTCAACAGCGCGGCCCCCGAGGCGTGGAAGTACGAGCCCGCCAAGAAGTGGGCGGCCAAGGGCGGCCAGTCGGCCGACGGCTCCGCCGGCATCGCCACCAACGTCAAGCAGAACGACGGTGCGATCGGTTACGTCGAGCTGTCCTACGCCACCGGCAGCAACACCCCCACCGTGAAGCTGGACACCGGCGGCGACGCGCCCGTCGAGGCCACCACGGAGAACGCCTCGAAGGCCATCGCCGAGGCCAAGGTCGTCGGCAAGGGCAAGGACCTGGCGCTCGAGCTGAACTACACGACCAAGGCCGCCGGCGCCTACCCGATGGTCCTGGTGACCTACGAGGTCGCCTGCGACAAGGGCAACAACCAGGAGACCCTCGCCGCCACCAAGTCCTTCCTGACCTACGCGGCCAGCGAGGACGGCCAGAAGGCCCTCGCGGACATCGACTACGCGCCGATGCCCGAGGAGATCATCACCAAGGTCCGGGAGACCATCAAGGGCCTTGCCTGACGCCTGCTCACCGCGACGTCGCCACGACGCGACGTGACGTACACGGTGACGCCGTAGCACCGGGGCCCGGCTCAGCCCGGCAGTCCCGACAACTCAAGCGTCCCGTCCCGTGGTCCGCCCGCCTCCCCGTGCGGCGGACCACGGGATCGGCGCCCACCATCCGGTGCACCGCCGCCCGGGAACCCCGCCCTCTTCGGACGAGGCTCCCACTCAGACCGGAGAAACCATGAGCACTGACACCGCACCCGCCTCTCCACCACCCCCACCACCGTCCCCGGCGAAGGAGGCGGGGAGCATAACCTCCGGCAAGGACACCCGGGCGGGAGACCGCGTCTTCCTCGGTCTCGCCCGCGGCTCCGGCATCATCCTGCTGGTCGTCATGGGCGCCATCGCGGTCTTCCTCGCCTGGCAGACCTCCATCGCCCTCGCCGAGAACGAGGGCAACTTCCTCACCACCTTCGAGTGGGACACCAACGCCGACCCGCCGGTCTTCGGCATCGCCGTGCTGGCCTTCGGCACGATCGTCAGCTCCATCATCGCGATGGTCATCGCCGTCCCGATCGCCGTCGGCATCGCCCTGTTCATCTCGCACTACGCCCCGCGCAAGCTGGCCGCGCCGCTCGCCTGGGCGGTCGACCTGCTCGCCGCGGTCCCCTCCATCGTCTACGGCCTCTGGGGCGCGCTCTTCCTGGTGCCGCACATGACCGGCCTCTACGAGTGGATGGACGACTACTTCGGCTGGACGGGCGTCCTGGAGTACAACGGCGGCGCCGCGCGCTCGCTGTTCACCGTCGGCATCCTGCTGGCGATCATGATCCTGCCGATCGTCAGCAACGTCTCCCGCGAGGTCTTCAAGCAGTCCCCGAAGATGCACGAGGAAGCCGCGCTGGCGCTCGGCGCCACGCGCTGGGAGGTCATCCGGATGTCGGTGCTGCCCTTCGGGCGCTCCGGCGTCATCAGCGCCTCGATGCTCGGCCTGGGCCGCGCGCTGGGCGAGACCATGGCCGTGGCCACCGTCCTCTCGCCGAGCTTCCTGATCGCGCCGAGCCTGCTCGACCCGGGCGGCGGCACCTTCGCGCAGAACATCGCCGCCTCCTTCAAGGAGGCCTCCCCGGGCGGCATCGGACGTGAGGCGCTCATCGCCTCCGGTCTGGTCCTGTTCGTGATCACCCTGCTGGTGAACGGACTCGCCCGGCTGATCATCGCTCGCCGCAAGGAGTACTCGGGGGCCAACGCATGACCGACGCCGTCCTGGACAAGGCACCTGTCAACGACACGCCGCCCCCGCCCCACGCGCCGCTGCGGCAGCCGCGGCTCCCGCGCTGGGCGCCGCTGGGCATCGCCGCGCTCTCCGTCGCGCTCGGCTGCGGCATCGGCCTGGTCAGCGGGCTGGAGAGCCGCATCCAGTGGGGCCTGATCTCCGCCGCGCTCTACGTCATCGTCAACTACACGCTGGCGAGCGTCGTCGAGGGCACCCGGCAGGCCAAGGACCGGCTGGCGACCAGCATCGTCTGGGTCTGCTTCCTGGCGGCCGTGGTGCCGCTGGTCTCGCTCATCTGGGAGACGGTCGCCCGCGGCTCCAACGTCATGGGCGTCGACTTCCTCTCGCACTCCATGAACGGCGTGGTCACCCTCCAGGAAGGCGGCGGCGCGTACCACGCGCTGATCGGCACCATCGAGCAGGTGGCCCTCGCCAGCGTCATCGCGGCGCCGCTCGGCCTGCTCACCGCCATCTACCTGGTGGAGTACGGCCGCGGCAGGCTCGCCAAGGCCGTCACCTTCTTCGTCGACGTGATGACGGGCATCCCGTCGATCGTCGCGGGCCTGTTCATCCTGGCCTTCTGGATCATCCTGCTGGACTTCGACTACTCGGGCTTCGCGGGCGCGATGGCGCTGGCGATCCTGATGCTGCCCATCGTCGTGCGGTCCACCGAGGAGATGCTCAAGCTCGTACCGAACGAGCTGCGCGAGGCGTCCCTCGCCCTGGGCGTGCCCAAGTGGCTGACGATCCTGCGGGTCGTGCTCCCCACCGCGATCGGCGGCATCACGACCGGCATCATGCTGGCCATCGCCCGTATCGCGGGGGAGACCGCGCCTATCCTGCTGCTGGTCTTCGGCTCCCCGTCGATCAACAACAATCCCTTCGAGGGCGCCCAGTCCTCCCTGCCGTACTACGTCTACGAGCAGTGGAAGCTGGGCAATGACGCCTCCTTCGACCGCGCGTGGGCCGGCGCTCTGCTGCTGATCGCCTTCGTGATGGTCCTCAACCTGGTGGCCCGCGGGATCGCCAGCTGGAAGGCACCGAAGTCCGGCCGCTGACGGCCCCGAGAACCAGCCTGCTGGGGGAGACCCCCCAGACCCCCCGAGGAGTGATCCGAATCATGGCCAAGCGCATCGACATCAGCGGCCTCTCCGCCTACTACGGCTCCCACCGCGCCATCGACGACATCTCGATGAGCGTCGAGCCCCGCTCCGTGACGGCCTTCATCGGCCCGTCCGGCTGCGGCAAGTCCACCTTCCTGCGCACCCTCAACCGCATGCACGAGGTCACCCCCGGCGGCCGGGTCGAGGGCAAGGTGCTGCTGGACCAAGAGGACCTGTACGGCCCCGGCGTGGACCCGGTCTCCGTACGCCGCACCATCGGCATGGTCTTCCAGCGGCCCAACCCGTTCCCGACGATGTCGATCTACGACAACGTCGCCGCCGGCCTCCGGCTGAACGGCAAGTACAAGAAGTCCGAACTGGACGGCGTCGTAGAGAAGTCCCTCAAGGGCGCCAACCTGTGGAACGAGGTCAAGGACCGGCTCAACAAGCCCGGCTCCGGCCTCTCCGGCGGCCAGCAGCAGCGGCTGTGCATCGCACGGGCCATCGCCGTCGAGCCCCAGGTGCTGCTGATGGACGAGCCCTGCTCGGCCCTCGACCCGATCTCCACGCTGGCGATCGAGGACCTGGTGGGCGAACTGAAGTCGAAGTACACCATCGTCATCGTGACCCACAACATGCAGCAGGCCGCACGGGTCTCCGACCGCACCGCGTTCTTCAACCTGGCGGCGGTCGGGCAGCCCGGCAAGCTGATCGAGATCGACGAGACGGAGCGGATCTTCTCCAACCCGTCGGTCCAGGCCACGGAGGACTACATCTCCGGCCGCTTCGGCTGATCCGGCCGCCCGGCCGCTTCTCCCGTCGGCCGGTCCGGGCCGGGGGGCCGGGCCGGCAGGCCGATCCGCAGACTCCTCGCGGTGCTGCATGGCGGTGCCACCGCGAGGCCACGGGCCCGCCCCCGGACTCCGGGGGCGGGTCCCGCCGTGTCGGGGTGTCAGCTGCGTGTCAGCTGCGTGTCAGATGAACAGGGCGATGGCCCCATAGCAGAGCGCGGCGACCACCGCCGCCGCAGGCATGGTGATGAACCAGCCCATCACGATGTTCTTCGCGACGCCCCAGCGCACCGCCGAGACCCGCTTCGTCGCCCCCACGCCCATGATCCCGGACGTGATCACGTGCGTGGTCGAGATCGGCGCGTGGAACATGAACGACGCGGTGTACATCACCGAGGCGGCCGTCGTCTCCGCGGCGAAGCCCTGCGGCGGGTCCAGCTCGATGATCCGGCGCCCCAGCGTGCGCATGATCCGCCAGCCGCCGGCGTACGTACCCAGCGACAGCATCAGGGCACAGCTGACCTTCACCCAGACCGGGATCTCGTCGTGGTCCTGCACGTCCGCGATCGTCAGCGCCATGACCACGATGCCCATGGTCTTCTGCGCGTCCTGGAGGCCGTGCCCCAGCGCCATCGCGGCGGCGGAGACCGTCTGGGCGATACGGAAGCCGCGCTTCGCCTTGTGCGGGTTGGCCTTCCGGAAGATCCACATGATGGCGAGCATCACGAGATAGCCCAGCAGCAGTCCCACGAGCGGGGAGATGAACATCGGGATGACGATCTTCTCCATCACCCCGGACCAGTAGACCGCGATCCCGCCTGCGAGCGCCGCGCCGACCATGCCGCCGAAGAGCGCGTGGCTGGAGGAGGACGGCAGCCCGAAATACCAGGTGATCAGGTTCCACGCGATCGCCCCGACGAGCGCGGCGAAGAGGATGGCCATGCCGCCGGAGCCGTGCGGGGTCTCGATGACACCCTCGCTGACCGTCTTGGCGACGCCGCTGCCCAGGAACGCGCCCGCCAGGTTCATCACCGCCGCCATCGCCAGCGCCGCACGCGGGGTCAGCGCCCGGGTGGAGACGGAGGTGGCGATGGCGTTCGCCGAATCGTGAAACCCGTTGGTGTACGTGAAGAAGAGCGCGACCCCGATGGTCACGACGAGCCCGAACGTGTCCACTGGAGGTCAGGACTCCTTGACCGCGATGGTCTCAACCGTGTTGGCCACGTGCTCGAACGCGTCCGCGGCCTCCTCCAGGGAGTCCACGATCTGCTTGAGCTTCATGACCTCCATGGCGTCGTACTTGCCGTTGAAGAGGTGCGCCAGCAGCTTGCGGTGGATCTGGTCGGCCTGGTTCTCCAGCCGGTTGACCTCGATCCAGTACTCGGTGAGGTTGTCCATCGTGCGCAGGTTCGGCATCGCCTCGGCCGTCAGCTCCGCCGCCCGTGCCAGCACCTCGATCTGCTGCTCGACGCCCTTGGGCAGCATCTCGATCTGGTAGAGCACGACGAGGTCGACGGCCTCCTCCATGAAGTCCATGATGTCGTCGAGCGAGGAGGCCAGCTTGTAGATGTCCTCCCGGTCGAACGGCGTGATGAAGGAGGAGTTCAGCTGGTGGAAGATCGCGTGCGTCGCGTCGTCCCCCGCGTGCTCGGCAGCCCGCATCCGCTCGGCGATCTCGGCGCGCGCGGAGGGGTCCGCCCCGAGCAGTTCCATCAGAAGCTTCGAGCCGGTCACGATGTTGTCCGCGGAGGCGGCGAACATGTCGTAAAAGCTCGTCTCCTTGGGGGTCAGGCGAAAGCGCACTGGGAATCCTCGGTGTGCATCGGTTTCTGGGGGGCGGGTCTCGTTGATGCTAGGCGCATCATCCGGCCACAGCGAACCGGCGTTCCCCAGTGTCACCCATGAGCTTTCGGGCGCGGCACAGGGATCGGAAGAATCGGGTACAGTATACCCAGAGGGGGTATAAAGCCCGCTCTAATTCCATAGTCTTCCCCTCTCCACCCGTTCGGGAGAACCTCATGACAACGGCTGAGAACGTCCCTGCCGCCACCGTGGTCGCCGACCCGAGCGCGGCTGAATGTTGCTCTGCTCACGCCGCGACCGGCGAGCACGGTTACAGCAAGGACAAGGACGCGCACCTCAAGCGGCTACGCCGTATCGAGGGACAGATCCGAGGTCTCCAGCGAATGGTGGACGAGGACGTCTACTGCATCGACATACTCACCCAGGTCTCCGCCTCGACCAAGGCCCTCCAGTCTTTCGCGCTCCAGCTCCTGGAGGAACACCTGCGACACTGCGTCGCGCACGCGGCGGTCGACGGCGGGGCCGAAATGGACGCGAAGGTCGCGGAGGCGACGGCCGCGATCGCCCGGCTGCTGCGCACGTAGCCTGCGGCGCCGCGACCCGGGCGGACTGCGGGCGGGGCGGAGCTGCGAGCGCGCTGCGCCGCGCGTCGGCACGGACAGCCGCGGAGGAGCGGCCGGGACCAGCCACCGGCCGCGCCGAGACACCGAGCGTCCCGCGCGGACAGCAGAGCCTCGGCCCGAGCCAGGCGTGGGCGGCGGTCAGCGCGGAGCCCGCCCTCGGTCGTGTCTGACCCATGGCGGCGTCCGGTGCGCTGCGCTCGCTTCGTCTCGGCTCCTTCTCCCGGCCCCCGCGCAATGCGGAGGGCCGCCCCGTACCGTTCGCGGAGGGTTCGGGCAACGCCCCGGGACGAGGGGGCTCCCCAGGCCGGACGCATGCCCGGCGGCCGCACCTCCACCCCGGCGCGCCTGCGCGGGGCAAGCGTACGACGGGAACCGGCGCCGTCCGACGCGGCGCCGCGTCGGACGGCGGTCAGCGGTCAGCGGTCACCGCAGAACCCGCCCCGGCCCGGACGCCGTACACCCGCCCGACGCACCTCCACCGCCGCGCGCGCCCGACGCACCTCCACCGCCGCGCGCGCCCGCGCAGGGACACCCGCGCACCGGACGACAAGAACCGGTCACCGTCCGCCCCGGTACGACGGCACGCCCGGCGTCAGCGCGGGCAGCCGTGGGTCCGGCCGTGGCGACGGTTGAGCGGCGGGTGGGCGGGCTCGTCCCCGTACACCGCGGCCACCCGCAGGATCTCGTCGATACGGGCCGCGCTCAGCCGCTCCTCGCCCGCCCGCTCCGCCGCCGAGGCCGCGATCATCAGTTCACCGCACAGCTCGATCTCGGCAAGGGCCACCGAGTCGTGGACCCCGCCGCCCCGCGATCCACGAGCACTGCCGGACAGGGACGCTGACGCCGGTACAGATGCAGGCACACGCACCACCTCCTCGTGTTCCGAAGCTCCGAAGCGACGGACCCGGCACGCCGGAATCCCGCATTCCCAGAGTAGGGAGAGGTGCACCTTCTGCGCATGGCACGTCCGAACCATTTCGGAGTTGCCGAAGGGCTGTCCACGACTGGCTACGGCGCGGCGGTTTCCCCCGTGCGGATGTCCTCCGGCGCGGGCATCCCGGCGCCTGCCCCTTCGGGATCGGAACCTCTCCGTCCGCCGACGAACGGGTGCACGGACCGTCACGCCCTGGGCCGAGGACGGTACGGTGAAGGGGTGCGCCTTGAGGAGAGTGCCGGCGGTACGGGGCACCGGACCGCCGAGGAACTGCCCGGCCCGCGCAGTCCGGGCCAGACCCGTCCGACTCCCGGCCCGGTCACCTCCCGGGCGGCTGTCCCGGCACCGACCGCGCCCTCGGCCGTTTCACCGCCCGCACCACGGTCCGCACCACCTCCCCCGGCCCCGCACGAGACCGCGACGAAGGAGCAGGGCTCCTTCTCGCACGCCCGGTGCAGCTGCGGCTGGCGCGGCCCGGCCCGCCGCTCGCGCGACCGGGCGCGGGCGGACGCCTCCGCCCACCCGCCCGCCTGACCGGCCCGCGCGCGCCAGGCGTACGGACCCGCAGGGTTGCTGACGCGAGGCCACCCTCGTACCGGGCGGACGTGGAGGTGCCCACAACGCAGCGAGCCGGGGTCTCCCCAGGGCCAGGGGCCGCGTGCCTTCGCACGCCAGGCGCCATGCGCCGGACAGCGCCTACGCCGCGAGGTCCCGGTCGTACGCCCGCGTCGGCCCCTTCGCTCCGTCCGGCCCCGGGGGGCCGCCCGCCTCGTCCGGCACAGCCGAGCCGTGTGTCTCGCCCGCGCCCCCGGGCGAGCCCGCCCAGATGAGCCCGCCCGCCCGCGGCGACCCGGCGACCGTACGCACCAGGGGCGTCAGCAGCCAGAGCGCGACGGGGGCGAGCAGCAGCGTCACGGCCGTGCCGAGCGCGAGGCCGCCGATGACGTCCGTCGGGTAGTGCACACCCATGTAGACGCGGCAGAAGCCGGCAATCGCCGCCAGCACGAGGCCCACGAGCCCGATTCTGCGGTTGACCATGAAGAGGCCGACCGCGAGGGCCATCGCCATCGTCGCGTGGTCGCTGACGAAGGAGAAGTCCTCCTTGCCCTTGACCAGGACCTCCAGGCCCTTGTGGTCCTCGAAGGGTCTGGGCCGCTCCACCAGCGCGCGGATCGGAACGTTGACCAGCACCGCGACCCCGGCCGCGAGCGGCGTCCACACCAGCGCCGCCATGGCGGCGACCGCCTCCTCCCGGTTTCCGCTGCGCCGCCGCAGGCACCACCAGGACCACAGACCGAGCAGGACGAGGGCGGCCAGCGTGCCGTACTCCCCGACGTACTCCATCGTGTGGTCGGCCCAGCTGGGGGCGTCCCTGGCCAGGCCGTTGATGTCATAGAGCAGATCGACGTCGGGGTTGTCCCAACCAGCCATCGGTACGGCCCCTTCACTTGTCTGCCGAAAAGCTCTGACGACCCCCGTGCCCCCGTACCCGCGCGGTCGTGCTGCGTGGAATGCCTCTGATCGGACATGCCCATTCCGCTCAGGAGAACGCTTCGGCCCCCGCTCCGCGTTCCTGTCTCCACCGAAAGATCACCCCCACGTTATCGAAGGGTGACCCGTCTCCGCAGTTCAGGGCACTGCCTCACGGAGAGTTCACGGGACCGTGCGGGACCGCTCATCTCGTCCACCCGCGCGCCTTGCACTCGCTCATCACTCACCCGCTCGTCGTTCACCCGCTCGTCGGACGCGTCGCCCCGAAGTAGTCCGGGGAGTCGATCGGGTCAAACCGGATCTTCGACCCGGTATAGGGCGCATCGATCATATGGCCGCCGCCCACGTAGATGCCCACGTGCCGGATGGACTGCGGGTCCTCCAGGTCGTTCGCGAAGAAGACCAGATCGCCGGGTTGCAGCTCGTCCCGCTTCGGGTGCGGTCCGGTGTTCCACTGCTTGCTCGCGACCCGGGGCAGCTCGACGCCCACCGACTCGTACGCCGCCTTCGTCAGCCCCGAGCAGTCGAACCGGCCGCCGTCCTCGGACGTGCCGTCGCCACCCCACAGGTACGGGGTGCCCAGCTTCGACTGCGCGTACGAGATCGCCCCGGCCGACTGCTTCGACGGGTCGACGCGGCCCTTCGAGACGGCGAAACTCTTCTCCAGCTTGCGGATCACCTTGACGTAGTTCTGCGTCTCCTCGTAGGGCGGCACACCGCTGTACTGGATCACCCGGTACGCGCCCGCGTTGTACGCCGCCAGCATGTTGTTCGTCGGATCGCCCGGCACGTCGTCCACGTAGCCCGCCAGCGCGCAGTCGTAGGAGGCGGCCGAGGGGATCGCGTCCTTCGGGTCCCAGACGTCGCGGTCGCCGTCCTTGTCGCCGTCGATCCCGTGGGTGGCCCAGGTGCCGGGGATGAACTGGGCGATGCCCTGCGCGTCGGCAGGGCTCTCCGCGTCGGCGCGCCAGCCGCTCTCCTGGTAGAGCTGCGCGGCGAGCAGGGCGGGGCTGATGGCCGGGCAGAGCTTGCCCCACTTCTGCACCAGCGTCTGATACTTGGCCGGAACCGAGCCCTTGGCGAGCCCCTGCGGCTTCCCTCCCCCGACCCCGCCCATGAGGCTGGCGGCGGCGGAGTACGTACCGATGACCAGCAGCGCCATGAAGCCGGACATCAGCATTGCGCCAACTCCCACACCCACCCAGGCTTTCCGCACCCGTCCACCCTCCCCCAGATACTCCGAGATGTCACAAGTCAGCGGTACAGTCAGAGGTGCGCGGAAGAGCCGCGCACGGGCATGGTCACGCAAAAGCGCGAGCGGGGCGGTGAGTTACACATGATCCTGGCAGCCGAGAAGGGTGACATCACCACCATCATCGGTGGAATCGCCCCCGACTGGGGGCCGTTCGGGTCACTGGGCAACGAGGCACGCGTGATGATCGAGGTGGTGATGGCCGTGGCCATCCTGCTCTGCCTCGGCATCGCCATCTGGGGCGCGGCCAAGCAGCGCATCGGCGCCACGGCCCTGCGCGACACCTTCAGCGCCGAGCAGGGCAAGGGGCTGATCGTCGCGGGCCTGACGGGCGTCTTCATCATCGGGTCGCTGGGCACGCTGTTCACGATCGTCTACGGC
Organism: Streptomyces sp. CNH287; assembly: GCF_000424825.1. Taxonomy (NCBI): domain Bacteria; kingdom Bacillati; phylum Actinomycetota; class Actinomycetes; order Kitasatosporales; family Streptomycetaceae; genus Streptomyces; species Streptomyces sp. CNH287. The sequence continues at coordinate 20,210 of NZ_AUKQ01000022.1, read as the reverse complement.
ATGGCCGTGTAGCAGCCGGGCAGCGGCGGCGCACGGGCGCGGCCCGGGGGCGCGGTGCGGCGCACGGGTCGCGTGGGCGGCGGGTTTGCCGGCGCCAGGGCTGCGCGGCGGAGGCCGGGAGCGCCGCCGTGTCACAGTCCCGCGCCAGGCAGCACGGAAAAGGCCGGAACTTTTCGGTCCGCCCCTAGCGTCCTCGCCATGTCGCTCAGAAACCGCCGGATCACGGCCGCCTCGTTCGCGATCCTCGCCCTGTGGATGATCTACACCCTCTTCTCGGGACCCACCTACGAGTTCGACCAGGGCTACGGGTCGCAGGAGGAGGACCCGGCCTTCGACATGCGCTGCGAGCCCCTTCTCTGGCGTACCAGCTGGGGCAGGCAGTGGCACGCGGCCGATCCGGGCTACACCCACGCCTCGTACGACATCACCAGCGGCCTGGAACCGCGCAGCGAGGCGTTCCTGTCCCGGGAGCGGGCACGGCGGGCGGAGTCCGGTGAGGACACCGGGGAGTTGGAGCTGGCGGAACTACAGGACTACGCCGACCCCGAGATGACCACCGCCCTGAACGAGCTGTGTGCCAACGGGCGGACCGGGCAGGCGGGGTTGCTGGCGCTGGTGGCCGTGCCGACCGCGATCCTGGGCGCCGTCACGTTCGTGACCCGACGGCCGCGCACGGAGGGGGACGCGGAGCCGGGCGCCGAGTCGAGCACGAAGGGGAGCGCGGCGCCGTGACCGAGCGCCGGGACGGCGCGGGGACGGGAGGCGGGGGGGGCGGGGCGAGGGCCGGGGCGGGGCACTGGGGGGCGGGCGCCAATGTCCCGTGCGCCCCCACCTGCACGCCCGTACACTGCGTGCATGCTGAACCCTCCCGATCACGCGCGCTACTGCGCCGCGCTTCTCCACCAGACGGAGCTGCTCCGCAAGACCCTCACAGGCGCGGATCTCGACGCGCGGGTGCCGACCTGCCCCGACTGGAGTCTGCGCGAACTGGCCGTCCACGTGGGCGGCTCGCACCGCTGGGCGGCCGAGATCGTGCGCACCCGTGCCGTCGAGGAAGTGGAGGAGGAAACGGTCCTGCTCTTCGACGGCCCCCCGAAGGAAGCCACGGCGGGCGGCGACCTGGACGACCACGCCGCCCTCGACCGCTGGCTCGCCGAGGGCGCCTCGCTGCTCGCGGACACGCTGCGGGAGGCCGGACCGGAGACCTCGGCGTGGACGTGGGCCGGACCCCCGCGGGCCGGTTTCTGGGCGCGCCGGATGGCCCACGAGACGGTCATCCACTACGCCGACGCCTGCTCCGCCACCGGGGCGGACTTCGAGGTCGCGCCGGACATCGCCGCCGACTGCCTGGACGAGTGGCTGGAGATCCTCGCCAGCCCGGAGATGCAGGAGGACGACGAGGAGTTGCGCGAGCTGCGTACCCGCGCCGGGGAGAGCCTCCACCTGCACGCCACCGACACCGCGGACGCGGCCGAGTGGCTCATCGAGCTGGGCACGGACGGCATCAGCTGGCGTCACGCCCACGGCCAGGCGACGGTCGCGCTGCGCGGACCGCTCAACGACGTGCTGCGGGTCTTCTACCGGCGGCTGCCCTCGGACAGCGACCGCGTCGAGGTACTGGGCGACGCGGAGCTGCTGGACTTCTGGCTGACGCGCGCGTCCTGGAGCTGAGCCGTCCCGTGGCTCCCGGCAGGTTCGGCCCACCAGGAGTCACGGAACACTAGGCTTCCGGGCATGGCCGACATGAGCGAGCTGAACTGGATTCGAGCCACGGACGACCCGGACGCCGCGTGCATCGAGGTCGCCACCGGCGAGGGGGGCCTCGTCCACCTGCGACAGAGCGACGAGCCGGACAACATCGTCACGACCACGCAGGCCAAGTGGGACGCATTCGTGCTCGGTGTGCAGAACAACGAGTTCGACCACTTCGTCGAGGGCGTGGAGATCGACGGCCGGTAGCGGCGGGCCGGGGAGGACGGCAGCAGGCCAGGGCCCAGGCTGAGTACGTACGCGGGCGAAGGTGAGTACTTCCGCCGAGGTGCGGGGGCACGGGCGCGCCTACGTTGGCCCACATGAGCGAGCACCCCGGTCCCACGACCGCCCCGGCCCCCGGCACTGCCAGCGACACCGCCGGCACTGCTGGCGCTACCGGCACCGACACCCAGGGCACCGCCGACGCCGCAGGCGGGAGCACCAGCACCGTGCAGAAGGTGGTGGTCAGCGTGCTGCTCACCGTCGGCGCGGTGCTGCTGGCCTTGTTCATCGCACTCGCCCACGTCGTGTCGGAGCTGCAACGCGACATCGACGAGGGGTACGACCGGGACCCGGTCTCGCGGGCGGGCGTGGACGCGCCGAGGGCCCCGGGTGACGAGGCGCGCCAGTCGTGAGACGGGGCCGGGGCCGACGGGGACGTGACCGCGCCCGTACCGGCACCCCGCGCGGGGTGCCGGTACGGGCGCGGTCACAGGTCGAGCTGGTACTCCAGCGTGCGGTGCGTCGCGCGGTAGCCGAACAGGTCGTTGATCCGGCGCATCCAGCCGTTGCTGTCGGCCGTGTCCGTCAACAGCCCCGACAGATCAGGGTGTCGCGCGGCGACCTGGCGTATGGACTCGGCCTTCATCCAGGCGCCCAGGCCGTGGCCCCGGTGCTCGGGCAGTACGCCCGTCCCGTAGTGCTGCCCGTCACCCTTGCCGTCGCCGGGCACCACCAGTTCGGTGAATCCGGCGAGGGAGCCGTCCGACTCGTCGACGGCCGCCACCGTGTACAGCAGGTCGCCGCGCCGGGCGATCGCCGCCGCCGCGTCCCGTACGCGCTGGACGTCCCAGGTGACAACGCCGTAGTCGGTGTCGTCCATCGGCATGTCGTCCATGGCGCGGCGCGATGCGGCGAAAGTGGCCGCCAGTTCGTCCGGCACGGTGCCGGACCAGGAGGTCAGCCGGTAGCCGGGGTGCTCGCGCGCGGCCCTCGCGTACACCGCGTCGAGGTTGGTGCTGGCGCCGTCGCCATCGCCGTCGCCCTGACGGAGCGGCAGCCGGGCGTACGTGAGCGCGAGGACCGTACGGAAGCCGTGCCCGGACAGGAACAGGTCTCCCGGGGACCCGGCCTCGGCCTGGGCCAGTAGGCTGCGCCGCCCCCGGGCGCGCGCGGCGGCGACGGCCGGGGCCAGCAGCTGGGAGCCCACGCCGTGGCGCCGCTCGGCGGGGTGGACGGTGAGCGTCAGCTTCGCGAGGTGGTCCTGCCCGTCGCGGGTGAACAGGCGCAGCGCGGCGCTGCCCAGCGGCGCGCCCTCGGCCTGCGCGTCATCGGTGGCGAGCCACAGCAGTCGGTGGCTGTCGGGGGTGGTGTCGGGGTGGGTCAGTGCGGTGAGGCGAAGTGGCACGGTGTCTCCGTGATCATGAGGAAGTGGCTGTCGTCGTCACGCGATTCCAGAGCCTCAGCACTCGTGCGCATGAGCCGTACACCTCCTCATGAGCGCCGCCCCGTGGGGCAGCGCGGCAGACCAGTCTGCCGTTCGGGCCGGCCGGTCGCAGCACTTCACCGGCGGCGGGCAATCCACACCCTGTGGATGCGCGGACCATGTTACGTGGCAGCCGTCGGCGTCCCCGGCTGCGGGCGGTGGCGACGCGCGTAGGCGAGGGCCACGAAGGCGAGCAGCGGCCCCCATGCGAGCAGCGGGAGATAGCAGGCCTGCATGAGCCAGAACCACCCGCCGCGCAGTTCGCCGTCCCCCGCGCCCACGACGAACACCTGCACCACGGGAAGCACGGTGAACAGCAACGTCAGCAGCACCGCGCCGGTCATCGCCGCGCGCACCACCACCCGCGGGCGGACCGTACGTCCGCCCGCGAACGGCACCCAGCGCGGCACGGTCTCCCCCCACGGCCGCACGAGCCCGAGCGTCAGGTAGGCCAGCACCTCGGCCAGCAGGCTCAGGCCCAGCAGGTACACCGAACCCCAGCCCGGCGCCTGGAAGTTCTCCCGCATGGCCTCCGCGCTGTGACCCAGCGGCACGCCGAACGCCAGCAGTGCCCGCCACACACTGGACGGCAGCACGCACCACACCACCAGGCGGGCCGCACGCGCCGCCGCCACCGAATCGTTCACCGTTGCCGTCTCCGCTGAGTTCACCCCGTGATCATGCGCGTGGAGGGCGCGAGGCGGCATCATTCTAGAGGGCAGTCTCCAATAGTCCTGCGGGAGGATGAAGACCTCCGGGGAGCGGCTCAGAGAAGGACTCGGGGAAGGGCTCGACTGCTCGGATTCAGCCCGCTTCGGCGGTGACCAGCCAGCAGGTGCTGCGCAGCCGGACGGCGCCGTAGGGGGAGTGCAGAGCGGCGGCTTCCGGGGCGGACTCACGGCGGGGCTCCCGCTCGTACTCGCGCAGGGCCTCGACCAGGGCCTGGCGGGCGCGCTCCCGGACCTCCGGGCCGACCCCGGCGGTCAGATGGCGCCCGGGGCCGGAGTCCAGCAGGAAGTCGGCCGCGTCCGCCGCGTCCCGGCCCCAACTTCCGTACACCTCCGCGCTTTCGACCGCGACCCCGGTGAACCCGGCTGCGGCCAGCACCTCGCGTATGCGCTCCGGGTCCGACAGGGAGAACATGCCGGGGCCACCCGGCGCCCCGAAGCCGCCGAGGGCACCAGGACCGCCGGCACTGCCGACGGGCAGATGCGGGCGGAGCGCGGCCATCGCACTCAGCCACTCGTTGCCCTCCGGCTCTGCCCCGCAGACGAACGCCAGCCGGCCACCGGCCCGCAACGCCACCGCGAGATTGGTGAAGGCGGCGACGGGGTCGGCGAAGAACATCACCCCGTGACAGCTGATCACCTTGTCGAAGGTGCCGGGCTCGAAGGAGTGGGTCTGGGCGTCACCGCGCTCGAAGGTGACGTTGGCAAAGCCCCCGGCCTCGGCGGACTCGCCCGCGCGGGTCAGCATCGGAGCCGACAGGTCCAGGCCCATGACCCAGCCCCGGGCGGCCCGGCGGGCGGCGAGCCGGGTCGTACGGCCCGCGCCGCAGCCCACGTCCAGCACGCGATCCCCCGCGCCGACGGCGGCGGCGGTGAGGAGAGGCTCGTCGAGATCCGCATTGACGGCGTCCCAGCGGTCCTGGTGTCGGGCCCAGTGGGTGCCTTCGTAGCCGTTCCAGGCGGCCTCCTGGGCGGGGTCCGCAGGGACGGCGGAACCGGGCTGGTCGGAAGGGACGGAAAGGGCCGAGGGGGTGGCCGGGCGGGGTGCGTTGCGCATGGGGTGCCTCCTGACGAACGGGACCGCGGCCAGTATGGGCGCGTGCCCATACTGTATGGGCACGCGCCCATACTGGCAAGTCCCAGCTTCCGCGGCGCGGCGGCAGTCGCCTGGAAGGACACGGATGAGCAGCTTGCGGCGCGACGAGTTGGCAGACCTCGTACGACAGGGCCCGCAACCCTTCTACGCCTGGCGGTTCACGCACCCGGAGGCCGAAGCCGACGACGTCTTCCTGTGCGGCGCGCACCTGACAGGCGCCGACCTGTCCGGCGCGTCCCTGCGCGGGGCCACGGTCGCGCTGTCCCCGCTGGGCAAGCGGATCATTCACGGCTGCGACGTGTCGACGCTCGATCTGCGCCGCGCCAGTCCGGCCAGGGCACGGATGACGGCCGAGGGCCAGGACTGCGCGAAGGCCCTGGCCGAACAGGGCAACGACCACTACTGGCAGAGGGACCACACCAGTGCGGCACAAGCTTGGCGCCGAGCAGCCGAGCAGCCGAGCAGCCGAGGACGGAGACGTCGAAGCGATGAACAAACTCGGCATCCGCCCCGATGAGCCTGGCGAGTACACCGAAGCGACGCGATGGTGCGAGCGGGCTGCGCAGCGTGGCCACGCCGACTCGATGTACGGCCGCGCAAGCGCGGGGACGTCGCGGGAGCGGAGGGCTGGTATCGCGGGCGTTCGACGCCGGGTACACCAGGGCCGGGTTCCACTGAGCCGGCTGACTCACGCGCGCCACGACACGGACCAGGCGCCCGGCTGGCCCCGGCCCAGGGCGGCGATGTGGACTCGATGGATGTGCTGGCCACACTCGCTTCCACGCGGGTGATCCTCCGGAGGCGCGGTCCTGGGGCCTGCGGGCGCGCACGGGCGCGGAGGAGCACGCTGCTCCGCCGCTGCCCCATGCCCGGCCGCCTGTGGCCGCCGACCGCCCGAGGGTCGTACCTTGGGCCTGTGCCCAAACCCGGAGAGGCGGCCCTATGTCCCCGCGCGGAGTGACGATTCCCGACGTACGCGAGCGGCTGTTCAGCGCCGCCGAACGGGTCCTCGCCCGCGAGGGGCCCGGCGGGCTGACCGGCCGGGCGATCACGGGCGAGGCGGGCTGCGCGAAAGGGCTGCTGAACGCCCACTTCGCGGGGCTGGACGAGTTCCTGGCCGAGCTGCTCCTCGACCGGTTCACCCGCGCCGCACGTCAGGCCGACGACCTCCCGGCCCGGGCCGGACAGGGCACCGTCGCGGGCAACCTCCGCGACGTCACCGACAGCCTGCTCTCCTCCGCCGGGCCGACCATCTCCGGCCTCACCCTCGCCCGTCCCGCCGCCTCACAGCGGATTCGCGCGGCGCTGCAGGACGGGGCGCCGGGCTTCACCTCGATCGAACGCTCGATCGCGGCCTATCTTGACGCCGAACGGGAACGGGGCCGCGTCGCGGCGGACGCGGACACCGACGCGGTCGCCCTCGCGCTCGTCGGGACCGTGCACCACCTGCTGATGACGGAGGGCTGGACGGGTCCGACGGACCCCGCCGGGCAGGCGGACCAGCTCGTCGCGATGCTCGCCGGAGCGGTCGGGACGGCGGCGACGGCCGGCGGGGCGGCGGCCGGGACGTGACGTGACCGGCGCGCCCGCACCACACGTGCGCGCGGCGGCGAAGCCGTCAGTGGGTCTTCACGGGGTAGATGCAACCGGTCTCCGGGTACGGCCCGTTCGCCTCGGCCGCCACCCGCGTGGCGTCGACCATCCCGGTCACGCAGGCGCTGCCGCCCACCCGGATTCCGTACATCGAACCCGGCTGCGCCACCCAGTCCGTCCGGGCGTTGTCCCACTCCGAGTGGGGCTTCCGTACCAGCAGGTCCTCGGCACGGAAGCCCAGTCCGAGCAGGGCGGCACGCACCTCGGCGGGGGCGATGCGGCCTCGGGTACGTAGCTTCTCGAGTGCGGGCCTGATCCGCGCGGCGTCGGCGCGTGCCACCTCCTCGTCGGCGGGGGTCATCCGGCCGGGGCGGCGGGCGACGTTGTTCTCCCCGTGGTGCGGGGCACCGTCGATGACGCCCGGCTCGACGTAGGGGCTCGCCGGGGCGGTGGGTGACGACGGGGCGGGCGACGAGCCGGCCGGGGACCGGAGGGCAGGGGACTGCGGGGCCGAGGGCGAGGAGGCCGACGACGAGGCCCGCCCGCCGGGCTCTTCGCCCGCTCCCGCCGCGCCGCTCCCCTGGTTGAGGGCGCACCCGCCCAGCGAGGCGGTCAGCAGGAGAACGGCCAGCGCGGTGGACGCGCGGGCGCGCCTGTGCGGCAACATGGGCGTGAGCCTGCCACAACGCCCCGCACTCCCGCCTGAGTACGCGTACTCACCGGCGGCTCGCATCGACTCCTGTGCCCCGTCAGGGCCGTCCCGTGGGACAGGTGCGAAGTGAGGTGCGGTTGGGGGCACATGACGGGTATCTCTTCCTACGAGATGGTCGCCGCTGTGGATGACGGGACCCACGCAACCGGTCCCCCGGCTAACGTCGTGTGAGGGGACAATGCACTGACGGCGGTTGACGGCTGTGGGCTGAGGGTTGAGGAGGCACGTCCGGCATGAGCATCGGCGGCGACGACTACGACGAGCGCGGTCGTCCGGGCGGCGCGGGCCCGTCCACGGGACGCGGCTCGGCCCGCCACGGGACGCGTACCAGACTGCCGGGCGAGGACGGTGACGTCTACGGCGTCGGCAAGCGCCCGGCGGCGCGGCCGGGGCGGAGCCTGCTCACGGTGCTGAGCGTGGTGGTGCTGCTCATCGCGGCTATCGCCTTTGCCAACCGGGGCGGCGACTCCAACTCCGGCCCGGACGGCGGCAACAGCGATTCCCGAGGTGAGGACGCCAAGGGAGGCGACCCTCAGCCCACCGCACCGACGGGCGAGCAGCCTGTCCAGGACAAGGACGGCACGACGGGCATCCCGTCCGGCTTCCCCCAGTCCGAACAGGGCGCCCAGAGCGCAGCGACGAACTACGCGGTGGCGTTGGGCGGGGAGAAGATGTATGCGGATGATGCCCGAGAGGCCATCATCTCCTCCGTCTACACTCCCGACGCCGCCGCAAAGCACCGGCCAGATCTGGACAAGGTCTACACCGACCCGGAGTTCCTCGGGCGGATCGGGCTGAAGGAAGACGGCACTGCCCCGGACGGGATGCTGTTCGTCTCCCGCACGAATCCGGTCGGTAGCAAGATCGTCGAGTTTGACAAGGACAGCGCCAAGGTCGCCGTCTGGTACTCGACACTCTTCGGGCTCTCCGGCGAGGGCTCCAAGAAGCCCGTCACGGAAAGCTGGTACACCAACACCTTCGATCTCGCATGGGTCAACGGTGACTGGAGGGTGGACAGCTTTGAGCAGAAGAACGGTCCGACTCCAGTCGGCAGGGACCAACGCGCTTCCCCCGCGAAGGAGATGAGTGATGCCGTCGAAGACTTCGGGGGGTACACCTATGCCCGCTGACAAGCGCCGGACACTGACCTTGCTCGGCATCTTCTCGAGTGTCCAAGCCGCTTCCCTGCTCTATGCGACCGGCACCTCCGCCGCACCGAACGACGAGGACTGCGACAACGTCGCCAGTCCCGCCAAGGCCCTCTGCGAGAACGGCGACGACGGCGGCTCCGGTGGTGGTGGGAAGGCGCCCGAGCCCGAGTACCTCGTCGATCCGCTTTCCTCCCTCGCCAAGGGCTTCGCCGAGGCCGCCGCCTGGACGGTCAACCAACTCTCGGACCTGGTCAACGAGACCTCCAACGTCGACTTCACCAACAGCTCCTTCCTCCGCCAGTACGCCGTCGTCTTCGCCGCGTCCACCATCCTCACGCTCGTGCTGTGGCTGCTCGCCGTGGCCAAGCGGGCGGTGCGCGGCGTCCCGTTCATGGAGGCGTTCACCGAGGCGATCGGCTTCCTCTGGCTGGTCGTCCTGGCGTCCGCGTTCACACCGCTCGTCCTCTACACCGTCGTCTCGGCGACGGACTCGGTGACCGAGGCGGTGGCGACAGGCACCCGCAGCGATACCGACGCCTTCTTCGGCACGTTCGCGGAGGCCCTGGAGAAGGGCGAGGACGTCGGGGGCGGCCCGGTGATGCTCATCCTCGTCTCGCTCGTCTCGGTCCTCGCCGCCGGTGTGCTCTACCTGGAGCTGGTCATCCGCGCCGCCCTGCTCTACGTGGGCGCACTCCTGGGCACGGCGGTGTACGCGGGCCTGGTGGACAAGAACCTCTGGGGCCACGTACGGCGCTGGGTGGGCATCATGATCGCGGTGATCCTGGTGAAGCCGGTCATCATGATCGTGCTCGGGCTGGCCGGCGCGCTGGCGGCGGACGACGGTCCGAACGCCTTCTCCGCGATCGTCTCCGGTCTCGCCATCATCGTGCTGGCGATCTTCGCCTCGGCCATGATCTACCGCTTCGTGCCCGGCTTCGGCGACGAGATCGTCAGCCACCGCAACGCAAGCCGGGACGCAGCCTCCCGTACGGCGGTGGCGGCCGTCGCCTCGCCCGCGACCATGCTGCGGCAGGGCATCAACACGCACGGCGCCCGCAGCGGAGGAGGCGGTGGCGGGGACGGCGGCGGCGGTTCCGGCGCCGCCCGCCCGGCGGGCGGGATGTCCGGCGGCATGGCCGCGCACAGCGCCCGTGGAGGCGGCGGCACCGGTGGGGGCGGCGGCAGCGCCCCCACCCCCTCCGCACCCCCCAAACCCAGGAACGTCGGGGACAACACGGGTTCCCGCACACCACACAGCAACCGCACCAACCGCACCACCGGAGGTGATCGCGGGTGACGACGCCTTCCCACACCGCCGCGCCGCGCCGTACGTACATGATCGGCCGCGCCCGGCCGAACGCCATCGTCGGCAAGAACCGGGAGACCGGCGAGATCGCCGTGATCATCGCCGGTGCCTTCATCGGCATGATGAGCGGCCTGCTGGTCCCCGTGCTGGTGGTACGGATTCCGGCGCTGGTCGGCTTCCCGATGCTCGCACTGGCGGCCGTATACGTGCCCTACCGGGGGCGCACGCTCTACAAGTGGTTCGAGATCGACCGCTCCTACAAACGCATGGTGCGGCGCGGCGCCCCGTACCGCTCGGGTGCCGCCGAAGCCGGTACGCGGCTGGACGGCCGGGAGGTGGAGGTCGGGCCGCCGCCCGGGGTGGGGCGGATCAACTGGCTGTCGGCGCCCTTCGGCCCGGACGAGATCGCGGTGCTGCTGCACGCCGACCGCCGTACGGTGACCGCCGCCATCGAGATCGAGGGCCCGGGAGTCGGGCTCCGCGACAGCGAGGACCAGGAGGCACTGGTCGACCGCTTCGGCACGCTGCTGAAGCACGTGGCCAACGGCGACGGCTTCGTCTCCCGGCTCCAGATCCTGGCCCGTACGCTACCGGCGGACCCGGACGCGCACGCCAAGGACATCGCCCAGCGCGGCGACGACCGCGCGGCGCCCTGGCTCCAGGCGTCGTACGAGCAGCTCCAGTCGATGGTGTCGACCTCCAGCGAGCAGCACCGCGCGTATCTGGTGGCCTGCATGCACTACGGTCGCGAGCTGGCTGCCGAGGGGGCCACACTGGCCAAGGCCGCGCGCGTCGCCGCCCGCGCGAACGGCGGCCGTCGCGACGGGGCGGGCAGCGCCCGCAGGATGACCAAGGACGAGGGCCTTGCCGTCGTCATGGCCCGTGAGCTGACGGACATCTGCGCGCGGTTGGCGGAGGCGGACATCAGGGTGCGGCAGCCACTGGGCCAGGCCCGGATGTCGTCGCTGATCCACTCCATGTACGACCCGGACCACCCCATCGACCACATCCAGGCCATGACGAAGCGGAACGCCTGGCCCGCCGAGCTGGACGCGATGGAGCCGACGTACCTGCGGGCGAAGACCCGCGAGTCGGTGACCCGCGCGCCCTGGTGCCACTCGACGGCGTGGATCAAGGAGTGGCCGATGACCCCGGTAGGCGTCAACTTCCTGGCACCGCTGCTGGTCCACACCCCGGACGTGATCCGTACCGTCGCGGTGGTGATGGACCTGGAGCCGACGGAGCTGGCCATCGAGCGGATGCTGACGGAGAAGACCAACGACGAGGCGGACGCGAACCGTTCGGCGAAGATGAACCGCACGGTCGACCCGCGCGACGTCGCCTCGCACGGCCGCGTCGACCAGCGCGGCGAGGACCTGGCCAGCGGCGCGGCGGGGGTCAACCTGGTCGGGTACATCACGGTCTCCTCCCGTACGCCCGAAGCGCTGGCGCGCGACAAGCGGACGATCCGCGCGTCGGCGGGCAAGTCGTACCTCAAACTGGAGTGGTGCGACCGCGAGCACCACCGGGCGTTCGTCAACACCATGCCGTTCGCGACCGGCATACGGCGCTGACGGGCGGCGCCCGCGCTCCGGCCCACCCGTTCCCCGCACCCGTCCCCGAGAATCCGGAGGTAGTGGCATGGCCGCACGAGACCCCCTGACCATGGTCACCGACGCCTTCACCGGCTTCCTGTTCGGCAAGACGGAGACCACGCGCCTTCCCGTCCGCACCTCGACCGGCCAGGCCCAGGCCGTCTACCTGCCGACCGCCGCTCCCGGCCTCGGCGACTCCGGCGTGATCATCGGGCGTGAGGTCTACAGCGGGAAGGGCTACATCTACGACCCCTTCCAGCTCTACGGCCAGCAACTCCCCGCCCCGCACTGGCTGGTGCTCGGTGAGTCGGGCAACGGCAAGTCGGCGCTGGAGAAGACCTACGTGCTGCGTCAGCTGCGCTTCCGCGACCGGCAGGTGGTGGTGCTGGACGCCCAGGGCGAGGACGGCGTCGGCGAATGGAACCTGATCGCCGAGGAGATGGGCATCACTCCCATCCGGCTCGACCCGACCGCCGCCCTCGACCAGGGCATACGGCTGAACCCGCTGGACCCGGCGATCACCACGACCGGCCAGCTGGCCCTGCTGCGCACCATCATCGAGGTGGCGATGGGGCACGGCCTGGACGAACGCTCCGGCTTCGCGCTCAAAGTCGCGCACGCCTTCGTGAACTCCACCACCGGCGACCGGCAGCCGGTTCTGATGGACATCGTCGAGCAACTGCGTCACCCGGAGCCGGAGTCGGCGACCGCGATGAACGTCGCCCTGGAGGACGTACGCGCCTGGGGCCTGGACGTCGCGCTGGTGCTGGACCGCCTGGTCGACGGCGACCTGCGCGGCATGTTCGACGGGCCGACGACGGTCGGCATCGACCTGGACTCCCCCCTGATCATCTTCGACCTCTCGCACATCGACCGGAACTCCATCGCGATGCCGATCCTGATGGCCATCGTCGGCGTGTGGCTGGAACACACCTGGATTCGCCCTGACCGCAAGAAGCGGATCTTCCTGGTGGAAGAGGCGTGGCACATCATCAACAGCCCGTTCGTGGCACAGCTCTTCCAGCGGCTGCTGAAGTTCGGGCGACGGCTGGGCCTGTCCTTCGTCGCGGTCGTGCACCACCTCTCCGACGTCGTCGACGGCGCGGCGGCACGTGAGGCCGCCGCCATCCTCAAGATGGCCTCCACACGGACGATATACGCGCAGAAGGCTGACGAGGCGAGAGCGACCGGCAAGGTGCTGGGGCTGCCGCGCTGGGCGGTGGAGATCATCCCGACGCTCTCTCCCGGCATCGCGGTCTGGGACGTCAACGGCAATGTGCAGGTGGTCAAACACCTGGTCACCGAGGCGGAACGCCCCCTGGTCTTCACCGACCGCGCCATGACCGAAGCCTCCGTCGTGCCGCCGCCCGCGCCCCTGACCCCGGCGTCCCTGGAGCAGGCGCTGGAGGCGGAGACGGAGGCCCGCGCGCTGGCGATGGAGTACGGCAGTACGGCGCGCGGGCCCAGGACATCCGGCGGCCCGAACGCCTCCACGGTGGCCTGACCGTGGCCTACCAGCGGACGGGAGGGCGGGGCGGCGAGCGCGGGCGGGCCGAACGAGGAGTACCGGACGGCCTGCTGGTCGGCGGGCTCGCGTTCGTGCTCGGTATGGCGGTCCTGGTCTGGACGGCGACGGGGCTGGCGGGAATCTTCTCGCACGGCGCCTGGCCGGACGGGGTGCGCTTCACCCGGACGCCCGAGGCGATCCGCGCGCTCCTGGCCGAGCCGCACGACCTGGCAGCCGCCTGGCCAGGGACGCCGCGCGGGGAGTTGCCCGGGTACGGGCTGTTCTGGGGAATCTTCATCAGCCAGCTGATGGTGCTCATCGTGGTGGCGGTCTTCGTCCTGGGGACGGTGACCCGCTGGCGCGCCGTCCGCCGTGCGGCGCGGGAGGGCGGGGCGCCGCCAGGCGCGGAGCGGCGCGAGGGCGAGGGGGCGCCCGGCGGTCGGCGCGGCAGCCCGCCCAGCGGGCCGTACGACGGCCCGGGCGGCACCAGTGGCACCAGCCAAGCTGCCGAGCAGGCGCGGGAGTTCCGATCGGACGGCGGTTACGGCCGCCACCCCGGCGACCGCGGCGGGCCACCCGCCGAGCACCGAGCCTACGAGCACCGCGCGTATGAACCGCGACACAGCACACCGCACGAAGGAGCGCCGTACGACGACCGCCACGCGCACGAGTCCGCGCCCGCGCCACCCCTCAGGCCGGACGGTGCGCGCTTCCCGCACCAAGAGGGCGACGGCACGCCCCCACCCACCCGGCCGCCGTACGCTCCCGACCCCGCCACGCCGCCACCTGGCGACGGCACGGATGGAGTCGGCACAGGCAGAGGCAGCACGGGCAGAGACAGCGCAGACAGAGGCAGCGCAGGCAGAGGCAGCGCAGGCAGCTTCAGCTCAACGAGCCTCGGTGCGACCAGCCTCGGCGCAGCGGCCATGGGCGCAGCGGGCTTCGGCGCCACCGGGCAGGAGACGTACGGCCGTCCCCACTACGCCCCGCACCCCCATACCGCCTGCGAGGCGGTCCACGAGGCGGCGGGCCCCGCTCTCGTCGTCACCGCCGACCCCGCCCTGTACACCGAAACCGTCGGCGCCCGCAGCAAGCTCGGACCCGCGCACGTCTACGACCCGGCCCAGCTGACCAGCACCCCGAACCGCCTGCGCTGGGCGCCGCACCGCGGGTGCGAGGAGATGCCCGCCGCCCGGCTGCGCGCAGCCGCGCTGCTCGCGCCCGTACGCAGCCCCGCCCTCGCCGACCGGGCCGTGCAGGACGCCGCCGAGACCCTGCTGCGCTGCTGGCTGCACGCGGCGGCCGTGGCCGGAGAGCCGTTCCGCCAGGTCCACCGCTGGGCGTTGAACGGATCGTCGAAGGACGCCGTACGCATCCTGCGCACGCACGGCGGGGCGACCTCGGGCGCCGCCGGGGAGCTGGAAGCCACCCTCACCGCCCACCCCGAGCGGCGCGAGGCGGCCACCGCGATGGTCCGGCGCGCCCTGGGAGCGCTGGCCCAGCTGCACATCCGCAACGCCTGCACACCCGGGCGCGCGGATCGGGTCGCATGGGAGTCGTTCATCCCGGAAGGGGGAACGCTCTATGTGGTGGGCGAGGCCATAGAAGCACCGCGCCGCGGTGACCCCGCCGCGATGCCGCTGCTCACCGCGCTCACCTCAGCCGTGGTCGAGCACGGCCGCCGCATGGCCGAACGGTCATCCTCCGGCCGGCTCGACCCACCACTGACCCTCGTGCTCGACCACCCGGCGACGGTCGCGCCGCTGCCCGAGCTTCCCGCGCTGCTCGCCGACGGCGAAGCGGCGGGCCTCCACCCGGTGGTACTACTCCGCTCGGAGGAGCAGGCCCGTGCCTGGTGGCCGGAGCTGGCCCGCCGTACGCACTGACCATCAAGCCGCCGCCCGTCATACGGTGCCCCCGTCATACGGGGGATCTCGGCGAGGTGCGCGGAGTCCGGTCCGAGGAGGGGGTAAAGGGCATGCCCGCATGAAGCAGTGCCACGCCCCATCCGGAAGGCCCACCGAGCACGGCCCCCGCCGCCCGGCCGCGCGTGGCGTGGTTCACGGCGATGACGAGGGCGCCCCAACTGCTCGCCCCCGGCGCTCACGGGCACCCGGACGCGGCAGCTCGTACACGTACGCCCGGCCGTACGGCGGCTTGGGGTGAGCGTCGGAGGCACCCGTCGGCCGGAACCCCCACCGCACATAGAACGCGCGCGCCCGCTCGTTCGCCTCGTGCACATGCAGGCACAGCCGCTCGACCTCGGGACGGGCCCACCCCCACCGGGCCACCGCCTCGAACAATCCACCGCCCAGGCCCGAACCCCGCTGCTCCGGCCGGGTGTACACCCCCACGATCCACGCCGCGCCGTCCACCACCCGCCCCGTCAGCATCCCGGCCCAGGCGTCATCGGCCGCGACCGCCACGAACGTCGTGCACGGCAGCCCTTCCTCCGCCTGCGCCGCCCGCCGCCGCCAGAACTCCTCCGGCTGGGCCAGCGCCGACTCGTACGACTCGGAGAACGCCACCGCGGAGACCGGATCGGCGAGTGCCGCCAACCGCAGCTCACGCAGCCTCCGCCAGTCGGCACCGCGCACTTCCCTGATCACATACGTGTCGTTCGCCCTCTCGCTCATCGCACCATCCTGGCTCGCTCCCCCTCATGCTGCCCCCGCGTTTCCCCGCACCTCTCGTACCGCTGCCTCTCGTACCGCGGTACCAAGGTGCCCGGCCCGTTGGGTGCCGCGGTACGACGCCTCGCCCGGCCCCGTTCCCTAGCGTCGGAAGCCACACCCCAACCCCACCCGACGCAGGGAGCCCGGCGAGATGATCGAAGCACGCGGCCTGACGAAACGCTACGGAGACAAGGCAGCGGTCAGCGGCCTCACGTTCACCGTGCGGCCCGGCACCGTCACCGGATTCCTCGGGCCGAACGGCGCGGGCAAGTCCACGACGATGCGCATGATCCTCGGCCTGGACTCCCCCACCCGCGGCAGCATCCACGTCAGCGGCCGGCCGTACGCAGCACACCGCGCCCCCCTGCGCGAGGTCGGGGCGCTGCTGGAGGCACGTTCCGTGCATCCGGGCCGGTCCGCCCGCAGCCATCTGCTCGCCCTCGCCCATACGCACGGCATACCCCGGGCACGGGTGGACGCCGTGCTGGAGATGGCGGGCCTGCGCGAGGTGGCGGGCAAGCGGGTCAGGAGCTTCTCGCTCGGCATGGGTCAGCGCCTGGGCATAGCCGCCGCCCTGCTGGCCGATCCCGCGACGGTCCTCCTCGACGAGCCGGTCAACGGCCTCGACCCCGAAGGCGTGCTGTGGGTGCGCAACCTGCTCAAGTCGCTCGCCGCCGAGGGGCGTACGGTCCTGGTCTCCTCCCACCTGATGAGCGAGATGGCCCTCACCGCCGAGCACCTGATCATCGTAGGACGGGGCCGCATGCTCGCGGACACCACGGTGGAGGCGTTCGTACGGGACGCCGGACTGGGCACGGTGAAGGTCGTCTCGCCGGAGGCACCCTGGCTGCGCGAGCTGCTGCGCGCACTGCCCGGCGTGGAGACCGCCCTCGACCCGCCGGACACCCTCCGCGTCAGCGGCACGGACGCCGCGCACATCGGGCGTACGGCGGCCGAGCATCGCCTGCCCCTGGCGGAACTCACCCCGCACACCGCCTCCCTGGAGGAGGCGTTCATGGACCTGACGCGGGACTCCGTGGAATACCGGACCGGCAGCACCCCGGCCGGAGGGCAGGCAGCCGGGCAGCACGCAACCGCACAGCCGGAAGGAGCCCCCGCATGACTTCCCCGGCCGCCCCCGCCGCCTCCCCGCCGCACGCGCCCCCGGCCGTCGCCGACTGCGAGCTGCGCCCACTCCGTGTCCTGCGCGCCGAGTGGTTCAAACTGTGGTCCCTCCGCTCGACCTGGATCTCGCTCGCGGTGGCGAGCACGCTGACGCTCGCCTTCGGCCTGATCGTCGCGGCCCAGTACACCCCGGAGGACAGCGGCGACGTCGACCCCGTCCAACTGACGCTGCTCGGTGTGCCGCTCGCCCAGGTCGTGCTCGCGGTCCTCGGCGTCCTGGTGACCGCGGGCGAGTACTCCACGGGCATGGTCCGGGCCACGATGGCCGCGGTGCCGCGCAGACTGCCGGTCCTGTGGGCGAAGGCCGCCGTTCTCGGCACCGTGGCCTTCGCGCTGCTGCTGGTGACGGTGTTCCTCACCTTCTCACTCGCCCAGCCCTTCCTCTCCGACACCCCCATGGCGGCGGGGCTCGGCGACCCGGGCGTCCTGCGCGCCCTTCTCGGCAGTGCGGCGGCTCCGGCCCTTGTCGCCGTCCTGGCGCTGGCCCTGGGCTCTGTGCTGCGCAGCGTGCCGGGCGGCATCGTGGCCTACATCGGCGGCGTGACCGTCCTGCCGGAGGTGCTGGCAGATCTGCCCTTCGACGTGATGGCCGACCTCGTGCAATTCTTGCCGGTCAGGGCAGGGGATGCGTTGTCCATGATCTCCCCGGGAGAGGACGCGCTCTCGCCCGGCGCGGCACTGCTCACCCTGTGCGGGTGGGCGGCGCTCGGCCTCGGTGCCGCGGCCATGGCGCTCACGCGGCGCGACGTGTGAGCCCCGGCCGAGGAGGGGGATGAAGAGGTGAGCGCGCAACCAAGGCTCGGGCCAGGCATCGAGCCCGCCGGGAGACCCGGCACACCTTCCACGCCCGCTCCCCTGCTGCACTGGTCGTACGGCACCTCCACCGCGGCCCGCCTCATCCGCCTCACCCTCGCCCGCATACGCGCGTCCCACGCCCGCCGCCCGCGGCTCTGGGACGTACTGCTGCCCGTCGTGCTGCTCCCGGCCGCCCTCGCCGACCTGGGCCCCTGGCGGAGCACCGCAGCCGACCCGGAAGCCCCGGCGCTGATCGCCTGGTTGGTCAGCGGTGGATTCCTCGTCCCGCTGCTGTGGCGGCGCACGGCTCCCGTCGCGGCGCTGTGGGCCGTCTCCGTCACCGGCTTCGTGGACGCCTGGACGGGGGTGTACATGGAGATCGGGCTGACCCGCCTGGGCATCACCTATCTCATCGCGCTCCGCCAGCCGCCGGCCCAGCTGGGCTGGGTCGCCGCCCTGATGATCGGCCAGTCGCTCGTGATGGGTCTGCGGTGGCCGCAGGAGAGCTTCGACCAGACCTTCGTTCCGCCCCTGGTGGCCTTCGCGTTGGCGGCCCTGCTCGGCATCGCGGTCCGCAACAGGCGCGCCTACACCACGTCCCTGGTCGAGCGGGCACAACAGCTGGAGATCGAACGCGATCAGCAGGCCCAGCTGGCCGCAGCCGCCGAGCGGACCCGTATCGCACGTGAAATGCACGACATCATCGGCCACAATCTGTCCGTGATCACAGGACTGGCAGACGGCGGCAGCTACGTGGTGACCAAGAACCCGGAGCGCGGGGCCCAGGCCCTCGAGGCGATCGGCACGACGAGCCGCCAAGCTCTGGGCGAACTGCGGCGGCTGCTGGGCGTGCTGCACGAGGACGCCCGTCCCGCGGAGCCGAGCCTCGTCCCGCAGCCCGCCCTCGCCGACTTGGAACGCCTGCTGGACGGCGTCCGCGAGGCGGGGCTGCCGGTGAGCTGCACCGTGCGCGGACCACTCCCCGAACTGTCGGCCGGGCGCCAACTGACGGTGTACCGCGTCGTGCAGGAGGCCCTGACCAACATCCTCAAGCACGGCGGACACGGAGATCCCCACGGCGACCCCAGCCCTCCCCGAGCCTCCGCGCAGGTCACCGTGTCGTACGGGGAGGACGGCGCGGTCGAGGCCGTCGTCCTGGACTCGGGCAGTCCACCCGGTGACTCCGGGACGAGCCGCGCCAGGAGACCGGAAGGGCAGGGAATCAACGGCATGCGGGAGCGCGCCGCGCTCTACGACGGCACCCTGGAGGCGGGCCCGCAGCCGGGCGGCGGCTGGCGCGTCCGGCTCCGGCTCCCCGCTCCGCCGCACTTCGGCGGGTGAGGCAGTGACGACGGTCCTCATCGCGGACGACCAACCCCTGCAACGTCTGGGCTTCCGGATGCTCCTGGAGAGCCAGGACGACATGGCGGTGGTCGGCGAAGCCTCGAACGGCACGGAGGCTGTCCGCCTGTGCGCCCGGCTCCACCCGGATCTGGTGCTCATGGACGTCCGCATGCCGGGGCTGGACGGCATCGAGGCCACACGCCGGATCACCAACTCCGGGGGCCGCTCCCGCATCCTGATCCTCACCACCTTCGACCTCGACGCCTACGCCTACGCGGGGCTGCGGGCCGGTGCGAGCGGCTTCCTCGTCAAGGACGCCCTGCCCGAGGAACTGCTCTCCGGCATACGCGCCGTGGCATCCGGCGACGCGGTGGTCGCTCCGGCTCTGACCCGCCGACTGCTCGACGCCTACGCCCAGCATCTCCCCGACGGCGAGGGCGGCGGGGCAGACCCGAGCCCTGCGCCGGAGGCCGATCCCCGGCTGTCCGCACTCACCGCCCGGGAGCTGGAAGTGCTCACCGCGATCGGCCGCGGGTGGACGAACGCTGAGATCGCCGAAAATCTGGTTCTCGCGGAATCCACGGTGAAATCGCACGTCGGCCGAGTCCTCGCCAAAATCGGGGCACGGGACCGCATCCAGGCGGTCATCACCGCGTACGACACGCAGTTGGTCCGCCCCTCGTGAAGCGTTGGTGCGGCGCAAAAAAAGAGGGTCGGGTTCTCTGAAATGAATTCAGAGAACCCGACCCACAATGATTGTTCGGCGGTGACCTACTCTCCCACACGCTCCCGCATGCAGTACCATCGGCGTAACAAGGCTTAGCTTCCGGGTTCGGAATGTAACCGGGCGTTTCCCTCACACTATGACCACCGAAACACGGTGAAACACACACCAGCAGCACCACACCACCCACCCCAAAAAACAGATAGCAGTGTGTGCCGGCTTGGTTGTGGTCTCAGAAACCACACAGTGGACGCGAACAACTGAGGACAAGCCCTCGGCCTATTAGTACCGGTCAACTCCACCCCTCACGAGGCTTCCATATCCGGCCTATCAACCCGGTCA